>NZ_JBIVFN010000012.1:0-207973 GCF_044748145.1 Streptomyces sp. NPDC090022
GCGGGCCGGTACGGCGGGCCGTCGACCCCTGGTCCGCGGAGGGCGGGCGCGGGCTGCTGATCGTGGCGGCCCTGGCCGTGGCCTGGGGGGTGGGGCCGCGGTCCGGCGGCGGGCCGGGGAAGGCCGTGTGGGCGGAGCTGGGGCGGCCTACTCGGAGATCGCGGTGACCGTGACGGTGATGACCACGTCCGAGGGGGCGGCGGAGGCGTCCTTGAGGATCTGGGCGGCGGGGAGGGTGGTGGCCCACAGGCCCCAGCCGGGCTTCTTGAGCTTGCGGATCGAGCCGTTCGGCTCGTCCTGCTGCCACTGGCGCGCCACCAGGTCCGCGAGGCCGGCCGTGATGGCCGCGTCCGCCGCCTGCGGGGTCATGCCCTTGGGGGAGCGCAGGGCGATCAGGCCCGGGCGGGGCTGGCGGGCGTCGGTCAGTTCGGCGCCGTGCGCGCGCATGACCTCGACCACCTGGGCGGAGACGTCCGCCTGGGAGGTGCCCGGGCGGTCCGACGGCGCGGCGGGGGCCTGGGCGAGCGGGGAGGCCGTGGGCTTCGGCTCCTGCGGGGGCGGGGAGTCCGTACCGCAGGCCGTCAGTACGGCGGCCAGCAGGAGCGGCGTCAGGAGGGCGGCGCCCTTGCGTACGGTCACTGCGGGTTCCACGCTCTTTCCTGGACGGTCGGTTGACCACGGGAGTGTGTCATATCGGGAGGAGGCGGGGACTTTCGGGGTCTTCTCCGCGTATCGGTCGGGGATTTGTGGCGTTTGTTCAGGGGTGGGGAAGGACCGGTGAAGGCTAGACGAATGGTGCGTCACATATCAGAGGGGGGACGGCGAGTCGTCGCCGAATACCTGATAGACAGTGAATATTCACGGCTCGCCTTGGGGGGATCGCCGCACTGTGAAGCCTCTTCACCGCCACCTCGTCAACACGTCGCGCAAGGTGCTCTGCACCGCCGCGCTCGCGGCCAGCCTGACCACGGCCGCCGTCGTCACCAACACCCCGACCGCCGACGCGGGGGAGGCCGAGCCGACCCCCGACAGCCCGCAGGCCAATGACCGCGGCAACGCGCGCCTGGACCTGCCCGACCTGGTCTCCGACCCGCCGCCGGGCACCGGTGCCGGTGCGGGCGCGGGCGGTGCCGCGGACTCGGCCAGCGGTATACCCGGGACCGCCCTGGACGCGTACAAGCGCGCCGCGGTGTCCGTGGAGGCGGCGCTGCCCACGTGCAAGCTGCCCTGGGAGCTGCTCGCCGGCATCGGCCGCATCGAGTCCGTGCACGCCTCCGGCTACGGGCTCAAGGAGGACGGCTACACCGAGAAGCCGATCCGGGGCCCCCGCCTGGACGGCAACGGCTTCGCCAAGATCCTGGACACGGACAAGGGCGAGTTCGACGCGGACGCCGAGTACGACCGGGCCGTGGGCCCGATGCAGTTCATCCCGTCGACCTGGGCGACCTGGGGCGCCGACGGCAACGGCGACGGCAAGCGCGACCCGAACAACATCTACGACGCGGCGCTGGGCGCCGGCCTGTACCTGTGCGCGGGGGACCGGAACCTCTCGGACCCCGCCCAGCTCGACCGGGCGATCCTCAGCTACAACAACTCCCGCGAGTACGTGAACAGCGTCCTGGGCTTCATGCGGAAGTACCAGGAGGGCGTCGCCGGAGTCCCGAACCCGCCCGCCGGGAACTACCCGACCCAGCCGCCGACCACGACCCCCACCCCGCCGGCCACGACGCCGCCGCCGTACACGCCGCCGGTGACCCAGCCGACGAACCCGACCAACCCTACGAAACCGGCCAACCCGACCACGCCGCCCGTCGAGCCGTCGAAGCCGACCCCGCCGCCCGCGACCGTGAACGGGCTCCAGATCGTCGGCGAGAGCGCGCTGCGGGCTGAGGCCGGTGCGGTGATCCCGGGGAACGCGACGGTCAAGGCGCTCCTGAGCGACGGCAAGCCGGCCGCGAACGAGATCGTCATCTTCGCCGTCGAGGAGGACACGACCGGCGGCACGGCCTTCGCCGCGGACGGCAAGGACCACGTCGTCGCGCGCACCGACGCCCAGGGCATCGCGGCCGCGCCGCAGCTGAAGGCGGGCGCGGGGGAGAAGGGCGGCAGCTTCACCCTGCGGGCCACGCTCTACGGCACCCGCGAGTTCTCGGTGAAGTTCACCGGAACGGTCACCCCCAAGCCGGTACCGCGCGCCGACACGATCACCCGCCAGGGTGACAAGGCGCCGGAGGCGGCCGCGGGCGCCAGCTTCAAGGGCATCGAGCTGCTGGCCACGGCGCAGGGCAAGCCGGCCGCGGGCACGGTCGTGACCGCCGAGAGCGTGGTGAAGGACGCCGACGGCAAGTGGGTCGCCGACAAGATGGGCCCGTTCTTCAAGGACAAGGACGGCAAGGAGCAGCGCAGCCTGACGCTGGCCCCGACGGGTGCGGACGGCAAGATCGTTCTGCCCGAGCTGTTCGTCCCGGAGACGGCCGTCCCGGGGCCGTACCACCTGCGGGTGTGGACCAAGGACGGCGCCGAGCTGGTCCTGGTGCTCAACGTCACCAAGGCCGAGACCCCGGACCCGGCCCCGACGACCCCGCCGGTCCCGGGCACCCCGACCGCCCCGGTCGCCACGCCCTCGGTCAAGCCCTGACCGTCCGGTAGCGCACAGCACAGCGGGCCGCCCCCCCCCCCCGGCCCCCCGGGGGCGGCCCCCCCGCCCCCCCCCCCCGCGCGCCCCCCCCCCCGGCCCGCCCCCCCCCCCCCCCGCCGCGGGGGCCCGGGCCCCCCCCCCCCCCGGGGCCCCCCCCCCGTGGCACACCCCCTGCCGGGGGGGGGCCCCCCCCCCCGGGGGGCCGGGGGGGGGGGGGCCGGGCGGGGCGGCGGCCCGCTGTCGCACCCCTTCGGGGCGCACAAAAGGCAGGAGCCCCGGCTCCTCCGCCTGAGCGGGGGAGACAGGGCTCCTTGGGTACTGCTATCCAACCGCGATCCGGTTGGCCCGGGCGATTAGGCCGGGGTGACGTTCTCCGCCTGCGGGCCCTTCGGGCCCTGGGTGACGTCGAAGTTCACGGTCTGGTTCTCCTCGAGGGAGCGGAAGCCAGACGCGTTGATCGCGGAGTAGTGGACGAAGACATCCGGGCCGCCGCCGTCCTGGGCGATGAAGCCGAAGCCCTTTTCAGCGTTGAACCACTTCACGGTTCCGGTAGCCATGAGCCCTCCTATGGGCCAAAGGGTCGCCCTGCTCCAGAACCTGCTAAGAAGTCTGAAAACTACAAAAGCCCGCGGTTACATGCTCCGCAGGCTTCGTACTGCAAGGGAAACCAAACTGCAACTTGCGTCGAGCGTAGCACGCACAGTCCCCGGCAGACCAGAGGGAAAGATCACGTCACCCGGACGTTTGAGACCCCGCCGCGATGCTGACGAGCGGCGGAGGGCTAGTCTCGCGATGTGGACGCCAATCGCAGCCGGCCGCGCGTCGGCCACATTCAGTTCCTGAACTGCCTCCCGCTCTACTGGGGCCTGGCCCGGACGGGCACGCTGCTGGATCTTGAGCTGACCAAGGACACCCCCGAGAAGCTCAGCGAGCGCCTGGTGGCCGGAGACCTCGACATCGCCCCGATCACCCTCGTGGAGTTCCTGCGCAACGCGGACGAGCTGGTGGCGTTCCCCGATCTGGCGGTGGGCTGCGACGGGCCCGTCATGTCCTGCGTGATCGTTTCCCAGGTGCCGCTGGAGCGGCTCGACGGCGCCCGGGTCGCCCTCGGCTCCACCTCTCGTACGTCTGTTCGGCTGGCGCAGCTGCTGCTCGCCGAGCAGTACGGCGTACGGCCCGACTACTACTCCTGCCCGCCCGACCTCGGCGTGATGATGCAGGAGGCCGACGCCGCCGTCCTGATCGGCGACGCGGCGCTGCGGGCCTCCCTCCACGACGCCCCGCGGCTCGGGCTCACCGTCCATGACCTGGGGCTCATGTGGAAGGAGTGGACCGGACTGCCGTTCGTGTTCGCCGTCTGGGCGGCCCGCAAGGACTACCTCGCCCGCGAGCCGGTCGTGGTCCGGCAGGTCCACGAGGCCTTCCTCGCCTCCCGCGACCTGTCCCTGGAGGAGGTCGCCAAGGTCGCCGAGCAGGCGGCCCGCTGGGAGGTCTTCGACGCCGACCTGCTGGAGCGCTACTTCACCACGCTCGACTTCCGCTTCGGTCCCGACCAGCTGGCCGGCGTACGGGAGTTCGCGCGCCGGACGGGCCCGACGACCGGGTTCCCGGCGGACGTGGACGTGGAGCTGCTGGCCGCTGCGCCCACCCGCTGACGCCCGCCCGGAGACCCGTCCGGGGACCGCCTACGGGGTCGCGATGGGGGCCTGGAGCTGGTCGCTGAACCACTTCATGGCGCCCTCGTCCATGCCGCGCATGTAGCTCTTGGCGTCGTGCCCGCCGCCCTGGATCACCTGGAGGTGGGTCTTCACCGGACCCTTGCCGTAATTCTTGATGAAATTCTGGAGATTCGTCATTCCGCTTTCCGCGGTGCCGATCTGGAAGGCGACGTAGACGTCCGGTCCGCCCTTGGCGATCAGTTCCTGCGCGAGCTTCTCGGGATTGTTCGCCTGCATCTCCGCGGCGTACCCCTTCCACAGCGGGGAGTCGGGGCGGGTGTCGGGACCGGAAGAGATCACGGCCTTGAATTGGTCGGGCTTCTGCAGGGCGAACTTCAGAGCGACGAAACCACCGGACGAGGAGCCCATCAGGCCCCATCCGTCGCGGGACTTGAAGGTCCGGAAATTCGCCTTGACCAGATCGGGGACGTCCTCCGACAGCCAGGTTCCGATCCGCGGCCGGCCGGGTATGTCACTGCCGTCCTGGTAGTACTCCTTGTCGGGGTTGAGGACCGGCATGACCACGATGAACGGCAGGCTCTTGCCCTCCTGCGACCACTTGGTGATGCCGCTGTGCAGCCCGAGGTTGGTGCCGGCCCAGTAGTTCTTGGGGAAGCCCTTGCCGCCCGGGAGGGTGATCATCACCGGGAAGCCGGTCTGCGCGTACCGCGGTTCGAAGTACTGCTTGGGCACCCAGACCCACACCTGTCCGGTGAATCCCGACTTCTTGCCCGCCAGCGTCGTCACGCTGATGGTCGTGCCGCCCTCGACGTCGCTCTCTTTGGTGAACTCCGCGGGCGGTCCCGTCGGCAACTGGGTCAGGTCCTGGGCGCGGCGCTCGGCCTCGGTCAGGGCGCGGGGCGAGGCGTCCTTGGCCGGCTTGGCCGACTTCGCGGGGGTGTCGAACCTCATCGGGTCGCCCTGGGAGGAGCAGCCGGTGAGGAGGGCGGATATCAGGGCCGTGAGCAGGACGGCCGCCATGGCCGCCGGGGCGGTCTGGGGTCTCATGGGCATCACCGTGTCATGCATCTTTCCGGCCCGCGCAGCGGGGTGGCACTAGGGTGCATCCGGGCCGACCGGGTGAGTTTCCGGCCGGGGCGCGGGTGGACATGACCGTTCATCCCGCCGTTCGAAGCCGGTCACGGGCCGGTCGCCGTATGGAGGGGGAGCCATGCAGCCGTTGGAGGCCGGGGAGCCGCGGACCATCGGCCCGTACCGGCTGCTGGGACGCCTGGGCGCCGGCGGCATGGGCCGGGTCTACCTCGGGCGCAGCGGGGGCGGCCGGACCGTCGCCGTCAAGATCGTGCACCCGCACTTCGCCTCCGACGAGGAGTTCCGGGCCCGGTTCCGGCGCGAGGTCGAGGCGGCGCGGCGGGTCGGCGGCGAGTGGACCGCGCCGGTGCTCGACGCGGATCCGGACGCGGCGGTGCCGTGGGTCGCCACCGGGTACGTCGCCGGGCCCGCCCTGGGCCAGGCGCTGGCCGCGTTCGGGCCGTTGCCGGAGCCTGCCGTACGGGCCATCGGCGCGGGGCTCGCGCGGGCCCTGGTGGCCGTGCACGCGCTCGGCCTGGTCCACCGCGACGTCAAGCCCTCGAACGTGCTGCTGACCCTGGACGGGCCGCGGCTGATCGACTTCGGGATCGCCCGGGCCACGGACGGCACGGCGTCGCTGACCTCCACCGGGGTCTCGATCGGCTCGCCCGGCTACATGTCCCCCGAGCAGATCCTCGGCAAGGGGGTCACGGCGGCGGCGGACGTCTTCTCGCTGGGCGCGGTGCTGGCGTTCGCGGCGACGGGCCGGGCCCCGTTCAGCGGGGACAACTCGGCGACGCTGCTGTACAAGGTCGTCCACGAGGAGCCCGACCTCACCGGGGTGCCGGCCGCGCTGGTGCCGCTGGTGACGGCCTGCCTGGCCAAGGACCCGGCCGCCCGGCCGGCGCCCCAGGCCCTCGCGCAGGCGCTCGGCGACGCGCTGGGCGTGCCGGGCTGGCTGCCGGCGCCGCTGGTCGAGGAGGCCTCGCGGGCGGCGGTACGGCTGCTGGACCTGGACGCGAACGCGGAGCCGGGGCCCGGCGCACCGGGCGCGGAGGCGGTGTCGGGCCCGGTGTCCGGTCCGGTCTCCGGCCCGGTGCCGTTCACCAGCCCCTCGTACGGCGGCCAGGCGGACACGGGCCCGGGCCCGGGCACGGGCGGCTTCGGGCCGGCGGACCCTTCGTACGGCGCGCCGCTGGGCGCTGCGACGGGCGCCCCGGCGAATGCTCTGGCGGGTGCTGCGGCGGGCGTTCCGGCGGGTGCTCCGGCGGGCCCGTACGGCATCCCGACCGAGACCGGCCCGCGCGGCCCCCTGGGCTCGGTGCCCGGCCCGCGCACGGCCCCCGGCGGGAGCGAAGGGCGCGAGGTCCGGATGACCGCGGCCGGGCGGCGCTACAGCTGCACCGTGGTGCTGGCCGCGGCCGCCGTACTGGCGCTGACGGCGGGCGGGCTGTACAGCATGGGCCTGCTGCCCGGGAGCCCGTCCGCGGACAAGGAGCGGGACATGGCGGGCGAGGCCAGGACCCCGCAGCCGGCGGCCTCCTCGCCCGGTTCGGCGCTCCCCAGCCCGCGGTCGACGGGTGCCGCCGCGCGCGAGGACGTGCCCAAGGAGCTGACCGGCACCTGGAAGGGGACGGTCACCACCAACCTCGGGGCGCCGGTCCAGTTCGAGATCACCATCAAGGCCGGGAAGAAGGGCGAGGTGGTCGGCCGTGACAAGTCGGTGCTCGACCTGCTGGGTACGAAGTACGACTGCAGCGGGAACTGGAAGCTCACCTCCGCCACCGACCGCTCGCTGGTCCTGGACAGCGCCGGCAACACCAATCCGCACCCCGGGATCTGCGCGGGCGGCTCCGCCGACGAGCGGTTCACCCTCAACGAGGGCGGCACGCTCCACTACCGTTCGGGCGACCGCGCGGCCGGGAACCCGGAGGGCGACCTCACCCGTAGCCCCTGAATCCGGCGGCGGCCCCCTGGCGTAGGCTGGATCGGTCCGGACCCTTGACATTCGTCCTGAGATCCGTACGTCGTGACATTCGTCGACCCCGCCGAAAGGTGACGCACCGGTGACCGACCAGGCCGCTCTCCAGTCTGTCCTCGACCGTGCCGCCGCAGGGGGCCGGATCACCCCGGAGGAGGCGCTCGACCTCTACCGGTACGCGCCGCTGCACGCCCTCGGCTCCGCGGCCGACACCGTGCGCCGCCGCCGCTACGCGGGTACCGAGCACATCGCGACGTACATCATCGAGCGCAACATCAACTACACCAACGTGTGTGTGACCGCCTGCAAGTTCTGCGCCTTCTACGCGGCCCCGAAGGACAAGAAGAAGGGCTGGTCGCGCGATCTCGACGACATCCTGCGCCGCTGCGCGGAGACGGTCGAGCTGGGCGGCACCCAGGTGATGTTCCAGGGCGGGCACCACCCGGAGTACGGCGTGGAGTACTACGAGGAGCACTTCTCCGCGATCAAGAAGGCCTACCCGCAGCTGGTGATCCACTCGCTGGGCGCGTCCGAGGTCGAGCACATGGCCCGGATCTCCGGGGTCTCGGCGGAGGAGGCGATCCGCCGGATCCACGCGGCGGGCCTGGACTCGTTCGCGGGCGCGGGCGCCGAACTGCTGCCGGAGCGGCCGCGCAAGGCGATCGCGCCGCTGAAGGAGTCCGGCGAGCGGTGGCTGGAGATCATGGAGATCGCCCACAACCTGGGCGTGGAGTCCACCTCCACGATGCTGATGGGCACGGGCGAGACGAACGCCGAGCGCATCGAGCACATGCGGATGATCCGGGACGTGCAGGACCGGACGGGCGGCTTCCGGGCGTTCATCCCGTACACGTACCAGCCCGAGAACAACCACCTCAAGGGCCGGACGCAGGCCACGATCTTCGAGTACCTGCGGATGATCGCGATCGCGCGGCTGTTCCTCGACAACGTCGCGCACATCCAGGGTTCGTGGCTGACCGTCGGCAAGGAGGCCGGGCAGCTGTCGCTGCACTACGGCGCGGACGACCTCGGCTCGGTGATGCTGGAGGAGAACGTGGTCTCCTCGGCGGGCGCGAAGCACCGCTCGAACCGTCTGGAGCTGATCGACCTGATCCGCAAGGCGGGGCGGACGCCGGCGCAGCGGGCGACGACGTACGAGCACCTGCTCGTGCACGACGACCCGGCGAACGACCCGGTCGACGACCGCGTGGTCTCGCACATCTCCTCGACGGCCATCGAGGGCGGGACGGCGCACCCCGAGCTGAAGCTGATCCCGACGACGTGAGGACGAGGACGACGTGACCGTCACGCTGCACGCGGCGGACGCGGTACTGACGGCCCCGTCGTCCGGCGTCCTCGCTGACGGCGCGGTCCTGACGGACGGCGGCCGGGTGGTGGCCATCGGCCGGTACGAGGACCTGGCGGCCGCCGATCCGCGGGCGCGGGTGCGGCGGTGGCCCGGCCTGCTGACGCCGGGCCTGGTCATGCCGGGCGCCGACGCGCTGCTGGAGGGCACGTACTTCCTGGACGCCCGGGAGGAGGCGCCCCCGCCCCCGCCGCTGACGGAGGTCCAGTGGGGGCAGAGCGCGCGGCGCGGTACGCAGCGGTTGCTGGCGCGGGGCGTGGTGGCGGTGGCCGGCCGCTTCACCGTGCCGGCGGTCCGGACGGCGGTGGCCCGCTCGGGCCTGACGATCGTCGGCCCACTCTCGGCTGCCGGCTTCCACGGCGAACTGGTGGCCGGCGGCCCGGCCGACTTCGCGGTCTTCGCGACGAGGGACGCCGACGCGGTGCTGGCGGGGGCCGACGGGGTGGCCTGCGTGGCGACGGTGATCGCCGGCCGCCTCCTCCACCGCCGCCGCTGACCAGCCCGCCGGCGCAGCTCGAAGCCCGTGCGCTCCGCCCCCACACCCCTGCGCCTCAATCGCCGGCGGGGCTGGGTGGGTGCGCCTCAAACGCCGGCGGGGCTGAAGGGGCGCCCGGCGTGGCTGGGTGGGTGCGCCTCAATCGCCGACGGGGCTGGATTGGGTGCCAGCGGGGCTGGGTGGGCGGGGGCTCCGCCCCCGGGCCCCCGTACGTGCGCTCCGCGCCCGTGCGCTCAAACGCCGCGCGGGCTGGATTCTGCCGCCGCCGGGCACCAGCCCAGCCCCGCCGGCGTTTGAGGCGCGGGGTCCGGGGCGGAGCCCCGAAAGCCTGCCCGCCGGACAGCCTTCCAGCGCCGCCGGGCACCAGCCCAGCCCCGCCGGCGTTTGAGGCGCGGGGGTGCGGGGGCGGAGCCCCCGAAACCTGGCCGCCGGGCGGCCTTGCGGCGCCGCTGGGCATCCCTGCCAGCCTCGCCGGCGTTTGAGGCGCGGGGTCCGGGGCGGAGCCCCCGGTGGGCGGGGGCGGGGCGCCTGCCAGAATGGGCCGGTATCGACCGCCCGCCCGACCGAGCACCGAGGGGCCAACGCCAGTGACCCGCGCATCCCTGGACAAGCAGCCGCACGAAGTCGCCTCCATGTTCGACGGAGTCGCCGCGAACTACGACCTCACCAACGACGTGCTGTCCCTCGGCCAGGCCCGTCTCTGGCGCAAGGCCGTCGCCCGGGCCGTCGACGCCCGCCCCGGCCAGAAGGTGCTGGACCTCGCCGCCGGCACGGCGACCTCCTCGATGCCGTTCGCCGCCACCGGCGCGTACGTCGTCCCCTGCGACTTCTCCCTCGGCATGCTCCGCGAAGGCAAGAAGCGGCATCCCTGGCTGCCGCTCACCGCCGGCGACGCCACCCGGCTCCCGTTCAAGGACGACACCTTCGACAGCGTCACCATCTCCTTCGGCCTGCGCAACGTCCAGGACACCGACACCGCGCTGCGCGAGCTGTACCGGGTCACCAAGCCCGGCGGCAAGGTGGTCATCTGCGAGTTCTCGCAGCCCGTCTGGGGGCCCTTCCGTACCGTCTACACCGAGTACCTGATGCGCGCCCTGCCCCCGGTCGCCCGCGCCGTGTCCTCCAACCCCGACGCGTACGTCTACCTCGCCGAGTCCATCCGCGCCTGGCCCGACCAGCCCGCGCTCGCCGCGCTGCTGCGCAAGGCCGGCTGGGGCCGGGTCGCCTGGCGCGACCTGAGCGGCGGCATCGTCGCGCTGCACCGAGGCTTCAAGGACGCGTAGTG
Source organism: Streptomyces sp. NPDC090022 (assembly GCF_044748145.1). Taxonomy (NCBI): domain Bacteria; kingdom Bacillati; phylum Actinomycetota; class Actinomycetes; order Kitasatosporales; family Streptomycetaceae; genus Streptomyces; species Streptomyces sp. NPDC090022. The sequence goes on from NZ_JBIVFN010000012.1 coordinate 10,517, forward strand.
GACTACCAGGCGGTGCTGGAGCGGATCGCGGACGACGTCGCCCCGCTCATCGGCAGCGGTACGCCGGCCGAGTACATCCCGGCGCTCGCGGGAGTCGACCCCCGCCAGTTCGGGATGGCGCTCGCCGACCTCGACGGCAACCTGTACGGCGTGGGCGACTGGCGCACGCCGTTCTCCGCCCAGTCCGTCACCAAGGTGTTCGCGCTCGCCCTCGCCCTCGCCGAGGGCGGCGACAGCCTGTGGGAGCGGGTCGGGCGCGAGCCGTCCGGCAACCCCTTCAACTCGCTGGTGCAGCTGGAGTACGAGAACGGCATCCCGCGCAACCCGTTCATCAACGCGGGCGCGCTCGTCGTCACCGACCGGCTGCAGACGCTCACCGGCGACGCCAGCAGCGAACTGCTGGAGTTCCTCCGCCAGGAGAGCGGCAACCCCGGCCTCGGCTTCGACGCCGACGTCGCCGCGTCCGAGCAGGCGCACGGCGACCGCAACGCCGCCGTGGCCCACTTCATGGCGGCGTACGGCAACATCGACAATCCGGTCCCGGCCCTGCTGGAGCACTACTTCTGGCAGTGCTCCATCGAGATGAGCTGTGCCGACCTCGCCCTCGCCGCCCGCTTCCTGGCCCGCCACGGGCTGCGGGCGGACGGCTCGCGGCTGCTGACGCGCAGTGAGGCCAAGCAGATCAACGCGGTCATGCTGACCTGCGGCACGTACGACGCGGCGGGCGAGTTCGCCTACCGCGTCGGGCTGCCCGGCAAGAGCGGGGTCGGCGGCGGGATCGTCGCCGTCGTACCGGGCGCCTGCACGCTCGCCGTGTGGAGCCCCGGACTGGACGCGCGCGGGAACTCCGTGGCGGGCGTGGCGGCCCTGGACCGCTTCACCACCCTGACCGGACTGTCCGTCTTCTAGACGCTCATCCGGTGGCGCGCCGCCGCCCGGGCCGGGGCTAGAGGTCCAGTTCGTAGCGGCGGGCCGGGTTGCCGCTCGGGGTGGTGAACTCCGCGGCCAGGCGCATGCCGAGACGTTCCGCCACCGCCACCGAGCGGGCGTTGCGGGCGTCGACCATCGCGCAGACCCGGGGGAGGCCGGCCGCCCGTACGCGGGCGACCGTCGCCTCGGCGGCCGCGGTCGCGTAGCCGCGGCCCCAGTACTCCCGGCCCAGGCGCCAGCCGATCTCGATCTCGCCGACCGGGCCCCACTCCTTCTCCTCCGGCCACGGCTGCGCGCCGGTGAAGCCGATGACCCGGCCCCCGTCGTCGAGCAGGGTCCACAGGCAGAAGCCGTGCCGGGCGTCGTGCAGCCGCTGGCGTGCGGTGAGCTCCTCGTACACCGACAGTTCGGCGCGGCCGCCGAGGAACTCCATGACGTCCCCGTCGGCGAAGACGCGGTGCCAGGCGTGGGCGTCCTCGTCGGTGGGGACGCGCAGCGATACGGCGGGGAGCGGCCGGGTCGGCGAGACGGGCGAGTTGGTCATCGTGGCGGCCCTTCGGATTCGCGATCTCTCTCGCTGCATAGACTGCACATGTCCTGTGCCGGCCGGCACCCCCTTTGAGTCTTCGGGAGACCCCGCAGTGACCGAGCCCCTCTCCGAACACACCGCGGATGTGATCGTCGTCGGGGCCGGGCCCGCCGGTTCGACGACCGCGTACTACCTGGCCAAGGCCGGTCTGGACGTCCTGCTGCTGGAGAAGACGGCCTTCCCGCGCGAGAAGGTCTGCGGCGACGGACTCACCCCGCGCGCCACCAAGCAGCTCGTGGCGATGGGCATCGACATCTCCGAGGAGGCCGGCTGGCTGCGCAACAAGGGCCTGCGGATCATCGGCGGCGGGCAGCGGCTCCAGCTGGACTGGCCCGAGCTGGCCTCGTACCCGGACTACGGACTCGTCCGTAAGCGTGATGATTTCGACGAGACCCTGGCCCGGCAGGCGCAGAAGGCCGGCGCGCGGCTGTACGAGCGGTGCACCGTCGGCGAGCCGGTCCGGGATCCGCGGACGGGCCACATCACCGGCGTGCACGCGAAGCTGGGCGAGGAGAAGACCCCGGTCACCTTCAGCGCCCCGCTGGTGGTCGCCGCCGACGGCAACTCCTCCCGGCTGTCGCTGGCGATGGGGCTGCACCGGCGCGAGGACCGCCCGATGGGCGTGGCCGTGCGGACGTACTTCACCTCCCCGCGCCACGACGACGACTACCTGGAGTCCTGGCTGGAGCTGTGGGACCGGCGCGGCCCGCAGGACCGGCTGCTGCCCGGGTACGGCTGGATCTTCGGCATGGGCGACGGCACGTCCAACGTGGGCCTGGGCATCCTCAACTCCTCCTCCGCCTTCCGGGAGCTGGACTGGCGCGAGGTCCTCAAGGCCTGGTGCGCGTCCATGCCCGAGGACTGGGGCTACACCCCCGAGAACATGACGCAGCCGATCCGCGGCGCGGCCCTGCCGATGGCCTTCAACCGCCAGCCGCACTACACCAAGGGCCTGCTGCTGGTCGGCGACGCGGGCGGGCTCGTCAACCCGTTCAACGGCGAGGGCATCGCGTACGCCATGGAGTCGGGCCAGATCGCGGCCGACGTCATCGTGCAGGCACACGCCCGGGCGACCCCGGCGCAGCGCGAACTGGCGCTGCACAGCTACCCGAAGGTGCTCAAGGAGACCTACGGCGGCTACTACACGCTGGGCCGCGCCTTCGTGAAGCTGATCGGCAACCCGGCCGTCATGAAGATCGCCACCCAGCGCGGTCTGACGCACCCGGTGCTGATGCGTTTCACGCTGAAGATGCTGGCCAACCTGACGGACCCGACGGGCGGCGACGCGATGGACCGCATCATCAACGGTCTGAGCAAGGTGGCTCCCAAGGCATAGGCCCGGGGTCCGGGTCCGTTCCTTCAGCAGGGCGGGCGGTAGCCCTCCTCGGGGGTGCGCGGGCCGCCCGCCGTGACGATCGCGGCCTCCGGGCGGGGCAGCGGGGTCCCGTCCGGCCGCAGCGGTACCGGGGGCTCGGTGACGGTGCCCACGTCGGCGGCGGGCCGGCCGGTGTTGCGGGCCGTGACCCGGTTCGTGGGCGGCGGTGAGAGGACCTGGGCCGCGCGGACGAAGGCGATGAAGCTCTCGTAGTCGCGCTGGTGCCGGTACGGCTCCCGGAAGCCCTCCAGCGCCGGGTAGCCGTCATGGGCGAGGAACGTGTACGAGGGGGCCGCCAGCCGGTAGCTGCGGGCGGGGTCGAGCGGTACGCCGTCCACGAGGACGTCGGAGGGCTCCACGCGGTCCCCGGCGGGGCCCTGCGCGTCGAAGGAGTAGCGGACGTTCCGGGAGACCGCCAGGGGCGCGAAACGCAAGGCCCCGTCCTCCTCCCGCGTCCACTGCTGCTCCAGGGCGTCGTGGAGCTGCTGCCCGGTCACCCAGGCGCTGACGACCGGGTCCCCGAAGCCGACCGCCCGCCAGGCGCGGCCGAAGGTGACGGCGCCGCCGGAGGCCGTGTCCAGGGGCAGGTCCCCGGCGATGACGGCCTGCCCGAACCGGGGGGCGACGGCGACCAGGGCGAGCTGGGCGGGGACGTTGGGGTGGATGTTGGCGTCGTTCTCGGGATCCGTGGGCCGCTGGCCCGCCCACAGGGCCCAGTCGGCGACGAGGTCGCCCATGGTGGACTCGCCGGCCGTGTTCCGCGTACGGGAGAAGGAGCCGGTCTGGCGGCCGATGCGGGAACGGTCGCGGGCGGTGGCCTGGCCCGCCCAGTAGTCGGCGACGGCCTTCAGCTCCGGGTGGGGGGTGACGTCGCGGGTGTTGGGGTGGTTGGTGGAGACGGTCAGCTCGCGGACCACCGCGCCGGTGGCCGGGTCGAGCCGCAGGCTGATCTCGTTGACGACCTGCCCGTAGCAGCCGGCCTCGACGAACGGACGGGGGCGGCCGTCCGGGTCGGGGACCATCATCGTGAAGCGGGTGTGCCAGTGCCCGGTGACGATCGCGTCGATGTCGGGGGAGACGCGCAGCGCGAGGTCGAGGGCGGGGCCCGAGGGGTCGGTGCCGCTGTTGAAGTCACCGCCGGCCACGGCGCCGTCGTGCATGCTCAGCACGATCGCGTTGACGCCCCGGGCCTTGAGCAGCGCCGCGCAGGAGTCGGCGGTGGCGATCTCGTCGAGGGTGGCCAGGCCGGGCTGGAAGGAGCCGGGGAAGCGCTCGGTGCCCAGCGCGGTGAGGTGGATGAAACCGATCGGCAGGAGCCGGCCGTCGGGGGCGGTGACGTACTCGACGTGGTACGGCGGCAGCACCGGCAGGCCGTCGGTGGTGCGGACGACGTTGGCGCTGTAGTAGCGGAAGTCGGCGCCGTGGAAGGGCAGGCCGGAGGAGTCGGTGAAGGCGGTGTCCCGGCCCGCCACCGGGAACGGGATGCCCTGTTCCATATGCCTTTGCAGCATGGCGGGCGATTTGTCGAACTCGTGGTTGCCGGCGGTGGCGAAGTCGAGCCCCATGCGGTTCAGGGCCTCGATCGTCGGTTCGTCGGCGAAGGCGGCCGCGTCGAACTCCCAGCCGCAGAAGGCGTCGCCGGGCGTGAAGAAGAGCGAGTTGCGGCGGCCGTCGCGCAGCCGCTCCAGATGGGTGGCCATGGCGGCCACGCCCCCGACGGTGTAGGTGAGGCCGCCGTTGCCGGTGATGACGGAGTGTCCGCCGGGGGCGCCCTGGAGGTAGCCGTGCAGATCGCTGATGCTGAGCAGCTGGACGTCGACGTACTCGTCGGCGCCGGCGGCGTCCCGGGCGGCGGGGGTGGCATGGGCGGGGACCCCGGTGGCGAAGGTCGCCGCCGCGCCCAGGGCGGTCAGGAACGTACGCCGTCCCGGGTCGTGGAAACGGCGGTGCTGCGGCGTCGTACCGGCGCTGGTGCTCACCTCCGGCATGGTCCCGCCCGGCGGGGCGCGCGTCACGGCGGCGTGCCGGAAGAGACGTCCTACCGGGGGTGCGTGGGCCGGCCGGGGTGCGTGGGGTCCGCGGGGTGGGTGGGGTGAGTGGGGTTCACGGGGTCCGGGGTGCGGTGGACGGCGCGGACGCAGGCCAGGGTGAGGACCACGCCGGCGGCGAGGGCGGCCAGGGACAGGCCCCAGCCCGTCAGGAGCAGGGTGAGGTCGAAGGGGCGGTTCCACGGCCGGGTGGTGTTGATCAGCCAGCCGCCCAGGGCGAACAGCCCGAGGCCGAGGGCGGCGAGGAGGCCCGTCCGGCCGTCGGGGTCGGGGACGCGCGGAGCCCGCGGTGCGTCCACGTCCCGCGGTGTGTTCATGCGACCACCCCTTCCGAAGGGATGGTAGAGGCAGGCGCCGTGGCGCACGAAGACCGGTACTCCGCCCCCGAGCGGGGGAGTACCGGCCTTGGTGTGTGGCGTGGTCGCCGTCAGAGGACGCGGACGGCGCCCGACGGCTTGTCGTAGCTCAGGGAGCGCTCGACGATGCCCGTGCTGGGGTTCTGCGCGCCGACGAACTTGCCGCCGCCGACGTAGATGGCGACGTGGTAGGCGCTGCCCTTGCCGCCCCAGTAGAGGATGTCGCCCGGCTGCAGCGCGCTCAGCGAGACGGAGCGGCCGGCCAGGGACTGGTCCTGGGAGGTGCGGTCCAGCTTGATGCCCGCCGCGCGGTACGCGGCCTGCACCAGGCCCGAGCAGTCGTACGCGGAGGAGCCGGTGGCGCCCATGACGTACGCCTTGCCGACCTGCGCGCGGGCGAAGTTCACGATGGTGGCGGCGTTGCCGGTCGCCGGGGCGCTCGGGGTGGTGACCGAGGAGCCCGAGCCGGAGCCCGTGGAGGCGGACTTGGTGGAGAGGTCGGTGCGCTCGGTGCCGCGCGTGGCGCGCTCGGCGGCGGCCTTGCGCTCGGCCTCCTCCTTCGCCTTCTGCTCGGCCTTCTTCTGCGCCTGCTCCTTGGCCTGCTTGGCCTCGGCGGCGGCACCGGTGCGGGCGGTCTCCTCGAGCGAGCTCAGCTCGCCCTGGAGGGCCGCCGCACGCGTGTTGTCCGCGGCCTTGGCAACGGCGGTGGACACCTCGGTGCTCAGGTCCATGTTCAGGACCGGCATCTCGAGCGTCTCGGTCACGGGCTCGGCGGCGGGGGACGCGCTCGCCGTGCCGGCCATCGCCAGGGTGCTGAGAACGCCACCGGCAACTCCGGCGCGAACCGCGAGCTTCGAGGCGCTGCGACGGGGCTTCCGGTGGCTGGGTATGTGAGCGGTGTGGGACATGAGAACAACCGCTATCAGGGCTGTGGGGGTCCCATCAAGAAACGTGGTCTGCACCACAGTTGCGCGCCGATGGCGCGAACCGGGCGCCCTGCATTCCTTATTGACGCCGTAACGGACGATTCGGACACCCCCTCACAAGCCCGTGATCATGGGCTTTCCATATTTAGTCCGTTTTGACCGCCACTTAGCACTCATCGCAACAGTTGGCCAAGCCCCCTTTTGAAGGGCCTTCTGTGGTGTGATGCAGGTCACAGAAATATCTCGCCGTGAGGTGGCTGTGTCCGGCCCGTGATCCGTCTGTGAGGTATCCGTCGCGGGTTCGTGAACGGATGCACGCGTCCACTTCCGGGCGCGGGTCCTCATCCGCCCGGGTGAGGCGGATTCCCTTACCAGTTGGGCGACCGCCCTGCCAATTTGCCTGCACGGACCATCATTTGATAGTGCGGCACCCGTTCCACCTGCGGTAACGGCTGTGGATGTCACCTTTGGTGATCACATGGATGCTTCGCGTATGAAGATCACCACTGTTCGGGCTTCATGATCCTTCGTCTGGTGGTGGAGATCACAAACTCGTTGTTGTTACCCGTGTCGCAGATCACAGACCGACAGGCATAGGATGCGCACCAGTCCGGCTTGTGAACTGCCTCACATGCGACCTCGCACCATGGAGGGCGATCTTCGGGGCGGGGCTCCCTGGCCGGCCCACAGCGGTCCAACGGTCAAGGACGACTGGAAGGAGCGAGGAGCGTGAATGCCTACGCGCCCATCCTCGTGCTCGGCGCCCTCGGCGCAGGGTTTGCGATCTTCTCCGTGGTCATGGCCACGCTGATCGGCCCGAAACGGTACAACCGAGCGAAGCTAGAGGCATACGAGTGCGGCATCGAGCCGACCCCGGTGCCGGCCGGCGGCGGCCGCTTCCCCATCAAGTACTACCTGACGGCGATGCTCTTCATCGTCTTCGACATCGAGATCGTCTTCCTCTACCCCTGGGCCGTCACCTTCGACGCCCTGGGGATCTTCGGGCTCGTCGAGATGCTGCTCTTCGTGCTCACCGTCTTCGTCGCCTACGCGTACGTCTGGCGGCGCGGCGGCCTGGAATGGGACTGAGGGGCTGAGTTTTCCATGGGACTGGAAGAGAAGCTGCCGAGCGGCTTTCTGCTGACCACCGTCGAACAGGCCGCGGGCTGGGTGCGCAAGGCATCCGTCTTCCCCGCCACCTTCGGCCTGGCCTGCTGCGCCATCGAGATGATGACGACGGGTGCGGGCCGCTACGACCTGGCCCGCTTCGGCATGGAGGTCTTCCGCGGCTCGCCGCGCCAGGCCGATCTGATGATCGTGGCGGGGCGGGTCAGCCAGAAGATGGCGCCGGTGCTGCGTCAGGTCTACGACCAGATGCCCGCTCCCAAGTGGGTCATCTCGATGGGCGTGTGCGCCTCCTCGGGCGGCATGTTCAACAACTACGCGATCGTCCAGGGCGTCGACCACATCGTCCCGGTCGACATCTACCTCCCCGGCTGCCCGCCGCGCCCCGAGATGCTGCTGGACGCCATCCTCAAGCTCCACCAGAAGATCCAGAGCTCCAAGCTCGGTGTGAACCAGGAGGAAGCGGCCCGCGAGGCGGAGGAGGCAGCCCTGAAGGCACTCCCCACCATCGAAATGAAGGGGCTGCTCCGATGAGCGAGACCCACGAGCCGCAGAACGGGAACGGCAGCGGCGACGGCAACGGGAACGGGAACGGGAACGGTGTTCCGGCTCCGCGCGCCCAGGACGGGCCCGAGGTCATCGCCGTCCGCACCGGCATGTTCGGCGCCGCCCGGGGCGGCGGCGACACCAGCGGCTACGGCGGCCTGGTCCGCGCGGTCACCCTGCCCGGCGCCTCCCCGCGCCCGTACGGCTCCTACTTCGACGAGGTCGCCGACGAGCTGGAGGGCGCCCTGGAGGAACAGGGCCTCGTCCCCGAGAACGCCATCGACAAGACGGTCGTCGACCGCGGCGAGATCACCTTCCACATCGCCCGCGAACACCTCGTACAAGTGGCACGCACCCTGCGTGACGACCCGGCGCTGCGCTTCGAGCTGTGCACCGGCGTCTCCGGCGTGCACTTCCCCGGGGACAAGGGGCGGGAACTGCACGCGGTCTACCACCTGCGCTCGCTCACCCACGGCCGGCTGATCCGGCTGGAGGTCACGGCCCCCGACGCCGACCCGCACATCCCGTCGCTCGTCGCCGTCTACCCGACCAACGACTGGCACGAGCGCGAGGCGTACGACTTCTTCGGCCTGATCTTCGACGGGCACCCGGCCCTCACCCGGATCATGATGCCGGACGACTGGCAGGGCTTCCCGCAGCGCAAGGACTACCCGCTCGGCGGCATTCCCGTCGAGTACAAGGGCGCCCAGATCCCGGCTCCCGACCAGCGGAGGTCGTACAGCTGATGAACACCGGCAACGCATCGCACCACGCGTCCTCCCGCGAGACCACCGAGGGCACCGTCTACACCGTCACCGGCGGCGACTGGGACGAGATCGTCCGGTCCGCCGCCAAGGCCGACGACGAGCGGATCGTCGTCAACATGGGTCCCCAGCACCCGTCCACCCACGGAGTGCTCCGCCTGATCCTGGAGATCGACGGCGAGACGGTCACCGAGGCCCGCTGCGGCATCGGCTACCTGCACACCGGAATCGAGAAGAACCTCGAATTCCGCAACTGGACGCAGGGCACCACCTTCGTGACGCGCATGGACTACCTGACCCCGTTCTTCAACGAGGCCGCGTACTGCCTGGGCGTCGAGAAACTGCTCGGCATCACCGACCAGATCCCCGACCGCGCCACCGTCATCCGCGTGCTGCTGATGGAGCTCAACCGGCTCTCCTCGCACCTGGTGTGCATCGCCACCGGCGGCATGGAACTGGGCGCCACCACGATCATGATCTACGGGTTCCGTGATCGTGAACTCATTCTCGACATCTACGAGCTGATCACCGGCCTGCGCATGAACCACGCGTTCATCCGCCCCGGCGGACTCGCCCAGGACCTGCCCCCGGGCGCCGTCGACCAGCTCCGCGACTTCGTGAAGACCATGAAGAAGAACCTGCCGGAGTACGACAAGCTCGCCACCGGCAACCCGATCTTCAAGGCCCGTATGCAGGACGTCGGCTACCTCGACCTGACCGGCTGCCTCGCGCTCGGCGCCACCGGACCGATCCTGCGCTCCGCCGGCCTGCCGCACGACCTGCGCAAGACCGACCCGTACTGCGGCTACGAGACCTATGACTTCGACGTCCCGACCACCGAGACCTGCGACTCCTACGGACGCTTCCTGATCCGCCTGGAGGAGATGCGCCAGTCGCTGCGCATCGTGGAGCAGTGCCTGGACCGGCTGGAGCCGGGCCCGGTCATGGTCGCCGACAAGAAGATCGCCTGGCCGGCGCAGCTGGCCATGGGCCCCGACGGGCTCGGCAACTCGCTCGACCACATCAAGAACATCATGGGCACCTCCATGGAGGCCCTCATCCACCACTTCAAGCTGGTGACCGAGGGCTTCCGGGTCCCGCCCGGCCAGGCGTACACGGCCGTCGAATCCCCCAAGGGCGAGCTCGGCGTCCATGTCGTCTCCGACGGCGGCACCCGCCCCTACCGGGTCCACTTCCGCGACCCGTCCTTCACCAACCTGCAGGCCATGGCCGCGATGTGCGAGGGCGGCCAGGTCGCCGACGTCATCGTCGCCGTCGCCTCCATCGACCCCGTGATGGGAGGCGTCGACCGATGACCGCCAGTCCTTCGAACCAAGGGGTCGCGCTGGGCATGCCCCAGCTGCCGGCCCCCGACTTCCCGGCGGACGTCCGCGCGCGGCTCGAAGCCGACGCGGCGGACATCATCGCCCGCTACCCCGACAGCCGCTCCGCGCTGTTGCCGCTGCTGCACCTGACGCAGTCGCAGGAGGGCTACGTCTCGCGTACCGGCATCCGCTTCTGCGCCGAGGTGCTCGGCCTGACCACCGCCGAGGTCACGGCGGTGGCGACCTTCTACACGATGTACCGGCGCAAGCCGTCGGGCGACTACCAGGTGGGCGTCTGTACGAACACCCTGTGCGCGGTGATGGGCGGCGACGCCATCTTCGACGAGCTCAAGGCGCACCTCGGGGTCGGCAACAACGAGACCACCGCCGACGGCAAGGTCACGCTGGAGCACATCGAGTGCAACGCGGCCTGCGACTTCGCCCCCGTGGTGATGGTCAACTGGGAGTTCTTCGACAACCAGACCCCCGAGTCCGCCAAGGCCCTGGTCGACGACCTGATCGCCGGCCGCGAGGTCGCGCCGACCCGCGGCGCGCCGCTGTGCACGTACAAGGAGACCGCCCGGATCCTGGCCGGGTTCCCCGACCAGCGCGAGGGCGCGGTCGAGGCCTCCGGCGGCGCCGGCCGCGCCTCCCTGATCGGTCTGCGCATCGCCCGCGGCGAATCCCCGGAGCAGCACAAGATCGTCCACCCGCGTGGTGAGACCGCGGCAGAAGGAGGGGAGTGATGTCCGTGTCGTCAAAGGAAAGTCACGGGGGCACCTCCCAGCCGGAGGCTGGGGGAGGCACGAGCCCGGAGAAGCTCCTCGCCCCCGTGCTCTCGGCCTTCTGGGACGACCCCCGTTCGTGGACGCTGGAGACCTACCGGCGCCACGAGGGCTACGAGGGCCTGCGCAAGGCGCTCGCGATGTCGCCGGACGACCTGATCGCGTACGTGAAGGACTCGGGTCTGCGCGGACGCGGCGGCGCGGGCTTCCCCACCGGAATGAAGTGGCAGTTCATTCCGCAGGGCGACGGCAAGCCGCACTACCTCGTCGTCAACGCCGACGAATCCGAGCCGGGAACCTGCAAGGACATCCCCCTCCTCTTCGCCAATCCGCACTCCCTCATCGAGGGCATCGTCATCGCCTGCTACGCGATCCGCTCGCAGCACGCCTTCATCTACCTGCGCGGCGAGGTCGTGCCGGTGCTGCGACGCCTGCACGAGGCGGTGCGCGAGGCGTACGAAGCCGGCTACCTCGGCCGCGACATCCTGGGCAGCGGTCTCGATCTCGAACTGACGGTGCACGCGGGCGCGGGCGCGTACATCTGTGGTGAGGAGACCGCTCTCCTCGACTCGCTCGAAGGCCGGCGCGGACAGCCCCGGCTGCGTCCCCCCTTCCCCGCGGTGGAAGGCCTCTACGCCTGCCCCACTGTCGTCAACAACGTCGAGTCGATCGCCTCGGTTCCCGCGATCCTCAACAAGGGCAAGGAGTGGTTCAAGGCGATGGGGACGGAGAAGTCCCCGGGCTTCACGCTCTACTCGCTCTCGGGCCACGTCGCCGGCCCCGGCCAGTACGAGGCCCCGCTCGGCATCACCCTGCGCCAGCTGCTCGACATGAGCGGCGGGATGCGGCCCGGGCACCGGCTGAAGTTCTGGACCCCGGGCGGCTCCTCCACGCCGATGTTCACCGACGAGCACCTCGACGTGCCCCTGGACTACGAGGGCGTCGGCGCGGCCGGCTCGATGCTGGGCACCAAGGCGCTCCAGTGCTTCGACGAGACGACCTGCGTGGTGCGTGCCGTGACCCGCTGGACGGAGTTCTACGCCCACGAGTCCTGCGGCAAGTGCACGCCGTGCCGCGAGGGCACGTACTGGCTGGTCCAGTTGCTGCGCGACATCGAGGCCGGGAAGGGCGTCATGTCCGACCTCGACAAGCTGAACGACATCGCCGACAACATCAACGGCAAGTCCTTCTGCGCGCTCGGCGACGGCGCGGCCAGCCCGATCTTCTCCTCGCTGAAGTACTTCCGCGACGAGTACGAGCAGCACATCACGGGCAAGGGCTGCCCCTTCGACCCCAGGAAGTCGACCCTCTGGGCCGACACGGCCACGGAGGTGACCGCATGACCGCCCCGGCAGAGGACCAGGTCTCCCTGACGATCGACGGCGTCGAGCTGTCCGTGCCCAAGGGCACGCTGGTCATCCGGGCCGCCGAGCAGATCGGCGTGGAGATCCCCCGTTTCTGCGACCACCCGCTCCTCGACCCGGTCGGCGCCTGTCGGCAGTGCATCGTCGAGGTCGAGGGCCAGCGCAAGCCGATGGCGTCGTGCACCATCACCTGCACCGACGGCATGGTGGTCAAGACGCAGGCGACCTCCCCGGTCGCCGACAAGGCCCAGCGCGGCGTGATGGAGCTGCTGCTCATCAACCACCCGCTGGACTGCCCGGTCTGCGACAAGGGCGGCGAGTGCCCGCTGCAGAACCAGGCGATGTCGCACGGCAACAGCGACTCCCGCTTCGAGGGCCGCAAGCGCACGTACGAGAAGCCCGTGCCGATCTCCAGCCAGGTGCTCCTGGACCGCGAGCGGTGCGTGCTGTGCGCGCGCTGCACCCGCTTCTCCAACCAGGTCGCCGGCGACCCGATGATCGAGCTCCTGGAACGCGGCGCGCTCCAGCAGGTCGGCACCGGCGAGGGCGACCCGTTCGAGTCGTACTTCTCCGGCAACACCATCCAGATCTGCCCGGTCGGCGCGCTCACCTCGGCCGCCTACCGGTTCCGCTCCCGCCCCTTCGACCTCGTCTCCTCCCCGAGCGTGTGCGAGCAGTGCGCCGGCGGCTGCGCCACCCGCACCGACCACCGCCGGGGCAAGGTGCTGCGCCGCCTGGCCGCGGAGGACCCCGAGGTCAACGAGGAGTGGATCTGCGACAAGGGCCGCTTCGCGTTCCGCTACGCGCAGCGCCCGGACCGGCTGACGACCCCGCTGGTGCGGGACGCGGACGGGGTGCTGAAGGAGGCGAGCTGGCCGGACGCCCTGGCCGCGGCCGCGGCGGGCCTGACCGGTGCGCGCGGCCGGGCGGGCGTGCTCACCGGCGGCCGGCTCACCGTCGAGGACGCCTACGCGTACGCCAAGTTCGCGCGCGTCGTGCTCGACACCAACGACATCGACTTCCGGGCGCGCGTGCACAGCGCCGAGGAGGCCGACTTCCTGGCCGCGACCGTCGCCGGCCGCGGCGTGGACCTCGGCGGCGGGGGCGTCACGTACACGGAGCTGGAGGCGGCCCCGGCCGTCCTGCTCGTCGGCATCGAGGCGGAGGAGGAGGCCCCCGGGGTCTTCCTGCGGCTGCGCAAGGCCCACCGCAAGCACAGGCAGCAGACGTACGCGCTGGCGCCGTTCGCGACCCGGGGCCTGGAGAAGGCGGGCGGCCGGCTGCTGGCCGCCGCTCCCGGCACCGAGCCGGAGTGGCTGGCCGCGCTGGCCTCGCGCACCGGCCTGGAGGCGGGCGGGGCCGAGGCGGCGGAGGCGCTGCGCGCCCCCGGTGCGGTCATCGTCGTCGGCGAGCGGCTGGCGGGCGTGCCCGGCGGGCTGACCGCCGCCGTCTCGGCGGCCGCGGCGACCGGCGCCGCTCTGGTGTGGATCCCGCGCCGGGCCGGCGAACGGGCGGCGGTCGAGGCGGGCGCGCTGCCCTCCCTGCTGCCCGGTGCCCGGCCTGCGACCGATCCGCGGGCCCGCGACGAGGTGGCCGCGGTGTGGGGCCTGCCGGGGCTGCCGCACCGCTACGGCCGCGACACCGGCCAGATCGTCGAGGCCGCGGTCACCGGCGAACTCGGCGCCCTGCTGGTCGGCGGCGTCGAGGTCACGGACCTGCCCGACCCGGAGCGGGCCCGGCAGGCGCTCCAGGAGGCCTTCGTGGTCAGCCTGGAACTGCGCCCGAGCGAGGTCACGGCCCACGCGGACGTGGTCCTGCCGGTCGCGGCCGTCGCCGAGAAGCCGGGCGCGTATCTCAACTGGGAAGGCCGGCTGCGCCCCTTCGAGGCCGCCCTCAAGCCCGACATGATGACCCGCCGGCTGGCCCCGGCCGACCTGCGGGTGCTGCACATGCTGGCCGACGCCGCCGGCCACCCGCTCGCACTGCCCGACGTGCACGCCGTGCGCCGCGAGCTCGACCGGCTCGGCCCGTGGACCGGCGACCGCGCCACCGAGGCCGCCGCGCAGACCCGGCCGCTGCCGCGCCCGGCCGCCGGCGAGGCGGTGCTGGCCGGCCACCGGCTGCTGCTGGACCTCGGCCGGCTCCAGGAGGGCGACGACGCGCTGGCCGGCACCCGGCACGCGGCCACCGCCCGCCTGTCGGCCGCCACGGCCGCCGAGACCGGTGTCAAGAACGGCGACTCGCTCGCCGTCACCGGCCCCTCGGGCACGGTCGTCCTCCCGCTCCAGATCACCGAGATGCCCGACCGCGTGGTCTGGCTCCCCCTGAACTCCCGGGGCCACGGCGTGCGTGCCGACACCGGCGCCCACGTCGGAACGCTGGTCCGGATCGGCCCCGCCGGCCCCGAGGTCCCGGCCGGCGCGGACGCGGAGGTGGCGTCGTGACCGCCACCGCGCCCACGGCGGCCGCAGGCCCGCGGCCCCGTACCCACGTCCTTCGGCCGGGCACCGCCCCGGCCCCCGCACGGGAGGTGCGAGCGTGATCCACCTCGCCCAGTTCGCGGCGCAGCCGCACGTCCTCGCGGCCGAGGACCTGTCGCTGTTCGGCCGTGACCCCTGGTGGCTCGTGGTCGTCAAGGCCGTCTTCTGCTTCGCGTTCCTGATGGTCACGGTGCTCTTCTCCATCGTGTGGGAGCGCAAGGTGGTCGCCTGGATGCAGCTGCGCATCGGGCCCAACCGGCACGGCCCCTGGGGCTTCCTGCAGTCCCTCGCCGACGGCGTCAAGCTGATGCTGAAGGAGGACATCGTCGTCAAGCGGGCCGACAAGGTGGTCTACGTCCTGGCCCCCATCGTCGCCGCGATCCCGGCCTTCATGGCGATCGCCGTGATCCCCTTCGGGCCGCCCGGCGACGAGGTGTCGATCTTCGGGCAGCGCACCACGATGCAGCTGACCGACCTGCCGATCGCGATGCTCTACATCCTCGCGGTGGCCTCGGTCGGCGTGTACGGCATCGTGCTCGCCGGCTGGTCGTCCGGATCGACGTACCCGCTGCTCGGCGGGCTCCGCTCCTGCGCACAGATGATCAGCTACGAGATCGCGATGGGCGCGGCCTTCGCGTCGGTGTTCCTCTACTCCGGCTCGATGTCCACCTCCGCGATCGTCGAGGCGCAGGCCGACCGCTGGTTCATCGTGCTGCTGCCGGTCTCCTTCATCATCTACGTCGTCACGATGGTCGGTGAGACCAACCGCGCCCCGTTCGACATGCCGGAGTCCGAGGGCGACCTCGTCGGCGGCTTCAACACCGAGTACTCCTCCATCAAGTTCGCGATGTTCATGCTGGCCGAGTACGTCAACATGGTCACCGTCTCGGCGGTCTCGGTCACCCTCTTCCTCGGCGGCTGGCGGGCCCCGTACCCGATCAGTGCCTTCTGGGAGGGCGCCAACCACGGCTGGTGGCCGCTGCTCTGGTTCGTCATCAAGGTCCAGCTGCTGCTGTTCTTCTTCATCTGGCTGCGCGGCACGCTGCCGCGCGTCCGCTACGACCAGCTGATGAAGCTCGGCTGGAAGGTGCTGATCCCGGTCTCGGTGGTCTGGCTGATGCTGGTGGCGACCGTCCGGGCGCTGCGCAACGAGAGTTACGACTTCAGCGAGATCGTCCTGTACGTCGGCGGCGGTGTGGTCGCCGTCCTCCTGCTCTCCCTGGTCGTGGACCTCTTCCGCGACCGCAAGGAGAAGGCGGCCGCGGACCGGGCCGGCAAGGCCGCCGAGGCCGAACCGTTCGACCCGATGGCGGGCGGCTTCCCGGTCCCGCCCAAGCCCGGCCAGCACCTGGCTCCCGTACCGCGCCGACGGTCCCGCTCCGAGCGGGAGCTGGTCGCCGGCGGGACGAATTCCGACAGCGACCGAGAGGAGGGTGCTGGACATGTCTGACGCTGACGAGAAGTGGCAGAACCCGGTGGCCGGCTTCGGCGTGACCTTCAAGGCCATGTTCAAGAAGCGGCTCACCGAGCAGTACCCGGAGGAGCACAAGACCACCGCTCCGCGCTTCCACGGACGGCACCAGCTCAACCGGCATCCGGACGGTCTGGAGAAGTGCATCGGGTGCGAGCTGTGCGCCTGGGCCTGTCCCGCCGACGCGATCTACGTGGAGGGCGCGGACAACACCGAGGAGGAGCGCTACTCCCCGGGCGAGCGCTACGGCCGCGTCTACCAGATCAACTACGCCCGCTGCATCCTGTGCGGGCTGTGCGTCGAGGCGTGCCCCACCCGGGCGCTGACCATGACGAACCAGTTCGAACTGGCCGACGCCAGCCGCGAGTCGCTCATCTACACCAAGGAGCAGCTGCTCGCCGGGCTGACGGAGGGCATGGTCGAGGCCCCGCACGCGATGTACCCGGGGACGGACGACCAGGACTACTACCGGGGTCTGGTCACGGGCGCGGCGCCGGGGACGGTCCGGCAGGCGGCCGTCTCCAAGGGCGAGCCGGCGGACGCGGCGGGCACCGGCAACGGGGAGGTGGGCGCGTGAACGGCGTGCTCGCCGCTGCCGCCTCCACCGGCGAGGCCGTGCAGTTCTGGGTGCTCGGCACGATCGCCGTCATCGGGGCGCTGTGCACGATCCTGATGAAGAAGGCCGTCCACAGCGCCCTGTGCCTGGCCGGCACGATGATCATCCTGGCGGTGTTCTACCTCGCCAACGGTGCCTACTTCCTGGGCGTCGTCCAGGTCATCGTCTACACCGGCGCGATCATGATGCTCTTCCTCTTCGTGGTCATGCTCGTCGGTGTCACGGCCGCCGACTCCCTCAAGGAGACCCTCAAGGGGCAGCGCTGGCTCGCCCTGCTGTGCGCGCTCGGCTTCGGCATCCTGCTGATCGCCGGTCTCGCCCAGGCCGGGCTCACCCAGTTCAACGGACTCGGCCGGATCAACTCCGCCGGGCACGTGGAGGGCCTGGCCGCGCTGATCTTCACCAAGTACGTCTTCGCCTTCGAGATCACCGGCGCGCTGCTGATCACGGCGGCCGTCGGCGCGATGGTGCTCACCCACCGCGAGCGCACCGAGCGGGCCGCCACCCAGCGCGAGCTGGCCGAGCGGCGCGTGCGCGAGGGCGTCCAGCTCCCGCCGCTGCCCGCGCCCGGCGTGTACGCCCGGCACAACGCGGTGGACGTGCCCGGTCTGCTCCCCGACGGCACCCCGTCCGAGCTGACCGTCAACAAGACCCTGCGCGACCGCGGCCAGATCCGCGACGTCTCCGGCAAGGCGCTGGACGACCTGAAGGCCCTGGAGCAGGCCTCGGCCGAGCGCCTGGGCCGGGACGCGCGTGAGGAGGCCCCGCAGTGAATCCGGTCAACTACCTGTACCTGTCGGCCCTGCTGTTCACCATCGGCGCGGCCGGCGTGCTGATCCGGCGGAACGCGATCGTGCTGTTCATGTGCATCGAGCTGATGCTCAATGCCTGCAACCTCGCGTTCGTCACCTTCTCCCGGATGCACGGCAACCTCGACGGGCAGATCATCGCCTTCTTCACGATGGTCGTCGCCGCCGCGGAGGTCGTGGTGGGCCTGGCGATCATCGTGTCGCTGTTCCGTACCCGCCACTCGGCCTCGGTCGACGACGCCAGCCTGATGAAGCTGTAAGGGGCGTACACAGTGGAGAACTTGATTGCGCTGCTGGTGGCGGCGCCCCTGCTGGGAGCGGTGGTGCTGCTGTGCGGCGGCCGCCGCCTGGACCGCACCGGCCACTGGATCGGCACCCTGCTGGCAGCCGTCTCCTTCGGGATCGGCGCGGTGCTCTTCGCGGACATGCTGGGCCGCAGCGCCGACGACCGGACCCTGACGCAGAACCTGTACACCTGGATCCCCGTCGAGGGCTTCCAGGCGGACGTGGCCTTCCAGCTCGACCAGCTGTCGATGACCTTCGTGCTGCTGATCTCGGGCGTGGGCTCGCTGATCCACGTGTACTCGATCGGGTACATGGAGCACGACGAGCGCCGGCGCCGCTTCTTCGGTTATCTGAACCTCTTCCTCGCGGCGATGCTGCTGCTGGTCCTCGCCGACAACTACCTGCTGCTGTACGTCGGCTGGGAGGGCGTGGGCCTGGCCTCGTACCTGCTCATCGGCTTCTGGCAGCACAAGCCCAGCGCGGCGACCGCCGCGAAGAAGGCCTTCCTGGTCAACCGGGTCGGCGACATGGGCCTGTCGATCGCGATCATGGTGATGTTCACGACGTTCGGGACCTTCGCCTTCGGCCCCGTGCTCTCCTCGGTCGGTGAGACGAGCGAGGGCACGCTGACCGCGATCGGCCTGATGCTGCTGCTGGCGGCCTGCGGAAAGTCCGCCCAGGTGCCGCTGCAGTCCTGGCTCGGTGACGCGATGGAGGGCCCGACCCCGGTCTCGGCCCTGATCCACGCGGCCACCATGGTGACCGCGGGCGTGTACCTGATCGTGCGCTCCGGCGCGATCTTCAACGCCGCTCCGGACGCGCAGCTGGTGGTGACCATCGTGGGCGCGGTGACGCTGCTCTTCGGTGCGATCGTCGGTTGCGCGAAGGACGACATCAAGAAGGCGCTCGCCGGTTCGACGATGTCGCAGATCGGCTACATGATCCTGGCCGCCGGCCTGGGTCCGATCGGCTACGTCTTCGCGATCATGCACCTGGTCACGCACGGCTTCTTCAAGGCCGGCCTCTTCCTCGGCGCGGGTTCCGTGATGCACGGGATGAACGACGAGGTGGACATGCGCAGGTACGGCGGCCTGCGGACGTACATGCCGATCACCTTCGTCACGTTCGGCCTCGGCTACCTGGCGATCATCGGCTTCCCGGGCCTGTCGGGCTTCTTCTCCAAGGACAAGATCATCGAGGCGGCCTTCGCGAAGGGCGGCACCGAGGGCTGGATCCTGGGCGGCGTGGCCCTGCTGGGCGCGGCGATCACCGCGTTCTACATGACCCGCGTGATGCTGATGACCTTCTTCGGCGAGAAGCGCTGGCAGCCGGACGAAGAGGGTCACGAGCCGCACCCGCACGAGTCCCCGAAGTCCATGACCCTCCCGATGATCGTGCTGGCCTTCGGGTCGGTCTTCGCCGGCGGGTTCTTCGCGATCGGCGACCGGTTCCTGAACTGGCTGGAGCCCGTCACCGGCTACGAGCACGGCCACCCGCCGGTCAGCGCGGCCGTGGTCACCGGCGCCACCATGGTGACCCTGGTGATCGGCGTCGCCATCGCCTGGGTGATGTACGGCCGCAAGCCGGTCCCCGTCCTCGCCCCGCGCGGCTCGCTGCTGACCCGCGCCGCCCGGCGCGACCTGCTCCAGGACGACTTCAACCACGTCGTGCTGGTGCGCGGCGGCGAGCACCTGACCCGCTCCCTGGTCTACGTCGACCACAGCCTCGTCGACGGCGCGGTCAACGGGACGGCCGCCGGCGTCGGCGGACTCTCGGGCCGGCTGCGCAAGCTGCAGAACGGCTACGCCCGCTCGTACGCGGTCTCGATGTTCGGGGGCACGGCGATCCTCATCGCCGCGACCCTGCTGATGAGGGCGGTGTGACATGAACTTCCCGCTTCTGACGGCCACGGCCGCGCTGCCCGCGGTCGGCGCGATCCTCACGGCGGCCGTCCCGGCCGCCCGCCGGACCGCCGCCAAGTGGCTCGCGCTGCTCTTCTCGCTGGCGACGCTGGCCCTGGCCGTGCTCGTCGCGGTCCGCTTCGAACCGGGCGGCGCCCGCTACCAGCTCACCGAATCGCACGCGTGGATCCCGGCCTTCGGGGTCCGCTACGAACTGGGCGTCGACGGCATCGGGGTGGCGCTGATCGCGCTGACCGCGCTGCTGATCCCGTTCGTGATCGGGGCCGGCTGGCACGACGCCGACCCTCTGGAAACCTCGTCCAAGCGGTGGCGGCCGACTCAGGGCTTCTTCGCCCTGATCCTCATGGTCGAGGCGATGGTCGTCATGTCGTTCGCCGCGACCGACGTCTTCCTCTTCTACATCTTCTTCGAAGCCATGCTCATCCCGATGTACTTCCTCATCGGTGGCTTCGGGGACCGCGCCCACGCGGGGTCCGACGAGAACGCGGCCGCGCAGCGTTCGTACGCGGCCGTGAAGTTCCTCCTCTACAACCTGGTCGGCGGCCTGATCATGCTGGCCGCGGTCATCGGCCTGTACGTGGTCGCCGGTAACTTCTCGCTCGTCGAGATCATGGACGCGCGCGCCGCCGGCAAGCTCGACATGGCCACCGACACCGAGCGGCTGCTCTTCCTCGGCTTCTTCTTCGCCTTCGCCGTCAAGGCCCCGCTGTGGCCGCTGCACACCTGGCTGCCCAACGCGATGGGGGAGGCCACCGCCCCGGTCGCCGTCCTGATCACCGCGGTGGTCGACAAGGTCGGCACCTTCGCGATGCTCCGCTTCTGCCTCGGACTGTTCCCCGACGCCAGCAAGTGGGCCACGCCGGTCGTCCTGGTCCTGGCCCTGATCAGCATCGTCTACGGCGCGCTGGTCGCGGTCGGGCAGCGCGACATCAAGCGGCTGGTCGCGTACGCCTCGATCTCGCACTTCGGGTTCATCATCCTCGGCATCTTCGCCATGACCTCCCAGGGGCAGTCCGGCGCGACGCTCTACATGGTCAACCACGGTCTGTCGACGGCGGCCCTGATGCTGGTCGCCGGCTTCCTGATCTCGCGGCGCGGCTCGCGGCTCATCGCCGACTACGGCGGCGTACAGAAGGTGGCCCCGGTGCTGGCCGGCACCTTCCTGATCGGTGGCCTGGCCACCCTCTCGCTGCCGGGCCTGGCCCCCTTCGTCAGCGAATTCCTGGTCCTGGTCGGCACGTTCGCCCGGTACCCGGTCGTCGGCATCGTCGCCACCTTCGGCATCGTGCTGGCCGCGCTGTACACGCTGGTGCTCTACCAGCGCACGATGACCGGCCCCGTGACGGAGGAGGTCCGCCCCATGAAGGACCTGCGCCTGCGGGAGATGCTCGTGGTCACACCGCTGATCGTGCTGCTGATCGGGCTGGGCGTGTACCCCAAGCCGCTGACGGACATCGTGAACCCGGCGGTGCAGTACACCCTGTCGGACGTGAAGCAGAAGGACCCTGCTCCTGAGGTGGAGGCGGCCAAGTGAGCACGACAGCAGTCCAGGGCGCGGCGGGGCTGTGGAGCCTGGCCGCCGCCGACCCGATCGACAAGATCCCTGCCCCGCACATCGAGTACGCCCAGCTCGCGCCCACGCTGATCGTGGTGGGCGCGGCGATCGTCGGCATCCTCGTCGAGGCGTTCGTCCCGCGCAGGTCCCGCTACTACGTCCAGGTCTTCCTGGCCTTCGCCGCGCTGGCCTCGGCCTTCGCGGCGGTGGTGGCCCTGGCCGGGGCGGGCTACGGCTCCGGCAAGGCGCACGTCGCGGCGATGGGCGCGATCGCGGTGGACGGGCCGGCGCTGTTCCTCCAGGGCACGATCCTGCTGGCCTCGGTCGTCGCGGTCTTCACCTTCGCCGAACGGCGCCTGGACCCGAAGGCGCACGGCAACCGGGTCGACTCGTTCGCCGCGCAGGCGGCGTCCGTACCGGGCAGCGACAGCGAGAAGGCCGCCGTCCGGGCGGGCTTCACCACCACCGAGGTCTTCCCGCTGGCGCTGTTCGCGGTCGCCGGCATGCTGATCTTCCCGGCGGCCAACGACCTGCTGACGCTGTTCGTGGCCCTGGAGGTCTTCTCGCTGCCGCTGTACCTGCTCTGCGCCGTCGCCCGCCGCCAGCGGCTGATGTCGCAGGAGGCCGCGGTGAAGTACTTCCTGCTCGGCGCGTTCTCGTCGGCGTTCCTGCTCTTCGGCATCGCGCTCGTCTACGGCTACGCGGGCTCCGTCTCGTACGCCGCGATCGCGGACGTGGTGGACGGCACCGTCACGCAGATCGACCCGGCACTGGCCGCGACCATGGGCAACGACGCGCTGCTGCTGATCGGCGGTGCGCTGATCCTGACGGGCCTGCTGTTCAAGGTGGGCGCGGTCCCCTTCCACATGTGGACCCCGGACGTCTACCAGGGCGCTCCCACGCCCGTCACCGGTTTCATGGCGGCGGCGACGAAGGTGGCCGCGTTCGGCGCGCTGCTGCGGCTGCTGTACGTGGTCCTGCCGGGCCTGCGCTGGGACTGGCGGCCGGTGATGTGGGGCGTCGCGATCGTCACGATGCTGGCGGGCGCGGTCATCGCGGTCACCCAGACCGATGTGAAGCGGCTGCTGGCGTACTCCTCGATCGCGCACGCGGGCTTCATCCTGGCCGGTGTGATCGCGACGTCGGAGAAGGGCGTCTCCTCGGTGCTGTTCTACCTGGCGGCGTACTCGTTCGTGACGATCGGCGCGTTCGCGGTGGTCACGCTGGTGCGCGACGCGGGCGGCGAGGCCACGCACCTGTCCAAGTGGGCGGGCCTGGGCCGGCGCTCGCCGCTGACGGCGGCGGTGTTCGCGGTGTTCCTGCTGGCCTTCGCCGGCATCCCGCTGACGTCGGGCTTCTCCGGCAAGTTCGCGGTGTTCTCGGCGGCGGCCGAGGGCGGGGCGGGCGTGCTGGTCGTGGTCGGTGTCATCTCGTCGGCGATCGCGGCGTTCTTCTACATCCGCGTGATCGTGCTGATGTTCTTCAGCGAGCCGAAGGCCGACGGCCCGACGGTGGCGGTCCCCTCGCCGCTGACGATGACGACGATCGCGGTGGGCGTGGCGGTGACGGTGGCCCTGGGCGTGTTCCCGCAGTACTTCCTGGACCTGGCGGGCCAGGCGAGCGTCTTCGTCCGCTGACCCGGTCCCGGTACGGCCAAGGGCCCGGCTCCCTCGGGGGAGCCGGGCCCTTTCGCGTGGACCACGTGGACCACGTGCATCACGTGCTCGGAATTCACTTGCTCGGGGCATATTCCTCACCCGTGAGAGCGAACTCTCCTGGGATCTCCCGGCGACATGCTGGACGCACTCGCGAGACTCCGTCGCATGGAGCACCACACATGAGCGTCGATCCCGAGATCCCCGAGCCGGAGCCCTCGCTCCGCTGGCCGGTCCCGCCCGCGGGCGGCTGGACCGCCGACGACCTCGACCGGCTTCCGGACCTGCCTCCGCACACGGAGCTGATCGACGGGAGCCTGGTCTTCGCGAGTCCGCAGACTCTTTTCCACATGCGCGCGGTCGACTTCTTCAACTGGCAGATCCAGTCACTGGTGCCGGCCGGACTGGAGGTCGTCCGGGAGTTCACCATCGACATCGACCGGCACAACCGGCCCGAACCCGATGTCGTCGTGGTCGACGAGGAGGCCGTCGGCGGTCCGGAACTGACCCGCTTCCCCGCCTCGTCCGTCCGCCTCGCCGTCGAGGTGGTCTCCCCCGACGGTGGGCCGCGACCGCGAGACCAAGCCCTTGAAGTACGCCCGCGCCCGGATCCCGCACTTCTGGAGGGTGGAGAACAAGGAGGGCCGGGCGGTCGTCTACGTCTACGAGCTCGACCCGGCGACCGGCGCGTACGTGGCCACCGGCATCTTCCACGACCGCCTCAAGGTCTCGGTCCCCTTCCCCATGGACCTCGACCTCTCCCTGATCACGCCCCGGCGCGGCGCCCCCTAGTACCCCCCACCGCGGCGGGTGGACAGGTACCTAGACTGAGCTGCGGAAACACGGTGGGGGAGCGAATTCATGAGTGCGGGTGGGCGTGTGAGCGGTGCGGTGGAGAGTCCTCTGATCGCTGCTGCTCGGGCCGGGGACATGTTCCTCGTGAGGCAGCTCCTGGAGGATGACGGGCACGACGGGAACTACGACGACCGGTCCGCCGCGTTCGCTGCGGCCGTCCAGGCGTTCCACGGGGGCATCGCTGTACTGCTTCTCATGCGCGGCGCCGATGCCAGTCAGTGCGCGCCGGCCGAACTGCTGTCCTTGCGCGAGGCGGTCGATTCGGGTTCGCCCGCCCTGGTCGATGCCCTTCTGGACGGCAGCATCCGGGACAGGTATCCGGCGTCCGAACTGATGGAGATGCGTGATCTCGCCCGCAGTTGGTACGAGGCGGGGACCGAGGCCGAGCTGCGGCGTCGCACCGGCTCCGCAGACGATGTCGTGCGTACCCGGGTCCCGGACCGTGAGGACGACACGATCGGGGAGCTCGCTCTCGGCGGAGTGACCGTGCGGGACGGGCACGGGGCGATCCTCACACGCCTGGAGGAACTGCTCGGAGTCCGTGCCTCGTGCGAGGAACTCATCGCACGCGCCCTGGAGGGCGACCAGCACCACCCTGCGTGGAACGAGGCCGCCATTCTGCTGTCTCACCGACGTGAGCAGGAGACCTGGTCAGCTGCCGAGGCCTTGCGCGCCGACGCGGATCCGTCCCGCCGGTTGTTCGGTGCCGAGCTGCTGCGGCTGCTCGAGCTCTTCGCCGACAGCCACGAGGAGGAGTGGTGCGTCCTCGCCAAGGACGCCCTCACCGAATGGTCGGCCGAGGAGACGGACAGCACCGTCCTCGCCATGCTGTTGTGGGGCCTCCGCTCGTACGCCGGACCGCGCGCCGAAGCGGCTCTGCTGGCGCACGTCGATCACCACGACGCCGGCGTCCGGCGAGCGGTGGCCGCCGGTCTCGGCACACGCTCGGACTCGACGTACCTGTCCGACGAAGCTCGTGACGCGCTCCTGACGCTGATGAGCGACCCTGATACGGACGTACGGATCGAGGCCTGCCACAGTGCCGGCCAGACCCGCACCGGCGATCCCGCGTTGACTGACGCGATGGCGGCCCTCCTCGACCACCCGGAACGCCGGGTCCAGCTCGTCGCCGTGTACGGCCTCGCACTCCACGAAGACGAGCGCTGCGTGGAAGGTGCGAACCGTCTGGGTCCCCCGCGGCCCGGCTACCACGACGAGGAAATGGCCTGCCTCGAGGTGGCGTGGCGGTACAAGTGGCGCCGCGAGGACGACTGACTCCAACGTCCTAGTGGGCGTGCCCCGGGGTCGGTGGGGTGGGGGTCTTCAGGGGGCAGGTCAGCGCCGTGTTCCAGTTGTGGAAGCGGCCCGCCGGGTTCTCCTTGTACGCCCACATGTGCAGGTCGTAGTGCTTGGGCATGCCCTTCCAGTGGCCCGGCATGGGCCCGTCGAAGGGGAGGCCGAACATGCTCGGGCGGTCGTCGGCGGTCTTCAGGTCCTGGTCCCGGTCGGTGGCCATCCACTCCACGGTCTGGAGCGTGCGGCGGCCCCGGCTGTCCTTCTCGTAGCTGTAGAGGAGCGCGGTGGGCCTGCTGGGGTCCGTGGAGCCCCAGTTGGCCTGCTTGACGTAGTGGTAGCCCATGGCACCCGTCCCGAACGGGTTGTTCATGCAGGCCTCGCCGTGCGGAACGTACCCGTCCTTGATCGCCCGCCGCTCGTCCGCGTACTTGGCCGTGGCCCGGATCGCCGTCGCCATGTCCCGCATGGCCTTGGCGTTGCGCGGGTCGGGCGCGGGCCCCTCGACCGCGGCGGCCGGGGCCACGGTGGGCAGGCCCAGCGAGACGGCGGCCGCGCAGGCCAGGGCGGTCCTGACGGTCTTCGGACGGCGTACGGGCATGGTGGCGGCTCCTCGCGATGGGGGTACGGGGTACGGGTTCCCGCTGTCCATTCGTCCGTCCACCATCCCGGCCGGCCCGGCGGGGCGCACGCGGTACGCCGCCGAACGGGGGCGGGGCGGCGGTGTCGTCCGCCGCCCCGCCGTCCCGCCGGGTGTCCTACGGGGCGCCCACGATGCGGCCGGTGACCTCGCCGAGGCCCACGCGGACGCCGTCGGGGCCGGGGGCCCAGGCGGTGAGGGTGACCTCGTCGCCGTCCTCCAGGAAGGTGCGCTTGCCGTCGGCGAGTTCGATGGCGTCGCGGCCGTTCCAGGTCAGCTCCAGCAGCGAGCCGCGCTGGCCGACCTCCGGGCCGCTGACCGTGCCGGAGCCGAAGACGTCGCCGGTGCGCAGCGAGGCACCGTTGACGGTCATGTGGGCCAGCTGCTGGGCGGCGCTCCAGTACATGGTGGAGAACGGCGGCCGGGCCACCTCCTGCCCGTTGATCGACACCGTGATGTGCAGGTCGTAGCCGCCGGGCTCCTCGGCGTCGGAGTCGTCGAGGTAGGGCAGCAGCGGGACGTCGCGGGCCGGCGTCGCGACGCGGGCCGCGTCGAGGGCCTCCAGCGGCGTCACCCAGGCCGAGACGGAGGTGGCGAAGGACTTGCCGAGGAACGGGCCGAGCGGCACGTACTCCCAGGCCTGGATGTCGCGCGCCGACCAGTCGTTGAGCAGGAACAACCCGAAGACGTGGTCGCGGTACTCGCCCAGGGAGACGGGCCGGCCCTGCTCGGAGGGGGCGCCGACGACGAAGCCGACCTCGGCCTCGATGTCGAGCTTGACGGACGGCCCGAAGACGGGGGCGGCGTCGGCGGGGGCCTTGCGCTGGCCGGAGGGCCGTACGACATCGGTCCCGGAGACCACGATCGTGCCCGAGCGGCCGTGGTAACCGATGGGCAGGTGCTTCCAGTTGGGGGTCAGCGGGTCGCCGTCGGGCCGGAACATCCGGCCCACGTTGGTGGCGTGGTGCTCGCTGGCGTAGAAGTCGACGTAGTCGGCGACCTCGTACGGCAGGTGCAGGGTGACCTCGCCCAGCGGCAGCAGGTGCGCCTCGACCGTCTCGCGGTGACCGGGGTCGGTGACCCACGCGGTCAGCGCGCGGCGTACGTCGTGCCAGGTGGTGCGGCCGGCGGCCAGCAGCGGGTTGAGGCTGGGGTGCAGCAGCACGCCGGCGTAGGGGGAGCCGAGCGCGACGGCGACGGCCCCGGCGTCGAGCACGTGCCCGCCGATGCGCACGCCGATGCGGCGCCGCGGCTCGTCCGCGGTGCTGAAGACGCCGTAGGGGAGGTTGTGCGGCCCGAACGGGTCGCCCTCGGGGACATCGAGGGGGCTCTGCTGGGGCATGGGGTACTGCCTCGCTTCCGACGTGGTCCGGGGATGGCCCGGCGGCTTGGTCAACGGTGCCACAGTGTGGGACGACACGTTACGTGGCGGGTGGGGCGTGCGGGAGGCCGGATTGGGGCGCTATTTGTAGGACTTGTCCAAGGGGGTCCGTATCCTTGGCCGGGTGACTTCCGCCCTCCCCTACACCTTGATCGCCACCGACCTGGACGGGACTCTGCTGCGCGCCGGTGACACCGTCTCGCCCCGCTCGTACACGGCTCTCGCGACGGCGCGCGCCGTCGGCGCCCAGCACATCATCGTGACCGGACGCCCCGTTCCGCAGGTGCGGCACGTGCTCTACGGGCTGGGGTACCGGGGGCTCGTGGTGTGCGGGCAGGGCGCGCAGGTGTACGACGCGGCGCGCGGCCGTGTGCTGCACTCCGTCCCCCTGGACCGGGAGCTGGCGGAGGTGGCGCTCGGCAAGATCGAGGCCGAGATCGGCGAGGTGTACGTGGCCGTGAACCGGGAGGGGGTGGACGTGGAGATGCTCATGGGACCGGGGTACCGGATGCCGCGTCCGCACCTGGCGACGGTGCGGGTGCGGCGGCGCGCGGACCTGTGGTCGGCGCCGATCAACAAGGTGCTGCTCCAGCATCCCGAGCTGGACGACGACGAGTTGACGCGGGTGGCGCGGTCGGTGGTCGGGCACCTGGTGAACGTGACGATGGCCGGGGAGCACACGGTCGAGCTCCAGCCGCCGGGCATCGACAAGGCGAGCGGTCTGGCGCGTGCGGCGGAGGTCCTCGGGGTCTGCGCGTCGGGGACGATCGCGTTCGGCGACATGCCCAACGACATCCCGATGTTCGCGTGGGCCGCCCACGGCGTGGCCATGGCCAACGCCCACCGTGAACTGCGCGCGGTGGCGGACGAGGTGACCTTGTCCAACGAGGAGGACGGCATCGCGGTGGTCCTGGAACGCCTCTACGGCTGACGCCTGCGCCGCTGGGGCCCCGGTCACCGTACGTGCGCTGCGCGCCCGTGCGCTCACACGCCGCGCGGGCTGGATGTGCCGCTGCGCGGCAACCAGCCGCCGCGCAGCGGCACGCGCCCAGCGCCACCGGGCACCCCACCCAGCGCCACCGGGCACCCCACCCAGTCCCGCCGGGCGGCCCTCCAGCGCCGCCGGGCACCATCTCAGCCTCGCCGGCGTTTGAGGCGCGGGGGGTGCGGGGGCGGAGCCCCCGAAAACGCCGCCCACCGGGCAGCCTTCCGGCGCCGCCGGGCACGCAACCCAGCCCCGCCGGCGTTCGAGGCGCGGGGTGCGGGGCGGAGCCCCGGCCGGCCGCCAGGGCGAGCGTCAGCCCGCGGCCCGCGGCAGTCGGCGTTCCCACGTGCGGTGGAAGACCACCTCCTCCCCGTCCCGGCACACCACCTCGTTCGACGTCAGAAAGCCCCCCGCGTCACAGCTGATCTCCGAGCGGGTCTCGATCCGCGCGTCCCAGCCCCGCTCCGGCCGGTGCAGCCGGATCCGCCAGTCCGAGCGGGTCCGGGCCGACAGCGCGTCGTCCTCCTGGATCTCGTACACCTCCAGCGCGTCCTCGGTGAACTCCAGCCCGTCCGGGTAGACCCGCGTGCCGCCGTAGCGCGGGTCCACCTCCAGCCGCCAGGTGCCGCGCGCCACGTCCCGCACCACCAGCCGCTCCGGGCGCGGCTCGTCCAGGGTCTCCGGGACCACCACGCCCAGCGGTTCGGCCTGCTCGGGGGCCTCGAAGGCGACCGCGGCGTCCGCCTCCCGCGGCTCGCGCACCGGCAGGGTCAGCGCGCTGGCGGCCGGGTCCAGCGTCCAGCCCGCCTCGGAGCCGGCCCGCGGCCAGATCCACGGCCAGTACGCCGAGGACAGCGCCAGCCGGATCCGGTGGCCCGGCGGGAAGGCGTGCCCGATGCCGTTCAGCTCCAGGGCCACGTCCTCGTACGCGCCCGCCGGCCACGGCTCGGCCCGGTCCCGGCCACGGCGCGCGGAGAGGTTGAGGGCGCCCCGCGTGACCAGGGTGGAGGAGCCGTCCGGGGCCACGTCGCACAGCCGGGCGATCACCTGCCCGTACGGCACGTCCAGGCGCAGCCGCAGGGCCACGCGCGGGCGGCCCAGGATCTCCACCGGCCCCGTGCCCGGGACGGGGAACTCGAAGCACGCCGACTTCGCGTCCTCCTCGCGCTGGTCCGGCGGCAGGTCGGCGTCGTTGCCGAAGGGGAAGAACCGCCCCGCGTCCAGGCCCGTGTGCTGCGGGGAGGCGACCTGCACGGGGGCGCCCTGGAGCGCGTACGTCACGGGGGTCACCGCGGGGGAGGGCCAGGCGGGGTCCGCGACCCAGCGCCCGGGCAGCTCGGCGTACGTCGTCGCCGGGCGGTGCGACCGCGAGATCCACGACCGCAGCAGCGGCTCGTCCATGACGCCGTTGTCCGCCCCCTTGAGCCAGTGGTCCCACCAGCGCAGCGTCTCCTGGAGGAAGCCGATCGCCGGGCCCGGCGGCAGCCCGCGGTCCGGGTACTGGTGCGACCACGGCCCGATCAGCCCGCGCACCCGCCCCTCGGGCAGGTGCTCGACCAGCCGCAGCACCGTGTCCCGGTACGGGTCGTGCCAGCCGCCGACCGCCAGGACGGCCGCGCGCACCGCCCCGTAGTCCTCGCAGACGCTGCCGTGGCGCCAGTAGTCGTCGCGGGTCTGGTGCGCGAGCCAGGTGTGGACCGGCGGCTCCACCGACTCCAGCCGCGCGAGCCACGCGTCCCGCCAGCCCTCGCCCACGAACTCCGGGTCGGGCGGGCGGGAGGCGAAGGCCAGCATGGTCGCCGCCCACGCGTGCATGTCCACGGCCAGCACCGAGCCGCCCATGTAGTGCACGTCGTTGTCGTAGCGGTCGTCGGAGGAGCACACCGTGACGACCGCCTTCAGCGGTTCGGGCGCGAGGGCAGCGATCTGGAGGGAGTTGAAGCCGCCCCACGAGATCCCGAACATGCCGACCGAGCCGTCGCACCAGGGCTGCGCGGCCAGCCACTCCACGACCTCGACCCCGTCGGCGAGTTCGCGGGCGTCGTACTCGTCGCCCACCCGGCCGCCGCTGTTGCCGTGCCCGCGCACGTCGACCCGGACCGAGGCGTAGCCGTGGCCGGCGTACCAGGGGTGGCGCTGGGCGTCGCGCGGGGCGGTCCAGTCGGTGAGCCGGTAGGGCAGGTACTCCAGCAGCGCCGGAACCGGCTCGTCCGTGACCGGCCGCCAGATCCGGGCGTAGAGCAGGGTCCCGTCGCGCAGCGGGATGCGGACGTCCTCGTGGGCCGTCGCGTGGGGGAACTCCTTGACGATGTTCATCGGCAGTCCGTTCGGCCTCAGTGGACGGGGTGCATCGTGCGCCGCAGCCACGGCGCGAGCGCGATCACGGCCAGGCCGGCGGCCACCGCGACGGCGCCGTTCAGGCCGAAGTACACGGGGTCGGGGACCGTCCCGTAGATCTTGACGACCTGGGCCTGGATGCCGTTGGCGAGCGCCAGCGACAGGAACCACAGGGCCATCGTCTGGCTGCTGAACGCCTTGGGCGCGAGCTTGCTGGTCGCGGACATCCCGGAGGTCTCCAGCAGCACGTCGCCGAGGCCGAGCAGCAGGTACGAGCCGACGATCCACCAGGCGGCGATGGTGTACGTGTCGCCGACGTGGCCGGAGGTGGGCACGACCATCAGCAGGAACGACAGGCCGCCCAGGATCACACCGATCGCGATCTTGTTGGAGGCGTGCGGCTGCCGGTGCCCCATCCGGGCCCACACGGCCGCCACCACCGGCGCCAGCGCCACCTCGAACGCGCCGAGCGCCGAGGCGTACCAGCTCGCCGGGAAGTCGAAGCCGAGGAGGGTGGTGCGGGCGTTGGCCGACGCGAGCAGCATCATCGTCGAGTACGCCTGGAAGAGGATGAAGTTGAAGGCGACCGAGGCCAGGAAGAGCACCCCGTACGGGCGCAGCCGGCCCCGCTCGGCGGGTGTCACCCGTGGGCTGCGGAACATCACCGTGAAGTAGACGACCGGGGCGATCACCGAGACGAGGGTGAGGACGTCGACGAACCGGGCCATCGTCAGCCATCCGGCGGCGGCCAGCAGCACGCCCAGCGCGGCCAGGGCGACCAGTCCGCCCGCGATCAGCCGTACGGCGCGCCGCATGGCGTCCGGTGCGAGGGGGAACTCGGCGGAGTGCTTGCGCCCGGCCAGGTGGCGGCGGCCGAGCACGTACTGGACGAGGCCTGCGGTCATGCCGATCGCGGCGGCCGAGAAGCCCCAGTGCCAGCCCCGGTGCTCGCCCAGCCAGCCGGTGACCAGCGGGCCGGCGAACGCGCCGATGTTGATGCCCATGTAGTAGAGGGCGAAGCCTGCGTCGCGGCGGTCGTCGTCCGTGCGGTAGAGCGTGCCGACCATGCTGGCGACATTGGGCTTGAGCAGGCCGGTGCCCGCGCTGATCAGGCCGAGGCCGCCCCAGGTCGCCGCGGTGGCCGGGACGGCCATCAGGTAGTGGCCGCAGGCGATGAGGATGCCGCCCCACAGCACGGCCCGGTAGGAACCGAGGATCCGGTCGGCGAGCCATCCGCCGGCGACGGAGACGAGGTAGACCATGGTTGCGTACGCCGCCGAGACGGAGGCGGCGGTCGCCGGGCTCATCCCCAGGCCGCCGTCGGCCACGGTGTCCGCGAAGTAGAGGACGAGGATCGCCTGCATGCCCAGGAACGAGAAACGCTCCCAGACCTCCAGCCCGGACAGGGTGGCCAGGCCCCGGGGGTGGCCGAGGAAACCACGGTCGTCGCGGGCCGGCGGAGTGTCGAACTCCGGGTCCACCGGCTCGTCTCGGTCAAGAACAGTTCTGGACAAAACACAATCTCCGGTCGTTATCGGCTCCACTCGAACATACCGGGGCTCTTCGGGCGGTGCGCGTGTGGAGACCGGACAGGCGCTCTCGGTGATCGAAAACGGACGGGATACGCTGGCTTGAGTGATGGCAGCGACACATCGACAATCCAGGTGATCGTCAGCGTGATCGTCAGCAGACAGGAGTACCCCTCGTGACCGTCGTCGGGCCGTTCGGACTGAGCGTGCGGGACCAGGCTCTTGAGACCGATGTCCAGGCCGGACTGGCCGCCGTCGAGGCGGGTCTGCTGGAGGCCACCAAGAGCGAAGTCCCCTTCATCACGGAGGCCGCGCAACACCTGGTGCGGGCGGGCGGCAAGCGGTTCCGGCCGCTGCTGGTCATGCTCGCCTCGCGGTTCGGGGACCCGTACGCCCCCGGGATCGTCCCCTCCGCCGTGGTCGTGGAGCTGACCCACCTCGCCACCCTCTACCACGACGACGTCATGGACGAGGCGAACGTCCGGCGCGGGGTGGCCAGCGCCAACACCCGCTGGGGCAACTCCGTCGCCGTCCTGACGGGTGACTTCCTCTTCGCCCGCGCCTCGCACATCCTGGCCGACCTCGGCCCGGAGGCCGTACGCATCCAGGCCGAGGCCTTCGAGCGGCTGGTCACCGGTCAGATCCTGGAGACGGCCGGCCCGCGCGACGGACGCGACCCCGTCGCCCACTACCTCGACGTCATCGCCGGCAAGACCGGCTCGCTGATCGCCGTCTCCGGCCGCTTCGGCGCGCTGATGTCCGGGGCGGACGAGGCGACCGTCGACATCCTCACGCAGTACGGCGAGCGCCTGGGCACCGCCTTCCAGCTGGCGGACGACGTCCTGGACATCGCCTCCGACAGCCACGAGTCCGGCAAGACCCCCGGCACCGACCTGCGCGAGGGCATCCCCACGCTGCCGGTGCTGCTGCTGCGCGAGAAGGCCGCCCGCGAGGGCCTGGCGGAGGACCTGGAGCTCGTCCGCCTCCTGGACGGCGACCTCACCGACGACGGCCGGCACGCCGAGGTCCTGGCCAGGCTGCGGGTCCACCCGGCGCTGGAGCAGGCCCGCCGCGACACCGTCCGCTACGCGCAGGACGCGCGCGCCACGCTGGCGCCGCTGCCCGAGTGCTTCGCCAAGGCGGCACTGGAGGAGCTGTGCGACGCGGTGGTCCACCGCGCGGGCTGACGCCGCCCCGGGGATCCCTCGCCGGGTCCCCCTTCCGGTTCGGGAACGGGCCGTCCGACCCCTACGGGATGGGGGCGGGCGGCCCGTTCCGTGTCATCCCACGGTCGTACGCGCAGTTGGCTCCGGGGGCTGACGCCGCGCAGGCCCTCTGTTTGGTCATATGGATGTACGCCACCCACCGGATCGGGTGAGCGTGGCGACACGGGGATCGCCGCCGTAGACACAGAGGGCAGGTCACTGACATGGCAGGGAACACGAAGACGTCTCGCAAGGCCGCTCGGTACGCCGTGCCGGTCGCGGTGGCCGGTGTGGCCGCGGCGACGGTGGCGATGGTCCCGGCCTTCGCCAACGCCGGCGGCCCGGACCTGCCGAAGGTCACGGCGCAGCAGCTCATCGAGAAGATCGCCGCCTCGGAGGTCCAGCAGCTGTCCGGCACCGCCAGGATCAGCACCGACCTGGGCCTGCCGTCGCTGGCCTCCGGTCTGCTGGGCGGCGGCGGGGTCACCGGCGGCTCCGCCAGCCCGGAGGACAAGGTCGCCCAGCTCGCCAGCGGCACGCACACCTTCCAGGTCGCCGCCGACGGCCCGGACAAGCAGAAGCTGACCTTCCTCGACGGCAAGCACGAGTACAGCCTCATCCACAACGGCGACGACCTGTGGGGCTAC
Source organism: Streptomyces sp. NPDC090022 (assembly GCF_044748145.1). Lineage (NCBI taxonomy): Bacteria > Bacillati > Actinomycetota > Actinomycetes > Kitasatosporales > Streptomycetaceae > Streptomyces > Streptomyces sp. NPDC090022. The sequence continues at coordinate 44,315 of NZ_JBIVFN010000012.1, forward strand.
GACAGCAAGTCCAACGAGGTCTTCCACGAGAAGGGCCACGGCGCGCCGCAGGGCGAGGGCAAGGGCAAGGGCAAGGAGCGCAAGACGGCCGACCGGCTGCCCGCCACGCCCAAGGAGCTCGCCGAGGAGGCCCTGAAGGCCGCGGGCACCACCACCGACGTCAGCGTCGGCGACACCGCGCAGGTGGCCGGCCGGGACGCGTACCAGCTGGTCCTCAAGCCCAAGCAGGCCGGTTCGACGGTCGGCTCGATCCAGATCGCGGTCGACGCCAGGAACGGCGTGCCGCTGCGCTTCCAGCTGCTCTCCAGCCAGGGCGGCAAGCCGATCGTGGACGCGGGCTTCACCAAGGTGGAGTTCGCCGCCCCGGCCGCGAAGACCTTCGACTTCACCCCGCCCAAGGGCGCCAAGGTGAACGAGGGCGGCGGCCCGGAGCACCTCGGCAAGGACGGCAAGGACGGCAGCGCTCTCAAGGGCCTGGAGTCGCTGCCGGGCCTGGGCGGCCTGACCGGCGGCGCCGGCATGGACGGCAAGGGCGAGGTGAAGGTCCTCGGCGAGGGCTGGGCCACGGTCGCGCGGATCGACTCGGGCACCGGCAAGGGCCTGAAGGACATCGAGAACGACAAGAACGCGCCGAAGGAGGCCGAGCAGTTCCTGAACTCCCTCGGGGACAAGGTCTCCGGGAAGTTCGGCGAGGGCCGCGTCTTCTCGACCCGTCTGGTCAACGCCCTGATCACCGACGACGGCAAGGTCTACGTCGGCGCCGTCACCAAGGACGCGCTGGTGAAGACTGCGGACGCCAGCAAGTAGCCGGCGGCCGGCCCGGCCGGGCCGGTTCTCCCACGAACGCCGGGGCGGGCCGGGACCATGTCCCGGCCCGCCCCGCGTGCCGTACCGTGAAGGGCATGTCGAGACACGTCACCATCCGCCTGGACGAAGAGTTCCATGAACGCCTCAAGGCGCGCGCGGCGGCGCTGGGCACGACGGTCACCGCGCTGATCACCGAGGTCACCGAACGCGAACTGGACGAGGACCGCAAGACGTTCCTCTCCGGCATCGAGGAGTTCGCCGACCACTGGGGCTACTTCCAGGAGCGGTTCGGCAATTGAAGATCACCATGGAGTGGGCCTGGACCGCTCTGGCCCACCATCTCCCGTCCGATCCCGCCGTGTGGGACCCCTCCGGAGTGGTCGCCGCCGTGGCCCGGCACCAGAACGACCTGGTGATGGTGCCGGAACAGCCCGCCCCCGACACCGCGTGGCGGGCGGCGGCGTTCCTGCACACGCTCGCGGTGTGCCCGGCGCTGGAATCGCCGATGAACGAGTTCTACGCGGCCGCCGCCACCCGCTCGTACCTGCGGGTGGCGGGGGCCAAGCAGCTGCCGTCGCCCGAGGTCCTCGGCGACCTGGTGGAGGCCGCGAAGCTGGGCCGCGCGGACGTCGCGGCGGTCGCCGAGGAACTGCGGGCGCAGATAAGGGAACCGGATCCGCTGGAGGAGGACCTACAGAGAAGGTCCTCCTAGCGCGGGTCCTCGTCGTACGGGTCCTGCCGGCGGGAGTCCTGCCGGTGGAGCGGCCTCCTAGAAGGTGATCTTCCAGGAGTTGATGTAGCCGATGTCCTGTGCGGCCGTGTCCCGCACCTGGAGCTTCCAGACGCCGTTCGCGACCTCGCTGGAGGCGTTCACCGTGTAGGACTGGACCAGGTTGTCCGCGCTGCCGCCCGAGCGGTTGTGCAGGTTGTAGACGCTCCCGTCGGGGGCGACCAGGTCGACCACCAGGTCACCGCGGTAGGTGTGGACGATGTTCACGTCCACCTTGGTGGTGGCCGGGGCGTTGCCCGCGACACCCGAGACGGTGATCGGCGAGTTCACCGCGGCACCGGGGGAGTCGGGGATGTTCACGTCCGCGGTGTTCTCGAAGGACGGGCCCGGCGGGACCGGGGTGGACGCGCCCAGGTTCCAGATCGCGTAGGCGATGGCGTCGCTGTTGCGGTCCAGGGCCGTGTCGTTGATGTTCGACGTGGTGTCGCACGAGGAGTGGTAGCAGCGGTCGAAGGACTGGCCCGCGGTGCCGCCCCACTTCTGCGCCTGGGCCGAGGACTTGGTGTTGCTGGCGCCCGTGAACAGGCCGCCGACCGGGATGCCCACGTTCTTGAAGGAGGCGTGGTCGGAGCGGCCGTCGCCCTCGGTCTCGATCTCCGTCGGGACGCCGATGCCCGCGAAGTACGTCTTGAAGGTCTGCTCGATCGTGGGGTCGTCGTCGTAGACGAAGTAGCCCGGGTTCGGCGAGCCGATCATGTCGAAGTTCAGGTAGCCGGAGATCTTCGAGCGCTCGGCGGCCGGCAGCTGGTTGACGTAGTACCTCGAGCCGATCAGGCCCAGCTCCTCCGCACCCCACCAGCCGAACCGCAGGTGCTTGGTGGGCTGCAGGCCGGCCCGGGAGACGGCGAGCGCGGTCTCCAGGACCGCCGCCGAGCCGGAGCCGTTGTCGTTGATGCCGGGACCGGAGGACACCGAGTCCAGGTGCGAGCCGGCCATCAGGACCGAGTTGGGGTCGCCGCCCGGCCAGTCGGCGATCAGGTTGTAGCCGGTGGCACCGCCGGAGGTGAAGGTCTGCACCGTGGTGGTGAACCCGGCGGCGTCCAGCTTGGCCTTCACGTAGTCGATCGAGGCCTTGTAGCCGGCCCGGCCGTGGGCGCGGTTGCCGCCGTTGTTCGTGGCGATCGTCTGGAGCTGCGACAGGTGCGCCTTGACGTTGGCAACCGGGATGTCCGGCGGCGTGGGCGCCGCGGCGACCGCGGCCGGCGCGGCGGACGCACCGGGGGCGGCGGAGGCGAAGAGGCCGGCGACCGCGAGCGCGGTGACGGCAGCAAGACGCCGGGGAACGGAGAGGCTCATGTGGGGGCTCCGTGATTCCGAACGGGGATGGGAACGGAACGTGCGAGGTTGGAGCGTCAGTGCGAGCCCGATGGTCAGTGATGATATGACTGTGCGTCAAGACCACAATCCGGTCAGGGGAGTTCGTATAACGGACGACCCCCGTTACGGATGTTCCGTACCGGGGGTCGAGGGGTAGGAGAGAAGGCCGCGCCCGCGTCTGCGCGGGCTCGCGCGCCGTGGTCCGCGCCTACGCGGGCTCGCGCGCCGGGGTCGCCGCGCCGGCGTCCGGCGCCGTAACCGGAAGCGGAACGCGGGAGCGGCGGGCGGCCCGCAGCGCGTCCCACGTGAGCAGCGCCAGCGCGGCCCAGACCAGCGAGAAGCCGGCCCAGCGCTCCGGCGGCATGGCCTCGTGGAAGTAGACGACGCCGAGGATGAACTGGAACACCGGCGCCAGGTACTGCAGCAGGCCGAGCGTGGAGAGCGGGACGCGGATCGCGGCCGCCCCGAAACAGACCAGCGGGATCGCGGTGACCAGGCCGGTCGCGGCCAGCAGGGCCGCGTGTCCGGCGCCCTCGGCGGCGAACGTGGACTCGCCGCGCGAACCCAGCAGGAGCAGGTAGGCCAGGGCCGGCAGGAACTGGACGGCGGTCTCGGCCGCCAGCGATTCCAGGCCGCCGATGTTGATCTTCTTCTTGATCAGTCCGTACGCGGCGAAGGAGAAGGCCAGCACCAGGGAGATCCACGGCGGCCGGCCGTACCCGATGGCCAGAACCAGCACCGCGAGGGCGCCGATACCGACCGCCGCCCACTGCGCGCGGCGCAGCCGCTCGCCGAGGACGAGCACCCCGATGGCGATCGTGACCAGGGGGTTGATGAAGTAGCCCAGGCTCGCCTCGACCACCGCGTCGTTGTTGACGGCCCAGATGTACACGCCCCAGTTCACCGTGATCACGGAGGCGGCGAGCGTGGTCAGGGCGAGCTTGCGCGGTGCGCGCAGCAGGTCGCGTATCCAGCCCCAGCGGCGCAGCGCGAGCAGGGCGACACCGACGACGGCCAGCGACCACACCATGCGGTGGGCGAGGATCTCGATGGCTCCGGAGGGCTTCAGGAGCGGCCAGAACAGGGGCACCAGCCCCCACATCGCGTACGCGCCGATTCCGTAGAGCAGACCCGCGCGCTGCTCCGACTCTGCCTTCACGGGCCCTCCTGGGTCACTTCAAGCCAACCTCACGAAGGTAGCGCCGTACGGGGCGGATGTCATGCCCGTTTGTGGGTGACAGTCATGACAGTGCTGTGACCTGCGGGAAGGCGGTCGAGGAACGGCACAAGGCCCGCGGCTCCGAGGAGCCGCGGGCCGTGGCCTGTTCCGGGTTCCGGCAGGGGGAGGGCTGGCGGATCAGCCGACGACGGTCCAGGTGTCGTTGCCGGCGAGCAGCGCCGCCAGGTCGCCCTTGCCCTTCTGCTCGACCGCCGTCTCCAGCTGCTCGGCCATCTGCGTGTCGTAGACGGGGCGATCGGTGCTGCGGAAGACGCCGATGGGGGTGCGGTGGAGGGTGTCGGGGTCGGCGAGGCGGGAGAGGGCGAAGGCGGTGGTCGGGGACGGGGCGTGGGCGTCGTGGACCAGGATCCGGTCTTCGTTGTCGGGGGTGACGTCGACGACCTGGAGGTCTCCGGTGGCCTGGTCGCGGACGACGCCCTGGCCGCCGTCGGCGCCGAAGCGGATGGGCTGGCCGTGTTCGAGGCGGATGACGGCTTCCTGGGCCTGGGTCTGGTCCTTGAGGGCTTCGAAGGCGCCGTCGTTGAAGATGTTGCAGTTCTGGTAGATCTCGACGAGGGCGGTGCCGTTGTGGTCGGCGGCGGCGCGCAGGACCTCGGTGAGGTGTTTGCGGTCGGAGTCGATGGTGCGGGCGACGAAGGTGGCTTCGGCTCCGAGGGCGAGGGAGACGGGGTTGAAGGGGGCGTCGAGCGAGCCCATCGGCGTGGATTTGGTGATCTTGCCGACTTCGGAGGTGGGGGAGTACTGGCCTTTGGTGAGGCCGTAGATGCGGTTGTTGAAGAGGAGGATCTTGAGGTTGACGTTGCGGCGGAGGGCGTGGATGAGGTGGTTGCCGCCGATGGAGAGGGCGTCGCCGTCGCCGGTGACGACCCAGACGGAGAGGTCGCGGCGGGAGGTGGCCAGGCCGGTGGCGATGGCGGGGGCGCGGCCGTGGATGGAGTGCATCCCGTAGGTGTTCATGTAGTAGGGGAAGCGGGAGGAGCAGCCGATGCCGGAGACGAAGACGATGTTCTCGCGGGCGAGGCCGAGTTCGGGCATGAAGCCCTGGACGGCGGCCAGGACGGCGTAGTCGCCGCAGCCGGGGCACCAGCGGACCTCCTGGTCCGACTTGAAGTCCTTCATCGACTGCCGGGCCGCCGTCTTCGGCACCAGCGAGAGCAGCGAGCGCGAGCCGCCCGGGCGCGCCGTCGCGCTGCCCGCCGCCTCTCCGCCTGCAGCCGCCGTTCCGCCCGCCGCCGTTTTTCCGCCCGCCGCCTTCTCGGTCGCGGTCTCTTCGGTTGCCGTCGTGTCAGTCATTGATGGCCTCCTTGAGGACCGTCGCGAGCTGCTCCGCCTTGAACGGCATTCCGTTGACCTGGTTGTACGACTGGGCGTCGACCAGGTACTTCGCCCGGATCAGGGTGGCCAGCTGCCCGAGGTTCATCTCCGGCACCACGACCTTCCCGTAGCGGCCGAGTACGTCGCCCAGGTTCCGCGGGAAGGGGTTGAGGTGGCGCAGGTGGGCCTGTGCGATCGGGAGCCCGGCGGCGCGCAGCCGCCGTACCGCGGCGGTGATGGGGCCGTAGGTGGAGCCCCAGCCCAGGACGAGGGTGGTGGCGTGGTCGGGGTCGTCGACGTCGAGGTCGGGGACCTCGATCCCGTCGATCTTGGCCTGCCGGGTGCGGACCATGAGGTCGTGGTTGGCCGGGTCGTAGGAGATGTTGCCCGTGCCGTCCTGCTTCTCGATCCCGCCGATCCGGTGTTCCAGGCCCGCCGTCCCCGGTACCGCCCACGGCCGTGCCAGGGTCCGCGGATCACGCTTGTACGGCCAGAACACCTCCGTGCCGTCCGCGAGGGTGTGGTTGGGGCCGTCGGCGAAGCGCACCCGCAGGTCGGGCAGCTCCTCGGGATCGGGGATCCGCCAGGGCTCGGAACCGTTGGCGAGGTAGCCGTCGGAGAGCAGGAACACCGGCGTCCGGTAGGTCAGCGCGATCCGCGCCGCCTCCAGCGCCGCCTCGAAGCAGTCCGCCGGGGTCCGCGGGGCCACCACCGGCACCGGCGCCTCACCGTTGCGCCCGTACATGGCCTGGAGCAGGTCGGCCTGCTCGGTCTTGGTCGGCAGTCCCGTCGAGGGGCCGCCGCGCTGGATGTCCACGACCAGCAGCGGCAGCTCCAGCGAGACCGCCAGCCCGATCGTCTCCGACTTCAGCGCCACGCCCGGCCCGGAGGTGGTGGTCACCGCCAGGGACCCGCCGAAGGCCGCGCCGAGGGCGGCGCCGATGCCGGCGATCTCGTCCTCGGCCTGGAAGGTGCGGACACCGAAGTTCTTGTGCCGGCTGAGCTCGTGCAGGATGTCGGAGGCCGGGGTGATGGGGTAGGAGCCGAGGTAGAGGGGCAGGTCGGCCTGGCGGCTCGCGGCGATCAGGCCGTAGGAGAGGGCGAGGTTGCCGGAGATGTTGCGGTAGGTGCCGGTGGGGAAGGCCTGTGTGGCGGGGGCGACCTCGTAGGAGACCGCGAAGTCCTCGGTGGTCTCGCCGAAGTTCCAGCCCGCCCGGAACGCGGCCACGTTCGCCTCGGCGATGTCGGGCTTCTTCGCGAACTTCCGCCGCAGGAAACTCTCCGTGCCCTCCGTCGGCCGGTGGTACATCCACGACAGCAGACCCAGCGCGAACATGTTCTTGCTCCGCTCGGCCTCCTTCCGCGACAACCCGAAATCCTTCAGCGCCTCCACGGTGAGCGTGGTCAGCGGCACCGGGTGGACGTTGTAGGCCTCCAGCGAACCGTCCTCCAGCGGGGACGTCGTGTAGCCGACCTTGGCCATCGGGCGCTTGGTGAACTCGTCCGTGTTGACGATGATCTCCGCGCCGCGCGGTACGTCGGCGATGTTCGCCTTCAGGGCGGCCGGGTTCATGGCTACGAGGACGTTCGGGGCGTCACCCGGAGTGAGGATGTCGTGGTCGGCGAAGTGCAGCTGGAACGAGGACACGCCCGGCAGGGTGCCGGCGGGCGCCCGGATCTCGGCCGGGAAGTTCGGCAGCGTGGAGAGGTCGTTCCCGAAGGAAGCCGTCTCCGACGTGAACCGGTCACCGGTGAGCTGCATACCGTCACCCGAGTCACCCGCGAACCGGATGATCACACGGTCGAGACGGCGGATTTCCTTGCCCCCCGAGCCCTCGGACGAGCGTTGTTCACCGACAACAGCCCCTCCCGCCCCGTCGGCCTGCTCGGCTGGGGTACTGACCTGGCTGGTCACTGAACTGGACCTCCTTCGAGGCGTCACGTTCCCAAAACCAACCCTACGTCGGTAGGGGTGGCCTTCCCCGGACCGCTCACATGGTGGACTGTCTTTTGAGACGGCCTGGTCAAAAACCGGCTGTCTGACAGAGTGTCAGCTATTCATGAATTCAGATAGGTGAGCACCGCCAGGACGCGCCGGTGATCCCCGTCACTGGGGGACAGCCCCAGCTTCATGAAGATATTGCTGACGTGCTTCTCGACCGCCCCGTCGCTGACCACCAGCTGCTTCGCGATCGCCGAGTTCGTCCGGCCCTCCGCCATCAGGCCCATCACCTCGCGCTCGCGCGGCGTCAGCCCCGCCAGCACGTCCTGCTTGCGGCTGCGGCCCAGCAGCTGCGCCACGACCTCGGGATCCAGCGCCGTACCGCCCCGGGCCACCCGTACGACGGCGTCGAGGAACTCGCGCACCTCGGCCACCCGGTCCTTGAGCAGGTAGCCCACGCCGGTGCTGGAACCGGCCAGCAGTTCGGTGGCGTAGCGCTCCTCCACGTACTGCGACAGGACCAGCACCCCTATGCCCGGATAGTCCTTGCGCAGCCGCACCGCCGCCCGGACCCCCTCGTCGGTGTGGGTCGGCGGCATCCGTACGTCTGCCACCACCACGTCCGGCAGCGCACCCTCGCCCGCCAGGTCCGACACCGTCTTCAGCAGGGCTTCCGCGTCCCCGACGCCGGCCACGACGTCATGCCCCCGGTCGGTCAGGAGCCGGGTCAGGCCCTCACGGAGCAGCACTGAATCCTCGGCGATGACCACCCGCACCCTGTCGTCCACGACTCACAAGCCCCCGTATCCACTCGGCGATCACTGCGACGATCACTGTGATGCCGTAAGCATCCCAGGGATCGCCCGGATTTCGTCGTGGATCCGGGGGTATGACGTGTCCGGTGGCTGCGGGAAACCAGCGGTCGGGGCCTACGCCCGCCTGCTCCCGTCTGCTCCCGCCTGCTCCCGCCAGGGCAGCTCGGCGGTGACCGTGGTGCCGCCGCCGGTCGGCGACTCCACCACGAGCACCCCGTCGACGGCCCCGATCCGCTCGGTGAGCCCGGCGAGCCCGGTACCGGAGCCGTGGCCGGTGCCGGTGCCGGAGCCGTGGCTGTGTCCCGCACCCCCGAGCCCGTCGTCGGCGACCTCGATGAGCATCCGGTCGCCCGACTTCCACACGTCGACGGAGGCGGAGCGGGCCCGCGCGTGCTTGCTGACGTTCTGCAGCAGCTCGGAGACGGTGAAGTAGGCGATGCCCTCGATCGCGGCGGCGGGCCGCGCCGGGAGGTCGACCCGTACCCGTACGGGTACCGCGCACCGAGAGGCCACCGACGACAGCGCGGCGTCCAGGCCGCGGTCGGTCAGGACCGCCGGGTGGATCCCGCGGGCCAGGTCACGCAGCTCCTGCAGGGCGACCTTCACCTCGCCGTGCGCCTCGTCGACCATGCGGGCGGCGGCCTGCGGGTCGTCGGCGAGCTTCTCCTTGGCCAGCCCCAGATCCATCGCGAGCGCGACGAGCCGGGCCTGCGCCCCGTCGTGCAGATCCCGCTCGATACGCCGCAGATCGGCGGCCGCCGTGTCCACGACCACCCCGCGGTCGGACTCCAGCTCGGTGACGCGGCTGGCCAGCCGCGAGGGCCCGAGCAGCCCGGTCACCAGCGCCTTGTCGACGGCGGTGAGCCCGTGGATGACGGCGGGGGTGACCAGGGTCAGGGCCAGCCCGGTCAGGGTGGTCAGGACGATGTCGGCGGGCGAGTCGAGGTGGAGGGCGTAGTCGCCGTTCTGGAAGACCTGCAGGCCGGGCTGGTCGGTGAAGGCCGGGAAGACCCAGAACCAGGCGGGGTACAGCAGGAAGGCCCAGCCGTACGCCCACAGGGAGAGCGAGACGACGAACGCGAACACGGACCACGGGAAGTGGATCACGCAGTACAGCACGTGCCGCCAGGCGCTGCCGTTCTTGAGCGTGGCCCCGATCAGGCCCATGCCGCCGGGCTTGGACGGGCGGACGGGCGCGGGGTCGGCGATCTCCAGGCCCAGCAGTGCCCGGGCCCGGGCCCGCTCCACGTGGCCGAAACCCCGGCACATGGCGAGCACCCCGGCGAGCAGCGGCACCCCGAGGAAGGTCACCAGCAGACCGGCGCCGAGGCTCACGCCGGTGATCGTGAGGGTGAAGAAGACGGTGCTCAACGGCAGCCCGAGCATCAGATACCCGAACGCCCGCCACGTCCGCCGCGACACGGGCCCCCGCAACACGCGCACCATGTTCCCCACCCCGTCCTCTCCACGTCCAACCATGCCCCCACCCTCCCCGCCCCCACCCCCGACCCACCATCCGGCGGGTCGGCGTCCGAGACGGGGGGTTATCCCTACCGGGGGGGGCGGGGCCGGGGTGACGGGGACGGGGACCCGGCGGAACGGGGGTGGGTCCGGGGTCCGGGGTCCGGGGTATGAGCGTGGGCTGGTGCGGTTGGCCGGGGCCGTGCGGGGTGGGTGTCCGGGGTCGCGCGGAGGCGGGTCAGGCGTGACCCGGGGGCGGGGGCCGACGTCACCGACGGACGGGGGTCCGGCGTAACCGGGGGCCCGGGTACGGGCGCGGGTCGGCCCGGTTGCCGGGGGCCGCGCCGGGGCGGGGTCCGGCGTCGCTGAGGGACGGGGGCTCGCCTCACCCGGGGCGGGCCTGGCGTCACCGCGGGTCGGGGGCCCGGCGTACGGGTGCGAGCCGGCCCGGTTGCCCCGGGCGCGGCGCGGGGGCGGGTGTCCGGGGCCGTGCGGAGGCGGGGTCCGACGTAATAGGGGGGCCGGGCGTAACGGGGGGCGGGGTCCGCGTTCGGGCGCGGGCTGGCCCGGTTGGCCCGGTTGCCCGGGGTGGCGCGGGCCTGGTGGCGCCCCGGTTACCAAGGCGTCCGGCTCCCCGGCTTCGCAGGTCAGCCACGGTCGACGACTGCACCCATGGCCCGGTGCGGGCCACCCGAGTCCCGGCCGACACCCGCGGCGCATCCGGGCGCCGGTCGCCGCGGCCTCCGAACGCCCAGGTCACCAGGCCCCGTCGTCGTAGTCCCGCCCAGGTACACGACGATCCCCCAGCTACCGCTGGGGTGCCCCCAGGCACGGCACCTCGCTGCGTTGTCGGAGCACCCACGTACGTCCCGTACCCGGGAGCTCCTCCGCCTTGCGATGCACGGCGCCAGACGCCGCGGGCCTTACCGGCCTCGCCTCGACGACGGGCCTGGCCCCTCGGCCTCGGGTCCCGGAATGCCCGGATCCGCTGATCGGTGTCAGCCACGCCCCGCGCACCCGGCCCCGCACGGTCGCCCCGGCGGCACGTGGTGCTCGGCGCGCGGCGCGCGGCGGGCGCACAGGCCCGCAGGCTGCGGGCGGCGACGTGCTGGTCGGCGTAGTGGCCCGGGGCGGGCTGGGCGGGTGTACGGCCACAGGCGCGTCGGCCGGCGTGCCAACCGGCGTCGGCCGACGTATCGGCCCCGGGCGAGCGGCCGGGCCTACGGCCACCGGCGTGCCGGGCGGGTGTGCGGCCATCGCCGCGTCGGGCGGCGTACTGCCCGCCGGCGTCGGCTGGCCTACCGGCCCGGGCTGTGCCGGGCAGGTGTACGGTCACGGGCGCGTCGGGCGGCGTACCGGCGTCAGGTGTGCCGCCACCGGTGGGGCGGTCGCCGTACCCGTGGCGCGGACGGCGGAGGCTCAGGCTCCGCGCGCGGCCGTGGTCCGGGGGACCGAGCGGTCGCGCCAGGGGAGTTCCGCCGTCACCGTCGTGCCGGAGCCCTCCGGCGAATCCACGACGAACACCCCGTCCACCGCCCCCAGCCGTTCCGCCAGCCCCGCCATCCCCGTCCCGCGGTCCATCCGCGCCCCGCCCCGCCCGTCGTCCGACACCCGGATCAGCAGCCGCTCCCCCGACCGCCACACCTCGACCGCCGCGCTCCGCGCCGCCGCGTGCTTGCTGATGTTCTGCAGCAGCTCCGAGACCGTGAAGTACGCGATCCCCTCGATCGCCTCCGCCGGCCGCGCCGGCAGGTCCACCTCCACCCGCACCGGCACCACGCACCGCGACGCCACCGACGACAGCGCCGCGTCCAGCCCCCGGTCCGTCAGGACGGCCGGATGGATGCCGCGCGCCAGGTCCCGCAGTTCCTGCAGGGCCAGCTTGACCTCGCCGTGCGCCTCGTCGACCATCAGCGCCGCCGCGTCCGGGTCCTCCAGCAGCTTCTCCTTCGCCAGGCCCAGCCCCATCGCCAGCGCGACCAGCCGCGCCTGCGCACCGTCGTGCAGGTCCCGCTCGATCCGCCGCAGATCCGCCGCCGCCGTGTCGACCACGACCCCGCGGTCCGACTCCAGTTCCGCGATCCGCCGCTCCAGCTCGTCCGAGGGGACGAGCAGTCCGCGCACCAACGCCCGGTCCACGTTCGCCAGCGCCCGCACCACCCACGGCAGCACCGGCCACAGCACGAACAGCCCCGTCAGCGTTACGGTGAAAGTCAGTACGCCCCACGGCAACCGCACCAGGCCGTACAGCGCGGTACGCCACGCCACCGGGTCCTTGAGCGACGTCCACAGCCACGGGAAGAAGCCGCCCGACCGCTTCGGCCCGGGTATCGGCGTCGGCTCCTCGATCCGTACCCCCAGCAGCACGCGCGCCCGCCACCGCTCCCACCGCCCCAGCTGCCGCGCCCCCCACAGCCCGCACGCGAGCAGCGGCAGTCCGACGACGGTCACGGACAGACCGGCGCCGAGCGAGACCATGACAACTGTGTAAACAAATCCGATGATCGATTCGGGAAGGTTGGTCAGGAGATGCGTGATCTCCTTCCACGTCGCCGCGCCGAAGGGCGCGCGCACCGGCGGAGGCCGGTCGTCGTCGGGGGCTGGCTTGATCGCGGTCATGGGCGACAGCCTGCCAACCCCGGCCCCGTCATGCCATGGGGTGCCCTTGTCTCAGTGAACGGGGGATAACCCCACCCTGCGTAACGCAGGGCCTAGACTCCCGTCCGTAACAGATCGCCGACAGCTGCCAAGGAGCGAGGAACGGACGTGCCCGACCCGACGGTATCGACCGCAACCGTGCTGGCGGCGGACTACTTCCGGAGCTATTCGGTCGTCGGTCTGCTCGCGGTCCTCGGCGTGCTCTTCGTGGCCGTGGCGTTCGGCGCGGGCCGCCTGCTCCGGCCCGTCGTGCCGACCCCCGAGAAGCTCCTGACGTACGAATGCGGCGTCGACCCGGTGGGCGAGGGCTGGGCGCACACCCAGGTCCGCTACTACGTCTACGCGTTCCTCTACGTCATCTTCGCCGTCGACTCGATCTTCCTCTTCCCGTGGGCGACGGTCTTCGCCGCAGCCGGCTACGGCGCCACGACCCTGGTCGAGATGTTCATCTTCCTGGGCTTCCTGGCCGTCGGCCTGCTCTACGCGTACAAGAAGGGCGTCCTCGAATGGACGTGACGACACCGGGCCCGGGCCCGGTCCCGCAGCAGCCCCTGCCGGAGCCGCAGCTGCTCCCGGACCCGCAGTTGCTCCCGGAGCCCAAGCGGCTGGGCGTGCTCTCCCGCCTGGCCCCGGAGCCGATGAAGGTGGTCCTGAACTGGGGCCGCCGCTACAGCCTGTGGGTGTTCAACTTCGGCCTCGCCTGCTGCGCGATCGAGTTCATCGCGGCGTCGATGGCCCGGCACGACTTCATCCGGCTCGGCGTGATCCCCTTCGCGCCGGGCCCGCGCCAGGCCGACCTGATGATCGTCTCCGGCACGGTGACGGACAAGATGGCCCCGGCCGTCAAGCGCCTCTACGAGCAGATGCCGGAGCCGAAGTACGTCATCTCCTTCGGCGCCTGCTCCAATTGCGGCGGGCCGTACTGGGACTCGTACTCGGTGACCAAGGGTGTGGACCAGATCATTCCGGTCGACGTGTACGTGCCGGGCTGCCCGCCGCGCCCCGAGGCGCTGCTGCAGGGCATCCTCAAGCTCCAGGAGAAGATCGCTCGCGAGTCGCTCGCGGAACGCTACGGGAACGGCGCGGCGGCCTCGCCCACCGTCTCCCAACTGACGAGCGGCCTGGTGCAGGCCCCTGAAAGCCCTCGGCACACGGGCGGTACGGGCGGTACGGGCGGTACGGCATGAGCGGCAACCTGTACGACACCCTGCCGGACGGCGCCGCGCAGATCTTCGGCGTGGAGGCCGTCGCCGAACTCTCCTACGACGTCCTCACCGTCGACGTTCCCGTCGGCTCGTGGATCCCGTCGCTGGAGATCGCCCGCGACAAGCTGGGCTGCACCTACTTCGACTGGCTGAGCGCCGTCGACGAGCCGGGCACCGGCTTCCGGGTGAGCGCGCACGTGGTGGCCCTGGAGGGCCACCGGGTCCGCCGCCTGCTGCTGCGTACGACGGTTCCGCACAGCGCGCCGTCCCTGCCGTCCGCCATCGCGGTGTACGCGGGCGCGGCGTGGCACGAGCGCGAGACGTACGAGATGTTCGGCGTGATCTTCACCGATCACCCGAACCTCGTCCCGCTGCTGCTGCCCGAGAACTTCGAGGGCCACCCGCTGCGCAAGGACTTCGTGCTGGCCGCGCGCGTCGCCAAGGCGTGGCCGGGCGCCAAGGAGCCGGGTGAGGGTGCCGAGGCCGGTGGCCCGAAGCGCCGCACCATGCTGCCTCCGGGCGTCCCGGACCCCAACGACTGGGGTCCCCTCAAGGGCCAGCTCCCGCCCGCCCCGTCCCGCCCGGCGCGCACCCCGCGCGCCGCGGGTGCCGCGGGCCGCACCCCCCGCGAGGGTGCCCCGGCCCGCACCCCCCGCGAGGGCGCCCCGGTCCGCCGCACCCGGTCGGTGACGGAAGGCTCCGCGAGCCAGGCCACCCCGCCGGCCCAGCCGGCCGGCCGCCCGACGCCCCGCAGCGCGGACGCGCCGTGGCACAACCCGAAGCCCGCCTTCGCCGAGCCCACCCCGGCCACGGCGCCCGCGGCCCCCGAGCCCGCCCCCGCACCCGAGCCCGCGCGGCCGGCGCCCGGCGCCAAGGCGCCCGGGGACGCCGGCCCCACGGCGGCGAAACCGGAAACCGGCGGCGAGGCCGGCTCCGAGGCCGGCTCCGAGACGGGTTCCGAGGCCGGTTCCGAGACCGCCCCTGACACTCACCCCGACACCCACCCCGATCCCGACCCCGGAGGCGACGCGTGAACGACGTCCTCGACGTCGCCCTGCGACTGATCGTCGTCTTCGCCGTCTTCCTCGTGCTGCCGCTCGTCGTCGGTCAGACGGAGCACAAGGTGATGGCGCACATGCAGGGCCGACTCGGCCCCATGTACGCCGGCGGCTTCCACGGCTGGGCCCAGCTCGTCGCCGACGGCGTCAAGTTCGCGCAGAAGGAAGACGTCGTTCCGGCCAACGCCGACCGCCGTATCTTCCAGCTCGCGCCCGCCGTCGCCCTGCTGCCGTACCTCCTCGTCCTCGTCGCCATCCCCATCGGCCCCGGTGCGGGCGCGGTCGGCCAGGTCATCGACGCCGGCGTGTTCTTCGTACTCGCCGTCATGGGCGTCGGAGTCCTCGGCAGCCTGATGGCCGGCTGGGCCTCCGCCAACAAGTTCTCCCTGCTGGGCGGCCTGCGTACCGCCGCCCAGCTGCTCGCCTACGAGCTGCCCATGCTGCTCGCCGCCGCCTCCGTCGCCATGGCCGCCGGGACCGTGTCCCTGCCCGGCATCCTCGACGCCTTCGAGTGGTGGTGGCTGCCCTGGCAGATCGTCGGCGCCCTCGTCTTCTTCATCGCCGGCCTCGCCGAACTCCAGCGGCCCCCCTTCGACATGCCCGTCGCCGACTCCGAGATCATCTTCGGCGCCTACACCGAGTACACCGGCCTGCGCTTCGCCCTGTTCCTCCTCGCCGAGTACGCCGGCATCGTCGTCCTGTGCGCCCTCACCACCGTCCTCTTCCTCGGCGGCTGGCACGGCCCCTTCGAGGACGGCTGGGCCTGGACCCTCCTCAAGACCGCACTCCTCGCCTTCGTGGTCATCTGGCTGCGCGTGAGCTACCCGCGCCTGCGCGAGGACCAGCTCCAGAAGCTCGCCTGGACCACGCTCATCCCGCTCGCGCTCGCCCAGATCGCGCTCACCGGCATCGTGAAGGTGGCGATCCAGTAATGCCCATCCCCGGTTCCGGCCTGGCCAAGGGCCTCGCCGTCACGCTGCGCACGATGACGAAGCGTTCGCACACCGCCCAGTACCCCGACGTCCAGCCCGAGCTCCCGCCCCGCACCCGCGGGGTCATCGGCCTGTTCGAGGAGAACTGCACGGTCTGCATGCTCTGCGCGCGCGAGTGCCCCGACTGGTGCATCTACATCGACTCCCACAAGGAGACGATCCCCGCCGCCGCTCCCGGCGGCCGTGAGCGCAGCCGCAACGTCCTCGACCGGTTCGCCATCGACTTCTCCCTCTGTATGTACTGCGGTATCTGCATCGAGGTGTGCCCCTTCGACGCCCTCTTCTGGTCGCCGGAGTTCGAGTACGCGGAGACGGACATCCTCGAACTCACCCACGAGCGCGACAAGCTGCGCGAGTGGATGTGGACCGTGCCCGCTCCGCCCGCCCTCGACCCGGCCGCCGAGGAACCCAAGGAGATCGCCGCCGCCCGCAAGGCCGTCGAGAAGGCGGAGGCCGCCGCTGCCGCGGCCGCCGTTGCGGCAGCGGCAGCGGCCGACACGACGCCCGCCGACCCCGGACCTGCCCCCGGGCACGACCCCGGCACCCCGGAGACGCCGGCGGGAGGAACCGCCTGATGCTCAGCACCCCCCTGGCCGCCGCCGCCCAAGGCCCCGGCTTCCTCTCGCCCACCGGTGTCGAGATCGCCTTCCTCCTCGTCGGCCTCGTCACCCTCGGCGCGGCCGTCGTGACCGTCACGACCAAGCAACTGGTGCACGCCGCCCTCTGGCTGGTCGTGGCGCTCGGCGGCATCGCCATCGAGTACCTCCTGCTCACCGCCGAGTTCCTGGCGTGGGTGCAGGTCCTGATCTACCTCGGTTCCGTGGTCGTCCTCCTCCTCTTCGGACTGATGCTGACCAAGGCGCCCATCGGCCGCTCCCCGGACGCCGACTCCGGCAACCGCTGGGTCGCCCTCGCCGTCGCCGCGGTGGCCGCCGCCACTCTCGTCTGGGTCGTCGTCGACGCCTTCCGGACCACATGGATCGACCTCGACGGGCCGGTCCAGGGCTCCACCCGGGTGTCCGGGGAGATCCTCTTCCGGCACTGGGTACTGCCCTTCGAAGCGCTCTCCGTGCTGCTGCTGGCCGCCCTGATCGGAGCCATCGTGCTGTCCCGCAAGAACGGCGACACGAACAACGGTCGCACCGGCACCACCCCCGGGAAGGGGAAGCGCTGATGCACCTCGCCTACCCCGCCGTCCTCGCGGCGCTGCTCTTCTGCACCGGCCTGTACGGAGTGCTCGCCCGCCGCAACGCCATCCTGGTCCTGATGTCCGTCGAGCTGATGCTCAACGCCGTCAACCTCAACCTGGTGGCCTTCGACGTCTGGCTGCGCGACACCCTGCACGCCGGCCAGGCCCTCACCCTCTTCACCATCGCCATCGCCGCCGCCGAGATCGGCATCGGCCTGGCCATCGTGCTGATGGTGTACCGCAACCGGGGCACCTCGGACGTCGACAGGCTGCGCGACACCGCCGAGGGCCACGAGCCCGCGCCCCGGCCCGACGACCAGCGCACCACCCGGCCGGAGGTCGCCGCGTGAGCACCACGACCCTCGCCGTCCTCGTCCCGCTGCTGCCGTTCCTCGGCGCGGTCGGCGGACTGCTGCTCGGCCGCACGGCCCCCGGATTCGTCCGGCCGCTGGCCCTGCTGCCCACCCTGGCCGCCGCGGTCCTGGCCGTCCTGGTCGCCGTACGGCAGGGCGGCGGCCCGGCGATCGACGCCGCCACCGAACTGACCCCGACCGGCTCGGTCCCCATCGAGCTGGCCCTGTACGTGGACGGCTTCGCCGCCCTGGTAGCCGTCCTCGTCGGTGTGGTCGCCACCTGCGTCCAGATCTACTCGACGGCCTACCTGCGCGAGGACCCGCGCTACCCGTCGTACGCCGCTCTGGTCTCACTGTTCACCTCCGCCATGCTGCTCGTCGTCTACTCCGGCGACCTGATGGTGCTGCTGGTCGGCTGGGAGATCATGGGCATCTGCTCGTACTTCCTGGTCGGCCACTACTGGGAGACCGACGCCGCCCGGTCCGCCTCCCTCAAGGCCTTCCTCGTCACCAAGCTCGGCGACGTCCCCTTCCTCATCGGCCTGTTCGCGCTCGCCACCGACGCCGGGTCCTTCCAGATCACCAAGATCCTCGGCACCGTCGCTGCGGGCGGGCTCGACCACCCGACGCTGATCGCGCTGCTCCTGCTGGCGGGCGTCGCGGGCAAGTCCGCGCAGTTCCCGCTGCACACCTGGCTCCCCGACGCCATGGCGGGCCCCACCCCGGTCTCCGCGCTGATCCACGCCGCGACGATGGTCGCCGCCGGTGTCTACTTCATCGCCCGCCTCCTCCCGGTCTTCGCGGCCTCGCAGGCCGCGCTCATCGTGATGGCCGCCATGGCCGCGGTGACGATGACCGGCTCCGCGCTGGCCGCCCTCGCCCAGGACGACATCAAGCGCGTCCTCGCCTACTCCACCATCGGCCAGCTCGGCTACATGACCGGCGCCCTGGCCGTCGGCGACCGCGGGGCCGCCGTCTTCCACCTCCTGTCGCACGGTGCCTTCAAGGCGCTGCTCTTCCTCGGTGCGGGCGTGATCATCCACGCCGCCGGGACGAACTCCCTGGCCGCCATGTCCCGTATGGACGGCCTGGCCAAGCGCATCCCCGACGCCTTCTGGACCATGACGATCGCGCTCCTCGCGCTCGCCGCGATCCCGCCCTTCGCCGGCTTCTTCTCCAAGGAAGCCGTCCTCGTCGCCGCCGAGCACACCGCCGTCGGCGAGTCCGACTTCGCGCCCAGCGCCGCCGGATGGCTCGTGCTCGTCTCCGGCCTGCTGACCGCACTGCTCACCGCCGCCTACGCCACCCGGCTGTGGCTGATGGCCTTCCGCGGCCGGGGCGCCGCCGCCCCCGACCACGGCAGGGAGCCGCTCGCCATGACCGGCGTGCTGTGGCTGCTGGCGATCCCCTCGGTCGCCTTCGGCCTCGCCGCCGGCGTGCTCCCCGACTGGTTCGACGGCCGCGGGCTGACCCCGACCGTGGTCACCTCCGTCCTCGGCACGGGCGCCGCGGTCATCGGTCTCGTCCTCACCTACGCCCTCTGGCAGCGCGCCGGCGCCGTCACGGCCCGGGCCGGCGCCGCCACCGGCGTGCCCGCCTCGGTCGCCGCGGCCGAATCCGCCGCCGAGACCCCCGAGGTCGCCGAGGTCACCCACGACCACCCCGCCGTCCCGGCCACCCCCGCCGCCGACCCCGGTCGCGCGCTGCTCGGCCCGCTGTACCGGCACGCCGCCGTCGGGTTCCACCTGGACGCCGTCTACACCGCGCTGTTCGTACGCCCCGTCCGGGCCGCCGCGAGCCTGGTCCGCTTCCTGGACCGCGAGGTCGTCGACACGTACGTCCGCGGTGCGGGCGGCGCACCCCGGCTGCTCGGCGCCCTCGTCCGCCGCGCCCAGACCGGCAACGTGCAGAGCTACCTGAGCGCCCTGCTCGCCGGTGCCGTGGTCCTGGCGATCGCCACCGCCGTCCTCGCCAACGTCAACGCCGGATCGTGAGCCGTGAGTCAGCCGTGATTGATATCAGCCCGTCCGTGATGCAGTTCCTTCTGGCGTTCATCGTGGCCGCACCGCTCCTCGGTGCGCTCGCGGCCCTCCTGCCGGCCCCGCCCGGACTCAAGGGCCGTGGCCCCGAACAGGCCGTGCTGCGCCACGGCGTGACCATGACCGGTGTCATCCTCGCCGCGGCGATCGCCCTCACCCTGGGCTTCGACCACGACGCCCCGTCCCGCTTCCAGGCGACGACGGACATCAGCTGGATCCCGGCGCTGGACGTCCGGATCCACCTCGGCATCGACGGCATCTCGCTCCCCCTCCTCCTGATGACGGCGCTGCTGTTCTTCCTGTGCGCGCTGTACAGCTACTTCAAGCTCCCCGCGGGCCCCTCCCCGAAGGCCTTCGTCGCGCTGCTCCTCGTCCTGGAATCCGGCACCCTCGCGACCTTCGCGGTCCTCGACCTGCTGCTGTTCTTCCTCGCGTTCGAGATGGTGCTCATCCCCATGTACTTCCTCATCGCCCGCTGGGGCGGTGACCAGCGGCAGTCCGCCGCCTGGAAGTTCATCCTCTTCACGCTGCTCGGATCCGTGGTCATGCTGCTCGGGCTGCTGCTGATCGGCATCAGCGCCGGCACATTCGACATGGTGGCACTCGCCACTGACAACGGCCGCGAACTCACCCGCACCACCCAGCTCCTGGCGGCCCTCGCCATCGGCCTCGGCCTCGCGGTGAAGACCCCGATGTGGCCGCTGCACAGCTGGCTCCCGGACGCCCACACCGCCGCGCCCACCGTGGGATCGGTGCTGCTGGCGGGCGTCCTGCTGAAGATGGGCACCTACGGGTTCGTCCGCATCCTGCTGCCGATCACCCCCGACGGCATGCTCACCTTCGCGCCCTACCTGGCGGCCTTCGCCGTCGTCGGCATCATCTACGGATCGCTGGCCTGCCTGGCACTGGCCAGGAAGGGCGCCAAGGGCGACCTCAAGCGGCTCATCGCGTACTCCTCCGTCGGCCACATGGGCTTCGTCCTGCTGGGCATCGCGACCATGACCCCCACCGGCGTCAACGGCGCGCTGTTCGCCAACATCGGCCACGGCCTGATCACCGGCCTGCTCTTCTTCCTGGTCGGCGCGCTCAAGGACCGCTACGGCAGCAGCGACCTCGACACCCTCGCCGGAGCCACCGGCGCCGCCCTCTACGGCCGTGCCCCCCGCTTCGGCGCACTGCTCGCGTTCGCCGCCGTCGCCTCCCTCGGCCTGCCGGGCCTCGCCGGATTCTGGGGCGAGATGCTGGCCCTGTTCGGCGCGTTCGAACCGGCCGCGGGCCTGTCCCGGCCCGCGTTCCTCACCTTCATGGCGATCGGCGCCTTCGGCACCCTGCTGACGGCCGCATATCTTCTGATCGTCGTACGCAGGGTGTGCATGGGCGATCCGCAGACCCGGCCCGAGGCCGCGCCCGCCGTCCTCGCGGACGTACGCGGCTACGAGTTCGCCGCCTGGACCCCGCTCGTCGCCCTCACCGTCCTCGCGGGCCTGTGGCCCGCGGTCCTCCTCGGCCTCACCGACCCGGCCGTCCAGAAGCTCCTTGCAGGAGGCAACGCATGACGGCGCAGCTCATGACCGCCGCCGCCGACACGGGCGCCGCCCTGGTCCAGACCGTCGACTGGCTCGCCATCGCGCCCGCGGCCCTGCCCGCCGCCGTCGCCGTCCTCGTCCTGGTCGCCGACCTGTTCGTACCCGAGGGCAGGAAGCCGGTCCTGGGCTGGATCTCGGTCGCGGGCCTGGCCGTCTCGACCGCGCTCCTGCTGCCCCTGCGGGCCGGCGACCGCAGCACCTTCTGCCTCACCGACGCGCCCACGGCCTGCAGCTACACCGCCGACCACTTCACGCTCGTCGTCCAGTTCCTGGTCCTGGGCGGCGCACTGGTCACCGCGCTGCTGTCGGTCACCGCCGTGCGCGAGGGCCGGCTGCCCGCCGGCGAGTACTGGTTCCTGCTGCTCTCCTCCGCCGCCGGCGCCGCCCTGCTGCCCGCCTCCCGCGACCTCGCGACCCTGATCGTCGCCCTCGAAGTCGCCTCGCTGCCCGCCTTCGCCCTCGTCGGCCTGCGCCGCGGCGACCGGCTCTCCTCCGAGGCCGCCCTCAAGTTCTTCCTCTCCTCGGTCACCGCGACCGCCGTCTCCCTGCTCGGCGTCAGCTTCGTCTACGCCGCCACCGGCACCCTGCACCTCACCGAGGTCGCCGACCGCCTGGAGAGCGTCCCGGCGCAGCTCGACACCCTCGCCATGGCGGGCGTCGCGCTCACCCTCGTCGGCTTCGCCTTCAAGACCGCGGCCGTCCCCTTCCACTTCTGGGTCCCGGACACCTACGTCGGCGCGCCGCTGCCCATCGCCGGCTACCTGTCCGTCATCGGCAAGGCCGTCGGCTTCACCGGCCTGATCCTCGTCACGGTGATCGCCTTCCCGGCGTACTCCGACATCTGGGGCCCGGCCCTGGCCGTCCTCGCCGCGCTGACCATGACCCTCGGCAACGCCGCCGCGCTGCGCCAGTCCCCGGACCGCCCCTACAGCGCCGTACGGCTGCTCGCCTGGTCCTCGGTCGGGCAGGCCGGCTACCTGCTGGTCCCGATCGCCGCAGCCGCGTACTCCGAGCGGGACGAGATCGGCGCGACCGTCGCGTACGCCCTCATGTACGCCGTCGTGAACCTCGGCGCCTTCTCCGTCGCCGCCCTCGTCGCCCGTACCAAGCCGCTGCACCGCATCAGCGACTACCGCGGCCTGTACGCCGAGCGCCCGCTGACCGCGCTGTCCCTGGCCTTCTTCCTGCTCTGCCTGGCCGGCCTGCCCCCGGGCATCATCGGCCTCTTCGCCAAGGTCGTCGTCTTCCAGTCGGCGGTCGACGCGGGGCTGGGCTGGCTGGCCGTGCTCATGGCCGTCAACGTCGTCGTGGCCCTGTACTACTACCTCCAGTGGACGGCGCTCCTCTTCCGCGCGCCGGTGCCCGCGGTGGCGAAGCCGGGTCCGGCGGCGGCCGCGGCTGCGGCTGCGGCTGCGGGAGACGGTGCCGGTGAGGGCAAGGGCGTCGGTTCGCCTGGTCCGGCCGTGAAGGTGCCGTTCCCGGTCACGGTCGCGATCGCACTGACGGCCGTCATCGCCGTCGTCGTGTCCGGGGCTCCGCAGACGGTGCTGCGCTTCGCCGCGACCAGCCTGTTCCCGCAGTGACCCGTCCCCGTACCCGTACGGCGTAACGCTCTCCCGGCTCCCCGCGCCCGCCCCTCCCGGCCGCGCCCGGGAACCCGGCACCCTCGCCTGGCGTTGACCAGGAAGGGAGGGTCCACTGGACCGTAGGCCCCGCGGACCCACGGCGGGGCCCCTGCCGCACCACTTGGAGGGCGTACCGTGCACCGCCGGCACAACGGGCTGAAGACCGCCGTACTCCTCGGCGGGATGTCCGCACTCATCATCGTCATCGGGAGCTTCTTCGGACGTGGCGGTCTGATCATCGCCGTCCTGGTCGCTCTCGGCACCAACGCGTACGCGTACTGGAACAGCGACAAGCTGGCTCTACGCGCGATGCGCGCCCGCCCGGTCAGCGAGTTCGAGGCACCCGAGCTGTACCGGATGGTGCGCGAGCTCTCCACGTCCGCACGCCAGCCGATGCCCCGCCTCTACATCTCGCCGACCGAGGCGCCGAACGCCTTCGCGACCGGCCGCAACCCGCGCAACGCGGCCGTGTGCTGCACCGAAGGCATCCTGCGCATCCTCGACGAACGCGAGCTGCGCGGCGTCATCGGGCACGAACTCAGCCACGTCTACAACCGCGACATCCTCATCTCGTCGGTTGCCGGAGCGCTCGCCTCCGTGATCATGTTCCTGGTGAATTTCGCCTGGCTGATCCCGATCGGGCGGTCCGACGACGACGAGGGCCCCGGCCTGCTCGGGATGCTGCTGATCATGATCCTGGGCCCGCTGGCCGCCTCGGTGATCCAGCTGGCCATCAGCCGCTCCCGCGAGTACGAGGCGGACGCCTCCGGGGCCCAGCTCACCGGCGACCCGCTCGCCCTGGCCAGCGCCCTGCGCAAGCTGGACGCCGGCACCAAGCAACTGCCGCTGCCGCCCGAACCGCGACTGGAGACCGCGAGCCACATGATGATCGCGAACCCCTTCCGTCCCGGTGCGGGGCTGACCAAGATGTTCTCGACCCACCCACCGATGGCCGAGCGGATCGCCCGGCTCGAACAGATGGCAGGACGTAGTCAGTGAAGACCATCCTCAATGTCATTTGGCTCGTGCTCAGCGGGTTCTGGCTGTTCCTGGGCTACTGCCTGGCGGGCCTGATCCTCTGCATCACGATCATCGGAATCCCCTTCGGTATAGCCGCCTTCCGCATCGCCCTCTACGCGCTGTGGCCCTTCGGCTACACCACCGTCGAACGTCACGACGCCGGTGCCCCGTCCTGCGTGGGCAACGTCCTGTGGCTGGTCCTGGCGGGCTGGTGGCTCGCCATCGGCCACATCGTCACCGGCCTCGCCCTGTGCGTGACGATCATCGGCATCCCGTTCGGCATCGCCAACTTCAAGATGATCCCCATCTCCCTGCTCCCGCTGGGCCGCGAGATCGTCCCGACGGACGCGCCGTTCGCCTCCCGTTGACCGAGTTGTCCACAGGCCGAGCGGGTTGTCGGCGGGGTGGTCCACCATGAAGCCATGAACGAGACCGAGCAGTTGCTGGAGCAAGTCGCCGGACACGTGCGCAACTCCCCTCCGGAGCAGGGACATCCCCTGCCGCCCGTCCTGGACGGCGCGGAACTGGCCCGCGCCGAGGCGATACTGGGCGCCACCCTGCCTCCGCTGCTCACCGGCCTCCACACCCGCGTCGCGGACGGCGGCTTCGGACCGGGATACGGGCTGCTGCCCCTGCGCGAAGCCCTGAAGGAGTACGAGGAGATGCGCGCGTCGGGCTGGCGCTGGCCGGCCGGCGTGCTGCCGATAGCCCACTACGGCTGCGGGATGTACGCGTGCGTGGACTGTCACTCCGAGACCGCCCAAGTCCTGCTGTTCGAACCGAACCTGGGCGATCCCGACCTCGCCTGGTTCATCGACGCACCCGGCCTCGCCGACTGGCTGCGCGGCTGGCTCGACGGCACCGCCTGGCACTGCGAGGACTTCGAAGAGGAGGAGGGCGACCTGGAGCTGACGCCCTGGGACGGCCTCAGATCCCGGCCCTGAACCGCCGCCGCACCCCGTGGACACACGCGCCCAACGCCAGCACCGCCGCGCCCGTGACCGCCGACGCGGCCGGCAGGGTGCAGGCGAGCAGGACACAGCTGGACAGCCCGACCGCTGCCACGGCCCGGCCCTTGACACCTGAATCGAGCGTCCACGCGGAGGCGTTCGCGATCGCGTAGTAGGTCAGCACTCCGAAGGAGGAGAAGCCGATCGCGCCCCGCACGTCGACAGTGGCGGCCAGCACCGCCACCACCGCACCCACCGCGAGTTCCGCGTGGTGCGGCACCTGGTAGCGGGGGTGCACGGCGGCCAGCGCGCGCGGCAGATGGCCGTCCCGGGCCATCGCGAGCACCGTCCGGGACACCCCGAGCACCAGCGACAGCAGCGCGCCCAGCGCAGCCAGCGCGGCGCCCACCCGTACCGCGGGGGAGAGCCCGGGCACCCCCGCCGCCCGTACCGCGTCGTCCAGCGGAGCCGTCGACGCGGCGAGCCCCTGCGCACCCAGCACCGACAGCGCCGCCACCGCCACCGAGGCATACACCAGCAGGGTGATCCCCAGGGCGATCGGCACCGCCCGCGGGATCGTGCGCTCCGGATCACGCACCTCCTCACCCAGGGTGGTGATCCGGGCGTAGCC
Source organism: Streptomyces sp. NPDC090022 (assembly GCF_044748145.1). Taxonomy (NCBI): domain Bacteria; kingdom Bacillati; phylum Actinomycetota; class Actinomycetes; order Kitasatosporales; family Streptomycetaceae; genus Streptomyces; species Streptomyces sp. NPDC090022. Next base: position 69,307 of record NZ_JBIVFN010000012.1, read on the forward strand.
CGCGAAGGCGAAGAACAGCAGACCGGCCGCCTGGAGCAGCCCGCCCACGCCGCCGGTGGCACCGGACGTCAGCCGATCGGCGTCCGCCGTGTCCGAGGACAGGCACACCACCACGACGGCGGCCAGCACCGCCAGCACCGCCGCCACGATCACCCGGGCGATCCGGGCGGACTTCTGCATGCCGCCGTAGTTCGCCGCGGTCAGCGCCAGCACCGCCGCGACCGCCACGACATGCTCCCGGCCGGGCCAGACGTACGCCCCGACCGTCAGGGCCATCGCCGCGCAGGAGGCCGTCTTGCCGATGACGAAGCCCCAGCCCGCCAGATATCCCCAGAAGGGCCCGAGCCGCTCGCGCCCATACACGTAGGTGCCGCCCGAAGCCGGGTACCGGGCGGCCAGCCGCGCCGAGGAATGCGCGTTGCAGTAGGCCACGACCGCCGCCAGCGCCAGCGCGCCCAGCAGCATGCTGCCCGCCGCCCCCGCCGCCGGGGCGAGCGCGGCGAAGATCCCGGCGCCGACCATGGCGCCCAGCCCGACGACGACCGCGTCGGACACCCCCAGCGTGCGTCGCAATTCCCGCTCCATGACGCGGAGACTAGCCGGGCTCGGTGGCGCCCTCCCGACCGGGCACCAGGCCGGCCCGCTGCCGCTCCCAGCCGTCGAGCGCGGTCAGGCAGGCATGGTCGAGATGCCGCAGGCCACTGAGGTCCAGCCGGACGGGCCGGTCCCCCGGCAGGGCGTCGAGGGCGTCCAGCAGCTTGGGCAGCCGCAGGAAGCTGGCGTTGCCCGCCACCCGCACCGCCAGCGTGCCGTCCTCCCACTCCTGGTCGATGTGCACGTGAGAGGTCTCCCAGGCCGCCTTGCCGACCGCCAGGGCCAGCCCGAGGAGCACACCCTCGAAGAGATTGGTGGCCACGATCGCGCCGGCCGTCGCCACCAGCACCACCGCCTCGCCCCGGTGCGTGCGCCACAGGGCGACCACCGCACGGGCGGGCAGCAGCTTCCAGCCCGCGTGCAGCAGCACGCCCGCCAGCGCGGCGAGCGGCACCACCGTCAGCGCCTGCGGCAGGAGCACCGCGAAGAGCAGCAGCCATGCGCCGTGCAGGACGCGGGCCGCCCGGGTCCGTGCCCCGGCCGCGACGTTGGCCGAACTCCGCACGATCACGGCCGTCATGGGCAGCGCGCCGAGCAGCCCGCAGAAGGTGTTGCCGACCCCTTGCGCCACCAGTTCCCGGTCGTAGTCGGTCCGCGGTCCGTCGTGCATCCGGTCCACGGCGGCCGCGCTGAAGAGGGTCTCGGCGGAAGCGATCAGTGCGAGCGCGATCACGGTTCCGATCGCCCCGACCGACATCAGGACGGCGAACCGCTCGCCCGTGGGCGGCGCGATGACGTCCAGTACGCCCGTGACCGTGACCTTCTCCACGGGCAGCCGCAGCAGGACGGCGACGGCGGTGGCGGCCGCCACCCCGACGAGGGCCCCCGGCACGATCCGGACGCGGGCGGGCAGGCGCTGCCAGGCCACCATGACGAGCACGGTCCCCAGCCCCAGCGCCACGGCGGCCCAGTCGGCCCGCGCGGTGAGCCGGACCAGGCCGGCGGCCTTCTCCAGGGTTCCCGCGGGCGCGTCGACGTCACCCACCGCATAGAGCTGCCCGGCGATCAGCACGAGGCCGATTCCGGCCAGCATTCCCTGCACCACGGCGACGGAGATCGCCCGGAACCACCGTCCGAGCCGCAGTACCCCCATGCCCAGCTGCAGCACCCCCGCGGCCAGCACCAGAGCGCCCAGGGCGGGCAGGCCGTACGTCCGCACGGCCTCGTAGACGAGCACGGTGAGCCCGGCCGCGGGCCCGCTGACCTGCAACGAGCTGCCACGGAACCAGCCCGTCACCAGCCCGCCCACCACCCCCGTGACGATCCCCAGCTCGGCCGGCACACCGGAGGCGACGGCCACTCCCACACAGAGCGGGAGGGCGACCAGCGCGACGACGACGGACGCCCCGAAGTCGTCGCGGAACGTGTCGGCCCCAGGCATGCGAGAACCCCCTGCCACGTGGTGATGGATGTCACCCAGCGTGGTGGGCGCATTCCACCCACGCCAAGTGACCACAGGGGGTCCGCGATGGGGCGCGCGCCGCACGCGCGCCGCACGCGATCGGCGAGCGCCGACCTTTTAGCGGTAGTTCACGAACTGGATCGCGAAATCCAGGTCCTTGCCCTTGAGGAGCTGCTGCACGGCCTGCAGGTCGTCACGGCTCTTGGAGCTGACGCGCAGCTCGTCGCCCTGCACCTGGGCCTTGACGCCCTTGGGGCCCTCGTCCCGGATGATCTTGGCGACCTTCTTGGCGTTCTCCTGGGAGATGCCCTCCTGGATCGACGCGAAGATCTTGTACTCCTTGCCGGACAGCTGCGGCTCACCCGCGTCCAGCGCCTTGAGGGAGATCTGGCGCTTGACCAGCTTGGTCTCGAACACGTCGAGGACGGCCTTGACGCGCTCCTCGGAGTTCGCCTCCATGAGGATCTTCTCGCCGGACCAGGCGATCGTGGCCCCGGTGCCCTTGAAGTCGTAGCGCTGCGAGAGCTCCTTGGCGGCCTGGTTGAGGGCGTTGTCGACCTCCTGCCGCTCGACCTTCGAGACGATGTCGAAACTGGAGTCGGCCATGTGCTGTGGCTCCTTGAAGTCGGCTGCGATTGCTGAGGCCAAAGCCTAGCCACCGCACCCGTCCGAAGCGCTGATCAATCCGGTGGCGAAGCATCCCCGAGCATCGGGTATCGTTTACGTCGTTGCCACAGAGCACCGCGGAAACGCGGACCTCGCAGGCGACATCCCATGGCGGTGTGCCCGAGTGGCCAATGGGAGCGGACTGTAAATCCGTCGGCTTAGCCTACCCAGGTTCGAATCCTGGCGCCGCCACGCGAAGAAAGCCCCTCTGATCTGCGGAAACGTAGACCGGAGGGGCTTCCTCGTTCTTTGCGTGCGGAGTGTCGGCCGGCGGGCGCCGGCCCGGTGGGCGGAAACGCACCCGTATGGCCGCCGTGGCGCCGGGGTGGGCGCATCGTGGGTGGGGTCGGATCGTTGATCACGCGTGACATGGACTACTGAGGCGCGCAGGAAGGCCGGCGGCGGGGTACTGCTCGCGCTGATCGGGGCAGGGATCCCGGCGTTGGTCGGGGCGCTGCACGGGAACACCGGAGAGCAGTACAAGGAGACCCGGCTCTATTTCGGGACCCAGAAGGCGCATGGTGGCGAGGTCGGCGAGCGGGACTTCCTGCGCTTCCTCGACCGCGAGGTGACCCCCGCGTTCCCCGAGGGGCTGACGCTCCAGGAGGGGCGCGGGCAGTGGCGGGAGGCCGACGGCGACATCGTGCGCGAGCAGTCGTACGAACTCGTGCTGCTGTACCCGGAGAAGGACGCCGAGGAGCGCGGCGTGCGCATCGAGCGGATCCGCCGGGCTTACATGGACACCTTCGACCAGGACTCCGTCGGGCGGTCGGACGACGAGGTGACGGTGGATTTTTAGGGCTGGAGGTTCGTTCCCCTGTCGGGGTTCCAGGGGCGGGGTTTCGGCGTCGGGGTTCCGGTCGGCGGGTGGGTCAGTTGCCTGCCACGTCCTTGACCGCCACCGGGATCGGGGTCGAGCCCGCGACCAGTTCCAGCGTCAGGCCCGCCGTCGCCGGGGTCTCGACCAGCTCGGCCAGCACCGCCGCCACGTCGTCGCGCGTGACGCTGCCGCGCCCGGTACGGGCCTCCATGCGGACCAGGCCCGTGCCCGGCTCGTCCGTCAGCGCGCCCGGGCGCAGGACCGTCCACTCCAGGCCCAGCCGGGTGCGGACGTACTCGTCCGCCTCGCCCTTGGCGCGGAGGTACACGTCGAAGACCTCGTCGCCCGGGTGGCGGGGGTCCGCGCCCATCGAAGACACCATCAGGAAGCGCCGGACGCGCGCCCGTTCGGCCGCGTCAGCGAAGAGCACCGCCGCACCCCGGTCCACCGTGTCCTTGCGTGCGAGGCCGCTGCCCGGCCCGGCGCCCGCCGCGAACACCGCGACGTCCGCGCCCTGCAGCACGGCGGCCACCTGCTCCAGAGAGGCCGACTCCAGGTCGCACAGGACCGGTTCGGCCCCCGCCTCCCTCAGGTCGTCGCCCTGCCCGAGGTCGCGGATGATGCCCGCGACCTCGTAGCCGCGCACGCTGAGCAGCCGCTCCAGCCGCAGCGCGATCTGACCGTGTCCACCCGCGATGACGATGCGCATGTCCCGACCGTACGACGCCCGGCCCGCTCCCGCCCGGGAACGCTCAGGGACCTGGCTCCATACGGCCCTGCCGGGGCAGGTCGAGGGCCACGGCCACCGCCGAGTCGCAGTACTCGCGCACCGCGCTGGTCCGGGCCACCACCCGGCCCCGGTGGATCACGATCCGGCTGTAGGCCAGCGACAGTACCGCGCTGATCCGGTCGCCGCGCACGGCGAGCAGTTCCGCCGGGAAGCCCGCCTCGACCCGCACCTCCGGCAGCCCCATCGCCTCCCGCGCCGCCGCGCCCACGCACGCGTACGCCTCCGCCGCCCGCAGCCCGCCCTGCGAGGCCAGCAGGTAGGCCGCCTCCAGCGGATCGCCGCGCCCCACCGGGTTCCCGGCGTCCCGCAGCGCACCGGAGCCGGCCGCCACCCGGACGCCGGCCGCGCGCAGCAGCCGTACCGGCGCCGTGCGCAGGCTCCGGCGCTCCAGCGCCGCGCAGTCGCCCTGGGGCAGGCAGGTCACCCGTACGCCGGCGGCGGCGAGCTGGTCGGCGGCCCGGGTCGCGACGTCCAGCGGCAGCCGGGCCAGGCCCCCGCAGGGTCCGATGGTCACCCCGGGCCGCAGTCCGCCGGCCATCGCGGCGAGCCGGGCCAGCCGGGCCGGATCGTCACCGTCGGTGTGCAGATCGACGGGGCAGCCGTGCTCGGCGGCCAGTTCCAGCACGGTCTCCAGGAAGCCGGTGGGGTCGGGGTCCAGGTCGGGGCAGCCGCCGACCACCGCCGCGCCCATCTTCAGCGCGTCCCGCAGCATCGCGAGCCCGTCGGCGCCGGCCACCCCGGTCAGCAGCCGGGGCACGGCGACGGCCGTCAGATCGGTCAGGCCGCGCAGCGAGCGCCGGGCCTGGAGCACCGCCTCCATGGGGCCGAGCCCGTGCACGTCGCCGATGCGGATGTGCGAGCGGACGGCCGTGGCGCCGTGGCCGAGCTGGAGCAGCGCCGCCTCGGTGGCCCTGCGCTGCACCTCGTCGGTCGTGTACGAGACGGGCCCCTCGCCGTCGGCGGTGAGCGCGGTGTCGCCGTGGGCGTGCGGCTCGGCCGGGGCGGGCAGCAGCAGGTAGCCGCTCAGGTCGACGCGGGAGGGGGCGGGGGCCTGGAGGCTGCCGGCGGTGCCGACGGCCTGGATCCGGCCCGCGCTCAGGCGGACGTCGACGGTCCGGCCGTCCGTGAGCCGGGCGCCGGCGAGCAGCAGGGTCGTGGCGTCGGCGGCCGAACCGTGCGCGGCACCGTGTCCGTGTGCGTGACTGTCGGGCATCGCGCTCCCGCGGTGGCTCGGGCGCATCCCGGGCCCTGGCCGCAGCCACGACCCAAGATCACGCAGCGTGCTCAGAGCCTAGGGCGCGTGGCTGCCCGCTTCGCGGAAGAGCGCAATAGTCGTACCGGTGTGGTGCCCGGTCAGGGGAGTGGTCGGGGAGTGGCCGGGGGCGCCTGCTGGGGGGTGCGTCCCGGTCGGGCGGCGCCTGTGGAGGGCCGTTGGGAGGGCCTGCGGCAAAGGATTTGGGCGATCGGCCGGAGGCCGTGTAATGTCTTCCCTGCTCGCCCCAATAGCTCAGTCGGTAGAGCGTCTCCATGGTAAGGAGAAGGTCTACGGTTCGATTCCGTATTGGGGCTCTGGTGAGTGAAGTTCCCCGCTTCCGGGCGGGGAACGGATCACATCAAAGCGGCGTAGCTCAGTCGGTAGAGCAAGCGGCTCATAATCGCTGTGTCACCGGTTCAAGTCCGGTCGCCGCTACACACAGTAGCCGATTGTGGGGTCGGTCTCCCGATCGGCTACTCTTTTATGCGTTCATCCGTCCATCCGTCCGTCAAGGAGCACTCACGTGGCTGCCACCGACGTCCGCCCGAAGATCACGCTGGCCTGCGTGGAGTGCAAGGAGCGGAACTACATCACCAAGAAGAACCGGCGTAACGACCCGGACCGTCTTGAGATGAAGAAGCACTGCCCGCGCTGCAACTCGCACACCGCGCACCGCGAGACCCGCTGACCCTAGCGAGCCTTCGCACCACAGGCACAGTCATGAGGTCGTCCCCTTTGCGGGGGGCGGCCTCATGTCGTTTCCGCAGTTATTACCAGGAGGTAAGTGAGGCATGGCGCTCGACCAGTCCTTCGTGGGGCGGACGTACCCGCCCACCGAGCCGTACGAGGTCGGCCGGGAGAAGATCCGCGAATTCGCGGAGGCGGTGGGCGACGCCAACCCCGCTTACACCGATCCGGACGCCGCCAAGGAGCTCGGCCACTCCGATGTGATCGCCCCTCCGACGTTCGTCTTCGCGATCACGTTCAAGGCCGCGGGTGCCGTCATCGAGGACCCGCAGCTGGGCCTGAACTACGACCGCGTCGTGCATGGCGACCAGAAGTTCGCATACACGCGCCCGGTGCGCGCCGGTGACCGTCTGTCGGTCACCTCGACCATCGAGGCGATCAAGTCGCTCGCGGGGAACGACATCCTGGACATCCGGGGTGAGGTGCACGACGCGACCGGCGAACACGTGGTGACGGCCTGGACCAAGCTCGTGTCCCGCGCCGCCGAGGAGGGCTGAGGGATGACCGCCAGGATCAACTACGCGGACGTCGAGGTCGGCACCGAGCTGCCGGCCCAGTCCTTCCCCGTGACGCGCGACACCCTCGTGCGGTACGCGGGCGCCTCCGGCGACTTCAACCCGATCCACTGGAACGAGAAGTTCGCCAAGGAGGTCGGGCTGCCGGACGTCATCGCGCACGGCATGTTCACCATGGCCGAGGCGATCCGCGTCGTCACCGACTGGACCGGGGACCCGGGCACGGTCGTCGAGTACGGCGTCCGCTTCACGCGGCCCGTCGTGGTGCCGAACGACGGTGTCGGCGCGCTGATCGAGGTCAGCGCCAAGGTCGCCGCCAAGCTCGACGGCAACCGGGTGCGGGTCGACCTGACCGCGGTCAGCGAGGGGCAGAAGGTCCTGGGCATGTCCCGGGCCGTCGTCCAGCTCGGCTGAGGCCGCGAGACCGAGGCCGCGAGACCGAGGCCGCGAGACCGTGAGGGGCATCCGGGGTGAGGGTCGCCGGGTGCCCCTCGTTCGGGCTTGCGTAGTTAGTGATTGAGTACTAACTTGGCCGCATGGTCAGGATGAGTGCGGACGAGCGGCGCGAGAGCGTCATCCGGGCCGCCCTGCGCGAGTTCGCCCAGGGCGGGTACCACGGGACGTCGACCGAGGCGATCGCCAAGCGCGTCGGGGTCTCGCAGCCGTACCTCTTCCGGCTCTTCCCGAACAAGCAGGCCATCTTCCTCGCGGCCGCCGGCCGCTGCATGGAGGAGACGCGCAAGGTGTTCACCTCGGCGGCGGAAGGGCTGCGCGGCCGGGACGCCCGTGAGGCCATGGGGGAGGCGTACAGGCGGCTGATTGCCGAGGATCCGCACATGCTGCAGATGCAGCTCCAGATGTACGTCACCGTCGCCGCCGCCGAGGCGGCCGGCGACCACGAGCTCGGCGAGCTCGTGCGCGCCGGCTGGATGGAGCTGTGGGGCACCGTCGCCGAAGCGCTCGACGGCGCGGAGGACGTCACGGCCTTCATGGCCCAGGGCATGCTCATCAACACGCTCGCCGCCATGGGCTTCCCGCCCGGCCACCGGATCTGGGACGGCCTCTTTCCCGGGGAGTGAGCCGCGCATCGCACGGCATGCATCGCGCGGCCTGTTCCCGTGTGCGTCGCAGGCTGCGCGGTTCTCTGTCCACGCAAGTTAGTCAGCAATAACTAACAGCCTTCAGGGGGAATCGTGAACGAGCAGGACACCGCCATCGCCCAGGACCCGCGGGCCGTCCAGGACACCGGGCTCCGCGGACCCGCCGTCTGGGCCCTGGTCCTCACCTCCGTCGCCGGCTTCATGGCGGCCCTGGACAACCTCGTCGTCACCACCGCCCTCCCCGCCCTGCGCGCCGACCTCGGCGGGAAGCTGGAGGACCTGGAGTGGACGGTGAACGCCTACACCCTCACCTTCGCCGTCCTCCTCATGTTCGGCTCCGCCCTCGGCGACCGCTTCGGCCGCCGCCGGCTCTTCGTCGCCGGCCTCGCCGTCTTCACCGGCGCCTCCGCCGCGGCCGCCCTCTCGCCCGGCATCGACGCCCTGATCGCCGCCCGCGCCGTCCAGGGCGTCGGCGCCGCGGTGATGATGCCGCTCACCCTCACCCTGCTCACCGCCGCCGTCCCGGCCGCCCGCCGCGGCACCGCCCTCGGGATCTACGGCGCCGTCACCGGCCTCGCCGTCGCCAGCGGCCCGCTCATCGGCGGCAGCCTCACCGAGCACATCTCCTGGCAGTGGATCTTCTGGCTGAACGTCCCCATCGGCCTCGCCCTCATCCCGCTCGCCCGGCTGCGCCTCGCCGAGTCCACCGCCCCCGGCGCCCGGCTCGACATCCCCGGCACCCTGCTGATCAGCGGCGGCCTCTTCGGGATCGTCTACGCCCTGGTCAGCGCCCACGGCGACGGCTGGACCAGCCCGACCGTCCTCACCGGCCTGATCGCGGGCGGCGTACTCGTCGGCGGCTTCGTCCTCCACGGCGCGCGCAACGCCGACGCCATGCTCCCCATGCGCCTCTTCCGCAGCCCCGGCTTCTTCGGGATCAACACGGCCGGCCTGCTGATGTTCGTCGGCATGTTCGGCTCGATCTTCCTGCTCAGCCAGTTCCTCCAGGGGGTCGCCGGCTACTCGCCCACCGAGTCCGGCCTGCGCATGCTGCCCTGGACCGCCATGCCGATGGTCGTCGCGCCGCTGGCCGGCATCCTCTCCGACCGGATCGGCGGCCGCCCGGTCGTCGCCACCGGCCTCGCCTTCCAGGCCGTGGGCCTCGCCTGGTTCGCGCTCGTCCTCGACCCCGGCGTGGGATACGCCGCCCAGCTCCCGGCCCTGGTCCTCAGCGGCATCGGCATGGCCCTGTACTTCGCGCCCGCCGCCAACGTCCTCATGTCCACCGTCGCCCCGGCCGACCAGGGCCGGGCCGCCGGCACCAACAGCGCCATGCGCGAGGTCGGCGGGGCCCTCGGCGTCGCGGTCCTGGCCTCGGTCTTCTCCGCGCAGGGCGGCTACGAATCCCCGCAGGCCTTCACCGACGGCACCGTCCCCGCCCTGTGGATCGGCGCCGGCGCGGTCGCCCTGGCGGCCCTGCTCGCCCTGCTGCTGCCGGGCAAGGGCCGGGCGAGCGGGGCCGGCCGCGCACGCCGGACCGGCCGGGCGAACCAGGCCGCCGACGCCACCGCGGCAACCGGAGCCAAGACCTCCGAGCCGGACACGGTCCGTGTCTGAACGGGTACCCGTACCCGTACGTGAGGACGGACCCGCGACCCCACCGAAGGAGCCCCGCCATGCCCGACATCCCCTGGATCAAGCCCACCACGCCCGCACCCCCGCCCGCGCCCGGCGCCGAGGTCTACGTCATGGCCTCGCGCTTCGAGACGGAGACCTTGCTCGGCGCCCTCGGCTTCCTCCTCAGGACGCCCGGCATCGTCCGCCAGATCCGCGCGGCCCCCGGCGCCCGCGGCGCCTGCCTGCGGGCCCGGATCCGCAGCCGGACCTTCCTCACCCTCTCCGCCTGGGAGGACCGCGACGCCCTCTACCGCTTCGCCCGCAGTGAGCCGCATCGCACCAGCTCCCGCGCGGCCGCCGCCCACATGCGCGCCTCGCAGTTCACCTTCTGGACAGCGCCCGCCACCGCCCTCCCGCTCACCTGGGACGAAGCCGAACGCAGGCTCGCCGAGCAGGAGGCGCGCCCCTGACCCCAGGGGCACGGGGGAACGCGCGAGGGACGGCCGGCGGTCCGTGGCCCCGCCGGGAGGCGGGGGCCGCGGACCGTACTCTTGTCCACGTGCAGGAACTCCACGACGCCCCCCTCGCCCCGCTGACCACCTTCCGCCTCGGCGGCCCCGCAGCCCGGCTGATCACCGCGACCACCGACGCCGAGGTCGTCGACGCCGTCCGCGCCGCCGACGCGGCCGGTACGCCGCTGCTGCTCATCGGCGGCGGCAGCAACCTGGTCATCGGCGACAAGGGCTTCGAGGGCACCGCCCTGCGCATCGCCACCCGGGGCTTCGAGCTGCGCGGCACCACCCTGGAGCTCGCCGCCGGCGAGAACTGGTCCGACGCCGTCGCCCGCACCGTCGAGGCGGGCCTCGCGGGCATCGAGTGCCTCGCCGGAATCCCCGGCTCCGCCGGCGCGACGCCGATCCAGAACGTCGGCGCGTACGGCCAGGAGGTCCGCGACACGATCACCGAGGTGGTCGCCTACGACCGCCGCACCGGCGACACGGTCACCCTCACCAACGCCGAGTGCGCGTTCGCGTACCGGCACAGCACCTTCAAGGACCAGCCGGAGCGGTACGTCGTCCTGCGCGTCCGCTTCCAGCTGGAGGACGCCGGCGGCCTGTCGGCGCCGGTCAAGTACCCCGAGACCGCCCGCGCCCTCGGCGTCGAGGCCGGCGACCGGGTCCCGGCCGCCACCGCCCGCGAGACCGTCCTGCGGCTGCGCGCCGGCAAGGGCATGGTGCTGGACCCCGCCGACCACGACACCTGGTCGGCCGGCTCCTTCTTCCAGAACCCGATCCTGACCGACGCCGACTACGCCGCCTTCCTCGTCCGCGCCCAGGACCGGCTCGGCCCCGACGCCACGCCGCCCGCCTACCCGGCCGGCGAGGGCCGTACGAAGACCAGTGCCGCCTGGCTGATCGACAAGGCGGGCTTCACCAAGGGCTACGGCGACGGCCCCGCGCGGATCTCCACCAAGCACACCCTCGCCCTCACCAACCGCGGCGAGGCCACCACCGAGGACCTCCTCGCCCTGGCCCGCGAGGTCGTGGCCGGCGTGCACGCGGCCTTCGGTGTGACGCTCGTCAACGAGCCGGTCACCGTCGGCGTCACCCTCTGAGCGATGCGCTGTCCCCTGCACGGGTCCGGTACGGACCCGTCCCGGCTGGTGGGGCGCACGATCGAGCGGGTTGTCGCGTCCTGGCACGTCAGTGACGGCGAACGCTCCGAGGCACCGCTCGACATCTGGCTGATCGACAGCGACGGCGACTCCACCCTCATCACCACCGGCTCCGACCGGTGCCTGATCGTGGAGTGCGCCGAGCCCGACGAGCCGTACGACATGGGGGAGTGGGGCCACGTCGAGGTCGGCGAGGACCTCGGCGACCACCCCTTCCTGCGGCACATGGGCGACACCGTCGCCACGGTCGAGGAGTTCGCCCACCCCGTGACCGGCCGGATACGGCTGGAGATCGGCTTCGCCGACGGCGACCGGATCCGGGCCGACTGCTGGGCGGGCGACCTGCGCCTCACCCGCTGAGCGGCCGGTACGCCCGCCTCAGCCGTGCAGCCAGTGGTCGATGCCCGCGAGGAGCTTGGCCTGGTCCTCCGGGGGCGCCGCGGAGCCCCGTACGGACTGGCGGGCGAGCTCGGCCAGCTCGGCGTCGGTGAACCCGTGGTGGCGGCGGGCGATCTCGTACTGCGCCGCGAGGCGGGAGCCGAACAGCAGCGGGTCGTCGGCGCCCAGCGCCATCGGGACGCCCGCGTCGAACAGGGTGCGCAGCGGCACGTCCTCGGGGCGCTCGTAGACGCCGAGCGCGACGTTCGACGCCGGGCAGACCTCACAGGTGATCCCGCGCTCGGCCAGCCGCCGCAGCAGCCGCGGGTCCTCCGCGGCACGTACGCCGTGCCCGATGCGCGAGGCGTGCAGGTCGTCGAGGCAGTCGCGGACGGAGGCCGGCCCGGTGAGCTCGCCGCCGTGCGGCGCGGCCAGCAGACCGCCCTCGCGGGCGATGGCGAAGGCCCGGTCGAAGTCCCGGGCCAGGCCGCGGCGCTCGTCGTTGGAGAGCCCGAAACCGACGATGCCGCGGTCGGCGTAGCGGACGGCGAGGCGGGCGAGGGTACGGGCGTCGAGCGGGTGCTTCATGCGGTTGGCGGCGATCAGCACGCGGATGCCGAGACCGGTGTCCCGGGAGGCGGACTCCACGGCGTCGAGGATGATCTCGACGGCCGGGATCAGCCCGCCGAGCAGCGGGGCGTACGAGGTGGGGTCGACCTGGATCTCCAGCCAGCCGCTGCCGTCGCGGACGTCCTCCTCGGCGGCCTCGCGGACCAGACGGCGGATGTCGTCGGGCTCGCGCAGGCAGCTGCGGGCGGCGTCGTAGAGGCGCTGGAAGCGGAACCAGCCGCGCTCGTCGGTGGCGCGCAGCTTGGGCGGCTCACCGGCGGTGAGGGCGTCAGGAAGGCGGACGCCGTACTTGTCGGCGAGCTCCAGCAGCGTGGCGGGGCGCATGGACCCGGTGAAGTGCAGGTGGAGATGGGCCTTCGGGAGAAGCGTGAGGTCGCGTACGTGCTCCATCGGTTGATCCTGCCGCATCCGTCACTCGATTGGCAGCCGGATTGCCTGAACGGGGGCTTGCCCGTACGGAAATCCGAGGGGAGCGGGAGACGCGGGGAGGAGCGGAAAACAGTCGGGGGCGGCACCCGAACGGGTACCGCCCCCACCGCGCGCGCGGGTTACGCCTTGGCCTCCGCCAGGAGGTTCTGGATGCGGGTGACGCCCTCGACCAGGTCCTCGTCGCCCAGGGCGTACGACAGGCGCAGGTAGCCGGGGGTGCCGAAGGCCTCGCCCGGGACGACCGCGACCTCGGCCTCGTCCAGGATCAGCGCGGCCAGCTCGACGGAGCTCTGCGGGCGCTTGCCGCGGATCTCCTTGCCCAGGAGCTCCTTGACCGAGGGGTACGCGTAGAACGCGCCCTCCGGCGTCGGGCAGAAGACGCCGTCGATCTCGTTGAGCATCTTCACCATGGTCTGGCGCCGGCGGTCGAAGGCCTTGCGCATCTCCGCGACCGCGTCCAGGTCGCCCGAGACGGCGGCCAGCGCGGCGACCTGGGCCACGTTGGAGACGTTGGAGGTGGCGTGCGACTGGAGGTTGGTCGCGGCCTTGATCACGTCCTGCGGGGCGATGACCCAGCCCACGCGCCAGCCGGTCATCGCGTACGTCTTGGCCACGCCGTTGACGACGATGCACTTGTCGCGCAGGGCCGGGACCAGGACCGGCAGCGAGGTGAACGTCGCGTCGCCGTAGACCAGGTGCTCGTAGATCTCGTCCGTCAGGACCCACAGGCCGTGCTCCGCGGCCCACTCGCCGATCGCGCGGGCGTCGGCCTCGCTGTAGACCGCGCCGGTCGGGTTGGACGGGGAGACGAACAGGACGACCTTGGTGCGCTCGGTGCGGGCGGCCTCCAGCTGCTCGACGGACACGCGGTAGCCGGTGGTCTCGTCGGCGACGACCTCGACCGGGACACCGCCCGCGAGCCGGATCGACTCCGGGTAGGTGGTCCAGTACGGGGCCGGGACGATGACCTCGTCACCCGGGTCCAGGACGGCGGCGAACGCCTCGTAGATCGCCTGCTTGCCGCCGTTGGTCACCAGGACCTGCGACGCGTCGACCTCGTAGCCCGAGTCGCGCAGCGTCTTCGCGGCGATGGCCTTCTTGAGCTCGGGCAGGCCGCCCGCCGGCGTGTAGCGGTGGAACTTCGGGTCGCGGCAGGCCGCGACCGCCGCCTCGACGATGTAGTCCGGGGTCGGGAAGTCGGGCTCGCCCGCGCCGAAGCCGATCACCGGGCGCCCGGCGGCCTTGAGGGCCTTGGCCTTGGCGTCCACGGCGAGCGTGGCGGACTCGGAAATGGCGCCGATACGGGCGGACACCCGGCGCTCGGAGGAAGGCGTTGCAGAGGTCATGCCGCCAATCGTCCCAGACCGTGCGGGACGTCGGGGCACCGTTCCAGGGACCGGACGGCGCTCGTCCGGATCATTCCTGTTCGACGTCACGCTCCGGAACACGTACACTCACCTGTCGTTGGACCTCACCAGCCGCTCCACATGGCGGGCACTTAGTGCACCCGCCCGGATGCGGTAGGTTGGGGGACGCAAAGGGTCGTAGCTCAATTGGTAGAGCACTGGTCTCCAAAACCAGCGGTTGGGGGTTCGAGTCCCTCCGGCCCTGCTCCACACTCCTTCGCCGGATGTGTGCGCAGGTACGTACTTCGATGCACCGCCGTGCGGCTCAACCGGGCGCGGCACGGCCATGACCCGGATTCAGGTGAGAGACGTGACGGACGCCCTGGGCTCCATCGACATGCCTGACGCCGAGGACGAGACCCGCGAGAAGAAGACCCGCAAGGGCGGCAAGCGCGGCAAGAAGGGCCCCTTCGGCCGTCTCGCGCTGTTTTACCGCCAGGTCGTGGCGGAGCTGCGCAAGGTCGTCTGGCCGACTCGCAGTCAGCTGACGACGTACACCACCGTGGTGATTGTCTTCGTGCTCGTCATGATCGGTCTGGTTACCGTGATTGACTATGGGTTCCAGGAAGCCATCAAGTTCGTCTTCGGCTGATCCCCGCGGAGGGCGGCGCCTTGATGGGTGCCGCCCGTTTTCGCATGTTCCACCACCTTTTGTATCCAGGAAGAAGCAGCCACCGTGTCTGACCCGAACCTGAACGTGAGCCACGACTCCGTCGAGTCCGTCGAGGACGAGCTCGGCATCGTCGAGGCGGCGGACGCTGTGGACCCTGACGAGGCCGGGATCGCCGACGCCGACGAGGCCGGCACCCCCGCCGAGGAAGCCGCGCTGCACGTCGAGGACGAGGCCGACGAGGATGACGCCGACGCCGACGACGAGGCCGTGGCGGACGAGGACGTCGTCGCCGAGGCCGAGGAGGCTCCGGAGGAGCCCGCCGAGCCCGTCGACCCGATCCAGGCCCTGCGCGACGAGCTGCGCCTGCTCCCCGGCGAGTGGTACGTGATCCACACCTACGCCGGCTACGAGAAGCGCGTGAAGGCGAACCTCGAGCAGCGCGCCGTCTCGCTGAACGTCGAGGAGTTCATCTACCAGGCCGAGGTGCCCGAGGAAGAGATCGTCCAGATCAAGAACGGCGAGCGCAAGAACGTCCGGCAGAACAAGCTGCCCGGCTACGTGCTCGTCCGCATGGATCTGACGAACGAGTCCTGGGGCGTCGTCCGCAACACCCCCGGTGTCACCGGCTTCGTGGGCAACGCGTACGACCCGTACCCGCTGACCCTGGACGAGATCGTCAAGATGCTCGCCCCGGAGGCCAAGGAGAAGGCCGAGAAGGCCGCCGCCGAGGCCGCCGGTCTGCCGGCGCCCGCCGTCAAGCGCACCATCGAGGTCCTGGACTTCGAGGTCGGCGACTCGGTCACCGTCACCGACGGCCCGTTCGCGACGCTGCAGGCGACCATCAACGAGATCAACCCCGACTCGAAGAAGGTCAAGGGCCTCGTCGAGATCTTCGGCCGCGAGACCCCGGTCGAGCTCAGCTTCGACCAGATCCAGAAGAACTGATCCAGATCTTCTAGACCTACAGTTTCCGAGCAGGTCAGACCGCCCTCGCGGGCGGTCTGACCTGCTCGGTTTTCAGCCCCGCACCCATACCCGCTATCGTGGTGCGGTATGCCTCCATCCGGATGACCGGTTGGCGGCTGGAAAACTCTCACTAGGACCCGGAGAGAGCAATGCCTCCCAAGAAGAAGAAGGTCACGGGGCTTATCAAGCTCCAGATCAATGCCGGTGCGGCCAACCCGGCCCCGCCGGTCGGCCCCGCGCTGGGTCAGCACGGCGTCAACATCATGGAGTTCTGCAAGGCCTACAACGCCGCGACCGAGTCGCAGCGTGGCATGGTCGTGCCGGTGGAGATCACGGTCTACGAGGACCGTTCCTTCACCTTCGTGACCAAGACTCCGCCGGCCGCGAAGCTGATCCTCAAGGCCGCAGGTGTGGACAAGGGCTCCGGCGAGCCGCACAAGACCAAGGTTGCCAAGCTCACCGGCGACCAGGTCCGCGAGATCGCCACCCTGAAGATGCCCGACCTGAACGCCAACGACCTCGACGCCGCGTCGAAGATCATCGCTGGCACCGCCCGTTCCATGGGCATCACGGTCGAGGGCTGATCAGCCCCGTCATCCGGTGGTAGCCGGAGAACCGGTTACCGCTTTCAGTGGTAGGACCACGCGCTGGTCCGCACCACGACTCCACACCTGAAGCACGTAACACAGGAGCAGAAGTGAAGCGCAGCAAGAACCTCCGCGCTGCGGACGCCAAGGTCGACCGGGAGAAGCTGTACGCCCCGCTCGAGGCCGTCCGTCTCGCCAAGGAGACCTCCACCACCAAGTTCGACGCCACCGTCGAGGTTGCCTTCCGCCTGGGTGTCGACCCGCGCAAGGCCGACCAGATGGTCCGCGGCACCGTGAACCTTCCGCACGGCACCGGCAAGACCGCCCGGGTCCTGGTCTTCGCGACCGGTGACCGTGCTGCGGCCGCGGAGGCCGCCGGCGCCGACATCGTCGGCAACGACGAGCTGATCGACGAGATCGCCAAGGGCAACCGCCTGAACGAGTTCGACGCGGTCGTCGCCACCCCGGACCTCATGGGCAAGGTCGGCCGCCTCGGCCGCGTGCTCGGTCCCCGTGGCCTGATGCCCAACCCGAAGACGGGCACCGTCACCATGGACGTGGCGAAGGCTGTCACGGACATCAAGGGCGGCAAGATCGAGTTCCGCGTCGACAAGCACTCGAACCTGCACTTCATCATCGGCAAGGTTTCCTTCTCCGACGAGAAGCTGGTCGAGAACTACGGCGCGGCCCTGGACGAGATCCTTCGTCTGAAGCCGTCCGCCGCCAAGGGCCGGTACATCAAGAAGGCCGCCATCACCACCACGATGGGCCCCGGTATCGCGCTCGACTCGAACCGCACCCGGAACCTCCTCGTCGAGGAGGACCCGGCCGCGGTCTGAGCCCCACCGGCTCACTGAGTGGCTGAACGGGCCCTCACCCCTTCCCGGGGTGGGGGCCCGTTCCCGTTCCCGTTCCCGTTTCCCTTCCCGTTTCCGTACGTACCCCTCACACCCTGCCCGACAGGAACAAATGTGCGCAGGACACCTGTCCCGCGTAAGGTCGTCCAAGACCAACGATCAAGGGGGGCTCAGTCATGAGCACGCAGAACCGGAGCAAGACCGTCGGCACCGTCCTGGCCGCCGTACTCCTCGCGGGCGGGGCCACGGCGTGTGAGGACGGCAAGAAGGCCGAGGGCGGCAAGGCCGCCGGTACGGGCGCCTCCGCGGCGCCCTCGCAGGGCGCCGCGCCCAAGGGCGGGGCGGCCCAGGCCACCCCCGCCGCCTTCCTGGAGCAGGTCCGCAAGGGCTCCGAGGAGATCACCTCGCTGCGCTACTCGATGAGCGGCCAGTCCGAGGGCCAGGCCATGACGGGCGAGGCGGCCATGCGCAGCAAGCCCGATCTCGCCATCCGCATGAAGATGGCCGACCCGGCCACGCCCACCGAGCAGGCCGAGATCGTCGTGCTCGACGGCGCGATGTACATCGGCTCCGACGGCAAGTACCTCAAGTTCGACCTCAAGGCGCTGGGGGCCGACCCGAACGCCGCCAGGAAGCTGGACTCCGCCGGGGGCGGCTCCAAGGACGGCGAGAACCCGGGCGACCGCGCGAACGAGCTGCTCGCGGCCCAGGACCTCAAGACGGTCGGCGAGGAGACCATCGACGGGGTCAAGACCACGCACGTGACCGGCACCGTCACCCTGGAGCAGATGCGCGCCTCGCTGGCCACGGCCACCCCGGCGGCCCGCGAGCGCCAGGAGCGCCAGATCACCAAGCTGGAGGCCCAGGGCATCAAGAGCCTGGCCATGGACATGTGGATCGACGAGACCCACCACACCAAGCAGGTCCGCACCCGCGGCACCGCCAACAAGGGTCCGCTCGACATGACCATCAAGTTCCTCGACTACAACAAGCCGGTCGAGATCACCGCGCCGCCGGCCGACCAGGTCGTCGACCTCGCGGAAATGATGAAGGAAGGCGGCGCCGGGGCCTGATCGGCCCGGCCGCACACGACGTTCCACCTATGGGGGAGAAGTACATGCACCAGGCTGTCTGGACGCGAGCCGGGGCCGCCGTCATCGGCGCCACCCTGCTCGTGGGCGGCCTCACGGCCTGCTCCGGCGACAAGGCCGGCGCGGGCAAGGCGGACGGGGGCGGCCAGGCATCGGCCGCCGCCGAGAAGCCCTCGGAGGCCGTCAAGGCCTCCTACCTGAAGACCGTCGGGGCGAAGTTCGCCAAGGCGGAGATCTCGACCACCGAGCCGGACGGCAAGGTCGTGACGCAGTCGGGCACCAAGGGGTGGTACCCCTCCAGCCACGACCTGGTCCTCAAGAGCGCCGGGAAGCCGGACTCCCGCTCGGTCATGATCTCCGACCTGGTCTGGACCCAGATGGAGAAGCCGGTCGGCGGCAAGCCCTGGATGAAGATGGACCTGTCCAGCGGCGGCAAGCCCGGCGTCCGGCTGAACGAGGACCCGGCCGAGTACCTGGCGATGCTGCTGGACCAGGACAACCTCGGCCACGTCGGCACCGAGAAGACCGACGGCGTGGAGGCCGAGCACTACCGGGGCTCCTACACGCTGGACGAGCTGCTCAAGGCCGACCAGGTGAGCAAGGTCATGCCGGACGACCGGCGCAAGGCCCTCCAGGCCGCGCTGGAGAAGGCCCAGGTCAAGACGTACGGCTTCGACGTGTGGATCGGCAAGGACGGCTACCCCGTCCGCGTCGACACGGCCCTGACCGACGAGAAGGGCACCGCGAAGACCACGGCGAAGTTCAGCGGGTTCGGTGCGACGCCGGCCGTCCAGGCCCCGCCGGCGGACCAGGTGGCCGACTTCGACGAGGTCATGAAGGGCCTCGGCGGCTGACGGCGACCGGCCCCGGCCGACCGATTTGCTCGGCCGGGGCCGGTTCGCGTACGCTTCCCCGGAAGCCAAAGACCGCTGGTCGTTGCTGTGCCCCCTCGGGCGCGGTGGCCGAAGGATCCGTTGACGACGGACGACCCGCGCAGGTGTTAGTGGAAAGCTCCTGGATCTCACCATCCGGTCGAGCTACGCCCCGTGCGCCTGCGCCGGGGCGTTTCGTTTGTTCAGCCCCTTCTGAGCGGTCCTCATCACCCGGAAGGAGGCGAACGCACCATGCCGACGCCCAACAAGGCTGCATCGGTGGCCGAGCTCAAGGACGCGTTCCAGAGCTCCAACGCCGCCGTGCTGACCGAGTACCGGGGTCTCACCGTCGCGCAGCTCAAGACGCTGCGTCGCTCCCTCGGTGAGAACGCCCAGTACGCCGTGGTGAAGAACACGCTGACCAAGATCGCGGCCAATGAGGCCGGGATCACCGCGCTGGACGAGCACTTCGCTGGTCCGACCGCGGTCGCCTTCATCACCGGTGACCCGGTGGAGTCGGCGAAGGCTCTGCGTGACTTCGCCAAGGAGAACCCGAACCTCATCATCAAGGCCGGTGTCCTTGACGGTAAGGCTCTCTCCGCCGACGACATCAAGAAGCTTGCGGACCTCGAGTCCCGCGAGGTTCTGCTCAGCAAGCTGGCCGGCGCGTTCAAGGGCAAGCAGTCCCAGGCTGCCTCGCTCTTCCAGGCGCTGCCGTCGAAGTTCGTCCGCACCGCGGAAGCGCTTCGCGTCAAGCTCGCCGAGCAGGGCGGTGCCGAGTAATTCGGCTCGCGCATTGATCCGCGCCGCCTAGTGCGCGGGTCGCAGCGGGCCGTTACGCCCGCCTCTCTATACATCCGGCACCTGCCGAATTAGTGGAAGGATCGCCCATCATGGCGAAGCTCTCTCAGGAAGACCTCCTCGCCCAGTTCGAGGAGATGACCCTCATCGAGCTCTCCGAGTTCGTGAAGGCCTTCGAGGAGAAGTTCGACGTCACCGCCGCCGCGGCCGTCGCCGTTGCCGGCCCCGCCGCGGGTGGCGCTGCTGCCGAGCCCGAGGAGGAGAAGGACGAGTTCGACGTCATCCTCACCGGCGCCGGCGACAAGAAGATCCAGGTCATCAAGGTCGTGCGCGAGCTGACCTCCCTGGGTCTGAAGGAGGCCAAGGACCTCGTCGACGGCACCCCGAAGCCGGTCCTCGAGAAGGTCAACAAGGAGGCCGCTGAGAAGGCCGCCGAGTCCCTCAAGGCTGCCGGTGCGGCCGTCGAGGTCAAGTAACACCTCCGAGGCCGCCTGACGGCCTCTGACGAAGGGCGATCACCCGTAAGGGTGGTCGCCCTTCGGCGTACCCGCAGTGCCTGGTTTGCCCTGCTCTCGTTGAGGAGTAGGGTGATCTTCGTTGCCCCTGCGGGCGGTCCCGGTGATGATCCGCACGGAGCAGGGGGCCTTGACGAACGGCACGCGGCGCGCAATTCTCAGTCCCGTCGTGAGGTCGGGCGAGGTCGATCCGGATCCGAGGCATGGATCGACTACGAAGAGGGCAGTATCCATACGCGCTCCGTGTACGCGGGGCCGCAGCGTTGGAACGCAGGGTTGGTTTGAATAACAGTGGGGAAGGCCTGTTGCCGGACTCCGGAAACCTGGTCTGGACATCAGTGAGCCAAGTGGCTACACTGACCCTTTGCGCTGCCTGTTAGCTGTCCCCTGCCCGTCGCCAGGGGCATGCCCACGCTGAAGCACATTGGACCGAACGTCTCTGACCTGGCCTTTCAAGCCAGATCGGGACCGTCTGTCCCTGTGAATGGCTGGGACCGGTACGCGCGTAGTGAGTCCGAGCCCTCGGAAGGACCCCCTCTTGGCCGCCTCGCGCAACGCCTCGACCAATACGAACAACGGCGCCAGCACCGCCCCGCTGCGCATCTCCTTTGCAAAGATCAAGGAGCCCCTCGAGGTTCCGAACCTCCTGGCGCTGCAGACCGAGAGCTTTGACTGGCTGCTCGGCAATGCCGCCTGGAAGTCTCGCGTCGAGTCGGCGCTCGAGAGTGGACAGGACGTCCCCACCAAGTCCGGTCTGGAAGAGATCTTCGAGGAGATCTCGCCGATCGAGGACTTCTCCGGGTCGATGTCGCTGACCTTCCGCGACCACCGGTTCGAGCCGGCGAAGAACTCCGTCGACGAGTGCAAGGAGCGCGACTTCACGTACGCGGCGCCGCTCTTCGTCACGGCCGAGTTCACGAACAACGAGACCGGTGAGATCAAGTCTCAGACGGTCTTCATGGGCGACTTCCCGCTCATGACCAACAAGGGCACCTTCGTGATCAACGGCACCGAGCGTGTCGTCGTGTCGCAGCTGGTGCGCTCCCCCGGTGTCTACTTCGACTCCTCCATCGACAAGACGTCCGACAAGGACATCTTCTCCGCCAAGATCATCCCGTCCCGGGGTGCCTGGCTGGAGATGGAGGTCGACAAGCGCGACATGGTCGGCGTCCGTATCGACCGCAAGCGCAAGCAGTCCGTCACCGTCCTCCTGAAGGCCCTCGGCTGGACCACCGAGCAGATCCTCGAGGAGTTCGGCGAGTACGAGTCCATGCGCGCCACCCTGGAGAAGGACCACACCCAGGGCCAGGACGACGCGCTGCTCGACATCTACCGCAAGCTGCGTCCGGGCGAGCCGCCGACCCGTGAGGCCGCGCAGACGCTGCTCGAGAACCTGTACTTCAACCCGAAGCGCTACGACCTCGCGAAGGTCGGCCGCTACAAGGTCAACAAGAAGCTCGGTGCGGACGAGCCGCTGGACGCCGGCGTGCTCACCACCGACGACGTCATCGCCACGATCAAGTACCTGGTCAAGCTGCACGCGGGCGAGACCGAGACGATCGGCGAGAACGGCAACCAGATCGTCGTCGAGACCGACGACATCGACCACTTCGGCAACCGTCGTCTGCGCAACGTCGGCGAGCTCATCCAGAACCAGGTCCGCACGGGTCTGGCTCGTATGGAGCGCGTCGTGCGCGAGCGCATGACCACGCAGGACGTCGAGGCGATCACGCCGCAGACCCTGATCAACATCCGGCCGGTCGTCGCCTCCATCAAGGAGTTCTTCGGCACCAGCCAGCTGTCGCAGTTCATGGACCAGAACAACCCGCTGTCCGGGCTGACGCACAAGCGTCGTCTGTCCGCGCTCGGCCCGGGTGGTCTGTCCCGTGAGCGGGCCGGCTTCGAGGTCCGTGACGTGCACCCGTCGCACTACGGCCGCATGTGCCCGATCGAGACCCCCGAAGGCCCGAACATCGGTCTGATCGGCTCGCTCGCCTCCTACGGCCGCGTCAACGCGTTCGGCTTCGTCGAGACGCCGTACCGCAAGGTCGTCGACGGCCAGGTCACCGACGAGGTCGACTACCTGACCGCGGACGAGGAAGACCGCTTCGTCATCGCCCAGGCCAACGCCGGCCTGTCCGAGGACCTGCGCTTCACCGAGAACCGCGTGCTGGTCCGCCGTCGTGGCGGCGAGATCGACTACATCGCCGGCGACGACGTCGACTACATGGACGTCTCCCCGCGCCAGATGGTGTCCGTCGCGACCGCGATGATCCCCTTCCTCGAGCACGACGACGCCAACCGTGCCCTCATGGGCGCGAACATGATGCGCCAGGCCGTTCCGCTCATCAAGGCGGAGGCCCCGCTCGTCGGCACCGGCATGGAGTACCGCTGCGCGGTCGACGCCGGTGACTCGATCAAGGCGGAGAAGGACGGTGTCGTCCAGGAGGTCTCGGCCGACTACATCACCGTCGCCAACGACGACGGCACGTACACCACGTACCGGGTCGCCAAGTTCTCCCGCTCCAACCAGGGCACCTCGGTCAACCAGAAGGTGATCGTCAACGAGGGCGACCGCATCGTCGAGTCGCAGGTCCTCGCCGACGGCCCGGCGACCGAAGAGGGCGAGATGGCCCTCGGCAAGAACCTGCTCGTGGCGTTCATGCCGTGGGAGGGTCACAACTACGAGGACGCGATCATCCTGTCGCAGCGCCTCGTGCAGGACGACGTCCTCTCCTCGATCCACATCGAGGAGCACGAGGTCGACGCCCGTGACACCAAGCTCGGCCCCGAGGAGATCACCCGGGACATCCCGAACGTCTCCGAGGAGGTCCTCGCCGACCTCGACGAGCGCGGCATCATCCGCATCGGTGCGGACGTCGTCGCGGGCGACATCCTGGTCGGCAAGGTCACCCCGAAGGGTGAGACCGAGCTGACCCCGGAGGAGCGCCTGCTCCGCGCGATCTTCGGTGAGAAGGCCCGCGAGGTGCGTGACACCTCGCTCAAGGTCCCCCACGGTGAGATCGGCAAGGTCATCGGCGTCCGCGTCTTCGACCGCGAGGAGGGCGACGAACTTCCTCCGGGCGTGAACCAGCTGGTCCGCGTCTACGTCGCCCAGAAGCGCAAGATCACCGACGGTGACAAGCTCGCCGGCCGCCACGGCAACAAGGGTGTCATCTCCAAGATCCTTCCGATCGAGGACATGCCGTTCCTCGAGGACGGAACCCCGGTCGACATCATCCTCAACCCGCTGGGTGTCCCGTCCCGAATGAACCCGGGACAGGTCCTGGAGATCCACCTCGGCTGGCTCGCCAGCCGCGGCTGGGACGTCTCCGGCCTCGCGGACGAGTGGGCGCAGCGCCTCCAGGCGATCGGCGCCGACAAGGTCGAGCCCGGTACGAACGTCGCCACCCCGGTGTTCGACGGTGCCCGCGAGGACGAGCTGGCCGGTCTGCTCCAGCACACGATCCCGAACCGCGACGGCGAGCGCATGGTGCTCCCGACCGGTAAGGCGCGCCTGTTCGACGGCCGCTCCGGCGAGCCGTTCCCGGACCCGATCTCGGTCGGGTACATGTACATCCTCAAGCTGCACCACCTGGTCGACGACAAGCTCCACGCCCGCTCGACCGGTCCGTACTCGATGATCACGCAGCAGCCGCTGGGTGGTAAGGCGCAGTTCGGTGGTCAGCGCTTCGGTGAGATGGAGGTGTGGGCGCTCGAGGCGTACGGCGCCGCGTACGCCCTCCAGGAACTCCTGACGATCAAGTCCGACGACGTGACCGGCCGCGTGAAGGTCTACGAGGCCATCGTCAAGGGCGAGAACATCCCCGAGCCGGGCATTCCCGAGTCCTTCAAGGTGCTCATCAAGGAAATGCAGTCGCTCTGCCTCAACGTGGAGGTGCTGTCCTCGGACGGCATGTCCATCGAGATGCGCGACACCGACGAGGACGTCTTCCGCGCGGCGGAGGAGCTCGGTATCGACCTGTCCCGGCGCGAGCCGAGCAGCGTCGAAGAGGTCTGACGGGCCTGGCCGGGGGATCGCGAAGATCCCCCGGCCGCCCCGGGACCGTTCAGACCATGATTGAGACTCGACCCCGAAAGAGGGATTGACGCACAGTGCTCGACGTCAACTTCTTCGACGAGCTGCGGATCGGCCTTGCCACCGCGGACGACATCCGAACCTGGTCGCACGGCGAGGTCAAGAAGCCGGAGACCATCAACTACCGCACCCTGAAGCCCGAAAAGGACGGACTCTTCTGCGAGAAGATCTTCGGTCCGACCCGGGACTGGGAGTGCTACTGCGGCAAGTACAAGCGTGTCCGCTTCAAGGGCATCATCTGTGAGCGCTGTGGCGTCGAGGTCACGCGCGCCAAGGTGCGCCGTGAGCGGATGGGCCACATCGAGCTCGCCGCTCCCGTCACCCACATCTGGTACTTCAAGGGCGTCCCGTCGCGCCTGGGCTACCTGCTGGACCTCGCGCCGAAGGACCTCGAGAAGGTCATCTACTTCGCCGCGTACATGATCACGTTCGTCGACGACGAGCGCCGCCAGCGCGACCTGCCGTCGCTGGAGGCCCACGTCTCCGTCGAGCGCCAGCAGATCGAGAACCGCCGCGACGCCGACCTCGAGGGCCGCGCCAAGAAGCTCGAGAGCGACCTGGGCGAGCTCGAGGCCGAGGGTGCCAAGGCCGACGTGCGCCGCAAGGTGCGCGAGGGCGCCGAGCGCGAGATGAAGCAGCTGCGCGACCGCGCCCAGCGCGAGATCGACCGCCTCGACGAGGTGTGGAACCGCTTCAAGAACCTCAAGGTCCAGGACCTGGAGGGCGACGAGCTGCTCTACCGCGAGCTGCGCGACCGCTTCGGCACGTACTTCGACGGCTCGATGGGTGCCGCGGCGCTGCAGAAGCGCCTGGAGTCCTTCGACCTCGAGGAGGAGGCCGAGCGTCTCCGCGAGATCATCCGTACCGGCAAGGGCCAGAAGAAGACCCGTGCGCTCAAGCGCCTCAAGGTCGTCTCCGCGTTCCTGCAGACCAGCAACAGCCCCAAGGGCATGGTGCTCGACTGCGTGCCGGTCATCCCGCCGGACCTGCGTCCGATGGTGCAGCTGGACGGTGGCCGCTTCGCGACCTCCGACCTGAACGACCTGTACCGCCGTGTGATCAACCGCAACAACCGTCTGAAGCGCCTTCTCGACCTCGGTGCCCCCGAGATCATCGTGAACAACGAGAAGCGCATGCTCCAGGAGGCGGTCGACGCCCTCTTCGACAACGGCCGTCGCGGTCGCCCGGTCACGGGCCCGGGCAACCGTCCGCTGAAGTCCCTCAGCGACATGCTGAAGGGCAAGCAGGGTCGATTCCGTCAGAACCTTCTCGGTAAGCGTGTGGACTACTCCGCGCGTTCCGTGATCGTCGTCGGTCCGCAGCTGAAGCTGCACCAGTGCGGTCTGCCCAAGGCCATGGCGCTGGAGCTCTTCAAGCCGTTCGTGATGAAGCGCCTGGTCGACCTGAACCACGCGCAGAACATCAAGTCGGCCAAGCGCATGGTCGAGCGCGGCCGCACCGTCGTGTACGACGTCCTCGAAGAGGTCATCGCCGAGCACCCGGTGCTGCTGAACCGTGCGCCCACGCTGCACCGCCTCGGCATCCAGGCCTTCGAGCCGCAGCTGGTCGAGGGCAAGGCCATCCAGATCCACCCGCTCGTCTGCACCGCGTTCAACGCGGACTTCGACGGTGACCAGATGGCCGTCCACCTGCCGCTCTCCGCGGAGGCGCAGGCCGAGGCCCGCATCCTGATGCTGTCCTCGAACAACATCCTCAAGCCGGCCGACGGCCGTCCGGTCACGATGCCGACCCAGGACATGGTCCTCGGTCTGTTCTTCCTGACCACCGACGGTGAGCTGCGCGACACCAAGGGCGAGGGCCGGTCCTTCGGCTCCACCGCCGAGGCGATCATGGCGTTCGACGCCGGCGAGCTCGCGCTCCAGTCGTCGGTCGACATCCGCTTCCCCGTGGGCACCATTCCGCCGCGCGGCTGGGTCGCCCCGGTCGCCGAGGAGGGTGAGCAGGAGTTCCAGCCGGGCGACAGCTTCCGTCTGAAGACCACGCTGGGCCGTGCGCTCTTCAACGAGCTGCTTCCCGAGGACTACCCGTTCGTCGACTACTCGGTGGGCAAGAAGCAGCTCTCCGAGATCGTCAACGACCTGGCGGAGCGCTACCCCAAGGTCATCGTGGCGGCGACGCTCGACAACCTGAAGGCCGCCGGCTTCCACTGGGCGACCCGTTCCGGTGTCACCGTGGCCATCTCCGACGTCGTCGTGCCCGAGGCCAAGAAGGCCATCGTCGCGGGCTACGAGGCGCAGGACGAGAAGGTCCAGAAGCAGTACGAGCGCGGTCTGATCACCAAGGACGAGCGCACGCAGGAGCTCATCGCGATCTGGACCAAGGCGACCAACGAGGTCGCCGAGGCGATGAACGCGAACTTCCCCAAGACCAACCCCATCTTCATGATGGTTGACTCGGGTGCCCGAGGAAACATGATGCAGATGCGACAGATCGCCGGTATGCGTGGTCTGGTGTCGAACGCGAAGAACGAGACCATCCCGCGTCCGATCAAGGCCTCGTTCCGCGAGGGCCTGTCGGTGCTGGAGTACTTCATCTCCACGCACGGTGCCCGTAAGGGTCTGGCCGACACCGCCCTGCGTACCGCCGACTCGGGTTACCTGACCCGTCGTCTGGTGGACGTCTCGCAGGACGTGATCATCCGCGAGGAGGACTGCGGCACCGAGCGCGGTCTGAAGCTGAAGATCGCGGTCCGCGGCGAGGACGGCGTCCTGCGCAAGGCCGACGACGTCGAGACCTCCGTGTACGCCCGCATGCTGGCCGAGGACGTCGTCATCGACGGCAAGGTCATCGCGCCGGCCAACGTGGACCTCGGCGACGTGCTGATCGACGCCCTGGTCGCCAACGGCGTCGAGGAGGTCAAGACCCGCTCGGTCCTGACCTGCGAGTCCGCGGTCGGCACCTGTGCCTTCTGCTACGGCCGCTCGCTGGCCACGGGCAAGCTGGTCGACATCGGTGAGGCGGTCGGCATCATCGCCGCCCAGTCCATCGGTGAGCCCGGTACCCAGCTGACGATGCGTACCTTCCACACCGGTGGTGTGGCCGGTGACGACATCACCCAGGGTCTGCCGCGTGTCGTCGAGCTCTTCGAGGCCCGTACCCCGAAGGGTGTCGCCCCGATCTCCGAGGCCGCCGGCCGCGTGCGGATCGAGGAGACCGAGAAGACCAAGAAGATCGTCATCACCCCCGATGACGGTTCGGACGAGACCGCCTACCCGATCTCGAAGCGTGCGCGCGTCGAGGTCGGCGAGGGCGACCACGTCGAGGTGGGCCAGAAGCTCACCGCGGGTGCCACCAACCCGCACGACGTGCTGCGCATCCTCGGCCAGCGCGCGGTCCAGGTCCACCTGGTCGGCGAAGTCCAGAAGGTCTACAACTCGCAGGGCGTGTCGATCCACGACAAGCACATCGAGATCATCATCCGGCAGATGCTGCGCCGCGTGACGATCATCGAGTCGGGCGACGCCGAGCTGCTCCCGGGCGAGCTCGTCGAGCGTTCGCGCTTCGAGTCCGAGAACCGTCGTGTGGTCACCGAGGGCGGTCACCCCGCCTCCGGCCGTCCGCAGCTGATGGGTATCACCAAGGCCTCGCTCGCGACCGAGTCGTGGCTGTCGGCGGCGTCCTTCCAGGAGACGACCCGGGTTCTGACCGACGCGGCGATCAACGCCAAGTCGGACTCCCTGATCGGCCTCAAGGAGAACGTCATCATCGGTAAGCTCATCCCGGCCGGTACGGGTCTGTCCCGCTACCGCAACATCCGGGTGGAGCCCACCGAGGAGGCCAAGGCCGCGATGTACTCGGCCGTCGGCTACGACGACATCGACTACTCGCCCTTCGGCACCGGCTCCGGCCAGGCTGTCCCGCTGGAGGACTACGACTACGGCCCGTACAACGGCTGAGGTCGGCAGCAGTAGCTGAGACGCATACAGGGCGGTCACCCCTCACGGGGTGGCCGCCCTGTGGCGTTGGCGGGTGCCGCGCCGCGGCCGGTCAGCGGGGCTGGAGGTACGGCTGGAGGTGGTGCAGCCGGGTCCGGTGGTCCGGGTGGGTGGAGAGCATCCGGGCCAGCGTGCCGGGCTCGTCGAAGGCCTTGCCCGTCTGGGCCATCAGCTGGCGCTTCTCCTCCTGCTCGGCGGCCATCAGGTCGTAGAGCATCTGGGAGAGCTCCGGCGCGAAGCCGAGACCGGCGGCGTTGGCGTCGGCGCGGAGCTCGGCGCGGCGGCCGACGGCGGCCATGAAGTACGGCATGACCAGCAGGAGCAGGGGCAGGCCGAACGTCGCGGTGATGGTCGCCAGGGTGAGGGCGCCGACGGTGAGGATCAGGACGCCGGCCGCGAGGTAGGAGAAGAAGCTCGTGAAGCGGATCATGAAGACCGTCACGACCGTGATGATCCGCCAGGCGACCCGGCCGGGCAGCCCGTACCACCAGCCGAGCAGACCGGACCAGGCGTGGCCGCCGGTGTGGTGCCCGAGCTCGTGGGCGAGGACGGCGGCGAGCTGGCCCCGGGGGAGCTTGTCCAGGGCGAACCGGGTGACACCGACGATGTGGCCGGCGGCGGCGTACGCGTTGACGTGCTCGCTGTCCTCGATCCACAGCTCGTAGCGGCGGCCGTCGATGCCGGCGCGGGCGGTCACCTCGTGCCAGATCGGCGTCAGCGCGGCCAGCTCCTGGGGGAGCGGGCGCTGGAGGCGCAGCAGGTGGCGGGCGAAGAAGTCCTCGCTGGGCCGGTGGAAGACGAGGGCGCCGGAGGCGATCCAGAGGAGGGCGGGCAGCCAGGCGGGGATGCCGCTGATCGCTTCCAGGATGGCGGCGGCGAGCAGCACGACGAACAGGCTCATCAGGAACCCGGGGATGTGCAGGGCGAGCTGCCCGAAGGCGGTGGCGTCGGTGCTGCGCTGCTGGGCCTTGTAGTGGACCCGGGTACCGGGGGTGTGCTGGTAGTCGATGTCGTCGGCGGGGGCGGCGGCGTACGCCTGCGGGTGCGGGTGCGGGTGCGGGTGCGGGTGCGGGTGCGGGTGGGCCGGGGCGCCGGTGGGAGGCGTGGCCTGGGGTGCCGTCTGGGGCGGGAGCTGCGGCGGGATGTGCGGGACCTGCGGGGGCTGTGGGGCGTACGGGGCCTGCACCGGGGCCTGCGGGGCTTGAGGGTACGCGGGTGCCTCGGGGTACGCGGATGCGTCGGGGTACGCGGGTGGTGCCGCCGGGTAGGGATGCGGCTGCGCCGGGGGTGCCGCCGGGTACGGGGGCGGTGCCTGGGTGTGGGGCTGGGGTTCGGTCGGGTACGCGGGTGGTGCCTGGGTGTGGGGCTGGGTCGGGTACGCCGGTGGTGCGTGGGTGTGGGGTGCGGTGGGGTAGGCGGGCGGTGTCTGGGGCTGGGCCGCGGTCGGGTACGCGGGCGGTGCCTGGGTGTGGGGCTGGGTGGGGTAGGCGGGTGGTGCCTGGGTGTGGGGCTGGGTCGGGTACGCGGGCGGTGTCTGGGGCTGGGGTGTGGTCGGGTACGCGGGCGGTCGCGGGGCGGCGTCGTACGCCTGCGGATCCGGCTGCTCCGGGTAGGACGGGGCCTGCGGGTACTCGGGCGGCTTGGGCGGCGCCTTGCGGGCCGGCCGCTGCGGGTGCTGCGGGTCGGGTTCGGGTGGCTGTTGCATGGTCATCCTTCTTGGTGGGGACGTCAGCCCAGGAGCAGGGCGGCGGGCAGCAGGGCCGCGCCGATGACGAAGGCCAGCAGGCCCGCACGGATCCACTGGTGCTTGCGGGTGGCGATCCGGCTGTTCTCCGCGAGTGCCGCCATGAGCGAGGCGGCGGGGTCGCGGTCGGTCGCGGCGAGCGCTTCCGCGAGGCGGCCCTGGCGGACCGCCGACCGGATGTCGCCGAAGTAGGAGAGCGGGCTGCCCGGGCGCCACTCGGCCGCGCGGTAGCGGGGCAGTACGGCGAGCAGCAGGGCGGGCAGCGCGAGCGCGAGCGCGGTGATCCCGGCCCACCACACGACGGTGCCGGGCGTGGAGAGCACCGCCGGCCGCCAGCCCCGGCCGGCGAGCAGGGCGCCGACGACCCCGGCGGTCATGCCGAGCGCGCCGACCAGCACGGAGGCCTTGCTGTCGGCGCGGGCTATCTCGGCGCGGAGGTCGGTGAGCAGCCGGGTGGCGGCGTCGGTCCCGGGGACCGGGGCCGGGGCCGGAGCCGGCGGCTGGGCCGCGGGCCGGGCCGACGACGACGGTGGTTCCACCGTTGCCGGGGGCCGGGCCGCCGCCGACGCCGGTGGTTCCGGCGTGGCCGGGGACGGCGGTGCCGGCTGGGGCGTGGCCGGGGGCGCGGGGGCGGACTCGGTCACCGGTCCTCCCGACGACGCGGGTGGTTCCGGCGTGGCGTGGCGCGGCGGTGCCGGCTGGGGCGTGGCCGGGGGCGCGGGGGCGGACTCGGTCACCGGTCCTCCCGCTGGGCCTCGGTGTCCTCGGCCCGGTCCGCGTCGTCCTGCGGCTCGGCGCCCTCCGGGCGGACAGGCGCCTGCCCGTACCCGGGCGGCGGCTGCCAGGCCGGGAACGTGGTGGGCGGCCCGGCGTGCGGCGGTGCCGGGGGAGTTCCCGGCCTGGGCGGGGCGGCCGCCGGGCCGCCGTACGGCTGACCCGCTGGCGGGGTGGCGTACGGCTGCGCCGGGGCGCCGGTGGGCGCGGTCCGGCCCGGCACGGGCGGTGCGCCGTACGGCGTGCCGTACGGCGTGGGGGCGCCGGGCTGAGCGGCGTACGGCCGGGTCGGACCGGCGGGCGCCGGCCCGCCGGGGGCCTGCGGGCCGCCGTAGGGCGCGGGTGCCTGCGGGGCGGCGTAGGGCCGGGCCGGGTCGGTGGCCTGCGGCGGGCTGTAGGACGGGGCGCCGCCCGGGGCCGTCGGCTGGCCGGGGGGCGGTGGGGTGCCGTAGGGCTGGGGCTGGCCGGGGGGCGGTGGGGTGCCGTAGGGCTGGGGCTGGCCGGGGGTCGGTGGGGTGGCGTACGGCTGCGGCTGGCCGGGGGCCGGCGGCTGGCCGTACGGCTGGGACGGGTCGGCGGGGGCGGGCCCGCCCGGCGGCAGGCCGGCGTGCGGCTGCGAGGGGTCCGGGGCGGGCTGCTGGGACGGGTCCAGCGCGAAGGGCTGGCCGGTGGTGACCCCCGGCAGGCGCTGGGTCAGGATGTCGTTCACCGCCTGGAGGGCCAGCGCCTTGGGGCCCTCCAGCTCGAAGTTCTCCGCGCCGTCCGCGCCCAACAGCTGGCCGACCAGGCCCATCTGGGCCTGGATCAGCCGCAGCTGGTCCTCGCGCATGCTGTTCATGACCAGCGCCGAGTCCTCCGGGTGCGACGCCAGGTGCAGCGCCCACTGGTGCACCCCGCCCTGCTCCAGGTGGAACTGGTAGAACGCGATCTTCTGCGCCTCGATCTGCTGCCGCTCGATCTCGTACCTCCCGCGCAGCAGCGCCTGCTCCTGCTCCCAGTGCTGCCGCTGGAGCTCCAGCTCGTGCTGCCGGCGGCCGTACTCCATGCCCCGCCCCGCCATCAGCACGTCCTGCTGCCGGCCGCGCGCGTCCACCGAGACGTCCACGTCCGCGCCCCGCCGCTGCGTGAGGATCTCCTCGTCCGCCGCGTGGCCGATGGCCTGGAGGCGCCGCTGGTGGTCGATGTTGTCCTGGTCGCGGCGCAGCCGTACGGTCCACGCGACCTTCAGGCCCACCGCCTCGCCCAGCGCCCCGCGGGCCCGTACCGCGTCGAGCAGGCCCGTCTCCGCCGCCGCGCTCTCCGCGATCGGGAAGCCCCGGGTCACGGGCCGGGCCGCCTGCTCCAGCTCGCCCAGCAGCAGCCGCGGCACGTCCCGGCAGCCGCTGCGGACGAACTCCGCCGGGTCCGCCACCTGCCAGTCGAGTTCGAGGACGGCCTCGAACTCCAGCGCGTCGTTGTCACTGGGCAGCCGGATCTCCATGCGGACCGGGTGGATGCCCATGTCCACCTCGTACACGGCCGTGTAGCGCTTGGTGGAGCTCGGCCGGGCCGGCGGCAGGTACGCCTCGAAGGTGCCCTTGGGGGTCGTGTACACGGCGGCGTAGTCGATGCGCGTCGGCGCTCTGCGGGCCACCTCGAACCGGCCCAGCTGCCGGACGGTGATCACCGGGTCGATCAACGCGCTGTGGCGGTGCGCGTGTTGATCCCACTCGGGTGGGCGACGGAAGTCGGCCATGGTACGGATCTCCTTGGCGGTACTGAGGGGAGGGGTGGAGCGGGTTGTCGTTGTCGTCAGGGCTGTGGGAGGACCGTCCGCAGCCGGGCCGCGACGGCCACCGGCGTGCCGTCGTCGGCGAGGAGGGTGCGCAGCAGGTAGTCCAGCCGCCGGTACTCCTCGGACGTGCCGACGAGCAGGGGCAGCAGCGCGGCCAGCGCCCACTCGGCCGCCGCGTCCCGGCCGGCGCTGAGCACCCAGCGGCGCAGCACCCGCTGGGCGTGCGGGGTCGTGGAGCGGTCGCCCAGCGCGTCGCGCCACAGCCCGGCGATGCCGGCGGCGGCCTCCGACCGGTCGCCCGCGGCGCGCGCGTACCAGTCCAGGACCAGCGGACGCCCGTACTCCGTGTCCTTCTCGGTGCGTTCGCAGGCCCCCAGGAAGCCGCCGACGGCCAGGGCGTGCACGGCGGGGTCGTCCTCCTTGGTGCGCGCGAGCTCCGCGAGGACGAGATCGCCGGCCTCGGAGAGCATGAGCAGCCCGAACGCCATGGCGATCTCGGCCAGCAGCAGCGGGTTCGGCGGGTGGTCTGCCTCGGCCTGGGCGCGGACCGCGCCGCGCAGCGCGGCGATGGTCTCCACCGGGCGCTCCGGGCCGATCAGTCCCTGCGCGCGGATCGCGACCCAGCTGCGGCGGGCGTTCTCGCCGCGACGGCACCAGTCGTCGATGATCCGCGGGATGTTGGCCACGCCGATGCTGTGCGCGAACCACAGGGCGCTGACGGCCACGAGCCGGTGGCGGTAGTTCTCCGACACCGCCCACGGCTCGATGACCAGCGCCATCGCGGACGGCAGGTCGGTGTACGCGAGGACGGCCACGGTGGACGCGGCCCGGGTGCGCACCAGCGGGCGGCCGTCGGCGGCGAGCACCTGGAGCCAGCCGATCAGGGCCGGCCGGGCGGAGGGGTGTTCGGTCCACACCACGCGCAGCAGGACCGACCAGGCGCGTTCGTCCTCGAAGGCGGCCATGACCTGGCTGACCGGGCCCCACTCGGAGTGCTCCTCCACCTCCTCGTAGAGGCGGGCGCGGGCCAGTTGCAGCCGCTTGCCCATGTGCGTGCCGAACACGGGGACGGCGGGCGGCCGGTCCGGCTGGTCGGTGTGCAGCAGGAACCCGTACAGCAGGTCGCTGAGTTCGGCGGTCAGGGTGTACGGGCCGTCGTCGAAGGCGGCCAGCGCGATCAGGAAGGCCTTCTCGCGCAGGTGCAAGGTGGCCTGGTCCTCCTCGAACCACTGCTGGACCTGGCGTTCGACGGTGTCGAGGGAGTAGCGCTCGACGTCCTCGTCGCCGGCCTGCCCGAGCTCGTGCCGCACGAGGAGGGCGGCGAAGCCGACCACCTCCCGCAGCTGGTGGGAGCGGCCCAGGAAATCGGCGACGGCGGGCAGCGCGGTCAGCCGCGCGGCGGCGTCCTCGCCGGCCAGCGCGCGCAGCCGCTCGGCGAGCACGGCGCGGGCGGCGGGCGGGGTCCACGCCTGGGTGGGTACGTCGTCCAGGTGGGCGCCCGGTCCGACGGTGACGACCAGGTAGCCGTCCTCGCCGAGCCGCGCGCGCAGCGCGAGGACGTCCACGTCGCGCAGCGGACGGTCCCGGCGGGTGATCAGGTCGCAGACGACATGGCCGCGCACCCCCGCGGGCCTGCCGTCGGAGGTGGCGCCGACCCGTTCGACGAGTTCGGCGGGGGACGTGCCCCGGTCCAGGGCGTGGACGGGGGCGGCGCCGAGCCGGTGCAGCAGGGTGAGGGCGGCGGTGCGGCGGCCCGTGGAGGGGACGCCGGTGAGCACCAGCACGTGTTCGTTGCGCAACCGTTCCAGCAGCGCCTCGAAGGGGGTGCCGGCGGTGACGAAGCCGGCGGCCAGCCGCCGCAGGGTCTCCTCGGGGATCTCGCCGGTCACCTGGGCGCCGGTGCCGGAGCCCAGGTGGTAGTTGCTGACGTGGATGGCGCCGACGGTGCCCTGGTTGACGCCGAGGATCCCGCCGGAGACCCCGCCGGCCATCCGCATGACGCGGGGGCTGTGGTTGTTCAGGTCCTGGCGCAGCAGCCAGGCGTCCTGGCCGGGCTCGTCCTCGGGCGGGGTCTCCGCGTCGGCGCGCTCGCCCTCGGGCCGGGCCGCCGGCTCACCGGCGGCCCCGGCTCCCGCCCCGGCGCCCACGCCGGCGCCCGCGGGGCCGGCTCCCGCCCCGGGGCCGGCTCCCGCAGCGGCCCCGGCGCCGCCCGCCGGGGCCGGGGACTGGTCCTCGCCGCTCACCGCTTCTCACCCGGAAGGGTGATGCCCGAGATGTTGCCGATGGATCCGATGGAGCCCTGGTTCACACCGATCACGCCACCGGTGACATTGCCGTGGACGGTCGCGCCGCTCTGTGCGGGCGCGGGTGCGGGAGCGGGCGCAGGCGCGGGCGTTCGGTCGCCCGCCGCAGCGGGTGCGGTCGCGGTGGCGGCCGCCGTGGTCGTCCCGGCGCCGGAGTCCCCCTCAGGCTCCGGCGCCGGGGCCCCCGTCGGCAGTGGTCCGTACAGCCAGGCGTGCAGCCGGCCGTTCTTGCTGGGAACGTCGACCGGGCAGAACTCCTCGGCCGGGATCCCCGGGTGGTTGTGGCGGACGATCCCGGCGTAGACCGGGTCGGAGACGCAGAGCGCGAAGTCGTCGGCGCGCTCGCGCAGCGCCGCCCGCAGCGGGCCGCCGTCCAGCAGCCGGCAGGCCGTGTTCAGATCGGATCCGACCCAGCCGTCGAACTCGTCGACGGCCACGAAACCGGTGGCCAGCACCGCGCGCAGGCGGATCTGGGCCGAGCTGGAGGCGAGCCGGTTCACGGCGCGCAGCTCGTGCGCGGCGTCGTGCAGCAGGGCCCGCAGCAGCGCCGGGAGCGGGGCGTTGGCGTCGATCATCACCAGGACGCCGTCGCCGCGGTCGGCGCGCAGGTGCTGGGTCTGGTCGATGCCGGCCGTCCGCAGGAGGCTGTCGACGACGCCGTAGAGCATGCGCCGTAAGTAGCCCTGCTGGATGTCGTCGCGGTCGCTGAACCGCTCGATGTCGAACAGGAGCAGATTGCGGCTCACCGGGTCGGTCATGATCGCCTTTCGTGTGGGGCGTCGGCCGGGCCGGACGCGTGGGGTGCGGGAACAGCCTGCGCCCGGCAGGGGTCCGCGGTTAAGGACCGATGACGCACTCGGACTGTGACCGAGTGCACTGACGGGTCACCGCCGCACCGACGGGTCACTGTGCGCGGCCCGCGACGCGCAGCAGGATGTCCGGCCGTACGATCACCAGCGCCCGGCGCCCGGTGATCACGACCCCCCGGTCGCGCAGTTCCTTGAGCTTGCGTTGGACCATCTCGCGGGAGGCCCCGACGGCCCCCGCCAGCTCCTCCTTCGTCAGCGGAACCGTCAGTTCCACGCCCTCGTCGGTGCGTCTGCCGTGGGTGCGGGCCAGGTCCAGGAGGAGGACGGCGAGACGGGCGCGTACGTCCATGGAGGCGAACTCCAGCCGCCGCTGGTCCGCGGCACGGGTACGGTCGGCGGCCAGGCCGAGCAGGGTGAGGGAGACCCGCGGCGAGCGGGCCAGGAAGTCGCGGAAGCGCTCGTGCTCGACGGCGACGGCGCGTACGGGCTCCAGCGCGGTCACGGTGGCCGAGCGTGGCCGCCCGGTCAGGGCGGCGGACTCCCCGAGGATGTCGCCGGGCCCGCGCAGGGCCAGCAGGGCCTGGTAGCCGTTGGCGGCGGAGGCGGTGACCTTGGTCCAGCCGGTGAGAATGAGCAGGACGTGGCTGGAAGCGTCGTTCTGGTGGATCAGCGGAGCCCGGGGTGCGAACGTGAGCTCGCGGCCGAGCTCACGTAACGCCGTGCCGTCCTCGTGTTCGAGTCGGGCGAGGAACGGGACCCGGTCGTCCAGCCCGCCGTCGCCCGGGAGATGTGCTGCCGCAGCCATGCCGCCCCCCGTTCATCAGGCGGGTCAATGTACTGACCGAGGGGCGCGCGCGGTCACCGGAATACCGGAATTGGAACCGGCCCGTCACCCGGTGTGCACGGTGTGTTCGGAGCCCCGGCTCCGACGGCGGCCCGCGACCGTCACCGACAGCAGCACCAGCACCGCCAGGGCCCCGCCGGCCAGCCCCGCGCGCAGCCCCGGCGGCGTGAAGGTGCACGAGACCTTCCGGGTGCCGGGGGCCAGGTCGACGGCGACCAGCCCGTGGAAGGGCGTCACGGGTGCGGAGCACGCCCAGCCCGGGACGTCGGTCATCGCGAACACGGCGGTGCCGGCCGCGCCCCGGGGCAGGGTGGCCTCGATGCCGTGGCCGCCGGCCCGTACGGAGGTGGCGCCGGTGGCGGACAGCCGTCGCACGGCCGCGTCCAGCCGCGGCCGGTCCAGGCAGCCCACCGGGTGCGCGCCCGCGTCGCCCGCGCTGCCGGTGCGCACCGTGACGTCGACGCGCCCGGAGGCGGGAACGGTGCCGAGTGCGATCACGCCCGTCATCCGGCCCTCCAGGCGGTACTCCCCGCCGCCGGCCAGCGCGGTGCCCTCCAGGGCGGGGGAGAACCAGTACGCCTCGGAGCCGGGCGTGCACGAGGCGGCGTACGTCCGCTCGGTGCCGGAGCCGCCGCGGGTGACGGCCGGGACCTGGTACACCGCGCTGCCCAGGACGTTCTCCTGGCGGGCGTAGACGCTGTCGGCCGGCAGCGCCGAGGTGAAGGGCGCGCTGCGGACCGTGACCAGCGGGGGCGCGGGGAAGCGGGTGGCGGTCCAGGAGTCCGGGGCGGCGCCGGGCCGGACCCGGGCGCCGATGGCGAAGATCGCGTCCAGCACCGGGTTGTCGGCGCCGAAGAAGGTCCGGCCGTCGTTCTTGAAGCCGTAGCCCAGCGGCTCCAGGGCCCGGAAGGTCGCCTCCGGCAGGTAGCTGCTGTAGTACTGCGGGCCCTCGGCGCCCAGCGCCAGCGCGTCGTTGTACGAGGTCTGCGGGCTGCCCGAGTCGGTGCGGTACGCCGGCCAGCCCCCCGCCTTCCGGACCGCCGCGCGGTGGTGGGTGATGGAGG
Organism: Streptomyces sp. NPDC090022; assembly: GCF_044748145.1. Taxonomy (NCBI): domain Bacteria; kingdom Bacillati; phylum Actinomycetota; class Actinomycetes; order Kitasatosporales; family Streptomycetaceae; genus Streptomyces; species Streptomyces sp. NPDC090022. The sequence goes on from NZ_JBIVFN010000012.1 coordinate 107,060, forward strand.
CGCTCGCGGTGACCGCGGTGCCCGCCCAGTTCTCGCGCCCACGCCTCGCGTCCGCGCCGGCCGCGGCCATCGTGGACTCGGCGAGGACCACGCCGGCCATCAGCACGGCCGCCACCGGGAGCAGCGCGCGGCGGCGCCCGGACAGCGCGAGCAGGACCAGGGCCAGCAGCGAGAGGGCGCCGCCGCCCAGGACGGCGTACCAGGTGTGGCGGTCGAAGTCGTCGGTGTGCCGCAGTACGAAGGCCGCCGGCACCAGCAGCGCGGCCGGGACCGCCACGTGCAGCGGGCGCGGGCGGTTCGCCAGCGCCAGCCAGGCCACGATCACCAGCAGCCCGCTGAAGACGAACGCCTCGCGGTAGGGATTGCCGTTCGGCACCGCCAGCCCGTGCCAGACGTACTGGGTCGCCGGGATCTGGAAGGACGCCGCGACCGCCACGACCGCCGCCGCCCACACCAGCCGGGTCCGCGCCGCGATCGCGCTGTTCAGCACGAACGCCCCGGCCAGGATCAGACCGAGGGAGGCGATGTAGAGCCGGGGCCGGCCGCCCCACAGATGGGTGGCCGGGAGCATGCCGGTCAGGAAGACCTCCAGCCGGACCGGATCGAACGAGGCCGCCCTCGTCGGCTGCGCGGCGCCGCTGGCCAGGAACGACGGCAGGAGCAGCGGCAGGGTCAGCAGGATGCCGGTGCCCACCGCCGTACCGGCCCGCCACAGGGCCCGCAGCCGCTGCCGCCCGGTCAGGTCCAGCACGATCAGCCGGACGGCCAGCAGAACGGCCGCCGCCATCGTGGCCATCATCGCCGTGTAGAAGTTGCCGGACCAGGCGAGCGCCACGAGCGCGGCCGCGGCCGGCCAGCGCCGCTCCCGCAGGCACCACTCCACGGCGATCCCGAGCATCGGCAGCGCGGCCAGGCCCCACAGCCACATCGGGATGTACGAGGCATCGCTCAGCGCCCACCCGCACAGCCCGTACGTCGCCCCGAGCACCCCCCGCTGCCACCACGGCCCGGGCACCAGCCGGCCCAGGTAGACCGTCATCAGAGCGGCCGCCAGGGCCATGGTCAGCGGGGTCAGCGCGAAGACGGCCAGGTCCACGTGGTGCCGGGGGACCAGGACGGTCAGCCAGGACAGCGGACTGCCGAGGTAGGTGGCGTAGTCCGCCAGGAACTGCTGGCCGAAGCCGCCCCGCCAGCTGAACAGCACGTCACCGGCGGCCTGCCCGTGCGCCAGGTCCCACAGCGCCCGGTGGAAGGGCACGTACTGGTTGGCCTGGTCGTTGATGGCCCGGCCGGTGGGGCCGAAGGGATAGGTGCCGCGCCAGGCCCAGGCCGCGCAGGACGCGGTCGCGGTGATCACGGCGGCGAGGAGGGGGCCGTACAGCCGGCGCGACCGTCTCCGGAGCCCCCGCAGGCGGCCGGGCGGCGTACCGCCGCGGCCCGTGGTCGGTGCGCGGTCGGTGGGCGGGGTGCCGACGGCCGCCGACTCCGCTGCCACGGTCCCCAATGCTCTGCTCCCTGCTGGTCGGTTGCGCGGACCTGGTGCGACGGGCCAGTTTAGGTGGGGCGGAGTCGGGCGCCCGTTCGGCTTGCGCGTGGTGTGTTTTCGTGCTGGGCATTTGTTTTGACCTACCTCTGTGAGGTAGGTACGCTCAGACCTTGTGCCTGGGGTGTGCCTGGGCTCTCGTGCGTGTCCATCAACCGCACGGGGGTCGGACCGGCCACCGCGATTCGTGTACGTCTCCCGCATCTCGCGGAGCCGACCGAGTCCGACACACCCGACCGCGTGGGTCGGAGAAGTTCCAGGTTAGTTTTACGAACGGCACACAGAAACCGGAGAAGTAGTGCCTACGATCCAGCAGCTGGTCCGTAAGGGCCGGCAGGACAAGGTCGAGAAGACGAAGACGCCCGCGCTCGAGGCTTCGCCCCAGCGCCGTGGCGTCTGCACGCGTGTGTTCACGACCACCCCGAAGAAGCCGAACTCGGCGCTCCGTAAGGTCGCGCGTGTGCGTCTGACCTCCGGCATCGAGGTCACCGCTTACATTCCGGGTGAGGGACACAACCTGCAGGAGCACTCCATCGTGCTCGTGCGTGGTGGCCGTGTGAAGGACCTGCCGGGTGTTCGTTACAAGATCATCCGCGGTGCGCTTGACACCCAGGCTGTCAAGAACCGCAAGCAGGCCCGCAGCCGCTACGGCGCCAAGAAGGAGAAGTAAGAATGCCTCGTAAGGGCCCCGCCCCGAAGCGCCCGGTCATCATCGACCCGGTCTACAGCTCTCCTCTGGTGACCTCGCTCATCAACAAGATCCTCCTGGACGGCAAGCGCTCCACCGCCGAGCGCATCGTCTACGGCGCCATGGAGGGCCTCCGCGAGAAGACCGGCAACGACCCGGTCATCACGCTGAAGCGCGCGCTGGAGAACGTCAAGCCGTCCCTCGAGGTCAAGTCCCGCCGTGTCGGTGGCGCGACCTACCAGGTTCCGGTCGAGGTCAAGCCGGGTCGCCAGTCGACCCTGGCGCTGCGCTGGCTCGTGGGTTACTCCCGCGCCCGCCGCGAGAAGACCATGACCGAGCGCCTGATGAACGAGCTCCTCGACGCCTCGAACGGCCTTGGTGCGGCCGTCAAGAAGCGTGAGGACACGCACAAGATGGCCGAGTCCAACAAGGCCTTCGCGCACTACCGCTGGTAGTCGCAACCCACATCGAGACCGAGAGAAGACTGAGCCGACATGGCTACCACTTCGCTTGACCTTGCCAAGGTGCGCAACATCGGCATCATGGCTCACATCGACGCGGGCAAGACGACCACCACCGAGCGCATCCTGTTCTACACCGGCGTGTCGTACAAGATCGGTGAGGTCCACGACGGCGCCGCCACGATGGACTGGATGGAGCAGGAGCAGGAGCGCGGCATCACCATCACGTCCGCCGCGACGACCTGTCACTGGCCGCTCGAGGACGTCGACCACACCATCAACATCATCGACACCCCGGGTCACGTGGACTTCACGGTCGAGGTGGAGCGTTCGCTCCGCGTCCTCGACGGTGCCGTCACCGTGTTCGACGGTGTCGCCGGTGTGGAGCCGCAGTCCGAGACCGTTTGGCGTCAGGCGGACCGCTACGGCGTTCCGCGTATCTGCTTCGTCAACAAGCTCGACCGTACCGGCGCCGAGTTCATGCGCTGCGTCGACATGATCAAGGACCGCCTCGGTGCGGTTCCGATCGTGATGCAGCTGCCGATCGGTGCCGAGGCGGACTTCAAGGGCGTGGTCGACCTCGTCCGCATGAAGGCCCTCGTGTGGTCCGCCGAGGCCACCAAGGGCGAGATGTACGACGTCGTCGACATCCCGGCCACGCACACCGAGCTGGCCGAGGAGTGGCGCGGCAAGCTCGTCGAGACCGTCGCCGAGAACGACGAAGAGATGATGGAGCTGTACCTGGGCGGCGAGGAGCCGACCGAGGAGCAGCTGCACGCGGCCGTGCGCCGTATCATCCTCGGCTCCGGCAAGGGCAAGGGCGAGCCCACGATCACCGCGGTGTTCTGTGGCACGGCGTTCAAGAACAAGGGCGTCCAGCCCCTGCTCGACGCCGTCGTCCGCTACCTCCCGTCGCCGCTGGACATCGAGGCCATCGAGGGCCACGACGTCCGCGACGCCGAGGTGGTCGTGAAGCGCAAGCCGTCCGACGAGGAGCCCCTCGCCGCGCTCGCGTTCAAGATCATGAGCGACCCGCACCTGGGCAAGCTCACCTTCGTCCGGGTCTACTCGGGCCGCCTGGAGGCCGGCACCTCGGTGCTGAACTCCGTCAAGGGCAAGAAGGAGCGCATCGGCAAGATCTACCGCATGCACGCGAACAAGCGTGAGGAGATCGACGCGGTGGGCGCCGGCGACATCGTCGCCGTCATGGGCCTGAAGCAGACCACCACCGGTGAGACGCTGTGCGACGACAAGAGCCCCGTGATCCTGGAGTCCATGGACTTCCCGGCTCCGGTCATCCAGGTCGCCATCGAGCCCAAGTCCAAGGGTGACCAGGAGAAGCTGGGTGTCGCCATCCAGCGTCTCGCGGAGGAGGACCCCTCCTTCCACGTCCACTCGGACGAGGAGACGGGCCAGACCATCCTCGGCGGTATGGGCGAGCTGCACCTCGAGGTGCTGGTCGACCGTATGAAGCGTGAGTTCAAGGTCGAGGCCAACGTCGGCAAGCCGCAGGTCGCGTACCGCGAGACGATCCGCAAGGCCGTCGAGCGTCACGACTACACCCACAAGAAGCAGACCGGTGGTACCGGTCAGTTCGCCAAGGTGCAGATCGCGATCGAGCCGATCACGGACGCCGATGGTCCGGCGTACGAGTTCGTGAACAAGGTCACCGGTGGCCGCGTGCCGAAGGAGTACATCCCTTCGGTCGACGCCGGTGCGCAGGAGGCCATGCAGTTCGGCATCCTGGCCGGCTACGAGATGACGGGCGTCCGCGTCACGCTTCTCGACGGTGGCTACCACGAGGTCGACTCCTCCGAGCTCGCGTTCAAGATCGCCGGTTCGCAGGCCTTCAAGGAGGCCGCGCGCAAGGCTTCTCCCGTGCTCCTCGAGCCGATGATGGCCGTCGAGGTCACCACGCCGGAGGAGTCCATGGGCGACGTCATCGGTGACATCAACTCCCGCCGTGGCCAGATCCAGGCCATGGAGGACCGTCACGGAGCCAAGATCGTCAAGGGCCTCGTGCCGCTTTCGGAGATGTTCGGCTACGTCGGCGACCTCCGCAGCAAGACCTCGGGTCGCGCAAGCTACTCGATGCAGTTCGACTCCTACGCCGAGGTTCCCCGGAACGTCGCCGAGGAGATCATCGCGAAGGCCAAGGGCGAGTAACTCTTCCGAGTACACGCTTTAGGCTTGTCACCGGTGTCCCAGGGGCGGACGGGAACAACCGTTCTCTCCGCCCCCGGGGCCGGCATTCCAGCAAAGATCACCTGGCGCCGATGAGTAAGGCGTACAGAACCACTCCCCAGGAGGACCCCAGTGGCGAAGGCGAAGTTCGAGCGGACTAAGCCGCACGTCAACATCGGCACCATCGGTCACATCGACCACGGTAAGACGACCCTCACGGCCGCCATTACCAAGGTGCTGCACGACGCGTACCCGGACCTGAACGAGGCCTCGGCCTTCGACCAGATCGACAAGGCTCCTGAGGAGCGCCAGCGCGGTATCACCATCTCCATCGCGCACGTCGAGTACCAGACCGAGGCGCGTCACTACGCCCACGTCGACTGCCCGGGTCACGCGGACTACATCAAGAACATGATCACCGGTGCCGCGCAGATGGACGGCGCCATCCTCGTGGTCGCCGCCACCGACGGCCCGATGCCGCAGACCAAGGAGCACGTGCTCCTGGCCCGCCAGGTCGGCGTTCCGTACATCGTCGTCGCCCTGAACAAGGCCGACATGGTGGACGACGAGGAGATCCTGGAGCTCGTCGAGCTCGAGGTTCGTGAGCTCCTCTCCGAGTACGAGTTCCCGGGCGACGACGTTCCGGTCGTCCAGGTCTCCGCGCTCAAGGCGCTCGAGGGCGACAAGGAGTGGGGCGAGAAGCTCCTCGGCCTCATGAAGGCTGTCGACGAGTCGATCCCGACCCCGCCGCGTGACACCGAGAAGCCGTTCCTCATGCCCGTCGAGGACGTCTTCACGATCACCGGTCGTGGCACCGTCGTCACCGGTCGTATCGAGCGTGGTGTCCTGAAGGTCAACGAGACCGTTGACATCATCGGCATCAAGGAGCAGAAGACCACCACCACGGTCACGGGCATCGAGATGTTCCGCAAGCTGCTCGACGAGGGCCAGGCCGGTGAGAACGTCGGTCTGCTCCTCCGTGGCATCAAGCGCGAGGACGTCGAGCGCGGCCAGGTCATCATCAAGCCGGGCTCGGTCACCCCGCACACCGAGTTCGAGGCGCAGGCCTACATCCTGTCCAAGGACGAGGGTGGCCGCCACACGCCGTTCTTCAACAACTACCGCCCGCAGTTCTACTTCCGTACCACGGACGTGACCGGCGTTGTGACCCTCCCCGAGGGCACCGAGATGGTCATGCCGGGCGACAACACCGAGATGACGGTCGCGCTGATCCAGCCGGTCGCCATGGAGGAGGGCCTGAAGTTCGCCATCCGTGAGGGTGGTCGTACGGTCGGCGCCGGCCAGGTCACCAAGATCACGAAGTAAGTTCCGACATCTTCGGGTCCGGCCTGGCGCTCGCGCGAGCGAGCACCATGCTTGACCGAAGGGCCCCGTCCCACCGCTCACGCGGCGGGACGGGGCCCTTCGTCTTTGCCGGGCGCCGGCCGCTCCGGGCTCGGCGGGTAGGCGGTGGCTACGCGTCGGGCTCGTCGCCGAACAGCTCGTCGGCGGTGGTCGCCGTGATGGCCCGGTCGAACCAGTGGTCGAGGACGTCGATGTCGGTGCACGCGGACACGCGCACGCGGATGTCGAGGGAGACGGCGATCCCGCGACGGTCGAGCAGGCGGAGGATGTCCTCGGCCTTGCCCTGGGCGAGCCCGGCCGCCTGGCCCTCGGCCTTGCCCTCGGCGAGCCCCGCGGCCTTGCCCGCGGCGAGTCCCTCGGCGAGTCCCTCGGCCTTTCCTTCGGCCATGCCCCTGGCCGCTCCTTCGAGCATGGCCTTCTCGATCAGGGTCCCCCGGCCGGGGAAGTAGCTGGTCACGCCCATCAGAGTCCTCCAAGTGTCTCCGGCCGGCGAGTCGCCCAGGCCGATCTCCAACATTTCCGAGTAGTAGAGGTGCGTTGCCGAGTCGGTGGCACCCATGGCCTGCATGAGGGCCTCCAGTATGGCCGGGGCCCGTTCGTCGCGGCCATGAGTCAGGGCCGAGAAGGTGGCCAGCGCGAGATTGCGCGCGGCCTCGGCGGGGTCGGTGATGAGGGGTACGTTCCCCGGTCCCAGGACCAGCGGGTGCGTACTGACCGAGGTCCAGCCCTCCGCCGCCATGGTGAACGGGCCGGCCGCCCACCGGGCCGTCGTCTTGTCCCGGCAGAGGACCAGGAGCAGTGCCGGCAGCTCGTACTTGGCCCGGAGGTACGCGAGGTAGTACGTCCAGCTGGATGCCTTGTCCGGATCGCGCCGTCCCTGGGCCTCGATCGCGAGCAGGAACCGCGCGCCTTCGGATGTCTCCACGCGCAGCACACTGTCGACGCGCCGTTCCAGGGGGCGGATCTCGGTGGCGTCGGGGGTCAGGACGTCGATCGTCGCCTTCGGCGGCAGCGGTACGCCGAGGATCCCGAAGACGGGTGCGAGGAGTTCCGGCCGGTCCTGGAAGATCCGGTGGGACGCCTCGTGGGGGGAAGTGACCATGCCCGAAAGGTAGAGCGGCTCGAGTGACCAGGAACGTTCCTGTGGCATATGACCACTCGTCCGGGTGGGCTGTTCGGCGGGGTGTCGGTGGGGTGTGAGATCCTGCGCAGCGCATGGGGTGAGTGAGCTACGTGGGGGACACCGTGGGTGGCAGTGGGGGGTCGTCGGTCAGTGACGACGACTGGGACAAGTTCCTGCGGCAGGCCGAGCTCGGGGTGGGGGAGGCGCCCAAGGAGCCGTCCGCGCGGGCGCGGATGGTGACCGAGCGGCTGCGGCGCGAGGACGAGGAGCGGGCGCGGGCCGCCGGGCGGACGTGGTTCGGGCGGAAGAACGCGCCGGAGCCGCCGCCGGGGTGGCGGACCGGGCCGGCGCCGAGGGAGAAGGGCGGCCGGCGGCTGAAGGCGGCCGTGGTCATCGTGCTGATCGCCGGGCTGGCGCTGATCGCCGTACGGCCGGAGCTGGTCATCGACCGGATCACCGGGAAGGCAGGGCAGGACGGGCAGGACGGTCGCCGTCAGGCTCCGCTGCCGGCCGAGTCCGTACGGCCCACCGGGCCGCCGGAGCGGATGGATCCGGACCGGCCCACGCTGAAGGAACCTTTCCGCGGATCGCCCGCCGTGCAGTGGGCCGACGGCGCCGCCGGGATCGAGGTGCCCGAGGCGCAGGCCGCGGGCGGGGTGTCCAAGGAGCAGGTCGCGCAGGGGCTGGCGCAGGTCAAGCAGTTCCTGGTGCTGGCCAACCTGGACCCGGCCACCCTGCGCGGGGACCGCCCCGAGGCCGTGCTGAAGATGATCGAGCCGCGCCAGCGCGAGGCCGTCGACCGCCTGGAGCGGGCCCTGGACCGGCCGGCCAAGGAGACGGATCCGCTCCAGATGTTCACCCGGATCGATCCGGCCGAACTCAGGCTCGCCGGCGACGTGGTGAAGGTGCGCGGCCGGATGACGGTCAAGGACGGCCCGAAGCCGGGGCAGTTCGACGTGGCGGCGGACTACACGTTCGTCTACCCGCTCGTACAGGTGAAGGCCGGCGCGAGCGAGGTCCGGCGGACCATCGTGCGCCGCCAGATGACGTTCGCGTTCGCCGACCCGGCCCGCTGGCAGGTCACGCCGGACACGATGCAGCTCGGTGACTACAGCTACGACGTCCTCAACTCGTCCTGCTCCGACTTCGACGGCTTCCTGCACCCCTCCTTCAGCGACAGCCCGGACACGGGCCCGCAGCCGTCGGGGCCGCCCGTGGACCCGTACGACCGCAGCAAGGACATCGCCCGCGACGGAACCGATGAGGGGTGCGGGGCCCTGTCCCGGACCTGAGGCCCGCGGGCCCCATGTGAGAAGGGCCGCACCCTGCCGGGTGCGGCCCTTCTCCTCGTACGGCGTCGGGTGTCAGACCGTCCGCAGGGATTCCGTGAACTCCTGGCAGGCCGCGTAGTCCGGCAGCAGGCCCGACGCGATCGCCTCGGCCAGGGACGGGGCGGCCTCGTCGCGGGCCGAGAGCTGCGGGACGTCCGCCGGCCACTCGATGCCGAGGTCGGGGTCCAGCGGGTGCACCGCGTGCTCGCCCGTCGGGTTGTACGTCTCCGAGCAGAGGTACGACAGCGTCGCGTCGTCGCTCAGCGCGCAGAAGCCGTGGCCCAGGCCCTCGGAGATGTAGACCGCGCGGCGGTCGACGTCGTCCAGCCGGACGCCCTCCCAGCGGCCGAAGGTCGGGGAGCCCACCCGCAGGTCGACGATGACGTCGAGCACGGCGCCGCGCACGCACGTCACGTACTTGGCCTGGCCGGGCGGGACGTCGGCGAAGTGGATGCCGCGGACCACGCCGCGCGACGACACCGAGAGGTTGGCCTGCGCCAGCTTCAGCGGGTGGCCGACGACCTCGGCCAGCTTGTCGTGGCGGTACCACTCGGTGAACAGGCCGCGCGGGTCCCCGTGCAGCTGCGGGGTGAGCTCGAAGGCACCGTCGATCGACAGGGGACGGATCTTCATCGGGCGCTCTCCTCGTCCAGCAGACGCAGCAGGTAGTCGCCGTAACCGCTCTTGACCAGCGGCTCGGCGAGGGCGCGCAGCTGCGCGGAGTCGATCAGGCCGGCCCGCCAGGCCGCCTCCTCGATGCAGCCGATCTTGAAGCCCTGGCGCTCCTCGATCACGCGCACGAACTCCGAGGCCTGCACCATGGAGACGAACGTCCCGGTGTCCAGCCACGCGGTACCGCGGTCGAGGATGGTGACATTGAGCTCACCGGCCTGGAGGTAGGCGTCGTTGACGGCCGTGATCTCCAGCTCGCCGCGGGCGCTGGGCTTCAGGCCGCGCGCGATCTCCACGACCTGGTTGTCGTAGAAGTACAGACCCGGCACCGCGTAGCGGGACTTGGGCTTGGCCGGCTTCTCCTCGATGGAGATCGCCTGGCCGTTGTCGTCGAACTCGACGACGCCGTACGCCGTCGGGTCCGCCACCGGGTACGCGAAGACCCGGCCGCCCTTGGCGTCGGTGTGCTGGGCGAGCCGGGTGCCGAGCCCGCTGCCGTGGAAGATGTTGTCGCCGAGGATCAGGGCGACGTGCTCGTCGCCGATGAAGTCCGCGCCGAGGACGAACGCCTGGGCGATGCCCTCCGGGCGCTCCTGGACGGCGTACTCCAGCTTGAGGCCGAACTGCGAGCCGTCGCCGAGCAGTCGCTCGAACTGGTCACGGTCCTCGGGGGTGGTGATGATCAGGATTTCACTGATCCCGGCCATGACCAGGGTGGACAGCGGGTAGTAGATCATCGGCTTGTCGAAGACGGGCAGGAGCTGCTTCGAGACTGCCCGCGTCAGCGGCCAGAGTCGGGATCCGGTACCACCGGCCAAGAGAATTCCACGCATGGGAGAACCCTAAGCGAGGGGCGCGAGGGGGCGGGCCGGGGCCGGAGTGTGACGTTCAGCGGACCGCTAGACTCTTCGTATTATGCGCATCCTCGTGACCGGCGGCGCCGGCTTCATCGGTTCAGAATTCGTCCGCCAGCAGCTCGGTGCCGACGCGTCCGCACGGATCACGGTCTTCGACAAGCTGACCTACTCCGGCGTTGAGGCCAACCTTGCGCCGGTCGCCGACCACCCCGGCTACCGCTTCGTCAAGGGCGACATCTGCGACGCGGAGGCCGTCGACCAGGTCATGCCCGGTCACGACGTCGTGGTGCACTTCGCCGCCGAGTCTCACGTGGACCGCTCGATCGCCGGCGCCGGACCGTTCGTGATGACCAACGTCGTCGGCACCCAGGTGCTCCTCGACGCCGCCCGCAAGCACGGCGTCGGCCGCTTCGTCCACATCTCCACCGACGAGGTGTACGGCTCGATCGGCGAGGGCTCCTGGACCGAGGAGTGGCCGCTGGTCCCCAACTCGCCGTACTCCGCCTCCAAGGCGTCCTCGGACCTGCTGGCCCTGGCCTACGCGCGCACCCACGGCATGGACGTGGTGGTCACGCGCTGCTCCAACAACTACGGGCACTACCAGTTCCCGGAGAAGGTCATCCCGCTGTTCGTCTCCAACCTGATGGACGGCAGGAAGGTCCCGCTGTACGGCAACGGCGGCAACGTCCGCGACTGGCTGCACGTCTCCGACCACTGCCGCGGCATCGACCTGGCCATGCGGGGGGGCCGGGCCGGCGAGGTCTACAACATCGGCGGCGGCACCGAGCTCACCAACAAGGAGCTCACCGGCGTCCTGCTGGAGGCCGCCGGCCTCGGCTGGGACATGGTCGAGCACGTCGAGGACCGCAAGGGCCACGACCTGCGCTACTCCATCGACATCAGCAAGATCGGCGCCGAGCTGGGCTACGCCCCGCAGGTCACCTTCGAGGACGGCATCAAGGCCACCATCGACTGGTACCGCGAGAACCGCGCCTGGTGGGAGCCGCTGAAGGCGAAGGCGGCGCTGCAGAAGTGAGGACCAACTCCTTCGCCGGGCGCTGGCTCGTCACCGGCGCGGGCGGGATGCTCGGCCAGGACGTCCTGACCGTCCTCAAGCGCGCGAAGATCGAGGCCGTCGGCCTGAGCCGCGCCGACCTCGACATCACCGACCCGGCCGCCGTCCGGGCCGCGGTCGAGGGCGCCACCGTGGTCGTGAACTGCGCCGCCTGGACGGACGTCGACGGCGCCGAGACCGCCGAGGAGGCCGCCACCGCGGTCAACGGCACCGCCGTGCGCGTCCTCGCCGAGGCCTGCGCCGCCGCCCACGTGCGCCTGATCCACGTCTCCACCGACTACGTGCTGCCCGGCGACGCCACCGAGCCGTACCGCGAGGACGCCGCGACCGGCCCGGTCAACGCGTACGGGCGGTCCAAGCTCGTCGGCGAGCAGGCCGTCACCGCGACTCTGCCGCAGGACGGCTACGTCGTACGGACGGCCTGGCTGTACGGCGAGCACGGGGCGAACTTCGTCGCCACCATGCTGAAGCTGGCCGTCCAGCGCGACAGCCTCGACGTGGTCGACGACCAGCACGGCCAGCCCACCTGGTCCTACGCCCTGGCCCGCCACCTGGTCGAGCTCGGCCTGGCCGCCCTCAACGGCTCGGCCATGGGCGGGATCTACCACGGCACCGCGAGCGGCCGGACCACCTGGATGGGCCTGGCCCGCGAGACCTACCGGCGATGCGGACTGGACCCCGAGCGGATCCGGCCGACCACCTCCGAGGCGTTCGTCCGCCCCGCCGTCCGCCCCGCCTTCAGCGTGCTCGCGCACGACGGCTGGGCCGAGGCCGGCCTGGCCCCGCTGCCCGACTGGCGGGACCAGCTGGCCGAGGCGCTCGCCACCCCCGGCTTCGCCGCGCTCGCGAAGGCGGCCCGGAACGGCAGCGCGGGATGACGTCCCTGCTGACCAGGCTCACCGCGGCGCTGCCGCCGGGCACCGTCGCGGTGGCCGGCGGCACCGTCGTGCTCGGCGCCGCCTCGTACGTCCACCTCGGTGTCGCCGGACACAGCCTGTCGACGGACGCCATGGCGAACGTCTCCGTGCTGTGGACCATCGTGATGTCGGTCGGCATCGGCCTCTTCTTCCCCATCGAGCAGGAGCTCACCCGGATCGTCGCCGCCCGCGCCGTGGGCGGCCAGGGCGCCGCCCCCGTACTGCGCCGGGCCGCCCTGCTCACCACCGGGATCCTCGGCGCGACCCTGCTCGCCCTGGGCCTGGCCGCGGGCCCCGTCGCCGACCTGCTCTTCCACGGCGACCGCGGCCTGGTGGCCGCGCTCGGCGCCGCCTTCACCGGCATGGCCGTCTGCTACCTCACCCGCGGCGTCCTCGCCGGCCTCGGCCGCTTCGGCGCGTACGGCACCCAGCTCGCCGTCGACGGCGGCCTGCGCATCGCGCTCGCCTTCGGCTGCGCGCTGGCCGGGCTGCACTCGGCGCTCGCCTTCAGCCTGGTGCTCGCCGTCGCACCGGTCGTCTCGGTGCTCGTGACCCTGCCCGCGCTGCTGCGCGCCAGCGGACCCGGGGACGTGGCCGGCTGGCGCGAGCTGACCGGCGGGCTCGGCCTGCTGATCTGCTCCACCCTGCTGGCCCAGGTCGTCGTCAACGCGGCGGTGATGAGCACCAAGCTGCTCGCCCCCACCGACAGCGCGCTGATCGCGGCGCTGCTGAGCGCCCTGGTCCTGGCCCGGGTGCCGCTGTTCGTCTTCGGCTCGCTCCAGGCCTCGCTGCTGAGCGGGCTGAGCGCCGCGTTCGAGGCCGGCGACCGGGCGGCGTTCTGGTCGATGCTGCGCCGCATCGGCGTGGTCGTCGGACTGCTGGGGCTGGCCGGCGGGGTGCCCGCCACGGCGCTGGGCCCCTGGCTCATCGAGGTGCTCTTCGGCGCCCGTCCGGCGCTCGGATCCTTCGACTTCTTCCTGCTGTCCGCGGGCACCGTCGCGTACATGTTCGCGATGGTCCTCGGACAGGCCCTGATGGTATTCAGGCGGCACAACCTGCAACTGCTGTGCTGGGCCGTCGGTACCGTAGTACTGGTGTGCATCACCTTCGCGCCGGGCGACGTGGCCCTGCGGGTGATCCTCGCCTACGCTCTCGGCTCCCTCGCCACCGTCCTCGGTATGCTGACGGCGCTGAGGCTGAGCTTCCCCGGAGCGGCCGCGGCTGCCGCGCAGGGGGCCGGGCACACGGACGCCGCAAGCCCGCTGGGCGCCGGTGCGGTCAGCAGATGACCGAGCCGGCCCTTGATGCCACACCGATCACCGCGCACACGAACGTGCCGAATTCCGCTGGAGCTACCGTGACCCAATACGACGACGTCTGGCTGGTCATACCGGCCTATAACGAGGGTCAGGTGATCGCCGACGTCGTGGAGGGAGCGCGCAAGACCTTCCCGAACATCGTCGTCGTCGACGACGGCAGCACCGACGACTCGGCCCAGCACATCGCCACCACCGGCGCCCACCTCGTCCGCCACCCCGTCAACCTCGGCCAGGGCGCCGCCCTGCAGACCGGCCTGACGTACGCGCTCGCCCAGCCCGGCGCGAAGTACTTCGCCACCTTCGACGCGGACGGCCAGCACCAGACCCACGACGTCGAGAAGATGGTCGAGGTGCTGCGCGGCGGCGAGGTCGACGTGGTGCTCGGCTCCCGCTTCATCGTGCAGAACGACCAGGTCCCGTGGATCAAGCGGGTCGTGCTGCGCACGGCCGCCGCCGTCAGCCCGACCGCCCGCAAGCTCAAGCTCACCGACGCGCACAACGGCCTGCGGGTGCTGGGCCGCGAGGCGGCGGAGCAGCTGCGGATCACCATGAACGGCATGGCCCACGCCTCGGAGATCGTCGGCTTCCTCGCCGGCTCCGACCTGCGGGTCGCCGAGGTGCCGGTGGACATCCTCTACACCGAGTACTCGCGCGCCAAGGGCCAGTCCCTGATCAACGGCGTCAACATCATTTTCGACATCACGATGCGGGAGCGTGGCCGCTGATGAAGTACTTCTGGATCCAGCTGCTGCTCATCGCGGGCTCGGTGTCGATGGCCCTGGTCTTCATACGGACCTGGAGCCAGGCCAAGAACCGTGCCTGGAAGCGCATCGCGTTCTCGCTGTTCGTCGTCGTCAACGTGTACGCGGTGCTCCGCCCGACCGACGTCACCTGGGTCGCCCAGCAGCTCGGCGTCGGCCGCGGCACCGACCTCGTGCTGTACGTCATGGTGCTGGCGATGGGCTTCCTGACCCTCAACACCTTCCTGCGCTTCCGCTCGCTGGAGAAGAAGATCACCGACCTCGCGCGGACCGTGGCCATCAACGAGGGCCTGCGGCACAACGACGAGCGCCTCGGCGCGGAGGACGGCGCCGCCGTCCCGGCCCCGGCGAAGCCCTCCGACTCCGTGAAGGCCTGAGCGCCCGTGGTGACCTTCGACTTCATGCTCCCCTACTACGGGGACGTGGCGATGATGCAGGACGCCGTGCGCAGCGTGCTGGCGCAGACCGACCCCGACTTCCGGCTCGTCGTCATCGACGACGGCCGTGAGCCGGAGGTCCCCGGCTGGTTCGAGCAGCTCGGCGACGAGCGGGTCCACTACACCCGCAACGAGCACAACCTCGGCATCACCAAGAACTTCCAGAAGTGCGTCCGGCTCTCCGAGGCCGACTACGTCGTCATCATGGGCTGCGACGACCTGCTGCACCCGCACTACCTGGAGACCGTCCGCGCCCTCATCGAGGCCGACCCGGGCATCGGCATGGTCCAGCCCGGCGTCGAGGTGATCGACGGCGAGGGCAAGGTCACCTCCGGCCTCGCGGACAACGTCAAGCACTGGCTGTACGCCCCGCAGGTCAAGGGCCGCCGCGTGATGGGCGGGGAGGAACTCGCCACCAGCCTGCTGCGCGGCAACTGGCTGTACTTCCCCTCGATCAGCTGGCGCGGCGAGGCCCTGCGGGCCGTCAACTTCCGCGACGACTACTCGGTGATCCAGGACCTCGCCCTCGTGGTGGACCTGCTGGAGGCCGGCGAGCGGATGGTCGTCGACCAGACCACCACCGTCTTCCAGTACCGCCGCCACGCGGTCAGCGAGTCCTCGGTGCAGGCCTTCTCCGGCACCCGTTTCGCCGAGGCCGAGCGCTACTTCCACGCGGTCGCCGACCGGATGGACGCCCGCGGCTGGCGCAAGGCGGCCCGCGCCGCCCGGATCCACCACGGCTCGCGCTTCCACGCGATCACCATGCTGCCCGGCGCGCTCAGGCGCGGTCAGCGCGACGGCGTGAAGGTCCTGGCCCGCCACGCCTTCACCCCCGGCGCGCGCTGAGCCGCAGCGCCGCCCACACAGCGCAAAGGGGTGTGCCGCCGGTCCGAGGACCGGCGGCACACCCCTTTCGCGTGCGCGCTACGGGCGCTGCTGCCCGGGAGGCGTGCCCTTCCCGCCCCGTACCGGCGGGATGTACACCGCGCAGTCGCCCTGGATCGCGCCCTTGACGGCGAACCGCGGACACGTCCCGTCGGGCTGGCGCACGTTGTGCGAGGTCCACGCCAGCTGCCCGGTGGAGTTCTCGGCGGGGGAGCGCGGCATGTACGCGTCGGCCGTGGCCGAACCCGCCGTACCGAAGAGCAGCCCCAGCGCGCACAGCGCGCCGATCACACCGGCCCGCCGCCGCGGGCCGGTGACACCGCGCCGGCCCAGGCCCGGCACCAGCGCCTCGTGGGTGCGCAGCCAGTCCCGGATCCGCCCGGCCCCCAGGTACACCGCCAGCCCGGTCAGCGCGATCAGGCAGTACACGATCTGCAGGCTGGTCCGCGGATAGAGCTGTACGGCCTGGTCGCGCGCCATGTGCGAGGCGTACCAGTAGCGCAGGGCGAACGCGCTGGCCGTGCAGGCCGCCAGCGTCAGCACGGTGGGCTGCCGCAGCCCCAGGGCCACCGCCACGCCCAGCCCCGCCACCAGCACGATCGTGAAGAGCCCGACCCCGCCGAGCTCGCCGGGCGGCGGCCAGCCGATGCTGCGCAGCGGGCCCGGCATCGAGGCACCCCACATCGCGAAGTACGCCGGGTCGCTGAGGGTGTCGAAGTAGAAGTAGTTGTCCTTGGTCGAACCGCTCACGCCGAGCAGCCGCGTCATGTAGCCCCCGGCCAGCACCAGGAACACACCCAGCGAGGACGCCAGCACCAGCAGCCCGTCCAGCAGCGCCCGCGCCCCGCCCGACCGCGCCAGCCCCACGAGCACCACCGCGAACAGCACGACCACGCCCACCGCGGACCACACGAACCAGCCCGCGTACAGCAGGAACAGCGCGGCGAGCACCGCACCCAGCACGCCGCCCGTCACCATGGCCCGCCGCCGCCCCAGCCGGGCCGAGCGCTGCGTGGTGTCGACCAGCTTGGCGAACACCGGGATCACGATCATCAGGACGAGCGGGGAGTACGGCTTGTAGGGCTCGACCAGCGGCAGCGAGGCCGTCACCCCGATGCCCAGGGCCCACAGCGGCGGCAGCAGCATCCGCCAGGCCAGGTAGGCGGCCGGCCCGCAGAGCGCCAGGAACCCGATCATCAGCCACTTCATGGCCTTGGCCACATCGCCGCCGAAGGCCAGCTCGGCGGTCCACGCCAGCAGGTACGGCAGGCCCGGCGGGTACGACGGGGGCAGCGCCACCCCGTCCATCACGTCGTACGCCCAGCTCTGCAGGGTCCCGGCGTCGCCCCAGTTCGCGTACATCGGCCACACCGTGCCGCGCAGGGCCACCACACTGCCGGCCGCGGTCACGCCCGTGGCCAGACCGGCCACCGCCGCCGCGCCCAGCCGGACGGCCACCCCCGGCATCCGCCGGGCCAGGGCCGCGTACAGCAGCACGGTCACCGTCAGCAGCGCCAGCAGCCGCAGCTGGATCGCGGCCAGGCCGCTGACCTGCCCGATCCGCTCCATCGGGTTCTCGCGCAGGCTCATGCTCAGCCAGGTGAGCAGGAGGGCGGCGAAGACCGCCGTGCCCGCCTCGGCGAGGGTGACGGCGAAGGTACGGGTGGAGCGGCCGCGGCCGCGGCGCGGAGCGGGGCGCGCGACCAGGCGTTCTGCGCCCGGTGCTGCCGGGGGCGCGGTGACTGTCATGTGCCCCGAGCCTACCGGCCGGATCCGGCCGCTTTGCGCCGAGCCCGGCACCTGGCCGCCCCCCGTGGGCCGCCCCCCGCCGTCCGCTCCCGCCCGCCGCCGTCCCGGCCGGCCCGGGCGGGTCCCGGCGGGGCGGCGGCACCCACCGCGCACCCGCGGGCCGCCGGAGCGCCGCCGGCACTTGGTACGGTTGCCGCGGGGGGACGCCGAGGTCGTGCGCACACGTGCCACGGGGAGCCGCTTCCACGCGCCTCCCGGATGCACGTGCTCCATGCTGCGCCGGCGACCCCGTCGCGCGCGGCGCGCGGGCGCCGAGACCGCGCCCAGCCGCCCCAGCCGCCACCGCGGCGGCCGTACCGGGGCGGCCAGCAGCAGACATACGGCCGCAGCACGCTGTTCGCGGTGACGTCGCGACGGAAATGGACTGAGATGACGAACCTGGCCCCCGAGGCGGTCGGAGAGGCCGCCACGGCGCAGCGCCGGCCCGGGAGCGCGGACGGCAGCCCCGCCGCCTCCGCCCCGCGCGGCCGAGCGGCCTCGTGGATGTCCCGGCGCTGGGTGCGCGCCCTGGCCGAGATCCTGGTCAGCGTCGGCGCCGCCCTCGGCTACACGCTCCTGGCCCGGCACATCAGCGTGAACCCGATGAACCGCATCGGCCAGGTCAGCGGCCTCGCCAAGCTCCAGCAGTACGTGGCGATCCTCGCCCTGCCGCTGCTCGCGCTGCTGCTGTACACGGCCTACCGCGGCGCGCTGCGGCGCCACGAGACCGTCAAGCGCCTGGTCTGCGCCGCGCTGGCCGGCCTGTCCACCGGCGTGATCGCCGGCGGTGTCGTGGTCGCGCTGCGCGGCACCCCCTGGCCGCTCGGCGGCCAGGAGGGCGACCCGAGCGTCCTGATCGCCATGGCCAACTCCTTCCTGCACGGCGAGGGCATGTCGGGCATCTACCCGCCCGGCTTCCCGGCCCTGATGGCCGCCTGGGCGAAGATCCGCTACGACGGCATCGGCAGCTCCGGCTTCGCCCTGCACGACATGCAGATCTTCTTCAGCGCCCTGGCCGGGCCGATGGCGTACCTGGCCTGGCGGCTGCTGCTGCGCCCCTTCTGGGCCCTGCTGATCGCGGTCCCCGCGGCCGTGCTCTTCCTCGACCCGATCCGCCCGTACAGCCACGTCGTCATGATCGTGCTGCTCCCGCTGCTCGCCTACTTCATGCGCGAGATCCGGCGGTCCGCCGGGCGCTCCGTGCGCACGGCCCTGCTGCGCGGCGCGGGCCTGGGCCTGGTCTTCGGCATCCTCTTCCTCTGGTACTCCGGCTGGTACGTCTGGGCCGCGCCCGGCGTGTTCCTGCTGGCCCTGTTCGTCTTCCCCTGGCGCGGTGGCGCGGCCGCCCGCGGCCGGGCCGGCGCCTACCTCGGCGCCACCGTGGTCACGGCCGGCGTGGTCGGCGCCCCGCTGCTGTACCAGATGATCCGGCTGGGCTCCCAGACCCCGGACCGCTACGCCTACCTGTCGGTCTACGCCGACCCCGCGTACGTCATGGGCTGGGCCTCCGACCGCGCGGGCACGCTGACGTACGAGAGCTGGCCGGTGGCGGGCGAGATGGCCGGCCAGAGCGCCTTCACGCTGCTCCTGCTGCTCGGCGTGGGCCTGGGCATCGGCCTGGGGCTGCGCAGCATCGTCGTGCGCACGACGGCGGCGGTCCTGGTCGGCGCGTGGCTGGCCCGCTTCTGGTTCGCCTCCCACATGGCGCACGAGAAGGCCGTCCAGCTCTACCCCCGGACCACCTGGATCATCATGTACTGCCTGATGATCCTGGCCGTGCTGGGCCTGATGATCACGGTCCGGCGAGGCTCCGGCTGGGCCGAGCGCACCCTGCGGCGCGGCGGTGACGCGGGCGCGGGCGCGGCCCCGGTCGTGCCGCGGCGGGTCGTCCAGCAGCTGGTGGCGGGCCTGATCTGCGTGACCGCGCTGTTCGCGACCATGGGCGCCTCCTGGTCGGTCAACCGCTACATGCCGGCGGCCGAGGCCGCGAACAACTCGCAGGACACGATGGGCATCGACGCCTGGCGCGCCCACACGATCAAGAAGCCGGACGGCACGTGCCCGCGCTTCTCCCCGGTCAAGAAGTGCGCCGAGCCGATCGTCCAGGACTGGAAGCCCAGCGCGGACGACGGCCACATCTGGTGCGCGAACGTCGCCGCCAAGGACTGGCCGAAGGTCTGCGGCCGCCGGGCGCCGTTCGAGGACCCGAAGTAGCGGAGGCGAAGGGGCGGGGCGGTCACGGTTCGAACCGGGACCGCCCCGCCCTTTTCGGCCGCCGTGGCCCCGCGTGGCGGAAGCCCCGCGGCCCCGCGTGGCGCGGTTTGACGTGTCCCCGCAGGCGGGTATTGTCTAGGGCCCCGATTGGCGCAGTACGTGTCTCGTATGGCAGACTGTCGGGGTTGCTCGGTTGAGTGCCGATGCTGCGCGCCTCCCGCCGGGAGGACCGGAAGCGAGTCCCACAGTACTCGTCGCCTTTATCTGCCCCCTGGGGCAGCAATGGGGCGGACGTACGGGAATCTTCCGGGAAGCGTGGGCGGGGTACTCGCCAGGCACTCGGTGGGTGTTTCTCCCCCGAACCGCGGACCGGGTCTGGACCGCATCCCCTCTGAGCAGGGAATTTCCGTATGGGAATTTTCTCTGGCGGGAGTGCGACACGCCCGACCGCGTGGGTCGGAGAGAAGCCGCGCGAGAGCGCAGCCGGCCGAGTACCAGAGCGTTTTCACTAGACAAAGGACTACTGAGTAGCCATGGCGGGACAGAAGATCCGCATCCGGCTCAAGGCCTACGACCACGAGGTCATCGACTCCTCGGCGAAGAAGATCGTCGAGACGGTGACCCGCACTGGTGCGTCGGTCGCGGGCCCGGTGCCGCTGCCCACTGAGAAGAACGTGTACTGCGTCATCAAGTCGCCGCACAAGTACAAGGACTCGCGCGAGCACTTCGAGATGCGCACGCACAAGCGCCTGATCGACATCCTCGACCCGACGCCCAAGACCGTTGACTCGCTGATGCGCCTGGACCTTCCGGCCGGCGTCGACATCGAGATCAAGCTCTGAGAGGCGTCGAGAAGATGGCAAAGCAGATCAAGGGCGTCCTGGGCGAGAAGCTCGGCATGACCCAGGTCTGGGACGAGAACAACCGTGTCGTCCCGGTGACCGTCGTCAAGGCCGGGCCCTGTGTCGTGACCCAGGTCCGTACCAACGACATCGACGGCTACGAGTCGGTTCAGATCGCCTTCGGCGAGATCGACCCGCGCAAGGTGAACAAGCCCCTCAAGGGCCACTTCGCCAAGGCCGACGTGACCCCGCGCCGCCACCTGGTGGAGCTCCGTACCTCCGACGCCAGCGAGTACACGCTCGGCCAGGAGATCACTGCCGAGGTGTTCGAGTCCGGCGTCAAGGTCGACGTCACGGGCAAGAGCAAGGGCAAGGGCTTCGCCGGTGTCATGAAGCGCCACAACTTCCGTGGTCTGGGTGCCGGTCACGGTACGCAGCGCAAGCACCGCTCTCCCGGTTCCATCGGTGGCTGCGCCACCCCGGGCCGTGTGTTCAAGGGCCTCCGCATGGCTGGCCGCATGGGCAACGAGCGGGTCACCACCCAGAACCTGACCGTTCACGCCGTTGACGCGGAGAAGGGCCTGCTGCTCATCAAGGGCGCGGTTCCTGGTCCGAACGGCGGCCTCGTCCTGGTCCGCACTGCGGCCAAGGGGGCCTGAGGACTATGAGCACCATTGACATTCTGTCGCCCGCAGGCGACAAGACCGGGACCGTCGAGCTCCCGGCCGAGATCTTCGACGCCAAGGTCAGCGTTCCGCTGATCCACCAGGTCGTCGTCGCGCAGCTGGCCGCCGCCCGTCAGGGTACGCACAAGGTCAAGACGCGTGGCGAGGTCCGCGGTGGTGGTAAGAAGCCGTACCGCCAGAAGGGCACCGGCCGCGCCCGTCAGGGTTCGACCCGTGCGCCGCAGTTCGCCGGCGGTGGCGTCGTCCACGGCCCCGTGCCGCGTGACTACTCGCAGCGGACCCCGAAGAAGATGAAGGCCGCCGCCCTGCGTGGCGCCCTCACCGACCGGGCCCGTCACTCCCGCATCCACGTCGTCTCCGGCGTGGTCGAGGGTGCCGCCTCCACCAAGGCCGCCAAGACGCTGTTCGGCAAGATCTCGGAGCGCAAGAACCTGCTCCTGGTCGTCGAGCGCGCCGACGAGGCCGCGTGGCTGTCCGCCCGCAACCTGCCCCAGGTGCACATCCTGGAGCCGGGCCAGCTGAACACGTACGACGTGCTCGTCTCGGACGACGTGGTCTTCACCCAGGCCGCTCTCGAGTCCTTCGTGTCTGGCCCCAAGGCCGCTGAGACCGAAGGGAACGAGGGCTGATGTCTGAGGCCACGATCACCAGCAAGACCTTCACGGACCCGCGCGACCTGCTGATCAAGCCGGTCGTCTCCGAGAAGAGCTACGCGCTGCTGGACGAGAACAAGTACACGTTCGTCGTCGACCCGCGTGCGAACAAGACCCAGATCAAGCAGGCCGTCGAGGCGGTCTTCTCGGTCAAGGTCACCGGGGTCAACACGATCAACCGCCAGGGCAAGCGCAAGCGCACCAAGACGGGGTTCGGCAAGCGTGCCAACACCAAGCGCGCCATCGTGACCCTTGCCGAGGGCGACCGTATCGACATCTTCGGCCAGGCCTCCTAACGGAGCGCCCTGGTCCGAATATCGGACGAGGACTGAGAAATGGGTATCCGCAAGTACAAGCCGACGACTCCGGGCCGTCGTGGCTCCAGCGTCGCCGACTTTGTCGAGATCACGCGGTCCACGCCGGAGAAGTCGCTGGTCCGCCCCCTGCACAGCAAGGGCGGCCGTAACAACGCCGGTCGTGTGACCGTTCGCCACCAGGGTGGCGGACACAAGCGCGCCTACCGCGTGATCGACTTCCGTCGTCACGACAAGGACGGCGTGCCGGCCAAGGTCGCGCACATCGAGTACGACCCCAACCGCACTGCGCGCATCGCTCTCCTGCACTACGCGGACGGCGAGAAGCGCTACATCATCGCTCCGCGCGGCCTGAACCAGGGCGACCGGATCGAGAACGGCCCGACGGCCGACATCAAGCCCGGTAACAACCTGGCGCTCCGCAACATCCCGGTCGGTACCACGATCCACGCGATCGAGCTCCGTCCCGGTGGCGGTGCCAAGTTCGCCCGTTCCGCGGGCGCCTCCGTGCAGCTGCTGGCGAAGGAAGGTGCCATGGCGCACCTCCGTATGCCGTCCGGTGAGATCCGCCTGGTCGACGTGCGCTGCCGCGCCACCGTCGGCGAGGTCGGCAACGCCGAGCAGTCGAACATCAACTGGGGCAAGGCCGGCCGCATGCGCTGGAAGGGCGTCCGCCCGACCGTCCGCGGTGTCGCGATGAACCCGGTTGACCACCCGCACGGTGGTGGTGAGGGCAAGACCTCCGGTGGTCGCCACCCGGTCTCCCCGTGGGGTCAGAAGGAGGGTCGTACTCGTTCGCCGAAGAAGGCTTCGAACAAGTACATCGTCCGCCGCCGCAAGACGAACAAGAAGCGCTAGGAGCGGGTTTAGATGCCGCGCAGTCTCAAGAAGGGGCCCTTCGTCGACGACCACCTCGTAAAGAAGGTGGACGCCCAGAACGAAGCCGGCACCAAGAACGTCATCAAGACCTGGTCCCGTCGCTCGATGATCATCCCCAGCATGCTGGGTCACACCATCGCGGTGCACAACGGCAAGACCCATGTCCCGGTGTTCGTCACCGAGTCCATGGTCGGCCACAAGCTCGGCGAGTTCTCGCCGACTCGCACCTTCCGCGGCCACGTCAAGGACGACCGGAAGTCGAAGCGCCGCTAATCGCGGGGTGGACTGACTAATGACTTACATCGAAGGGACAACCATGGAAGCCAGGGCCCAGGCGCGGTACATCCGCGTCACGCCCATGAAGGCCCGCCGTGTGGTGGACCTCATCCGTGGCATGGACGCCACGGAGGCCCAGGCGGTCCTGCGTTTCGCCCCGCAGGCCGCGTCTGTGCCGGTCGGCAAGGTGCTTGACAGCGCCATCGCCAACGCCGCGCACAACTACAACCACACGGACGCCTCCTCGCTGGTCATCAGCGAGGCGTTTGTTGACGAGGGTCCGACCCTGAAGCGGTTCCGTCCGCGCGCCCAGGGCCGTGCCTACCGGATCCGCAAGCGGACCTCCCACATCACCGTGGTCGTCAGCAGCAAGGAAGGAACCCGGTAATGGGCCAGAAGGTAAACCCGCACGGGTTCCGGCTCGGCATCACCACCGACTTCAAGTCGCGTTGGTACGCCGACAAGCTGTACAAGGACTACGTCAAGGAAGACGTCGCCATCCGTCGGATGATGACGTCCGGCATGGAGCGCGCCGGCATCTCGAAGGTTGAGATCGAGCGCACCCGTGACCGTGTCCGCGTGGACATCCACACCGCTCGCCCGGGCATCGTCATCGGCCGCCGCGGCGCCGAGGCCGACCGCATCCGCGGCGACCTGGAGAAGCTGACCGGCAAGCAGGTCCAGCTGAACATCCTCGAGGTCAAGAACCCCGAGGTCGACGCTCAGCTGGTGGCCCAGGCCGTCGCCGAGCAGCTGTCCTCCCGCGTCTCCTTCCGTCGGGCCATGCGCAAGAGCATGCAGTCCGCCATGAAGGCCGGCGCCAAGGGCATCAAGATCCAGTGTGGCGGCCGTCTCGGCGGCGCCGAGATGTCCCGCTCGGAGTTCTACCGCGAGGGTCGTGTGCCGCTGCACACGCTGCGCGCGAACGTCGAGTACGGCTTCTTCGAGGCCAAGACCACCTTCGGCCGCATCGGCGTGAAGGTCTGGATCTACAAGGGCGATGTCAAGAACATCGCCGAGGTTCGCGCCGAGAACGCTGCGGCCCGCGCGGGTAACCGCCCGGCCCGTGGTGGCGCCGACCGTCCGGCCGGTGGCCGTGGTGGTCGCGGTGGCGAGCGTGGCGGCCGTGGCGGCCGCAAGCCGCAGCAGGCTGCTGCTGCCGAGGCCCCCAAGGCCGAGGCCGCTGCCGCCGCTCCGGCTGAGAGCACCGGAACGGAGGCCTGACCGACATGCTGATCCCTCGTAGGGTCAAGCACCGCAAGCAGCACCACCCGAAGCGTCGCGGTATGGCGAAGGGTGGCACTGAGGTCGCATTCGGCGAGTACGGCATCCAGGCGCTGACCCCGGCCTACGTGACGAACCGCCAGATCGAGGCGGCTCGTATCGCGATGACCCGCCACATCAAGCGTGGCGGCAAGGTCTGGATCAACATCTACCCGGACCGTCCGCTGACGAAGAAGCCCGCCGAGACCCGCATGGGTTCCGGTAAGGGTTCCCCGGAGTGGTGGATCGCGAACGTGCACCCGGGCCGGGTCATGTTCGAACTGTCCTACCCGAACGAGAAGATTGCGCGTGAGGCTCTGACTCGTGCGGCCCACAAGCTGCCGATGAAGTGCCGGATCGTCAAGCGCGAGGCAGGTGAGTCGTGATGGCGGCCGGTACCAAGGCGTCGGAACTGCGCGAGCTCGGCAACGAGGAGCTCGTTGCCAAGCTGCGTGAGGCCAAGGAAGAGCTGTTCAAGCTCCGTTTCCAGGCGGCCACGGGTCAGCTGGAGAACAACGGCCGGCTCAAGGCCGTCCGCAAGGACATCGCCCGGATCTACACCCTGATGCACGAGCGCGAGCTCGGCATCGAGACGGTGGAGAGCGCCTGATGAGCGAGAACAACGTGACTGAGAACAAGACCGAGCGCGGTTTCCGCAAGACCCGTGAGGGTCTGGTCGTCAGCGACAAGATGGACAAGACCGTCGTCGTCGCCGTCGAGGACCGCGTCAAGCACGCCCTGTACGGCAAGGTCATCCGCCGTACGAACAAGCTCAAGGCGCACGACGAGCAGAACGCCGCCGGCATCGGCGACCGCGTCCTCCTGATGGAGACCCGGCCGCTGTCCGCCACCAAGCGGTGGCGCGTCGTCGAGATCCTCGAGAAGGCCAAGTAATCAGTCCGGGGGGTTTCCCCCGGATTCGTTCCGCCAGGCTCGGCCGGGGCTTCTCTGAAGCCCCGGCCGGGAACCGGCAGACAAACAGGAGATAGACGTGATCCAGCAGGAGTCGCGACTGCGTGTCGCCGACAACACTGGTGCCAAGGAGATCCTTTGCATCCGTGTTCTCGGTGGTTCGGGTCGCCGCTACGCGGGCATCGGTGACGTCATCGTCGCCACCGTCAAGGACGCGATCCCCGGTGGCAACGTGAAGAAGGGTGACGTCGTCAAGGCGGTCATCGTTCGCACCGTCAAGGAGCGCCGCCGCCAGGACGGCTCGTACATCCGCTTCGACGAGAACGCCGCCGTCATTCTGAAGAACGACGGCGACCCTCGCGGCACCCGTATCTTCGGCCCCGTCGGCCGTGAGCTGCGCGAGAAGAAGTTCATGAAGATCATCTCGCTCGCGCCGGAGGTGCTGTAAGCATGAAGATCAAGAAGGGCGACCTGGTTCAGGTCATCACCGGCAAGGACAAGGGCAAGCAGGGCAAGGTCATCCAGGCCATGCCGACTGAGAACCGCGTTCTGGTCGAGGGTGTCAACCGGGTCAAGAAGCACACCAAGGCTGGTCAGACCGCTGGTGGTTCGCAGGCCGGTGGCATTGTGATCACCGAGGCCCCGATCCACGTCAGCAACGTTCAGCTGGTCGTGGAGAAGGACGGCAAGAAGGTCGTCACCCGCGTCGGTTACCGCTTCGACGACGAGGGCAACAAGATCCGCGTTGCCAAGCGCACGGGTGAGGACATCTGATGGCTACCACTCCGCGTCTGAAGACGAAGTACCGCGAGGAGATCGCGGGCAAGCTGCGTGAGGAGTTCTCCTACGGGAACGTCATGCAGGTTCCCGGCCTCGTGAAGATCGTGGTCAACATGGGTGTGGGCGACGCCGCCCGCGACTCCAAGCTGATCGACGGCGCCATTCGCGACCTCACCACAATCACCGGTCAGAAGCCGGCCGTCACCAAGGCCCGCAAGTCCATCGCGCAGTTCAAGCTGCGTGAGGGCCAGCCGATCGGTGCCCACGTCACTCTCCGTGGCGACCGCATGTGGGAGTTCCTGGACCGCACCCTGTCGCTCGCGCTGCCGCGCATCCGCGACTTCCGCGGCCTGTCCCCGAAGCAGTTCGACGGCCGTGGCAACTACACCTTCGGTCTCACGGAGCAGGTCATGTTCCACGAGATCGACCAGGACAAGATCGACCGCGTCCGGGGTATGGACATCACCGTGGTCACCACGGCGACCAACGACGCCGAGGGCCGCGCGCTCCTCCGTCACCTCGGCTTCCCCTTCAAGGAGGCGTAAGCGAGATGGCGAAGAAGGCTCTTATTGCCAAGGCTGCTCGTAAGCCCAAGTTCGGTGTGCGTGCGTACACCCGCTGCCAGCGCTGCGGCCGTCCGCACTCCGTGTACCGCAAGTTCGGCCTGTGCCGCGTGTGCCTTCGTGAGATGGCTCACCGTGGCGAGCTGCCGGGCGTGACCAAGAGCTCCTGGTAGTCCCTTCACCCTTTGGGTGTTGAGGCTTCCAGACGCTCTCGGTAAGCATCAGGTCGGCGGACCGCCCATCCCGCATGCCGTAGGCTTGTGGGGTTGGGCGTCCGCCGCCCTACCGACTTACTACGCCGTAGGTCCCCGCGCCGCACCCGTCCCGCCCCTGTGTGGGGAGAGGGATGGCGCATACAGGAAACCCCGGCGAGAGAGGCCGAAGGCCGATTCATGACCATGACTGACCCGATCGCAGACATGCTGACTCGTCTGCGTAACGCAAACTCGGCGTACCACGACCAGGTCGTGATGCCGCACAGCAAGATCAAGTCGCACATCGCGGAAATCCTCAAGCAGGAGGGTTTCATCACCGGCTGGAAGGTCGAGGACGCCGAGGTCGGTAAGAACCTCGTTCTCGAGCTGAAGTTCGGTCCGAACCGCGAGCGTTCGATCGCCGGCATCAAGCGCATCTCGAAGCCGGGTCTGCGCGTGTACGCGAAGTCCACCAACCTGCCGAAGGTCCTCGGCGGCCTGGGCGTGGCGATCATCTCCACGTCCCACGGTCTCCTGACCGGCCAGCAGGCGCAGAAGAAGGGCGTGGGTGGGGAAGTCCTCGCCTACGTCTGGTAGTCGGGAACGGAGGAAAAGCTATGTCTCGTATCGGCAAGCTCCCCATCCCGGTTCCCGCCGGCGTGGACGTCACCATCGATGGCCGCACGGTCACCGTCAAGGGCTCCAAGGGCTCCCTGACGCACACCGTTGCCGCCCCCATCGAGATCGTTAAGGGCGAGGACGGCGTTCTGAACGTCACCCGTCCGAACGACGAGCGTCAGAACAAGGCCCTCCACGGCCTGTCCCGCACGCTGGTGGCCAACATGATCACCGGTGTGACCACGGGATACACCAAGGCGCTCGAGATCAGCGGTGTCGGTTACCGCGTTGCCGCGAAGGGCTCCGACCTGGAGTTCCAGCTCGGCTACAGCCACCCGATCCTGGTGGAGGCCCCCGAGGGCATCTCCTTCAAGGTCGAGTCGCCGACCAAGTTCTCGGTCGAGGGCATCGACAAGCAGAAGGTCGGCGAGGTCGCGGCGAACATCCGCAAGCTGCGGAAGCCCGACCCGTACAAGGCCAAGGGCGTCAAGTACGCCGGCGAGGTCATCCGCCGCAAGGTCGGAAAGGCTGGTAAGTAAGCCATGGCATACGGTGTGAAGATCGCCAAGGGCGACGCTTACAAGCGTGCGGCCAAGGCTCGCCGCCACATCCGCATCCGCAAGAACGTGTCGGGTACGGCGGAGCGTCCGCGCCTCGTCGTGACGCGTTCCAACCGCAACATCGTCGCTCAGGTCATCGACGACCTCCAGGGTCACACCCTGGCGTCCGCGTCGACCCTGGACGCTTCGATCCGCGGTGGCGAGGGTGACAAGTCCGCGCAGGCCAAGCAGGTCGGTGCCCTGGTCGCTGAGCGCGCCAAGGCCGCCGGCGTCGAGGCCGTCGTGTTCGACCGTGGTGGCAACAGGTACGCCGGGCGCATTGCCGCTCTGGCTGACGCCGCCCGCGAAGCCGGGCTGAAGTTCTAAGCCCCGGTTCCGGGACTAACGGACGTAACAGAGAGAGGTAATCCAATGGCTGGACCCCAGCGCCGCGGCAGCGGTGCCGGTGGCGGCGAGCGGCGGGACCGGAAGGGTCGCGACGGTGGCGCTGCTGCCGCCGAGAAGACCGCGTACGTTGAGCGCGTTGTCGCGATCAACCGCGTCGCCAAGGTTGTCAAGGGTGGTCGTCGTTTCTCCTTCACCGCGCTCGTCGTGGTGGGTGACGGTGACGGCACCGTAGGTGTCGGTTACGGCAAGGCCAAGGAGGTGCCGGCCGCCATCGCCAAGGGTGTGGAGGAGGCCAAGAAGCACTTCTTCAAGGTCCCCCGTATCCAGGGCACCATCCCGCACCCGATCCAGGGTGAGAAGGCGGCGGGCGTCGTCCTGCTGAAGCCTGCTTCCCCCGGTACCGGTGTTATCGCCGGTGGCCCGGTGCGCGCCGTTCTGGAGTGCGCCGGCGTTCACGACATCCTGTCGAAGTCGCTCGGCTCCGACAACGCGATCAACATCGTGCACGCGACCGTGGCGGCCCTCAAGGGCCTGCAGCGTCCCGAGGAGATCGCGGCCCGCCGCGGTCTGCCGCTCGAGGACGTCGCCCCCGCGGCTCTCCTTCGTGCGCGTGCTGGGGCGGGTGCGTAATGGCTCGCCTCAAGATCACGCAGACGAAGTCGTACATCGGCAGCAAGCAGAACCACCGCGACACCCTGCGTTCGCTCGGGCTCAAGCGCCTGAACGACGTGGTCGTCAAGGAGGACCGCCCCGAGTTCCGCGGAATGGTGCACACCGTCCGCCACCTCGTGACGGTTGAGGAGGTCGACTGATCATGGCGGAGAACAACCCGCTCAAGATCCACAACCTCCGTCCCGCCCCGGGCGCCAAGACCGCGAAGACCCGTGTGGGTCGCGGTGAGGCGTCGAAGGGTAAGACGGCCGGTCGTGGTACCAAGGGCACCAAGGCCCGCTACCAGGTTCCGGAGCGCTTCGAGGGCGGGCAGATGCCCCTCCACATGCGCCTCCCGAAGCTGAAGGGCTTCAAGAACCCGTTCCGTACGGAGTACCAGGTCGTCAACCTGGCCAAGCTGGCCGAGCTCTACCCCGAGGGTGGAGAGGTCACCGTGGCCGGGCTGGTCGAGAAGGGTGCTGTTCGCAAGAACAGCCTCGTCAAGGTCCTGGGCCAGGGCGAGATCTCCGTGGCGCTGCAGGTTTCGGTTGACGCCGTTTCCGGCTCCGCCAAGGAGAAGATTGCCGCTGCGGGCGGCACCGTCACCGAGCTCGTCTGAGACGAGTTCAGTGGCTCATAGCGAATAAAACCGACCGGGGATGCCTCACAAATGGGGCATCCCCGGTTGGTCGTTCCACGGGGGGCGCAGTCGCCGGTAAGGTGGCCTGCACCTTTGCTTTGTCGTATACGTCGATTCCTTCAGACCGTCACCTCTGACGCAGTAGCGCGGGGGTCGCAGGAGGCACCGTGCTCACCGCGTTCGCCCGGGCGTTCAAGACGCCCGACCTGCGCAAGAAGCTGCTCTTCACGCTCGGCATCATCGTGCTGTTCCGGCTCGGGTCCCACATCCCGGTACCCGGCGTGAGCTACAAGAACGTCCAGATCTGCGTGGACCAGGCCGGCAGTTCCAACGGCCTGTTCGGTCTGGTGAACATGTTCAGCGGCGGTGCGCTGCTGCAGATCACGATCTTCGCGCTCGGCATCATGCCGTACATCACGGCGAGCATCATCCTGCAGCTGCTGACCGTGGTCATTCCCAAGCTGGAGAACCTGAAGAAGGAGGGGCAGGCCGGTACCGCGAAGATCACGCAGTACACGCGTTACCTGACGGTGGCCCTCGCCATCCTCCAGGGCACCGGCCTCGTCGCCACGGCCCGCTCCGGTGCGCTCTTCCAGGGCTGCCAGGTCGCCAGCCAGATCGTTCCCGACCGGACGATCTTCACCACCGTCGTCATGGTCATCACGATGACCGCCGGTACCTGTGTCGTCATGTGGCTCGGCGAGCTCATCACCGACCGCGGCATCGGCAACGGCATGTCGATCCTCATGTTCATCTCGATCGCCGCCGGATTCATCGGCGCGCTGTGGCAGATCAAGCTCCAGGGCAAGATCGCCGACGGCTGGGTCGAGTTCGGCGTCGTCATGCTCGTCGGCCTCGCGATGGTCGGCCTGGTGGTCTTCGTCGAGCAGGCCCAGCGCCGCATCCCGGTCCAGTACGCGAAGCGCATGATCGGCCGGCGCGCCTACGGCGGCACGTCGACCTACATCCCGCTCAAGGTGAACCAGGCCGGCATCATTCCGGTCATCTTCGCCTCGTCGCTGCTGTACATCCCGGCGCTCATCGTGCAGTTCAGCGGTTCGACCGCCGGCTGGGCCACCTGGATCCAGAAGCACTTCGTCAAGGGCGACCACCCCTACTACATCGCCGTCTACTTCATCCTGATCGTTTTCTTCGCGTTCTTCTACGTGGCGATTTCGTTCAACCCCGAGGAAGTAGCGGACAACATGAAGAAGTATGGTGGCTTCATCCCGGGTATCCGGGCAGGCCGACCTACTGCCGAGTACCTGAGCTACGTCCTCAACCGGATCACCTGGCCGGGGTCGCTGTACCTGGGTCTCATCGCTCTTGTGCCGACGATGGCGTTGGCGGGCTTCGGGGCGAACCAGAACTTCCCGTTCGGCGGGACGAGCATCCTGATCATCGTGGGTGTGGGTCTGGAAACCGTGAAGCAGATCGAGAGCCAGCTCCAGCAGCGCAATTACGAAGGGTTCCTCCGCTGATGCGTATCGTCCTCGTCGGGCCTCCCGGTGCGGGCAAGGGAACGCAGGCCGCGTTCCTTGCCAAGAACCTGAACATCCCGCACATCTCCACGGGCGACCTGTTCCGCGCGAACATCAGCCAGGGCACCGAGCTGGGCAAGCAGGCGAAGGCGTTCATGGACGCCGGCGACCTGGTCCCGGACGCGGTGACCATCGGGATGGCGAAGGACCGCATGGAGCAGCCCGACGCCGCCGGCGGCTTCCTGCTGGACGGGTTCCCGCGCAACGTCTCCCAGGCGGAGGCGCTGGACGGAATGCTCCAGGCCGCCAACATGAAGCTGGACGCCGTCCTCGACCTGGAGGTCGAGGAGGACGAGGTGGTCAAGCGGATCGCCGGCCGCCGGATCTGCCGCAACGACTCCTCGCACGTCTTCCACGTGACGTACGCCCCGCCGAAGACCGGGGGCGTCTGCGACGTCTGCGGCGGCGAGCTGTACCAGCGCGGCGACGACTCCGAGGAGACCGTCCGCACCCGGCTGGAGGTCTACCACACGCAGACCGAGCCGATCATCGACTACTACAAGGCCCAGGGCCTGCTGGTGACGATCTCCGCCCTCGGTGAGGTGCAGGACGTCACGAAGCGCGCCATGGAAGCGCTGAAGAAGTAGTTCCGCGCTGTAGCGCTGTACGGCCGCGGTGTCCACCGGACGCCGCGGCCGTACTGTTGATACGGCTCATCCCCGTTTACCCCGTACTCCGTACCCGTTACCCCGTACTCCCGAAGGTGGAAGGCACACGTCCATGGTCCAGCTGAAGACTCCCGAGCAGATCGCGAAGATGCGGGAGGCCGGTCTGGTCGTCGCCGCCATTCACGCGGCGACCCGGGAGGCGGCCGTGCCGGGCGCCACGACGCGGGATCTGGACATGGTCGCCCGCAAGGTGATCGCCGACCACGGGGCGAAGTCGAACTTCCTGGGGTACGGGGGCTTCCCCGCGACCATCTGCACCTCGGTGAACGAGGTCGTCGTGCACGGCATCCCGGACGACAAGACGGTCCTCAAGGACGGCGACATCATCTCGATCGACGCGGGCGCGATCGTGGAGGGCTGGCACGGCGACGCGGCGTACACGGCCTTCGTGGGCACCGGTCACGCTCCGGAGCTGATCGAGCTCTCCCGGGTGACCGAGGAGTCGATGTGGGCGGGCATCGCCGCGATGAAGGCCGGCAACCGCCTGGTCGACATCTCGCGGGCGATCGAGTCGTACATCAAGCGCCAGCCGCGGCCGGCGGCCGGTGACCACAGCCTCGGCAAGTTCGGGATCATCGAGGAGTACGGCGGCCACGGCATCGGCTCGGAGATGCACATGGACCCCCACCTGCTGAACTACGTCTCGCGCAAGCGCGGCAAGGGCATCAAGCTGGTCCCGGGCGTCTGCCTGGCCATCGAGCCGATGGTCTCCCTGGGCACGCCCCGTACCGAGGTCCTCGCGGACGACTGGACGGTCATCACCACCGACGGCACCTGGTCCTCCCACTGGGAGCACTCGGTCGCCCTGACGGAGGCCGGCCCGATCGTCCTGACGTCCCCGGACTGCGGCAAGGCCAAGCTCGCGGAGTACGGCGTGACGACGGCCCCCGACCCCCTGGGCTGAGCGGGGCCCGGCCCCGTCGACATGTCGGCTTAATGATCTAGACTCGTGGGCAAACTTTCCGGATTCGTCTTTCTGGGTGCCCTGACGTAGACTGACTCGTCGGCTCACGTGCATTCCCATGCCTGTCAGCCGATCAAGGTAGCCGATTCGAAAGGCGAAGCGTGGCCAAGAAGCAAGGTGCCATCGAGATCGAGGGCACCGTGATCGAGTCCCTCCCGAACGCCATGTTCAAGGTGGAACTCCAGAACGGTCACAAGGTCCTCGCGCACATCAGCGGCAAGATGCGGATGCACTACATCCGTATCCTCCCCGATGACCGGGTCGTGGTGGAGCTCTCTCCGTACGACCTGACGCGTGGCCGGATCGTCTACCGATACAAGTAGATCTTGCTTTCACTCCTGCCTGGGCGTCGGTCCCGGTGCGGGTGGTGGCACTGACCCGGAGAACCTCACCAACATGAAGGTCAAGCCGAGCGTCAAGAAGATCTGCGACAAGTGCAAGGTGATCCGCCGTCACGGTCGGGTCATGGTCATCTGCGACAACCTGCGCCACAAGCAGCGCCAGGGCTGACGCACGCCGACCGACCTGCAACTTTCGCAGTTCTTCGCGCGACGCACGTAATACGTACATACGCAGAGCCCGCCCAGCCCGCAAGGGTCGGCGGCACCTCCGGCGGGGGCCGGAGACCCGACTGGTACCTCGTACGGCCTGCCGGGAGCGGCTCTGCGGAAGACCCCCGAACACACAGGAGCCAGTGAATGGCACGCGTTTCCGGTGTTGACATCCCGCGCGAAAAGCGTGTGGAGATCGCACTCACCTACGTCTTCGGTATCGGGCGCACCCGGTCCAAGGAGATCCTCGCCTCCACCGGCGTGAACCCGAACACCCGCGTTCGTGACCTGGCCGAAGAGGACCTCGTCAAGATCCGCGAGTACGTGGACGCCAACCTCCGCACCGAGGGTGACCTCCGCCGCGAGATCCAGGGCGACATCCGCCGCAAGATCGAGATCCAGTGCTACCAGGGCATCCGCCACCGTCGTGGCCTGCCGGTGCACGGTCAGCGCACCAGCACGAACGCGCGTACCCGCAAGGGCCCGCGTCGCGCGATCGCCGGTAAGAAGAAGCCGGGCAAGAAGTAGTCCTGTTCAGCGGTCTTGCGCTGTAGGACCGACCACCTCCCGTAGGAGATTTAGATGCCCCCCAAGGGTCGTCAGGGCGCTGCCAAGAAGGTGCGCCGCAAGGAAAAGAAGAACGTCGCTCACGGCCACGCGCACATCAAGAGCACGTTCAACAACACCATCGTCTCGATCACGGACCCGTCCGGCAACGTGATCTCCTGGGCCTCCGCCGGCCACGTCGGCTTCAAGGGCTCGCGCAAGTCCACCCCCTTCGCCGCGCAGATGGCCGCCGAGTCGGCCGCCCGCCGCGCGCAGGAGCACGGCATGCGCAAGGTCGACGTCTTCGTCAAGGGTCCCGGCTCCGGCCGTGAGACCGCGATCCGCTCCCTGCAGGCCACCGGCCTCGAGGTCGGCTCGATCCAGGACGTCACCCCCACCCCGCACAACGGCTGCCGCCCGCCGAAGCGCCGCCGCGTCTGACGCAGCGACGCCTGTGCGTCTTCGAGTGTCCGGGCGGTACGAACCCCTTCGGGGGGACGTGCCGCCCGTACCCTTGCAGTACCCAGCAGTACATGTCGGGCGTCAAATAGTGGGCGTCCACGACTGAAGGAACACACATGCTTATCGCTCAGCGTCCTTCGCTGACCGAAGAGGTCGTCGACGAGTACCGCTCGCGGTTCGTGATCGAGCCGCTGGAGCCGGGCTTCGGCTACACCCTCGGCAACTCCCTGCGCCGTACGCTCCTCTCCTCCATCCCGGGTGCCGCTGTCACCAGCATCCGCGTGGACGGCGTCCTGCACGAGTTCACCACCGTGCCGGGCGTCAAGGAAGACGTCACGGACATGATCCTCAACATCAAGCAGCTGGTCGTCTCCTCGGAGCACGACGAGCCGGTCGTGATGTACCTGCGCAAGCAGGGCCCCGGCCTGGTCACCGCTGCCGACATCGCGCCCCCGGCCGGTGTCGAGGTGCACAACCCGGACCTCGTCCTCGCCACCCTGAACGGCAAGGGCAAGCTGGAGATGGAGCTGACCGTCGAGCGCGGTCGCGGCTACGTCTCCGCCGTCCAGAACAAGCAGGTGGGCCAGGAGATCGGCCGTATCCCGGTCGACTCCATCTACTCGCCCGTCCTCAAGGTCACCTACAAGGTCGAGGCGACCCGAGTCGAGCAGCGCACCGACTTCGACAAGCTCATCGTCGACGTCGAGACCAAGCAGGCCATGCGCCCGCGCGACGCCATGGCGTCCGCCGGCAAGACCCTGGTCGAGCTGTTCGGTCTGGCCCGCGAGCTCAACATCGACGCCGAGGGCATCGACATGGGCCCGTCCCCGACGGACGCCGCCCTGGCCGCCGACCTGGCGCTGCCGATCGAGGAGCTCGAGCTCACCGTCCGGTCGTACAACTGCCTCAAGCGCGAGGGCATCCACTCCGTGGGTGAGCTCGTCGCCCGCTCCGAGGCGGACCTGCTCGACATCCGCAACTTCGGTGCGAAGTCGATCGACGAGGTCAAGGCGAAGCTGGCCGGCATGGGCCTGGCCCTCAAGGACAGCCCGCCCGGATTCGACCCGACCGCCGCGGCGGACGCCTTCGGCGCCGACGACGACGCGGATGCCGGGTTCGTGGAGACCGAGCAGTACTGAGCTCGTTCTTCGGCTGCGGACCGGCCTCGGCCGATCGCGCCCGCGCGGCGGCAGCCGCAGAATGCAACCCCTCCCGCGCCCCTTACGGGGCGCGGGTCTCCGACGGGCAACCGCTCGCTCGGATACTGACCTCGGTACCTGATACGGCCGGGGCAGACACCTAGGAGAACACCATGCCGCGTCCCACCAAGGGCGCCCGCTTCGGCGGCTCCGCCGCGCACGAGAAGCTGCTGCTCGCGAACCTCGCGAAGGCGCTCTTCGAGCACGGCCGCATCACCACGACCGAGGCCAAGGCCCGCCGCCTGCGTCCGGTCGCCGAGCGTCTGATCACCAAGGCGAAGAAGGGCGACATCCACAACCGTCGCCTCGTCCTGCAGACGATCACGGACAAGGGCATCGTCCACACGCTCTTCACCGAGATCGCCCCGCGGTACGAGAACCGCCCCGGTGGTTACACCCGCATCACCAAGATCGGCAACCGTCGTGGCGACAACGCCCCGATGGCGGTCATCGAGCTGGTCGAGGCCCTGACCGTGGCCCAGCAGGCCACCGGTGAGGCCGAGGCCGCCACCAAGCGTGCGGTGA
The DNA here is from genome assembly GCF_044748145.1 of Streptomyces sp. NPDC090022. Classification (NCBI taxonomy): domain Bacteria; kingdom Bacillati; phylum Actinomycetota; class Actinomycetes; order Kitasatosporales; family Streptomycetaceae; genus Streptomyces; species Streptomyces sp. NPDC090022. Next base: position 143,354 of record NZ_JBIVFN010000012.1, read on the forward strand.
AGGAGGCCGAGGCCAAGGCTGAGGCCACCGAGACCGAGGCTCCGGCCGAGGAGACCAAGGAGGCCTGAGCCCCCCTGGTGCCGTAAGGCCTGGAACGGGTCCGTCCCCTCACGGGGGCGGGCCCGTTCCGCTTTTTCCGCGCGACTTGAGAGGATCTACGGGTGAGTGACGAGGTGGAGCCCGGCCGTGTCCGGGTGCGGCTGGACCTGTCGTACGACGGCAAGGACTTCTCCGGCTGGGCGAAGCAGAGCACGCGGCGGACCGTGCAGGGCGAGCTGGAGTCGGCCCTGCGGACCGTCATGCGGCTCGACGCGCCGGTGGAGCTGACGGTGGCCGGGCGGACGGACGCGGGCGTCCACGCCCGCGGCCAGGTGGCGCACGTGGACCTCGCCGAGGAGGTCTGGGCCGAGCACCACGACAAGCTCCTGCGGCGGCTCGCCGGGCGGCTGCCGCACGACGTACGCGTGTGGAAGGTCGCCGAGGCCCCCGCCGGGTTCAACGCCCGTTTCTCGGCCGTCTGGCGCCGCTACGCCTACCGCGTCGGCGACCACCGGGGCGGCGTCGACCCGCTGCGCCGCGGGCACGTCCTGTGGCACCAGTGGCCGCTGGACGTGGCCGCCATGAACGAGGCCTCGAAGGCGCTGCTCGGCGAGCACGACTTCGCCGCGTACTGCAGGAAGCGCGAGGGCGCCACCACCATCCGCACCCTCCAGCAGCTCAGCTGGGAGCGGGCGGAGGACGGCGTGATCACCGCGACCGTCCGGGCGGACGCCTTCTGCCACAACATGGTCCGCTCCCTCGTCGGCGCCCTGCTGCACGTCGGCGACGGCCACCGGCCCGTCGACTGGCCCGGCAAGGTGCTGGCCGCCGCCGTACGGGACTCCTCCGTGCACGTCGTACGGCCGCACGGGCTGACCCTGGAGGAGGTCGGCTACCCGGCGGACGAACTGCTGGCCGAGCGCAGCCGGCAGGCGCGCAACCTGCGGACCCTGCCCGGCGCCGCGCAGACCCCCGGCTGCTGCTGAGCCCGCCCGGGCGCCGCTAAACCGTTTGGGTGCACGCCCGCCGACCGGGACAATGCGGCGCATGGGACATCTCGAAGCCGGCCACCTGGAGTACTACCTTCCGGACGGGCGGGTGCTGCTGCCCGACGTCTCCTTCCGGGTCGGCGAGGGCGCGGTCGTCGCCCTGGTCGGGGCGAACGGCGCCGGCAAGACCACCCTGCTGAAGCTGATCAGCGGCGAGCTCCAGCCGCACGGCGGCGGCGTCACCGTCAGCGGCGGGCTCGGCGTGATGCCGCAGTTCGTGGGCTCCGTCCGCGACGAGACGACCATCCGCGACCTGCTGGTCTCCGTGGCACAGCCGCGGATCCGCGAGGCCGCCCGGGCCGTGGACCGCGCCGAGCACCTGATCATGACGGTGGACGACGAGGCCGCGCAGATGGCGTACGCGCAGGCGCTCAGCGACTGGGCCGACGTGCGGGGCTACGAGGCGGAGACCCTGTGGGACGTGTGCACCATGGCCGCGCTGGGCGTGCCGTACGAGCGGGCGCAGTTCCGCGAGGTGCGCACGCTCTCCGGCGGTGAGCAGAAGCGCCTGGTCCTGGAGGCGCTGCTGCGCGGGCCCGACGAGGTGCTGCTGCTCGACGAGCCGGACAACTACCTCGACGTCCCCGGCAAGCGGTGGCTGGAGGAGCAGCTGAAGGCCACGCGCAAGACCGTGCTCTTCGTCAGCCACGACCGCGAGCTGCTGTCCCGGGCCGCCGAGAAGATCGTCAGCCTGGAGCCGAGCCCGATGGGCACCGACGTGTGGGTGCACGGTGCGGGCTTCGCGACGTACCACGACGCCCGCAAGGAGCGCTTCGCGCGCTTCGAGGAGCTCAAGCGGCGCTGGGACGAGGAGCACGCGCGGCTGAAGGCGCTGGTGCTGCGGCTGCGCAACCAGGCCGCGATCAGCCCGGACATGGCCTCGCGGTACCGGGCGATGCAGACCCGGTTCCAGAAGTTCGAGGAGGCGGGGCCGCCGCCGGAGCCGCCGCGCGAGCAGGACATCCGGATGCGGCTCAAGGGCGGGCGCACCGGCGTACGGGCGCTGACCTGCGAGAACCTTGAGCTGACCGGGCTGATGAAGCCGTTCGACCTGGAGGTCTTCTACGGCGAGCGGGTCGCGGTGCTCGGCTCGAACGGCTCGGGCAAGTCGCACTTCCTGCGGCTGCTGGCGGGCGACACGTCGAACCCGGTCGCCCACACGGGCAACTGGAAGCTGGGGGCGCGCGTGGTGCCCGGTCACTTCGCGCAGACGCACGCGCACCCGGAGCTTTTCGGCCGGACGCTGGTGGACATCCTGTGGACGGAACACGCCAAGGACCGCGGCGCGGCGATGAGCGTGCTGCGCCGCTACGAGCTGGAACGCCAGGGCGACCAGCCGTTCGAGAAGCTCTCGGGCGGCCAGCAGGCGCGCCTGCAGATCCTGCTCCTGGAGCTTGCGGGCACCACCGCACTGCTGCTGGACGAGCCGACGGACAACCTCGACCTCGAGTCGGCGGAGGCCCTCCAGGACGGCCTGGAGTCGTACGAGGGGACTGTGCTGTGCGTCACGCACGACCGGTGGTTCGCGCGCTCTTTTGACCGCTATCTGGTCTTCGGTTCGGACGGTGTTGTGCGAGAGACTCAGGAGCCTGTTTGGGACGAACGTAGGGTCGAGCGCAAGCGCTAGGGGGTTCCGGTTCCCCTCAGCGAGTCGAGGGGGAGGCGTCGTGGGGCTGCGCCCTAGCATCTGGCTCATGAAGTGGGAGAAGCGGAGCTCCGGAGACCGGATGCAGGACCGGCTGCTGGACTGGCTGCTGCGGCCGGCGCCGCGTTCCCTGCAGGCCGTCTCACTGGTGATCGTGCTCTCCATCGCGGTCTCGACGAGCCTGCGGCAGAACTGGGGCTCGGACAACGCCTTCGTGGTCAAGGCCGCGGACACGCTCCTCGCGGGCGGCTCGCCGTACGAGGACAAGCGCTTCCTCTACCTGCCGAGCGCGGTGCTGATGGCGGTTCCCGAGGCGCTGCTGCCCACGCAGGTGCTGCGCTGGGTGCTGCCGATGGGGATGACCGGGCTGCTGGCCGTGGGCTGGTGGGCGGCCATGCGGCTGTTCTCGGTGCCGGTGCGCTCCCGCTTCGCGGTCGGCGGGCTCGGCCTCCTCGCGCTGGCCTACAAGCCGTACCTCAACCTCGTCCTGATCGGGAACTGGACCTCGATCTCGGCGGCCGCCCTGCCGCTGGCGCTGCTGCTGGCCCACCGGCGCTACTGGGGGGCGGCCGGTCTCGTCGTGGGGCTGGCCATCGCCTGCAAGCCGATGCTGGTGCCGGTGGGGCTCGTGTTCCTGCTGGCGCGGCAGTGGCGGGGGCTGGCCGTGGCGGTCCTGGTGCCGGTGGGGATGTCGCTGGCCGGCGCGATGCTCATGCCGAGTCCGACGCTGTTCTTCACCAAGACGCTGCCCTTCCTGCTCCAGGGCCAGGACTCGTACGCGCTGCCCTGGGACGCCTCGCCGATCGCCATCGGGCCCCGGCTGGGGATCTGGGAGCCGGTCGCGGTGCTGTGCGCCGGGGTGGGCGCGCTGGCCGGGCTGTGGGGGGCCTGGCAGCGCTGGCGGCGCGAGGACGACACGGACGCGGGGGAGCAGCGGCTGGCGGAGACGGCCTGCATGGTGATGCTCGCCGCTTTTCTGGTGTCGCGGCCGTCCTTCGACCACTACCTGCTGGTGGTGCTGCCGCTGCTGCTGGCGTCGGCGGTGCGCGAGGGTTCGGTGCCGCGCTCGCCGTGGTTCTGGGTGGCCATGGGGCCGCAGATCGCGGGGGTGCCGTGGCCGCGGGCGCTGGAGGGGGAGCGGCGGGCCTTCAAGGACTGCTTCACGCTCTGTGTGCTGGCGCTCACCCTGCTGCGCAGGTGCCTGGGTCCGGCCCGGGTTAACCTGGAGGACGTGACGACGGCAGGTGCCGTGCGGCGCGCCGGCGAGCCGGCCGAGGCGGGATCCCGCTCGGCGTTTTGACCCGTCCGGGGCAGCCCGGGTATCCTGCTGGTTCGTTATGCGTATTGGCTTGCTCATTCTCACGTGAAAGGGCCTTACGCCGGTCCACCGGGCCGATGACCAGCGGTACACACGGGTTGCGTCCCCGGAGTGCACCAGGGCTGTCGTGATCGTCCGTGGTGACCCTTGTCAGGACCCGTCCCCTCGGGCTAGCGCCCTGGGGATGACCCACCACTGAAGAAGCGAAGGCATACGCGTGCGTACGTTCAGCCCCAAGCCCGGCGACATCTCGCGCCAGTGGCTCGTCATTGACGCCCAGGACGTTGTCCTCGGCCGTCTGGCGACCCAGGCCGCTGCCCTCCTGCGGGGCAAGCACAAGCCGACTTACGCCCCCCACATGGACATGGGCGACTTCGTCATCATCGTCAACGCCGACAAGGTCCACCTGTCCGGCAACAAGGCGTCCCAGAAGATGGCGTACCGCCACTCCGGCTACCCGGGCGGTCTCCGCGCGGTGCGCTACGACGACCTCCTGGCGAACAACCCGGAGAAGGCCGTCGAGAAGGCCATCAAGGGCATGCTCCCCAAGAACTCCCTGGGCCGTCAGATGCTCTCGAAGCTGAAGGTCTACTCGGGCGACCAGCACCCCCACGCTGCCCAGCAGCCGGTGCCGTTCGAGATCACCCAGGTCGCGCAGTAGTTCCGGCCACCCCCTAAGACGTAAAGAATTCTGAGGAGAATCGTGGCCGAGACCACCGTCGAGACCCCCATCGAGGGCGACGAGACCTACGACGCTGTCACCACTTTCGAGTCCGAGGCGCCGGAGGGTGACTACACCTCCGAGTCCCTCGCCGGCCGCTTCGGCGACCCGCAGCCGGCCGCCGGCCTGGGCCGTCGCAAGAACGCCATCGCCCGCGTCCGGATCGTTCCGGGCACCGGCAAGTGGAAGATCAACGGTCGCACCCTCGAGGACTACTTCCCGAACAAGGTGCACCAGCAGGAAGTCAACGAGCCCTTCAAGGTGCTCGAGCTTGACGGCCGCTACGACGTCATCGCCCGCATCGCGGGTGGCGGCGTCTCCGGCCAGGCCGGCGCCCTGCGCCTCGGCGTGGCCCGTGCGCTGAACGAGGCGGACGTGGACAACAACCGCCCGGCGCTGAAGAAGGCCGGCTTCCTCTCCCGCGACGACCGTGCGGTCGAGCGCAAGAAGGCCGGTCTCAAGAAGGCCCGCAAGGCTCCGCAGTACAGCAAGCGCTAATCACGCCCGCTGTTCTGCACGAATCCGCCCCGGCGGCACACTCTGTGCTGTCCGGGGCGGTTCGTTTACCGCCCGGGGCGGGACATACCTGTCACACGCGGTTACGTACAACGATGTACCCAGCGCGAACTCGGAGGACAACTGTGGGACGACTCTTCGGAACGGACGGCGTACGCGGCGTCGCCAACGCGGATCTGACGGCCGAACTGGCCCTCGGTCTGTCCGTCGCGGCCGCCCATGTGCTCGCCGAGGCGGGCACCTTCGAGGGACACCGGCCGACCGCCGTGGTCGGCCGTGACCCGCGGGCCTCGGGCGAGTTCCTGGAGGCCGCGGTCGTCGCGGGCCTCGCCAGTGCCGGCGTGGACGTCCTGCGCGTCGGTGTGCTGCCCACCCCGGCGGTGGCGTATCTCACCGGTGCGCTGGGCGCCGACCTCGGTGTGATGCTGTCGGCCAGCCACAACGCCATGCCCGACAACGGCATCAAGTTCTTCGCGCGCGGCGGCCACAAGCTCGCCGACGAGCTGGAGGACCAGATCGAGGCCGTCTACGAGCAGCACCGCACCGGCGCCCCCTGGGACCGCCCGACGGGCGCGGGCGTGGGCCGGGTCTCCGACTACGACGAGGGCTTCGACAAGTACGTCGCCCACCTCATCGCCGTCCTCCCGCACCGCCTCGACGGCCTGAAGATCGTCCTGGACGAGGCGCACGGCGCGGCCGCCCGCGTCTCGCCCGAGGCCTTCGTGCGCGCCGGCGCCGAGATCGTCACGATCGGCGCCGAGCCGGACGGCCTCAACATCAACGAAGGCTGCGGCTCCACCCACCTGGACCTGCTCAAGGCGGCCGTGGTCGAGCACGGCGCCGACCTCGGCATCGCGCACGACGGCGACGCCGACCGCTGCCTGGCCGTGGACGCCTCCGGCGCCGAGGTCGACGGCGACCAGATCCTCGCGGTGCTGGCGCTGGACATGCGCGAGCGCGGGCAGCTGCGCGGCGACACCGTCGTCGGCACCGTCATGTCGAACCTGGGCTTCAAGCTGGCCATGGAGCGCGAGGGCATCGAGCTCGTCCAGACCGGCGTCGGCGACCGCTACGTGCTGGAGTCGATGAAGGAGAACGGCTACGCGCTGGGCGGCGAGCAGTCCGGCCACGTGATCATCCTGGACCACGCGACCACCGGTGACGGCACGCTGACCGGCCTGATGCTGGCCGCCCGGGTCGCCTCCACCGGCCGCTCGCTGGCCGACCTCGCGGGTGTCATGCAGCGCCTGCCGCAGGTCCTGATCAACGTTCCGGACGTCGACAAGTCCCGGGTGTCCACCTCCGCCGAGCTGGCGGCGGCGGTCGCCGACGCCGAGCGGGAGCTGGGCAGCACCGGGCGGGTGCTGCTCCGTCCGTCCGGTACGGAGCCGCTCGTCCGGGTGATGGTGGAGGCCGCCGACATCGAGCAGGCGCGCGCCGTCGCCGGGCGCCTCGCGGACGCGGTGAAGTCGGCGCTGGGCTAGGACCTGTCCTCGCGTCCTGCCATCAGAGGAGCGCGGGCCGGAGCGGCCGTACGGACCCCGTCCGTACGGCCGCTCCGGCCGTTCCGGCTCCCGTCAGCGCCGGGGCAGGGACCGCTTCCAGCGGCCCCGCTGGGTGTTCCACAGGGCCTTCCACGCGATCAGCGTGACCACCCCGGCGAGCACGATCCCGCCCAGGTTCACCAGCAGCTGCGCCGCCGAGCCCCACATCTGCGCGTACTCCCCGTAGCTGAGCGCCACGGCGGCGTTCGCGGCGGCCGGGACGGTGGTCACCGAGATGGCGACGCCGACCAGCGCGCCGGCCTTCGCCGAGGTCAGCGACAGCATGCCGGCCGTTCCCGCGAGCACGGCGACCACGAACGAGAACGGGTCCGGCTGCCAGATGAAGCTGGTGTTCGGCCGCTCGTTGTCCAGCATGTGCTGCCCGAACAGCCCGAGCGCGTCCATCACCAGACTGAACACGGTGGTCGCCGCGATGGCCGCGGCGAACCCGATCAGCAGGGCCGCCAGCGAGCGCCCGGCCAGCCCGCGCCGGCGCTGCACCAGACCGGTGCACACCCCGGCGAGCGGGCCGAACTCCGGTCCGACCGCCATCGCGCCCACGATCAGGACCGCGTTGTCGAGCACCACGCCGCAGGCCGCGATCATCGTCGCGAGGATCATGAACGCGGCGTAGGTGATGGTGAGCGTGGACTCCTCGTGGGTGGCCTCGGCGAGCTGCTCCCAGACCACGGCGTCCGCCGGTTCGCCGGGGGCCTCCCGTTCGGCCTCCTCGGCGCGCTTGGAGAGCGACAGGTCGACGTTCTCGACGGCGATGGAGCCGTCCTGGTCGATGCCCAGCTGCCGCAGTTCGTGCAGCAGCTGGTCACCGGCCTCGCGGGCGACGTCGCACAGGACGAGGTCCCCCCGCGGGTCCCGGGCGGCGCCGGGCAGCACCACGAGGTGGGTGGTGCCGACGGTCGCCTGGATGACCTCGGTCACCGCCTCCGTACGTTCGGTCGGTGTGATCAGCCTGAGGTGCAGCATCCTCAGAGCTTACGGAGGCTCAGGCGCTGGACCTTGTGGTCAGGGCCCTTGCGGATGATGAGGTTGGCGCGGCCGCGGGTGGGCGCCACGTTCTCCAGGAGGTTGGGCCGGTTGATGGTCCGCCAGGTGGTGCGGGCGTACTCCATGGCCTCCTCCTCCGACACCTGGGTGTACTTGCGGAAGTAGGAGAAAGGATTCTGGAACGCGGTCTCGCGCAGCTTGCGGAAGCGGTTGAGGTACCAGCGCTCGATGTCCTCGGCGCGGGCGTCGACGTAGACGGAGAAGTCGAAGAAGTCCGCGAGCCCCACCCGGGTGCGGCCGTCCTTGCCGGGCAGGGCCGGCTGCAGGACGTTGAGGCCCTCCACGATCAGGATGTCCGGGCGGCGCACGACGAGCCGCTCGCCGGGCACGATGTCGTAGATCAGGTGCGAGTAGACCGGGGCGCTGACCTCGTCCTTGCCCGCCTTGATGTCGGCGACGAACCGGGTCAGCGCGCGCCGGTCGTACGACTCCGGGAAACCCTTGCGCGAGGTCAGGCCGCGGGCGCGGAGCTCCTCCATCGGGTAGAGGAACCCGTCGGTGGTGACCAGCTCCACGCGCGGGTGCTCGGGCCAGCGGGCGAGCAGGGCCTGGAGGAGGCGGGCCACGGTGGACTTGCCGACGGCGACGGACCCGGCGACGCCTATGACGAAGGGGGTGCCGCTCTGGGCGCCGTGGCCGTTGCCCGCGTCGCCCAGGAAGGTGTTGAGCGCCCCGCGCAGGTTGCTGGTCGCCCCGACGTAGAGGTTCAGCAGCCGCGACAGCGGCAGGTAGACGTCGCGGACCTCGTCGAGGTCGATGACGTCCCCGAGCCCGCGCAGCCGCTCCACCTCCTGCGCGGTCAGCGGCAGCGGGGTGCGCTCGCGCAGCGCGCTCCACTCGGCGCGGGTGAGGTCCACGTACGGCGAACCCTCGGCCCGGCGGTGCGGGCGTTCGGCGGCGCGGGCGAGGAGGCGGTCCGTGGGCGTGCTTCGTGGCGGCGAAGTGATCACACCGTCATTGTCGGCGCTCCGGCTCGGATGTGGGTGGTGGGCTCGGTCACGTGGGGTACGGCCCGGTGACATAGGGGTCTCGCCTGGATCACGATGCGGAGCGGGCACGCATATTCGGTGATCTTCTGTCGGTGCCGCCCGGTAGATTTCACAGCGACATCGCCATCCGTGGGGGGATTTTCACCGTGCGTAACACCATCGTCCGTCGTTCTGTCATGACCGCGTCCGCCGTGTCGCTGGCCCTGCTGGTCACCGCGTGCGGCTCGGACAAGCCGGCCGACAAGAAGGACGAGCCGAAGGCCGCCGGCTCCGCGGCCGCCGCGCCCGCGGCGAAGGGCAAGACCGACGCCGAGCTGGCCCCGGTCCTGATCGTCCAGGCCGACCTGCCCGACCACGTCTTCAAGGGGGCCACTCCGCAGGAGGCCGGCGCCGGGGCCACGGCCACCACCGACAAGGCCGAGTGCAAGCCGCTGGTCCAGGCCCAGTCGTTCTCCGCGATCGGCACCGCGACCGGCACCGCCCGCACCAAGGTCGCCGCCAAGCCGAAGGAGCCCGCCGCGGACGCGTCCCCCGAGGACAAGCTGAAGGCGGCCCTCGGCACCACGGCCACCGCGGTCACCCTCGCCTCGTACGACGGCAAGGGCGCCCAGGAGGCCTTCGCGGCCGTCAAGGCGGCGGGCACGGCCTGCGCCGGCGGCTACACGGCCACCCAGGGCGCCGAGTCCGGCAAGATCAGCAAGGTCGCGGCCGGCGAGGCCGTCACCGCCGGTGACGAGGCCCTCGCCTACACCATCGACACCGACGCCGACGGCGAGAAGATCACGACGCAGCTGGTGGTCGTCCGCAAGGGCAACACCCTCGCCACGTTCTCCTCGCTCAGCCTGAGCGGCACGGCCGAGCAGCCGAAGGCCGCCGTCGCCGCGCAGACGAAGAAGCTCGGCTGACCCTCGCCGACGAACCGTCAACCCCGCCCGGTGGTGTCCACCGGGCGGGGTTTTCGTCTCGTCCAGGTACCGGGCGGGCGGCCGACTTCGGCGTACCCTGCCGCGTATGTGCGGAATTGTGGGTTACGTGGGAGCGCAGTCGGCGCTCGATGTGGTCATCGCCGGACTCAAGCGGCTGGAGTACCGCGGCTACGACTCGGCCGGGGTCGCCGTCCTCGCCGACGGCGGGCTCGCCGCCGCCAAGAAGGCCGGGAAGCTCGTCAACCTGGAGAAGGAACTGGTCGCCCACCCGTTGCCGAGCGGGGCCACGGGCATCGGGCACACCCGCTGGGCCACGCACGGCGGGCCGACGGACACCAACGCCCATCCGCACCTGGACAACTCCGGACGCGTGGCGGTCGTCCACAACGGCATCATCGAGAACTTCGCCGCGCTGCGGGCGGAACTCGCCGAGCGCGGCCACCGGCTGGAGTCCGAGACCGACACCGAGGTCGTCGCCCACCTGCTCGCCGAGGCCTTCTCCTCCACCGGCGACCTCGCCGAGTCGATGCGCCAGGTCTGCCGCCGCCTGGAGGGCGCCTTCACCCTCGTCGCCGTGCACGCCGACGAGCCCGACGTGGTGGTCGGCGCGCGCCGCAACTCCCCGCTCGTGGTCGGGGTCGGCGAGGGCGAGAACTTCCTCGCCTCCGACGTCGCCGCCTTCATCGCGCACACCCGCTCCGCCATCGAGCTCGGCCAGGACCAGGTCGTGGAGGTGCGCCGCGACGGGGTCACGGTGACGGACTTCGCGGGCGGCCCGGCCGACGTACGGGCCTACAACGTCGACTGGGACGCCTCGGCCGCCGAGAAGGGCGGCTACGACTACTTCATGCTGAAGGAGATCGCCGAGCAGCCCAAGGCGGTCGCCGACACCCTGCTGGGCCGGATCGACGCGGGCGGTTCGCTGACCCTGGACGAGGTGCGGATCCCGGCGTCGGTGCTGCGCGAGGTCGACAAGGTCGTCATCGTCGCGTGCGGGACGGCGTACCACGCGGGGATGATCGCGAAGCTGGCGATCGAGCACTGGACGCGGATCCCCTGCGAGACCGAGCTGGCCAGCGAGTTCCGCTACCGGGACCCGATCCTGGGGCGGCGCACGCTGGTGATCGCGATCTCGCAGTCCGGCGAGACCATGGACACCCTGATGGCGCTGCGGCACGCCCGCGAGCAGGGCGCCAAGGTGCTCGCCATCTGCAACACCAACGGCTCCACCATCCCCCGCGAGTCGGACGCGGTGCTGTACACGCACGCGGGCCCCGAGGTCGCGGTGGCCTCGACGAAGGCCTTCCTGACGCAGCTGGTGGCCTGCTACCTGGTCGCGCTGTACCTGGGGCAGGTGCGGGGCACCAAGTGGGGCGACGAGATCCGGGCGGTCGTCCGGGAACTGTCGGAGATCGCGGGCGCGGTGGACGCGGTCCTGGAGACCATGGAGCCGGTACGGCGGCTGGCCCGCTCGCTGGCGGACAAGGACACCGTGCTGTTCCTGGGCCGGCACGTGGGCTACCCGGTCGCGCTGGAGGGCGCGCTCAAGCTCAAGGAGCTGGCGTACATGCACGCGGAGGGCTTCGCGGCGGGCGAGCTCAAGCACGGGCCGATCGCGCTGATCGAGGACGACCTGCCGGTGGTGGTCGTGGTGCCGTCGCCGCGCGGCCGCTCGGTGCTGCACGACAAGATCGTGTCGAACATCCAGGAGATCCGGGCCCGGGGCGCCCGGACCATCGTGATCGCGGAGGCGGGGGACGAGACGGTCGTGCCGTACGCCGACCACCTGATCCGGATCCCGGCCACACCGACGCTGCTCCAGCCGCTCGTGGCGACGGTGCCGCTGCAGGTGTTCGCGTGCGAGCTGGCGACCGCGCGCGGCAACGAGGTGGACCAGCCGCGTAACTTGGCGAAGTCGGTCACGGTGGAGTAGCCGTGGAACAACGGTGGAGTAGGGGCGCGTAGTCGTGATTGTCGGCGTGGGCATCGATGTGGCCGAGATCGACCGGTTCGAGGCGGCGATGCTGCGCACACCGCACCTGGCGGAGCGGCTGTTCCTGGAGGCGGAGCTGTACCTGCCGAGCGGCGAGCGGCGCGGGATCGCGTCGCTCGCGGCGCGGTTCGCCGCGAAGGAGGCGCTGGCCAAGGCGCTGGGCGCGCCCGCCGGACTGCTGTGGACGGACGCCGAGGTGTACGTCGAGGACAGCGGGCGGCCGCGGCTGCGGGTGTCCGGGACGGTCGCGGCGCGGGCGGCGGAACTGGGCGTGGCCTCCTGGCACATCTCGCTCAGCCACGACGCGGGAGTGGCGTCGGCGGTGGTGATCGCGGAGGGCTGACCTGGGAGGCTGACGCCATGCGGACTGCTTATGTCGTGGAGACGGTACGGGCGGCCGAGCGCGAGCTGATGGCGCGGCTGCCGGAGGGCGCGCTGATGCAGCGCGCGGCGGCGGGCCTCGCGGCCACCTGCGCGGGGCTGCTGGGACGGGTGTCGGGGGCGCGCGTGGCGCTGCTCGTGGGCACCGGGGACAACGGGGGCGACGCCCTGTACGCGGGGGCGCGGCTCGCGCGCCGGGGCGCGGCCGTCCGGGCGGTCCTGCTGGACGCCGAACGGGTGCATCCCGGCGGTCTGGCGGCGCTGCGCGCGGCGGGCGGGCGGGTGGCCGAGCGGGTCCCGGACCGGGTGGACCTCGTCATGGACGGGCTGCTGGGCATCGGCGGGCGGGGCGGGCTGCGGCCGAGCGCGGCCGCGCTGGCCGCGCAGGCGGCCGCCGCGCGGGAGGCGGGCGCGCTGGTGGTCGCGGTCGACCTGCCCAGCGGGGTGGACGCGGACACCGGGGAGGTCGTGGGGCCGGCGGTGACGGCGGACGCGACGGTGACGTTCGGCGCGTACAAGCCGGGGCTGCTGGTGGATCCCGGAGCGGAGCGGGCGGGCGCGCTGCGGCTGGTGGAGATCGGGCTGACGCTGCCGGAGCGGGCGGACGCCGAGGCCCTCCAGCACGCCGACGTGGCCGCCCTGCTGCCGGTACCGGGCGCGGAGAGCGACAAGTACCGGCGGGGCGTGGTGGGGGTGCTGGCCGGGTCCGCGCAGTACCCGGGCGCGGCGGTGCTGGCGGTCGCGGGCGCGCTGCGGGGCGGCGCCGGGGCCGTCCGGTACGTCGGGCCGGCGGCCGAGGCGGTGCTGGCGCGGTACCCGGAGACGCTGATCGGGCCGGGGCGGGTGCAGGCGTGGGTGGTCGGGCCGGGGCTGGGCGAGGCGCGGCTGGCCGAGGTCGCGGAGGTGCTGGAGTCGGACGTGCCGGTGCTGGTGGACGCGGACGGTCTGCGCGGTCTGCGGGATCTGCGGGATCTGCGGGATCTGCGGGACGCGGGGGGCTCGGGGCGGGGGCGGGGGCTGCGGGGGCGGTCCGCGCCGACCCTGCTGACGCCCCACGCGGGCGAGGCGGCGGCGCTGCTGGGGGTGGACCGGGCGACGGTGGAGGCCGAACGGCTGGAGTCGGCGCGGGAGCTGGCGGGGCGGTACGGGGCGACGGTGCTGCTGAAGGGCTCGACGACGGTGGTGTGCGATCCGGACGGCGGCCGGGCCCCCGTCCGGGTGAACCCGACGGGTACGTCATGGCTGGCGACGGCGGGGAGCGGTGACGTGCTGTCGGGGCTGGCGGGGTCGTTGCTGGCGGCCGGGCTGGGGGCGCTGGACGCGGGGTCGGTGGCGGCGTACCTCCACGGGCTGGCGGGGCGCGGCGCGGCCGCGGGGGCGCCGCTGCTGGCCCAGCAGATCGCGGACGCCCTGCCGGCCGCGTGGCGCTCGGTCTCCCCACGGTAGTCCCACCCCGGGGCCCGGCCCCTGCCGGTGGCCCGCCGGGCCCTGGCGCCCCTGCCGGTGGTTCCCGCCGGGGTCGCCGGAGCCGCCGCCCGGGTCTCCGCGCCCGGGGCACGCGCCCAGGGTTCCGCGCCCGGGTCTCCGCGCCCGGGGTCCCGGTGCCGTGGGGGGCGGCTGACGAGGGGTCCGCTGCGCGGGGCTCCTTCCCCACCCCGCCCCTTCCCGTAACCGGGGCTCCGCCCCGGGCCCTGCGCCTCAAACGCCGGCGGGGCTGGAGGGCTGGGCCCCGCCTTAAATGCTGGCGCGGCTGGGGGGGGGTGCCGGGGCTCCGTCCCGGGCCCTGCGCCTCAAACGCCGGCGGGGCTGGTGGGCTGGGCTCCGCCTCAAATGCTGGCGCGGCTGGGGGGGTGCCGGGGCTCCGTCCCGGGCCCTGCGCCTCAAACGCCGGCGGGGCTGGTGGGCTGGGCCCCGCCTCAAATGCTGGCGCGGCTGGGGGGTGCCGGGGCTCCGTCCCGGGCCCTGCGCCTCAAACGCCGGCGGGGCTGGTGGGGCGGGTCCCTGACTTCAGCGCCGACGGGGCTGGGGGGTGCCGGGGCTCCGCCCCGGGCCCCCAGCCGCGTCGGTGAGCGGGGGCGCCGGGGTGCCGCGGGTTGTGGCCCGCCGGGGGTGAGGTGTGCGCCGGGGGTGGTGGCGGGTTCTGAGAGACTGGGCGGCGATGAACGAGACACCGCCGCGCGTACACGCCGAGATCGATCTTGACGCCGTACGGGGGAACGTGCGCGCACTGCGCGACCGGGCACCCCGGGCCGAGCTGATGGCCGTCGTCAAGGCGGACGCCTACGGCCACGGCGCGGTCGCCTGTGCCCGCGCCGCCCAGCAGGCCGGCGCGAGCTGGATCGGCACGGCCACGCCCCAGGAGGCCCTCGCCCTGCGCGCGGCGGGCCTCGGCGGGCGGATCATGTGCTGGCTGTGGACCCCCGGCGGGCCCTGGCGCGAGGCCGTCGAGGCCGACATCGACGTGTCCGTGAGCGGGATGTGGGCCCTGGACGAGGTGCGTGCCGCCGCCCGCGCGGCCGGCCGGACCGCGCGGATCCAGCTCAAGGCCGACACCGGTCTCGGCCGCAACGGCTGCCAGCCCGCCGACTGGGCCGCCCTCGTCACGGCGGCCGTCGCCGCCCAGGCCGAGGGCACCGTCCGGGTCACCGGCATCTGGTCGCACTTCGCCTGCGCCGACGAGCCCGGCCACCCCTCCATCCAGCCGCAGCTCACCGCCTTCCGGGAGATGCTCGCGTACGCCGAGAAGGAGGGCGTCGAGCCCGAGGTCCGGCACATCGCCAACTCCCCGGCGACGCTCACCCTCCCCGAGAGCCACTTCGACCTCGTACGGACCGGCCTCGCGGTCTACGGCGTGTCGCCCGCCCCCGAGCTCGGCACCGCCCAGCAGCTCGGCCTGCGGCCCGCCATGACGCTGAAGGCCTCCGTCGCGCTGGTCAAGGACGTGCCCGCCGGTCACGGCGTCAGCTACGGCCACCACTACGTCACGTCCGGCGCGACCCGGCTCGCGCTGATCCCCGCCGGGTACGCCGACGGCATCCCGCGGCACGCCTCCGGGCGCGGGCCGGTCCTGGTCGGCGGCTCCGTCCGGACGGTCGCCGGGCGGGTCGCGATGGACCAGTTCGTCGTCGACCTCGGCGACGACGCCGCCGTACGCCCCGGCGACGAGGCCGTGATCTTCGGCCCCGGTGACCACGGCGAGCCCACCGCCGAGGACTGGGCCCAGGCCGCCGGGACGATCGCCTACGAGATCGTCACCCGCATCGGGGGCCGCGTGCCCCGGGTCCACCTCCATGTCTGACCCGACGGGGCTGGGGAATCCCGGCGCCGCCGGGAACTGGCGGCGGGCCGGCTGGGCCGGCGCCGCCATCGGCGTGCTGGCCGCCGGCGCGGCGGCGGGCGTCGCGGTCGAGCGGCTCACCGTCGGCCGCGGCATGCGGATGAGGGCCCGCCTGGCCCTCGACGCCGCCGGCCCGTTCGGCTCCCTGCGCGGCCGCGAGGGCACCTGCCGGGCCGAGGACGGGACCGCGCTCCACTACGAGGTCGACGAGATCGGCGAGGAGAGCACCCCCAAGCGCCGCCGGCTGCGCCGCAAGGCCGCCCCGCCCGCCACCGTCGTGTTCTGCCACGGCTACTGCCTGGCCCAGGACGCCTGGCACTTCCAGCGGGCCGCGCTGCGCGGCCTGGTCCGCGCCGTCTACTGGGACCAGCGCAGCCACGGCCGCTCGGACCGGGGCCTGGCCCAGGCCGACGGCGAGCCCGTCACCATCGACCAGCTCGGCCGCGACCTCAAGGCGGTCATCGACGCCGCCGCCCCCGAGGGCCCGCTGATCCTCGTCGGGCACTCCATGGGCGGTATGACGATCATGGCGCTCGCCGAGCGGTTCCCCGAGCTGGTGCGCGACCGCATCGTCGGCATCGCCCTCATCGGGACCTCCAGCGGCCGCATGGACGAGGTCACGTTCGGGTTGCCGGCCGCCGGGGTGAGCGCGGTGCGCCGGGTGCTGCCGGGCGTGCTGAAGGCGCTGGGCTCGCAGGCGGAGTTGGTGGAGCGGGGCCGGCGGGCCACCGCCGACCTGTTCGCCGGGACCGTCAAGCGGTACTCGTTCGCCTCGCGCGACGTGGACCCGGCCGTCGCCCGGTTCGCGGAACGCCTGATCGAGGCCACCCCGATCGACGTGGTCGCGGAGTTCTACCCGGCCTTCCAGACCCACGACAAGACCGCCGCCCTCCAGCGGTTCGCGGACATCCCGGTCACCGTGATCGCCGGGGACCGCGACATGATCACCCCGCCCGGGCACAGCGTGGCCATCAAGGCCGAACTCCCGGCCGCCGAGCTGACGGTGCTGGAGAGCGCCGGACACCTGATGATGCTGGAGCACCCCGAGACCGTCACCGGGCTGCTGACCGACCTGCTGGCCCGCACGGGCGCGGTGCCCGCAGCGGCTAACGTTGGCACGTATGGAAGCACCGCACGCAGCGCACCCCCGCACCACCGGGGCCGGGACTGAGGCCTCGGCCGTCCCGGCCGCCCCGGCCGTCATCACCGTCGATTCGCCCGAGCGGATGCAGGACCTGGGCCGGCGGATCGCCGCCCTGCTGCGCCCCGGCGACCTCGTCCTGCTGACCGGCGAGCTCGGCGCGGGCAAGACCACCCTGACCCGGGGCCTGGGCGAGGGCCTGGGCGTGCGCGGGGCCGTGACCTCGCCGACCTTCGTGATCGCCCGGGTGCACCCCTCGCTGGTGGACGGCCCGCCGCTGGTCCACGTGGACGCGTACCGGCTGGGCGGCGGCCTGGACGAGATGGAGGACCTGGACCTCGACGTCTCGCTGCCCGAGTCCGTGATCGTCGTGGAGTGGGGCGACGGCAAGGTGGAGGAGCTCTCGGACGACCGGCTGCACGTGGTGATCGCGCGGGCGGTGGGCCACGAGGAGGTCCTCGACGACGTGCGCGAGGTGTCGGTGACGGGCATCGGCGACCGCTGGGACGCGGCCGAGCTGGCGAAGCTCGCGTAAACGTACCGACAACCCGTCGGCAAGATATTGCGCCCACGGTGGGGTGCGTGATGACATGGTACCGAGAGCCGGTTAGGTCTACCTAAGTCAGGCCCCAGTCCGGCGCCCCGGGTCCTTTGGAGGGCAGCCATGTCGGCAGCAGAGCGCGAAGACGCACCCCGTCGCCCCTACGCCGTGCCGTCGTCCGGGCTGTCCATGCAGGCGCTGCTCGCCTCGTGCGCGGCCGCGACCGCCGTCTCCACCCCGCCGCGCCGCGAGCCGGCGCGGGAGCAGGGGGCGGGACAGGGGGCGGGACAAGGGCCGGGGCACGGGCCGGGGCAGGCGCCGGTGCGCGGGCCGGGCGCCGTACGCGGGCAGGCCGCTCCGGAGTCCGAAGCGGCCTGAGTGCGGAGTCCGAAGCGGCCTGAGTCCACCCGGGGCCGCGGTGGCCGCTGCCCCGTTCGGGTGACTACGGGACGACGACCACCTTGGTGTTGATCGTCGCGAAGTTCCACATCGCGTCGCCGTCCGCGCGCGACATCCGGATGCCGCCGGTCTTCTTCTTCGGGTCCGGCTCCGGCAGCGCGCCGTCCAGCCGGGCGCTGAAGCCGACCACCACACCGTCCGACGTGGCGAACCGCACCACGTGCTCGACCGGCACGCCGTCCGAGCCGGTCACCGCGCCCGAGCGGGAGTTGACCATGTAGGTGCCCGCCTTGGGCTGCACGGTGCTCGGCATCACGGCGAAGGTGCGCGGCTCGGGCTTGCCCGGCTCACCCACCAGCCACACCCGCTTCTGGCCCACCGAGTAGACCACCCGGGTCCCGGTCCCGGAGTCGGCCGGCAGCGGTCCCGGCTTGGCGGGGCCCTGCGGCGCGGCGGGCTGCTGGGCCTGGCCGGCGGCCGGCGACGGCTCGGCCTTCGCCCCGGCGGCGGGACGGGCGGGCGCGGTCGCGGACGCCTGGTACGCGAGGAAGCCGACCATGGCGAGTGCCGCGGCGGTGAGCCCGGCCACGATTCCCGAGCTGCTGCGTGCCACCTTGCGCCGCCTTCCCCGGGCTTCCCCCGGCTCTTGACCCTGGATACGTGATCGAAGGTAGCAGCCGGGGCGGTGGCGATCGGGCCGCACCGGGCCCGGTGCCAGGAGTCGTAGGCTGTTCGCGTGCTCTTGCTCGCTGTAGATACCGCCACGCCCGCCGTCACCGTCGCCCTGCACGACGGCGACTCCGTCGTCGCCGAGTCCCACCAGGTCGATGCCCGCCGCCACGGGGAGCTGCTGCTGCCCTCGGTGGACAAGGTGCTCGCCGAGGCGGGGCTCCGGCTCGACGCCGTGACCGGCATCGTCGTGGGCGTCGGCCCCGGCCCGTACACCGGACTGCGCGTCGGCCTCGTGACCGCCTCCACCTTCGCCGCCGCGCTCGGCGTCCCGGTGCACGGCCTGTGCACCCTCGACGGCCTCGCGTACGCCGCCGGGACCGCCGGGATCGAGGGCCCCTTCGTGGTCGCCACCGACGCGCGCCGCAAGGAGGTCTACTGGGCCCGCTACGAGGACCCGCGCACGCGCACCGGCGAGCCGGCCGTGGACCGGCCGGCCGACATCGCCGACCAGGTCGCGGGCCTGCCCGCGGTGGGCGCCGGCGCGCTGCTCTACCCCGAGGTCTTCGCGGACGCCCGCGGCCCCGAGCACCAGTCGGCGGCGGCCCTGGCCTCCCTGGCCGCGGAACGGCTGGCGGCGGGGGCGGAGTTCCTGCCTCCGACACCGCTGTACCTGCGCCGCCCCGACGCGCAGGTCCCCAAGAACTACAAGGTGGTCACTCCGAAGTGACGACGGCCGTCTTGCGCGACATGCGCTGGTGGGACATCGAGCCCGTGCTGGAACTGGAGCACGAGCTGTTCCCCGAGGACGCCTGGTCCGCCGGCATGTTCTGGTCCGAGCTGGCCCACGCGCGCGGCCCGCACGCCACCCGCCGCTACATCGTGGCGGAGGACCCCGGCAGCGGCCGGGTCGTCGGCTACGCGGGCCTGGCCGCCGCCGGCGACCTGGCCGACGTACAGACCATCGCGGCCGCCCGCGACCAGTGGGGGACCGGGCTCGGTGCCCGGCTGCTCACCGACCTGCTGAGCGCCGCCACCGCGTTCGAGTGCGCCGAGGTGCTGCTGGAGGTACGGGTGGACAACACCCGCGCCCAGAAGCTCTACGAGCGCTTCGGCTTCGAGCCCATCGGCTTCCGGCGCGGCTACTACCAGCCCGGCAACGTCGACGCGCTCGTCATGCGCCTTTCCGACCCCGCACGCTCCGTACAAGGATCTGACACCCATGGCTGACGAACCCCTCGTCCTCGGCATCGAGACCTCCTGCGACGAGACCGGCGTCGGCGTCGTCCGCGGCACCACGCTGCTCGCGGACGCGGTCGCCTCCAGCGTCGACGAGCACGCGCGCTTCGGCGGTGTCGTGCCCGAGGTGGCCTCCCGCGCCCATCTGGAGGCGATGGTCCCGACCATCGAGCGGGCCCTGAAGGAGGCCGGCGTCAGCGCCAAGGACCTCGACGGCATCGCGGTCACCGCCGGGCCCGGCCTGGCCGGCGCCCTGCTGGTCGGCGTATCGGCGGCGAAGGCGTACGCGTACGCGCTCGGCAAGCCGCTCTACGGCGTGAACCACCTGGCCTCGCACATCTGCGTGGACCAGCTCGAGCACGGGCCGCTGCCGGAGCCGACCATGGCGCTGCTGGTGTCCGGCGGGCACTCCTCGCTGCTGCTCGCCCCCGACATCACCTCCGACGTCCGGCCGCTGGGCGCGACCATCGACGACGCGGCGGGCGAGGCCTTCGACAAGATCGCGCGGGTGCTGCACCTGGGCTTCCCGGGCGGCCCGGTGATCGACCGGCTCGCCAAGGAGGGCGACCCGACGGCGATCCACTTCCCGCGCGGGCTGACCGGGCCGCGGGACCCGGCGTACGACTTCTCCTTCTCCGGGCTCAAGACCGCCGTGGCGCGCTGGATCGAGGCGAAGCGGAACGCGGGGGAGGAGGTGCCGGTGCGCGACGTGGCCGCGTCCTTCCAGGAGGCCGTGGTCGACGTGCTCACCCGCAAGGCGATCCGCGCGTGCAAGGACGAGGGCGTCGACCACCTGATGATCGGCGGCGGCGTGGCCGCCAACTCCCGGCTGCGGGCGCTGGCGCAGGAGCGCTGCGACGACGCGGGCATCGTGCTGCGGGTGCCGCGGCCGAAGCTGTGCACCGACAACGGCGCGATGGTGGCGGCGCTGGGCGCGGAGATGGTCAAGCGGAACCGGGCGGCATCGGACTGGGATCTGTCGGCGGACTCCTCGCTGCCGGTGACGGACCCGCACGTGCCGGGCGCCGGTCACGAGCACGAGCACGGCGGTGGGCACGGCGAGGGGCACGGGCACGGCGGTGGGCACGGGAACGGCCACGCGCACGACCACGACCACGTGCACGAGCTCAGCAAGGACAACCTCTACTCATGAGCCTCACCGTCGCGTTGATGTGGGAGGCGCGGGCGACCGCCGGGCGGGGGGACGAGCTCCTGGAGTGGGCCCGTTCGCAGGTCCTCGCCCACGAGCCGGTGCACCGCGAGGTGTTGCGCGCCCCGCAGGACCGGGTGCTCGTCATCACCTGGTGGCACGCCCCGGCCCTCTCGGCCGATCTGCCCGAACTCCCCGAACCCGCAGCAGATCTGATCACCCGTCCGGTGCACCGCTGGCGTTTCGAGTCGGTCGAGGGCGCGGCCGGGGGAACGCTGCGGGGAACAGTCGGGAAACCCTAGCGACGGCCCGGGGCGGGCGGTCGGGGCCGCGTCCGGCTGGCGCTATCGTCATGGTCATGCCTCGTCGCGACCTGCCGCCCCTGCCGCCGCCCGCGCACCTGCGCGCCTGGCTCGACGACAGCGTCGTACGGGCCGACCGCGCCCGGTTCCTGGAGGACCTCGGGCGGCGCAGCCTGGGCCCGGGGCGGCTGTTGCTGCTCTGGGCGATCGCGGCCGTCTTCGCGTTCGGCTGGTCGTTCGTCGGCATGGCCCTGATGTCGTTCGAGCAGGACCGGGCCCTGGAGGACATCTTCGGCGCCGTGTACGCCGCCCTGGGCGCCGGTGTGCTGGTGCCCGCCGGATTCTGGCTGGCGTGGGGCGCCCGGCGGGACCGGCAGGTACGTCAACTGCTGTGCGCGTGGGCCGAGTTCGAACCGGACCCGGTGGTCGACGCCCGGCTGCGGGCGCCCGGGCTGAGCCTGGGCTGGCTGCTGCCGTCGCTGGGGCTGTGCGCGCTGGGCCTGTGGGTGACCTTCGGTACGGCGGCGACGGCCCGGCCGGGCAGCGACACGTACGGCGAGGTCGCGTACCACATGGGCCTGGGCATGATCCTGTGGATCACCGGGCTGCTGGGCGTCGGCAAGGCCGCCGCCCACTACCGCTGGGCGCTGCGCGCGCTCACGGCGCCGGGGCGGGGAAGCCGATCAGCATCGACGGGGCTCCCGCCACACGGGTGAGGAAGACGGTCGCCGCGTTCCTCCCCTGCGGCTTCACCTTCTTGCGCAGTTCCTCCGGCTCGATCGCCGAACCCCGCTTCTTGACCGTCAGCACGCCCACCTCGCGCTCGCGCAGCAGCGCCTTGAGCTTCTTCAGGCCGAAGGGCAGCACGTCGGTGATCTCGTACGCCGTGGCGTACGGCGTCGCGCGCAGTTCGTCGGCCGTGATGTACGCGATGGTCGGGTCGATCAGCCGGCCGCCGAGTCCGGCCGCGACCTCGGCCACCAGGTGCGCGCGGATCACCGCGCCGTCGGGCTCGTAGAGGTAGCGCCCCACCGGGCCGGTCTCGGGGTCGGGCAGCGGATCGGTGGTCCGCAGGGAGTGCGGCCCGGGCAGCAGGGTGGCACGCACGGCGCCGGGGGTGACGGCGGGGGTGGTGGCGGGCGTGGTGGCGGCGGGGGTGGTCGCGGTGCCGGGGGCCGGTTCCAGTGGGGCGGCGAACCAGAGCACCGCCTCCTTCACGTCGCCGGTGTCCGAGATCCACTCGGCCTCGGCCTCGGCGGGGACCGCCTCGTGCGGGATGCCCGGGGCGATCTTGATGGCCGCGTACCGCGCCGCCCGGGCGGTCTCCACGGCCCAGGACAGCGGCGGCGAATAGGCCTCGGGGTCGAAGATCCGGCCCCGGCCGCCCCGGCGGGCCGGGTCCAGGAACACGGCGTCGTACCCGCTCGTGTCCACCTCCGTCACGTCCGCCTCACGGACCTCGATCAGCTCCGCCAGCCCCAGCGCCTCGGCGTTGGCCCGCGCCACGGCGGCGGTCAGCGGGTCCCGGTCCACCGCCAGGACGCGGATGCCGGCGCGGGCGAGCGCGATCGCGTCGCCGCCGATGCCGCAGCACAGGTCGGCCAGGCTGCGGACGCCGAGCGCGGCGATCCGCTCGGCGCGGTACGCCGCCACCGAGGCGCGGGTGGCCATTTCGCCGCCGCCCGGCGTGAAGTACATCCGGTACGCGTCCCGCTCGCCGAACTTCGCCACGGCGCGCCCGCGCAGCCGGGCCTGGCCGAGGGCGGCGGAGACCAGCGCGGCCGGATGCTCGCGGCGCAGCCGGGTGGCGGTGGCGAGTTCCGTGGCGGGGTCGTAGTCGCGCAGGCCGGCGAGCAGGGCCTGGCCCTCGGGGGTCAGGAGGGCGGCGAAGTCGTCGTGGTTCACCGGTTCATTGTCGGCCAGTGTGGGCCACTCGGTGGAAGTGGAGCGTCCGGTCGCGGTGTCGGCACAGCGGCGCGGCTTCCGCCTGCCACCATCCGCAACTATGAAGCTAGTAGGACAATCAGGAAAAACCGCCCGCCTTCCCGCACGCCCGCGCGGCCGGTACGGGGTGGCGCTGGCCGCGCTCATGGTCGCCGCCCTCGGCACCGCCTGCGGCTCGGGCGAGGGCGGAAGGCCCGCCACCAAGCCCGAGAAACCCAAGACCGGCAGCGGCGCCCAGGGCGGCGCCCCCGCCCTGACCCCCCAGCAGCAGCGGCAGGCCCTCGTCGCCGCCACCAAGAAATGGCGCCTGGCCAAGGTGCCGCTCACCGCGCCCGCCGCGCCCACGACCAAGCCGGAGATCACCACCCGCGACGGCTTCGAGGTGGAGGACCACGAGGAGCTGGGCCTGCCCCCGGTCTTCACGACCATCCCGACCGAGGAGAACGTCGTCTTCCTCACCATCGACGACGGCGCGGAGAAGGATCCCGAGTTCCTGAAGATGATGAAGGAGCTGAAGATCCCGTACACGGCGTTCGTCAGCGACTACGTCATCCGCGACAACTACGCGTACTTCAAGGAGATGCAGGCCTCGGGCGTCACCATCAACAACCACACCCTCAACCACCGGTACATGCCGGCCCTGTCGTACGAGAAGCAGCGCCAGGAGATCTGCGGCCAGCAGAACACCATCCACAAGGAGTTCGGCAAGGCGCCGACCCTCTTCCGGCCGCCGTACGGCAACTACAACGAGGACACCCTCAAGGCGGCGAAGTCCTGCGGCATCAAGTACGCCCCGCTGTGGAACGCCGAAGCCTTCCCGGACAAGATGGACTACCGGGAGTGGGACCGCGACCTGCACCCCGGGGACATCATCCTGACCCACTTCCGGGGCCGGGAGGACTGGAAGGGGACCATGCCCGACATGATCCGTCAGGTCATGAAGACCGTCACGGACAAGGGATACGCCGTGGCCCGCTTGGAGGACTACCTGTGAGGAACGCGCGCCGGTCGGTGGCCGGAACGCTGGCGGCCGGCGCGCTCGCGCTCTCCCTGGCGGGGTGCGGGGAGAGCGTCGAACCCATCGAACGGCTGGGCCGCAAGACGACGCAGGAGGTCCAGGACGAGGCGTCCGGAGCGCCGGGGCCGGGCGGCTCCGCGGCTCCCTCGGCCCCGGCCTCGCCCTCGCTCCCGCCCTCGGGCGGCGCGTCCGACGAGGCGTACCGGAAGTGGGGGCTGAGCCGCCCCCTGGAGTTCGCCCCGAAGCCGGCGGAGAAGCCCAAGCTGCCGGCCGCGCCCGCGGGCAAGGTCGCGGTGGTGGACCGAATACCCGTGCCGGCCGGGGAGAAGGTCGTCTTCCTGACCTTCGACGACGGCGCCGAGAAGGACCCCGAGTTCCTGAAGATGGCGGCCGACCTCAAACTGCCGATCAGCATGTTCCTCACGGACGACATCGCGTCGGCGGACTACGGCTACTTCCAGAAGCTGCGTGACATGGGCAACGGCAGTGTGATCAACAACCACACGCTGTCCCACCCCAACCTGCGGACCCTGCCGTACACCACGCAGAAGCGCGAGATCTGCGGCCAGCAGGACCACCTCGAGCAGCGCTTCGGCGAGCGCCCCCGCCTGTTCCGCCCGCCGTACGGCAACTACAACGACGACACCCTGCGCGCGGCGTCGGAATGCGGGGTCTCGTCGCTGGTCCTGTGGCGGGTGTCGATGCAGATCAACAACTTCCAGTACGCCGAGGGCAACGCCCTCAAGCCGGGCGACATCATCCTGGCCCACTTCCGCGGCCGCTCCGAACTCAAGGGCTCGACGGAGACCCAGATGACGACGCGCATGCTCCGCCACATCCAGGACCAGGGCTTCCGGATAGGCCGCCTGGAGGACTACGTGTGAGCCCCTGCCGCAGGCCCGCCGTGACCGGCGGGCCGGTGGGAGATCGAGAGGATCAGGTCGCGGAGCTGTTCCACGTACAGGCGCATGTTCTTGTACGCGACGTCCGTGTCCGGGTAGCGGGCGGCCAGTTGGAGGCCCTCGTCGAGGCGGTTGATCCAGACGCAGACCTGGTCGCCGTAGGAGACCCTCAGCAGGCCGTACGCCTTCTGGGCGGTCCAGTCGGCGGAGCCCGGCATGACGCGGGCGTCGACGAACGAGACGATCGAGTACAGGTCCGGCGACGTCGGGCGGAAGTCCGCGCCGAGCAGGCGCAGGACCCGGGCGATGGGCATACGGGCCAGCGGCCGGTTGGCGCGCAGCGCGGCGCGCACCATCTCCAGCACGCCGCGGAAGTCGGGCGCCTGCGCCGTGTGGATCTCGATCGGCGCGCCGCCGACGTACCAGCCCACGGAGTCCCGCCACTGGGACTTCACCCGGGTGTGGAAGGGCACGACCGTGCGGTAGACGGGCTGCCCGCCCAGCTCGTGCACGATCAGGCTCGTCGCCGCGAGGATGCCGGTCATGCTCCCGCCGAAGGGACGGCAGTACGCCTCGAACGCGGCCGCGTCCTCGGGGCCGACCAGCATCTCCTGCATGAGCTTCTGGGGCGGCAGGCCCTCGCCGCCCTCCAGGCCCAGATCGACGGGGAAGCCGGGCAGCCGGCCGTCACAGCGCCGGATGAACTCCCGCCAGCGGCCGATGATCTCGTGCGTCTCGTCGATCCGGTCCGCCTCCGCGCGCTCGATCCCGCAGAAGTCGACGTAGCTGTGCACCGTCGGGGTGTCGAGGAGACGGCCCTCGATGCCCGCCGCGTACAGCTCGTGGATCTCGGCGGGGATGCGCTGCACGGAGTACGCGTCGACGTTGCTGTGGTCGAAGGCCATGTACACGCTCGTGCAGTCGTCGCGGACGACGGCCGTGTACAGGAAGTTCGGCCAGCACAGCGCGTCGGCCACGACGTCGAAGCGGTCCTGGAGGTACGCCACCAGCTCCGCCGCGTCGGGGAACTCGCCGACCACGTCGCGCCGCAGCGCCACGTCCCCGGCGTCGAGCGTGAACCGGCGCATCTCGTCGCCGTCCCAGCGGAAGCCGCTGCGCAGCGTCTCGTGCCGGAGCGTCCAGCTGCGCAGGACCTCCTGCAGGACGTCGAGATCGACCGGACCCGGCAGGTCGAAGGCCGCGCCGACCCAGGTCGGGACGAACAGCCCGTCCTCGCGCACGGTCCGCGCCGTACGGATGTGCGCCTCCTGGACGTACGCCGGCGGCCGGGAGTCCTCCGGCAGGCCGCGCGCCGCCGCGACGGTCGCCGGGTCGAGCGCCCACTCGACGAGGAGCCCGGGCCGGATCTCGCAGCGCTGGATATCGGTGATTCGCACAGGGACGTCTCCGTTCGCACCTGGGGCAAACGGGAAACCACTCCCAGCGCATGCCCGCTCTCCTGCCCCCCGGCCCCACTGAGGGCCTAACGAAGCGGCCGACGCCGAAGAAACGGCCACACCGACACCGGCCCGTCACACCCCTGCTCTCACCCCCACCTCCGTCGGAGGGGGCTCCGCCGGGGCCCGTGCGTCCGCCTCCCGTTGGCGTTCCGCGCTGTCGCTGATGCGCAGGAGGAGGGCGATCATGATCCAGTTGGCCAGGAGGGACGAGCCGCCCTTGGCCAGGAAGGGCAGGGCCTTGCCGGTCAGCGGGATCAGGCCCGTGACGCCGCCCGCCACCACGAAGACCTGGAGCGCCAGCGCCGTGGACAGGCCCACGGCCAGCAGCTTGCCGAAGGGGTCGCGGGCGCCCAGGGCCATGCGCAGGCCGCGCTGGACCAGGAGGGCGTAGATCACCAGGACGGCCATGACCCCGGCGAGGCCGAGCTCCTCGCCGACCGTCGTCAGGATGAAGTCGGTCCGGCCCGCGAACTTGATCAGCTCCGGGTGCCCCAGTCCCAGCCCCGTGCCCGACATCCCGCCGGTGCCGAAGCTGAACAGGGCCTGCGCCGACTGGTCGGACGTCAGCCCCGGGGGCCGGGTCCCCTCCGGCCAGTAGATGGCCATCGGGTTCAGCCAGGCCTGGACCCGGTTCTTCACGTGCGGCTGGGTCGAGCCGACGGCGAACGCCCCGACCGCCGCCATGGCCAGGCCGCACACGATCCACGACGTCCGCTCCGTGGCGACGTACAGCAGGACCACGAACACACCGAAGAAGATCAGCGACGTGCCGAGGTCGCGCTCGAAGATCAGCACCAGCATGGCCAGCAGCCACACCGTGATGATCGGGCCGAGCTGGCGCATCGGCGGCATCCGCATCCCGAGGAACCTGCGTCCCGTCAGGGCGAGCGAGTCGCGGTGCTGGACCAGGTAGCCGGCGAAGAAGATCGCGATCATGATCTTCACGAACTCGCCGGGCTGCACGGAGAACGGGCCGATGTAGATCCAGCGCTTCGCGCCGTACGTGTCGGCGGGCATGAACGCCGGCGCGATCAGCAGCACCAGCGCGACGGCCATCGTCAGGTACATGAACCGCTGCAGATAGCGGTGGTCCCGCAGCAGCGCGACCGTCAGGACGCACGCCGCCACGCCGATGACCGTCCACAGCAGCTGCCCGGGCGCGTTCGCCTCCGAGCCGTACCGCTCGATGTACCCCTGGTCCAGCCGGTGCAGCAGCACCAGCCCCAGGCCCGTCAGCAGCATCGCCAGCGGCAGGACCAGCGGGTCCGCGTACGCGGCGAAGCGGCGTACGCCCAGGTGGGCCACCAGCGACAGCAGCGTCATGCTGATCGTGAAGCCGGTGAGGTCGGTCGGCAGCTCGCCGTTCATCGCCAGGCTCGCGCTCGCGTGCCCGAAGACGGTGATCGCGATGACGAAGAGGAGCAGCAGTGCTTCCGTACGGCGGCGGGCGCCCGCCGCCGTCAGGGGCCTCAGTCCACGCACGGGATACCGCCGCCGTCGATGGCGGTTCCGCTGTTGCTCCGGTGCGGGGAGGCGGGGGGTGAGGGCGGGGGTGACGCGGGGGACGACGGTGACGCGGGGGATGAGGGTACGGCGCCCGGTGCGGTGGGGGTCGCAGCGGCTTCGGGTCCGATCTGCTCGGCAATGAGGCGCTTTATCTTCATATCATCTACGACGTTGATGTCCTCCCCATGGTTCCTTCCGAACCGCTCCACCGGCAGGGTCGTGAACTCCACCTTGCCGCCGGACAGGTTCTTGGCCTGCTTGACGAACGACAGCAGGTCCCACCCCTCGTCCGTCACCACGTCCTGCTTCGCCGCGTCGATCAGCCGCAGCAGCTTGACCGGATCGGTGAAGGTCCCGGCCTGGTTCAGCTTGTACGTCGCCCCCGCCAGGAACGCCTGCTGCCGCTTCGTCCGGTCCAGGTCCCCCATCTCCAGCCCGACCCGCTGCCGCACGAACGCCAGCGACTGCTGCCCGTCGAGCGTCTGCCGCCCGGCCGGGAAGTCGGCGCCCGAGTTCTTGTCCTTCACCGGCTTGTTCAGGCACACCGGTACGCCGCCCAGCGCGTCGGCCAGGTGGTAGAAACCGGCCAGGTTCAGCTCGGCGAAGTGGTCGATCGGCACGCCGAGGAAGGAGCGAACGGTCTCGATCTCCGCCTTGCGGCCCGCCTCCCGCCCCTCCCGCTCCAGCTCGCGCTTGTCCTCGACGCCGCGCGCGGACAGCTCCTGCTCGCGCCGCGCCTTCGCCAGCCCGTACGCCTTCTTGATCTTGTCCTTGCCGGAGAAGCCGGGGACGCCCTTCAGCTCCACGAAGTCGTCGCGCGGCACCGAGAACGCCCGCGCCTTGCCGCCGTCGCCGGGTACGTGGAGCAGGATCAGCGTGTTGGTGTTGTAGCCGCCGATGTCGGAGCTGCCGGCGTGCAGCTTGTCCAGGACCTCCTCGGGCAGCGGCTCGCCGTTCTGGTCGCGGCGGCTGTCCAGCCCCATCAGCAGGATGTTGAGGTCGCCGTGCCGCGACTTCTCGCCGCCGCGCAGCGCCTTGGAGCTGCCGATGCTGGAGGCCAGGTCGTCGTACACGTACCAGGCGGTGCCGCCCACGAGTACGGTCAGCACACAACCCGTGGCCAGCAGCGTGCGGCCGAGCCGCTGCCGCCTGGTCGGCGGTGCGGACCGCCGCCCGGACCGGGGCCGGCGCCGGTTGCTCGTCGTCTTCCTCCGGTGCGCGCTCATGGCAGTCGATGCTGGGCCGCGGCCGCTGAGGGAAACCTGAAGATCCTGAAGGCCCCTTCAGGATTCTCAGGGGGATGCCTTTCCGCCGTCCTGCGCCACCGGCAGGTGCAGGACGAAGCGGGCGCCGCCGCCCTCGGCCGCCCCCGCCGCCTGCGCCGTCACCTCGCCCCCGTGCGCCCGCGCGATCTCGCGGGCGATCGCCAGGCCCAGCCCGGTGCCGCCGCTCGCGCGGCCGCGGTCGGCGTCCAGCCGTACGAACCGCTCGAAGACCCGGTCGCGGTCGGCTGCCGGGATCCCGGGGCCGTCGTCCGTGACCACGAGCACCGCCCGCCCCGGCTGCGCGTACGCCCGGACGGCGACCTCGGTACGGGCGTGCCGCAGGGCGTTGTCGACCAGGTTCGCCAGCGCCCGCTCCAGCCCGGCCGGATCCCCGGCGGCCGGGACCGGCGCGGGCGCCGCCACGCGCAGCCGCACCCGCGGCGCCCGCCGCCGCGCCGCGTCCTCGGCGGCCAGCAGCGCGAGGTCGACCGGCTCGGCGCGCGGCGGCGCCGGCCGGCCGTCGAGGCGGGCCAGGAGCAGCAGGTCGGCCGCGATCCGCTGGAGCCGCTCGGTGTCGGCGAGCGCGGCCGCGACCGAGGCGCGGTCGGGGCGGTCCAGGGCCACCTCCAGCCGGGAGCGGACGGTGGCCAGCGGGTTGCGCAGCTCGTGCGAGGCGTCCGCGGTGAACCGGCGCTGGCGGGCGTCGGCGGCCTCCAGCCGGTCGAGGGTCGCGTTGACGGTCCGGGCGAGCCGGGCGATCTCGTCGGCGCCGCCCGGGTCGGGAACCCGCCGGTCCAGCGCGCTGGCGGTGACCGCCGCCAGCGCGGTACGGATCGCGGTGACCGGGCGCAGCGCCTGCCCGGTCACCCACCACGCCAGTACCGCCGCGAAGGCGATCAGCGGGGGCGCGCCGGCGAGCAGGCCGACCGCGACGGCACGGGTGGCGTCGTCGACGTCACCGAGCACCGTCATGGCGTACACGGTGTGCGGATCGTGGGCCTGCGGCGGGCCCGGCGCCGCCACGGCCACCACCAGGCGCCGCTCGCCGCCGGGGCGGGCCGGCGGCAGCACGGCCGAGCGCGCGTCGCCGCCCGCCGGCTCCGGCAGCGCCGACCCGCCCGACCCGTCCCCGTACCTGTCGCCGCTCCCGCTCCCGTTCCCGCTCCCGTCTTCGTTCACGGCCCCGCTCGTCGCCACCGTCCTGCCCCGCGCGTCGCGTACGAGGACCAGGTCGACCCCGCCCTCCGGCGCGGGCAGCCGGCCGTCCGGCGGCAGGGTGCGCCCGTCGATCTGCGCGGCGACCTTGCGGGCGGCGAGTTCGGTTCGGCCGCCCGTGTTCTCCAGCAGGTTGGCGCGCAGCAGGGTGTGCAGCCAGAGCCCCCCGGCGGCCAGGACGGCCGTCATGGCGAGGGCGCCGGCGACCGCCGCCCGCGCGCGCAGGGTGCTCGCCACCGCCGTCACCCGCCGTCCGGGGCCAGCCGGTAGCCGGCGCCGTGCACGGTGACGATGGACCGGCGGCCGAAGGGGGTGTCGATCTTCCTGCGCAGCGAGGAGACGTAGACCTCGACGATGTTGGGGTCGATGGCGTCGGGGGAGTCCCACACCTCGTCGAGGATGTCCCGCTTGGCGACCGCCCGGCCCGGCTGCTCCATCAGGCAGGCGAGCACGCCCACCTCGCGGGCGGTGAGCTCGATGTCCCGCTCGCCGCGGCGGCAGCGCCGGGCGCCGGGGTCCAGGGTGAGGTCGCCGGCCTGGAGCGTGCTCGGCCGGGCGGCGGTGCCGGCGCGGCGGGCGAGCGCGCGCAGCCGGGCGCCGAGCACCACGAAGGAGAAAGGTTTCGTCAGGTAGTCGTCGGCGCCGGAGTCCAGGCCGTCGGCCTCGTCGTGCTCGCCGTCCTTGGCGGTGAGCATCAGGACCGGGGTGGGGTCTCCGTGGGCGCGCATCCGGCGGCAGATCTCGTGCCCCCCGGGGCCGGGGAGCATCACGTCCAGCAGGACGGCGTCGTAGGGGCCGCCGCTGAGCGCGAGCTCCAGGCCGCGGTGGCCGTCGTACGCGGTCTCGACCCAGTGGCCCTGCGCCGACAGGCCCCGCCGGAGGGACTCGGCGAGGCCTTCTTCGTCTTCGACCACGAGGATGCGCACCGCTCAACTGTCACATACCCGCCGCAATCACCCATTGGCCCGCTGTCGCGGGCCCTCACCCGCCGCTGCGTGAGCTGTCCATGATCGGGAACTTATCGGCGTCCAACACCCCGCCCGGCAGCATGCTTCAGACGCGACCGGGCGTGAATTGGCACTCCGCTTGACCGAGTGCTAATCACCGGAATAGTCTCGGGCCTGGCACTCGCCGCTGGTGAGTGCCAACACAGCGACGGGCAGGTCCGGCACCCGCGACGACGGATCGACCTGGTCGCCACACTCAGACAGTTAACCCCGTGAGATCTCCGAAGGGGGAGGTCGGATCGTGACGACCGCCAGCTCCAAGGTTGCCATCAAGCCGCTCGAGGACCGCATCGTGGTCCAGCCGCTCGACGCCGAGCAGACCACGGCTTCCGGCCTGGTCATCCCGGACACCGCGAAGGAGAAGCCCCAGGAGGGCGTCGTCCTCGCCGTGGGCCCGGGTCGCTTCGAGGACGGCCAGCGTCTCCCGCTGGACGTCCAGGTCGGCGACATCGTGCTGTACAGCAAGTACGGCGGCACCGAGGTGAAGTACAGCGGCGAGGAGTACCTCGTCCTCTCGGCTCGCGACGTGCTCGCGATCGTCGAGAAGTAATCACCTCTGAAGTTTTGCTTTTGAGCTGCGCCCCTGGTCACCCCGCTGATTGCCGGGCGGCGAGGGGCGCGGTTCGTTGAACCCGAGTTTCCGAGAGGGCTGAACCGCTCCCATGGCGAAGATCCTGAAGTTCGACGAGGACGCCCGTCGCGCCCTCGAGCGCGGCGTCAACAAGCTTGCCGACACGGTCAAGGTGACGATCGGCCCCAAGGGCCGCAACGTCGTCATCGACAAGAAGTTCGGTGCGCCCACCATCACCAACGACGGTGTCACGATCGCCCGTGAGGTCGAGATCGACGACCCGTACGAGAACCTGGGCGCCCAGCTCGTGAAGGAGGTGGCGACCAAGACCAACGACATCGCGGGTGACGGCACCACCACCGCCACCGTGCTGGCCCAGGCGCTGGTCCGCGAGGGCCTGCGCAACGTCGCCGCCGGCGCCTCCCCGGCCTCCCTGAAGAAGGGCATCGACGCCGCGGTCAAGGCCGTGTCCGACGAGCTCCTCGCGACGGCCCGCCCGATCGAGGACAAGTCCGACATCGCCGCCGTGGCCGCGCTCTCCGCGCAGGACCAGCAGGTCGGCGAGCTCATCGCCGAGGCGATGGACAAGGTCGGCAAGGACGGTGTCATCACCGTCGAGGAGTCCAACGCCTTCGGCCTGGAGCTGGAGTTCACCGAGGGCATGGCCTTCGACAAGGGCTACCTCTCCCCGTACATGGTCTCCGACCAGGAGCGTATGGAGGCCGTCCTCGACGACCCGTACATCCTGATCAACCAGGGCAAGATCTCCTCCATCCAGGACCTCCTGCCGCTGCTGGAGAAGGTCATTCAGGCGGGTGGCTCCAAGCCGCTGCTGATCATCGCCGAGGACGTCGAGGGCGAGGCGCTCTCCACCCTCGTCGTCAACAAGATCCGCGGCACCTTCAACGCGGTCGCCGTCAAGGCCCCGGGCTTCGGTGACCGTCGCAAGGCGATGCTCCAGGACATGGCCACCCTCACCGGTGCCACCGTCATCTCCGAGGAGGTCGGCCTCAAGCTCGACCAGGCCGGTCTGGACGTGCTGGGCACCGCCCGCCGCGTGACCGTCTCCAAGGACGACACCACGATCGTGGACGGCGCCGGCTCCTCCGAGGACGTCCTCGGCCGCGTCAACCAGATCAAGGCCGAGATCGAGGCCACGGACTCCGACTGGGACCGCGAGAAGCTCCAGGAGCGCCTCGCGAAGCTCGCCGGCGGCGTGTGCGTGATCAAGGTCGGCGCCGCCACCGAGGTGGAGCTGAAGGAGAAGAAGCACCGTCTGGAGGACGCCATCTCCGCGACCCGCGCCGCGGTCGAGGAGGGCATCGTCTCCGGTGGTGGCTCCGCTCTGGTCCACGCCGCCAAGGTGCTCGAGGGCAACCTCGGCAAGGAGGGCGACGAGGCCACCGGTGTCGCGGTCGTCCGCCGCGCCGTCGTCGAGCCGCTGCGCTGGATCGCCGAGAACGCCGGCCTCGAGGGCTACGTCATCACCTCGAAGGTCGCCGAGCTCGACAAGGGCCAGGGCTTCAACGCCGCCACCGGCGAGTACGGCGACCTGGTCAAGGCCGGCGTCATCGACCCGGTGAAGGTCACCCGCTCCGCCCTGGAGAACGCCGCCTCCATCGCCTCCCTGCTGCTCACGACCGAGACCCTGGTCGTCGAGAAGCCGGCCGAGGAGGAGGCCGACGCCCACGGTCACGGCCACGGTCACAGCCACTGACCCGTAGCGCCACGGATCGCCCACGGCGTTCGGAAGGCCCCGTTCCGCAGCTGCGGAACGGGGCCTTCCCGTGTCGTACGGGCCGGATCACGACTCGTACGGCGAGCCGGAGATGCCCATCTGGCGTTGCAGCTCACCGATGTTGTAGTGCCACCAGCCCTCGGTGATCTCACCGTTCTCGCAGCGGAACGTGGTGGTGCCCGACATCTCGTACGTCTTGCCGGTCGGGGCCGCCCCCATGAACTGGCCCGTGTGCTTGCCGTGCCACTTCCACACCGTGGTGACGAAGTCGCCCTCGGCGATCTGCGCCATCGGCTCGAAGGTCATGTCGAAGCCGCCGCGCCAGCCCTCGACGTCGGAGCGCAGGCTCTCCCGCCCGATGACGGTGGACTCCACCTTGCTGGCGTCGTGGTCGATGTAGTTCGTCGCGACGCACTCCTCGAGGGCGGCCATGTTGCCGTTCATGATGACGTCCTCGAACATCCGGTTCACCAGGTGCTTGTTGAGCTGCTCGTCCCGGACCACGTCCAGGTTGGTGAACTTCGGCATCCCGTCGCAGAGGGCCATCATCTCCTGGAACATCTTGTCCGTCTCCGGGAGACCGGAGTTGCGCATGGCGTCTTCGTACGACGGGAACTCGACGACGTCGACGTAGTGGTCCGCGTCGTCGCGGTCCTTTCCGATCAGGCTGTGGACGACGGTCCTGCGGCCCTGGCTCTGGGCGACGTACCGGTCCATGAGGTCGGACAGGTCGTCGTACCGGCGAGTCTTGTAATCGATTATCTGTACGAATGTCATGGTGGTCCTCCCGGATGGATGGGACGTGCCCAGTTTATTCCGGAATGTCCGCTACTGGGGGCCGTACTTCCGCCCCGTGCGGGACGACACCCCGCCCAACAGGCCGCGCGGCGTCAGCTTCACGACGCCCATCAGCGCCTTGTACCGCGGGTCCGGGATCGAGACCGTCCGGCCCCGCCCGAGGTCGGCGAGGGCTGCGGCGACCAGCTTGTCGGCGTCCAGCCACATCCAGTTGGGGATGTTGTCGGTGCCCATGCCGGCCCGCTCGTGGAACTCCGTCCGCACGAAGCCGGGGCACAGCGCCATCAGCCGTACGCCCGAGTCCGCCAGGTCCTTCGCCGCGCCCTGCGTGAACTGCACGACCCACGCCTTGCTCGCCCCGTACGTCCCGCGCGGCAGGAACGCGGCCACCGACGCCACGTTGATCACGCCGCCCCGGCCGCGCGAGCGCATGGACTCCGTGGCCGCCGAGGTCAGCCGCAGCACGGCCTCGATGTGCACCTTGAGCATGGTCAGCTCGTCGGCCATCGGGACGTCAAGGTAGCGGCCCTTGTTGCCAAAGCCCGCGTTGTTGACCAGCAGGTCCACCGGGTGCGTACGGTCGCTCAGGCGCGCCTCGACGGCACCGATGCCCTCGTCGGTCGACAGGTCCGCGGTCAGTACCTCGGCCTCGATGCCGTGCCGGTCGTGGAGCTCGGTGGCCTGCTCGGCCAGCCGCTCGGCGTCGCGGGCCACCAGCACCAGGTTGTGTCCCTGGGCGGCGAGCCGCCGGGCGAAGGCGGCGCCGATGCCCGCCGTGGATCCTGTGATCAGCGCAGTCGTCATGTGCGCAACCTAATGCCCCGGGGCGTTGCCGTACTTGGCGGTGTACGCGCGGGCCACCTCCAGCAGGTCCGACTCCATCCACTCGGCCGCCGCCAGCGTGCGCGGCAGCAGCCCGCGCTCCAGCGTGGCGGCCCGGAACAGCAGCGAGACGCTGATGTCGTGGCCGGGGCGGTGTTCGACGGTGACCGGGTCCCCGGCCTCGACGGCGCCGGGCTCGATCACCCGCAGCAGCGCGCCCGACGCGCCCTTCTGCGTGAACCGGCGCACCCAGGACGTCTCGCCGACCGCACCGGCGAAGGTCCGGCACGGGATGCGGCAGCCGGTGACCTCCAGCAGCGCGCCGCCCACCCGCCAGCGCTCGCCGACCAGCGCGCCCTCCACGTCCAGCCCGAGGGTGGTGAGGTTCTCCCCGAACAGGCCGTCGGCCAGCGGCCGGTCCAGCACGCGCTCCCAGTCGTCGAGCTCCTCGCGCGCGTACGCGTAGACGGCCCGGTCGGGACCGCCGTGGAAGCGCAGGTCGCAGATCGCGTCGCCCTCGACGCCGCCGCCCGCGGTGCCCTTGGGGCCGGGGACGGACACCTGGACCGGGCCGGTCACGGGCCGCTTGCCGATGCCCGTCATGCCGCCTTCGTTGTCGGTGTACGGCACGGCCGTCGCGAGGCCGATGCTGACGGAGAGGACTGTGCCGGTGCTGATGCTCATGCGGCCACGCTAACCCGCAGGGCCCCAAAGAATCTTCGTAATATTGGCGCGATCATCAAAGTCGCCCTTATGATCGTAGTGTGATCGAGGCACGTCATCTCCGGGTCCTGCGCGCCGTGGCCGGCACCGGGTCCTTCTCCGCCGCCGCCCGCGAACTGGGCTGCACCCAGCCGGCCGTCTCCCAGCAGATGAAGGCGCTGGAGCAGTCCGCCGGTACCCCGCTGCTCATCCGCACCGGCCGCGAGATGCGGCTGACCCAGGCGGGTGAGGCCCTGGTGCGCCACGCCGCCGGGATCCTGGCGGGGCTGACGGCCGCCGAGGAGGAGGTCGCCGCCATCGCGGGCCTGCGGGCCGGCCGGGTCCGGCTGGTCTCCTTCCCCAGCGGCAGCTCCACGCTCGTGCCCACCGCGCTCGCCGCGCTGCGCGCCGCCCATCCCGGTACCCGCGTCTCGCTGGTCGAGGCGGAGCCGCCGCGCTCGGTGGAGATGCTGCGCGAGGGCGACTGCGACGTGGCGCTCGCCTTCCGCTACGCCGGGCCCGCCTCCGCCGGCGCGGAGGGGGAGGGCTGGGAGGACTTCGTCGTACGCCCGCTGCTCACCGACCGGCTCGTCGGGCTGGTTCCCGAGGGGCACCGACTGGCCGGCGCCGCCGAGGCGGGCATGGCGGAGCTGGCCGGCGAGCCGTGGATCGCGGGCTGCCCGCGCTGCCGCCGCCATCTGGTCGAGGTGTGCGAGCGCGCCGGGTTCACCCCGCGCATCGACTTCGCGACCGACGACTACCCGGCCGTGGTCGGGCTGGTCGGGGCGGGCCTGGGGGTGGCGGTGCTGCCCGAGCTCGCGGTGGAGTCCGTACGGGCCAAGGGCGTGAGCACGCTGGCGGTCCGGCCCGCCGTGGAACGCGAGGTCGTGGCGCTGACCCTGCCGGACCTGGCGCGCGTACCGGCGGTGGCCGCGACGCTGGCGCAGCTGGAGCGGGCCGCAGCGCGCTGACCTCCGCGCGCTGACGCCCGCGCGCGCCGGCCCCCTCCGCCCGGGTGGCGGCGGGCCGGGCGCGCCGGATCAGAGGAAACGTTCCTTCTGTGAGTGGGGCGGTCAGTCGTCGTCGAGTTGACCGGTGGGGGTCACTCGTTCCTGCTCGCACTGGTCGCCGGGATCAGGCGGTGGCGGGCGCGGCCCATGAGCTCCTCGCGTTCGTCCTCGGTGAGGCCTCCCCATACGCCGTAGGGCTCGCGGACGGCGAGAGCGTGCGCGGCGCACTCCGCGCGCACCGGGCATCGCATGCAGACCTCTTTAGCCGAGGCCTCGCGCGCGCTCCGGGCCGCGCCCCGCTCGCCCTCCGGGTGGAAGAAGAGGGAGCTGTCGACCCCGCGGCAGGCGGCGAGGAGCTGCCAGTCCCAGAGGTCGGCGTTCGGTCCGGGGAGGCGGGAGAAATCTGCCATTGCTAGTCCTCGTTCAGCCGGTACTGAGGCGGATACGGTCCATGCGGCCACATCTACGATCAGATCAGACGTAAATATGACTGATGTGAATCTAGCCTCAGATACATGGCAAACGGAAGGAAAGCCGCCAAATAGGGCATAGCGCCAGATGGAGGACATGTGGCTTGTGTTGCCCACGCCGTGACGGCTTCCTCACGTAGAGTGCCGAAGGTGTCCGTCCGACCCGTAACTCTTTCGAGTGACCATCGTTGAGAGTGCGAAGGCGGTTGAACGAAGAAGTTCCCGGACAGATGTCCGAGAGCATCGACCGCACAGGTGACGATACGTACCAGCCTGGAGGCTCAAGGTGACGCGCATCAGCAGCTGCGGAGGGCGGTCATGACTTCCGTCCTCGTCTGCGACGACTCCCCGCTTGCCCGAGAGGCGCTCCGCCGCGCGGTGGCCACCGTGCCCGGCGTCGAGCGTGTGACGACGGCTGCCAACGGCGAGGAAGTCCTCCGCCGCTGGGGTGCCGACCGCTCCGACCTGATTCTGATGGATGTACGGATGCCGGGTCTGGGGGGTGTCGAGACCGTCCGCCGGCTGCTCTCGGCCGACCCCGGCGCCCGCATCATCATGCTGACGGTCGCCGAGGACCTGGACGGGGTGGCCCTCGCGGTCGCCGCCGGGGCCCGGGGCTATCTGCACAAGGACGCCTCGCGCGCCGAACTGCGGGCCACGGTCACCCAGGCCCTGGCCGACCCGACCTGGCGCCTGGCCCCGCGCCGGCTCCGCTCGGCCGAGATGGGCGCCGCGCCCACCCTCACCGCGCGCGAGATCCAGGTACTGGAGGGCATGAGCCACGGCCGCTCCAACGCGGAGATCGGGCGTGAGCTCTTCCTCTCCGAGGACACGGTCAAGACGCACGCGCGCCGGCTGTTCAAGAAGCTGGGCGCCTCCGACCGGGCGCACGCCGTGGCCCTCGGGTTCCGCTGGGGCCTGGTCCGCTGACGGCGGACCGCCCGTCGCCCGGGCAGGTGGCCGTGCGACGGGACCGGGCGGCTGGTCCGGACGGGTGACGTGGGCGGTCCGGCCGGGACGGTCCCGTCCGGACGCGACGGACGGGGCGGCGGCGCGGCCGCCCGCCCACCGGTGGACGCGCACTCGGGTTCCGCTGTACCCGCCGTACCCGGTGCGCACCGGGGGGTTGGCGGGGCACAATCCGGGGGACGTGTCGCTTCGTGCGCGATGCCGCATCCTTGAGGTGTGCCGCATTCTTGGAGATGTGGGTTCCTCGGGGACCATCCGGCGAGCGGGAGGGGAGGGCGCAGATGATGGGTTCCGGCGCGCCCGCTCATAACGCTTCGATGCACAACACCGGCCACGATGCCGCGAACGCCCCGGCGGCGAGGCACCATGGATTGATGCGCGACGACGAAGCCCTGGGGTCCCCCGCGGCCACAGGCACCACCGGCGCCGCCAAGAGCGGCTCCGCCGGGGGCGTCGGCGCGCTCGTCCGCC
This sequence comes from Streptomyces sp. NPDC090022, assembly GCF_044748145.1. Classification (NCBI taxonomy): domain Bacteria; kingdom Bacillati; phylum Actinomycetota; class Actinomycetes; order Kitasatosporales; family Streptomycetaceae; genus Streptomyces; species Streptomyces sp. NPDC090022. The sequence goes on from NZ_JBIVFN010000012.1 coordinate 182,186, forward strand.
GCGCGGTGGAGGGCGACGAGCAGGCCACCCACGACCTGCTCGCCCATGTCCACCCGCTGGCCCTGCGCTACTGCCGCACCCGGCTCTCCCGGCTGCCCGGCGACGCCCGGCACTTCGTCGAGGACCTCGCGCAGGAAGTCTGCGTCGCCGTCCTGATGGCCCTGCCCCGCTACCGCGACACCGGCCGGCCCTTCGAGGCCTTCGTCTTCGCCATCGCCGCGCACAAGGTCGCCGACCTCCAGCGGGCCGCGATGCGGCACCCCGGCAGTACGGCCGTACCGTCCGACGAGATGCCGGAGCGGCCGGACGACTCCCTCGGCCCCGAGGAGCGGGCGCTGCTGAGCAGTGACGCCGAATGGGCCAAGAAGCTGCTGGCCAACCTGCCGGAGAACCAGCGGGAGCTGCTCGTGCTGCGGGTGGCCGTCGGGCTGACGGCGGAGGAGACCGGGCAGATGCTCGGCATGTCGCCGGGAGCGGTCCGGGTCGCCCAGCACCGGGCCCTGAGCCGGTTGCGGGCACTCGCCGAGCAGTGAGCCGAGCAGTGAGGAGAACGGCTCGTCCGCTCGTAGGAAGAGACGAAAATTTCCATCGATCTTGGTCGTGGAATGAGACGCCTCGCGATCCCGTTAGCATGGACATCCGCGCTGAGCAAGACCATCTGGGAAGGTGTCATGACTGTCAACGGTGACGGAGTGCCCGACAAATTCGCCACGCTCGGGCTGACCTACGACGATGTCCTGCTCCTGCCGGGCTCGTCCGACATGGCGCCGGACGAGATCGACACCTCTTCCCTCATCTCCAAGAACGTCCGGGTGAACGTGCCGCTGCTGTCGGCCGCCATGGACAAGGTCACCGAGGCGCGCATGGCCATCGCCATGGCCCGCCAGGGCGGCGTCGGCGTCCTGCACCGCAACCTCTCCATCGCCGACCAGGCCAACCAGGTGGACCTGGTCAAGCGCTCCGAGTCCGGCATGGTCACCGACCCGATCACCGTGCACCCGGACGCGACGCTGCGCGAGGCCGACCAGCTGTGCGCGAAGTTCCGCATCTCCGGCGTCCCGGTCACCGACCCCGCGGGCAAGCTGCTGGGCATCGTCACCAACCGCGACATGGCCTTCGAGTCGGACCGCAGCCGCCAGGTGCGCGAGGTCATGACCCCGATGCCGCTGGTCACCGGCAAGGTCGGCATCTCGGGCGTGGACGCCATGGAGCTGCTGCGCCGCCACAAGATCGAGAAGCTGCCGCTGGTCGACGACGCGGGCATCCTCAAGGGCCTCATCACGGTCAAGGACTTCGTCAAGGCCGAGAAGTACCCGAACGCCGCCAAGGACAAGGACGGCCGGCTGCTGGTCGGCGCCGCCGTCGGCGTCGCCGGTGACGCGTACGAGCGCGCCCAGGCGCTCATCGAGGCCGGCGCGGACTTCATCGTCGTCGACACCGCCCACGGCCACTCCCGCCTGGTCGGCGACATGGTCGCCAAGATCAAGTCGAACTCGACGGTCGACGTCGTCGGCGGCAACGTCGCCACCCGCGACGGCGCCCAGGCCCTCATCGACTCGGGCGTCGACGGCATCAAGGTCGGTGTCGGCCCCGGCTCCATCTGCACCACCCGCGTCGTCGCCGGCATCGGCGTCCCGCAGGTCACCGCCATCTACGAGGCCTCGCTGGCCGCCAAGGCCGCGGGCGTCCCGGTCATCGGCGACGGCGGCCTGCAGTACTCCGGCGACATCGCCAAGGCCCTGGTCGCGGGCGCCGACACGGTGATGCTCGGCTCGCTGCTCGCGGGCTGCGAGGAGTCCCCGGGCGAGCTGCTCTTCATCAACGGCAAGCAGTTCAAGTCGTACCGCGGCATGGGCTCGCTGGGCGCGATGCAGTCCCGCGGCGACCGCAAGTCCTTCTCCAAGGACCGCTACTTCCAGGAGGGCGTGGGCGGCGACGACAAGCTCATCCCCGAGGGCATCGAGGGCCAGGTGCCCTACCGCGGCCCGCTCGCCGCGGTCGTCCACCAGCTGGTCGGCGGCCTGCGCCAGTCGATGTTCTACGTCGGCGGCCGCACGGTGCCCGAGCTCCAGGACCGCGGCCGGTTCGTCCGGATCACCTCGGCGGGCCTGAAGGAGAGCCACCCGCACGACATCCAGATGACGGTCGAGGCGCCGAACTACTCCCGCCAGGGCTGAGCGACGTGAGCTGAGGCGAAGGGGCGGACCCGGACGACGGGTCCGCCCCTTCGCCGTGCGTGCCTACAGCCGTGCGTCCGTACAGCGGTCACGGGAACGCGACCCTCCGGCGTTCGGGGATACTGGACGGGCAGACCAAGAGGGAAAGGCCACCACACGTGACTGAGATCGAGATCGGGCGCGGCAAGCGCGGCCGCAGGGCGTACGCGTTCGACGACATCGCCATCGTCCCGAGCCGGCGCACCCGGGACCCGAAGGAGGTCTCGATCGCCTGGCAGATCGACGCCTACCGCTTCGAGCTCCCCTTCCTGGCCGCCCCCATGGACTCGGTCGTCTCCCCGCAGACCGCGATCCGCATCGGCGAGCTCGGCGGCCTCGGCGTGCTGAACCTCGAGGGCCTGTGGACCCGCTACGAGGACCCGCAGCCGCTGCTCGACGAGATCACCGGGCTCCCCGAGGACGCCGCGACCCGCCGCCTCCAGGAGATCTACGCCGCCCCGATCCAGGCCGACCTGATCGGGCAGCGCATCAAGGAGGTACGCGACTCCGGCGTCGTCACCGCCGCCGCGCTCTCCCCGCAGCGCACCGCGCAGTTCTCCAAGGCCGTGGTGGACGCGGGCGTCGACATCTTCGTCATCCGCGGTACGACCGTCTCCGCCGAGCACGTCTCCGGCGCCGCCGAGCCGCTGAACCTCAAGCAGTTCATCTACGAGCTCGACGTCCCGGTCATCGTCGGCGGCTGCGCCACGTACACCGCCGCCCTGCACCTGATGCGCACCGGCGCCGCGGGCGTCCTGGTCGGCTTCGGCGGCGGCGCCGCGCACACCACCCGCAACGTGCTGGGCATCCAGGTCCCGATGGCCACCGCCGTCGCCGACGTGGCCGCGGCCCGCCGCGACTACATGGACGAGTCCGGCGGCCGCTACGTGCACGTCATCGCCGACGGCGGCGTGGGCTGGTCCGGCGACCTGCCCAAGGCGATCGCCTGCGGCGCCGACGCCGTGATGATGGGCTCCCCGCTGGCCCGTGCCACCGACGCGCCCGGCAAGGGCCACCACTGGGGCATGGAGGCCGTCCACGAGGACGTGCCGCGCGGCAAGAAGGTGGACCTGGGCACGGTCGGCACCACCGAGGAGATCCTCACCGGTCCGTCCCACACCCCCGACGGCTCGATGAACCTCTTCGGCGCCCTGCGCCGCTCGATGGCCACCACCGGCTACAGCGAGCTCAAGGAGTTCCAGCGGGTCGAGGTCACCGTTGCGGACTCCCAGCACCGCCGCTGACCCCACCCGGGCAGTACCACCGAGGGCCGGCTCCCGTCAGCGGGGGCCGGCCCTCCGGCGTACGCGGGGCCCGTGGGCGGCGGTCAGCCCAGGCCCCGGACGCGCCGGCGCAGGCAGATGCCCCACGGCACCCCGAAGCACGCCGTCAGGAACCAGAAGGCGCCGAGTTCGCTCCACACCGGCCCCTCCGGCGAGATCGACGTGTCGAACTCGGCGAAGGTGAGGATCACCGCCAGCATGCCCATGCCGGCGGTGAGGACACCGAGGATCCACAGCACCGCCGTGAGGGCGCCGCTGCGCGGTGCCCGCGGGCGGGCGGCCGGTGGCGTGGGGCGTTCGGCCGCGGCGGTGCCCGGCCGCGGGATACGGTCCGGGTCGCGCGGGGGCATGCGGACGACCGCGGTCGGCGGGACGCCGGCGTCCAGCGGGGCCAGTTCGGCGGCCGTGATCCCGTGCAGGGCCGGTTCGACGGCGAGGGTGAAACCGTCGTGGCCGATCAGGTGCCGGCCGCCGTCCGGGTAGACGTTCATCAGGGAGCACTCGGCGTAGCGCACGGTGATCCGGCTGTCGCCGGGGCCGGTGAGGCTGACTCCGTCCGAGCCGACCAGCAGCGCGACCTCGCGGTCCTCCAGGGAGGTGTAGCGGCGCCCGGTGACGATGTCGGCGGACTCCTGGGGCGCGGCGGCCACGCCCGCCCACTCCACGCCCCGGCCGGGCACCTGGAGCAGCGCGTTCGCCCACAGTTCGCGGGCGACCTGGCGCAGGTCGGCGACGGTGACCGCCGCGATCTCGGCCCGGGCCTGCTCCTCGGTCAGGTTGCGGTGGCCCAGGAGCAGGTTCATCGCGTGGGAGGGCAGCATCGCCGCGGCCAGGTCCGGCGCGTCGAGGTGGCTGAGGGCGCTCGCCCGTACGGCGTCCAGGTCGGCCTGCTCGATCCGGCCGGCCCGCAGCTTGGCCAGGACGTCGATGAACGCCCCGACCACGGCGCCCTGCTTCTCGGGGAGCGCGTCGGCGTACGCGAGGACGGTCGCGTGGTCGGCGTCGCGGACGCAGTAGTCGGCGGCCGCGGTGTAGGAGTAGCCGCCCTTCTGGCGCAGCTCGCGGAACAGCTCCTTGCCCAGCACCTCGGTGAACAGGTTCGCCCGCGTGGAGCGGGGCAGCACCGAGGACAGCACGACGCCGCCGTCGTCGCCGTGGAAGTACGCGGGGGTCTGCGGCAGGGCCGAGGTGGGCGCGGGGGCCGGGCGCCAGGTGCCGGAGGGCAGGGTGAGGTCCAGGCCCTCGGGCAGAGTGTCGGTGGTCATCCACAGGACGGCGTTCTCGCGGGTGAACCATTCCTGCGCCCAGGCGCGCACGGCGTGGCCGGTGAGCCGGTGCAGGCCGGTCTCGCCGTAGCTGGTGAGGCCGTAGGAGCGGGAGCCGTAGCGCCACAGCGGCAGGGCGTGGCCCGGGCCGCGGCCGCGGCCGGCGCCCTCGGTGCGCAGGATCTCCTTCTCGGTCTCCAGGCGCTCCATGGGCAGGTCGCGCAGGGCCGCGCAGACGCCGTTGAGGTACTCGACGACGTCGGCGGGGGTGCCGGTGACGTGGAAGTGGGTGTACGCGGCGGCGGTGGCCCCGTTGTAGTGCAGGTCGCTCAGGCCGTGGCGGTGCAGCGCGAGGTGCTCGACCAGGTGGGTGACCCCGCTGGTGGCGAGGGACTCGTCGGCGCGGCCGACCCGGAAGAGCAGGCCGGCGGTGACGGGCCCGGCCCGGTGGGCGAGGACGGTGCGGACGCCGTCGACGGTGGTCTCGGTGATCATGCTCGTGTTCCTCAGCCCTTGGCCAGGGCGGTCTTTCGGTGGCGGACGAAGGCGGCCTCGTGGTCGCCGTTGCCGACGTATCCCCACGGGAACTCGCTGGCGTGGTCGCCCAGGGCGCGGAAGTGCGGGGCGGCGTCCGCGGGGCGGCCGGCCACCGAGTGGGCGGCGGCGAAGGCGCTGTGGGCGCCGACCGCCTGGTGGCTGTCGGGGCGGAAGGCGGGGTGCAGGACGGAGCGGCGGGCGGCGTCGACGAGGCGGGCGTGCCGGCCGGGGTCGCGGAGGTGGCGTTCGGCGGCCTGCTTGCTCTCCTTCTCCGTCAGTTCCAGGTAGTGCTCCATCTGGAGGACGGCGACCAGCGCGCCGTTCGGGTTGCCCTCGGGCGCCTTCGCGACGGCGTCCCGGACGAAGGCGTCGGCGGCCTCCCAGGTGCCGCCCCACTTGGGGCACAGCTGCTGGAGCAGCTGGAGCTGGCCGGAGTAGTGGTGCGGGTGGTGCTCGGCGAGGCGGTCGTGGCGGCGCCGGGTCTCGCTCTGGCCGAGCTCCAGACCGCGCCCGGTGATGATGCGCACGTACCAGGCCAGGCCGTACGCCGGGTACTCGGCGCAGACGTCGATGAGCAGCTGCTCGGCCTGCCGCAGGTGGGCGAAGAACGCGTCGAACTGGCGGCGCGAGACGTGCTCGGCCCGGGCCGCGGTACGGACGTCCCAGCCCGCCTGGACGAGCCGCTGGGCCAGCAGGGTGCGCGGCAGCGGGTCGCCGGGGCGCTGGTCGGCGACCTGGCGCAGGAACGTTTCCGCGCCCGGGGTCTCGGCCACGGTCCGACAGGCCTGGACGCGGTCGTCCTCGTCGGGCAGGGCCTCGAAGGCGGCGGCGACGGCGTCCCATCGGCGGTCGGTGACGGCGGAGCGGAGTGCGGCGAGGGCCGGGACGCGTTCGGTGGGTTCGAAGACGGGCCGGCCGGTGGAGGGAAGTGCGGACACGCGCGGATCATATGGCCGCCGCCGTTCCCGGCAACAGGGTTTTCGCAGTTCAGCGGTGGTCTGCCGGGCGATGTGGCGGAGCCGGCGGATGGTCCGGGTCCCGTGCGCCGAGCCCCCTGGTGGGGGCGGGGACGGGACCCGGCGCGGCGCGGCGGGTCAGGCGGCGGTCTTGCGGGCCGTCTGGAACGCCACGACGGCGCCGATCGCGAAGAACGCCAGCGAGATCGGGCTGGTCTCCTCCGTCCAGGCCTCCTGCACCAGGGCGAAGTGCTGGGTGAGCAGCTCGAACGCGCCGACCGGGGCGACCTTCGCGCCGATGATGGCCGTGCCCAGCAGCTGGCCGCCGTAGACGGCGCCGAGCGAGAGCAGTGCGCTCACGACCGGCAGGACCGGGTTGGAGCCGCCGATCTTGCCCGAGGCCAGGCCGATCAGGAAGCCGACGCCGAGCGCGGCGTAGCCGATCTCGTACTCGGTGGCGCCGATGATGCCGCCGTACGCGCCGGCCGCGATGAGGGCGGCGACGACGGCGGCCACGATGCCGAGGCCGACGTTGCCGCGGCGGGCCGGGGCGACCGGCGCGCCGAAGCCGGCCGGGGTCTGGGAGTCGGGCGCCGGAGGCTGGAACTGCTGGCTCATGAAGAAATCCCCCCCAAGGGATCGGACGCGCCTACGTTCCTACGAATGTATGCGCGAGATAAGTGACGCCGCAGGCTAGCAGCAGCCACCGACATCCGGTGGGGGATTTCCCCGGCGACGGGGCGGGGGCGGGGGCGGTCAGAGCCGGTGCGCCGCGCCCACCGGACTGGCGCCGCGGGTGTCCAGGAGCAACTGGGCCTTCACCGCGAGACCTTGGAGGTCGTACGTGCGGTGCTGCTGGAGCAGGATCGTCAGGTCGGCGTTGGCCGCGGCCTCGTACAACGATTCGGCACGGGGGACGGGCCGGTCGCGCACCCGCCACCCCGCGATGTACGGGTCGTGGTAGCTGATCAGCGCGCCGAGGTCGAGCAGGCGGCTGGCGATCTCGCGGGCCGGGGCGCCCTCCTGGTCGGCGAGGTCGGGCTTGTAGGTGACGCCGAGGAGCAGGACGCGGGCGCCGCGCGCGGACTTGCCGTGCTCGTTGAGGAGGGCGGCGCTGCGCTGGATGACGTACTGGGGCATCCGGCCGTTGATCTCCTGGGCCAGGCCCACCATGCGCAGGGGGTGGCCGGGGGTGCGGGTGGTGTGGGGGAGGTAGTTGGGGTCGAGGGGGACGCCGTGCCCGCCGACGCCGGGGCCGGGGCGGAAGGCCTGGAAGCCGTAGGGCTTGGTCTCGGCGCAGCGGACGACGTCCCACAGGTCCACGCCGAGGTCGTGGCAGAGCACGGCCATCTCGTTCATGAGGGCGATGTTGACGTGCCGGTAGTTGGTCTCCAGCAGCTGGACCGTCTCGGCCTCGCGCAGGCCGCGGGCCCGGACCACCTTGTCGGTCAGGCGGGCGTAGAAGGCGGCCGCCGACTCGGTGCACGCGGGGGTGAGGCCGCCGATCACCTTCGGGGTGTTGGTGAAGGTGTGCGTCCGGTTGCCCGGGTCGAAGCGGCTGGGGGAGTAGGCCAGGTGGAAGTCCCGGCCGGCCCGCAGCCGCGAGCCCTCTTCGAGGATCGGGCGCAGGAAGTCCTCGGTGACGCCCGGGTGGACGGCCGATTCCAGGATGACGGTGGTGTGCGGGCGCAGCCGGCCGGCCAGCGCCCGGGCCGCCTCGCCTACGGCGTCGAGGTCGAGGGCGCGGTCCGGGCCGAGGCGGGTGGGCGCGCAGATGACGGCCGTGCGGACCCGGCCGAGTTCGGCGGCGTTGGTGGTGACGCGGAAGCCGGCCGCCGACATCCGGCGGATCTCGGCGGCGGTGAGGGGGGTGTCGGTGGCCGGTCCGGCAGCGTAGCCGACGGTCTCGATGCCGGCGGCGACGGCGGCCTGGGCGAGTGGGAGGCCGAGATGGCCCAGTCCGATGACGGCGAGATCTGCGGGCATGGGGTGCCGTCCCTTTCCCTGACATGAGAGGGCTGAACGCGCAAGTCCTGTGGAGAGAGGGAGTTGGCGCTATGTCAGACTAGGCGTATATATGACCGATCTGCGGCATTGTGGACTGGTGGCGATCATTGTGTTGTCCACAGGCGGTGGCTGATGTCGGGACGTCCCGTCAGAATCATGGCGGAGGGGGATGTGAGCGGGATCACCCGCACCAACGGGAGGCAGCGGTGAGGACAGCGACACTGGGACCCGCGCAGCGCGCCGAGGCGCTCGCCCGAATGGCCGAACGCGAGGTCGACGTGCTGGTGGTGGGCGCGGGCGTGGTGGGCGCCGGCACCGCGCTCGACGCGGCGACCCGAGGCCTCTCGACGGGGCTGGTCGAGGCCCGGGACTGGGCCTCGGGCACGTCCAGCCGGTCGAGCAAGCTCATCCACGGCGGCCTGCGCTACCTGGAGATGCTCGACTTCGCGCTGGTGCGCGAGGCGCTCAAGGAGCGGGGGCTGCTGCTGGAGCGGCTCGCCCCGCACCTGGTCAAACCCGTGCCGTTCCTCTATCCGCTCCAGCACCGCGGCTGGGAGCGTCTCTACGCGGGCTCCGGCGTCGCGCTGTACGACGCGATGTCGGTCTCCAGCGGCCACGGCCGGGGCCTGCCGGTCCACCGGCACCTCTCGCGCGGGCGCGCCCTGCGGGTGGCGCCGTGCCTGCGCAAGGACGCGCTGGTGGGCGCGCTGCAGTACTACGACGCCCAGATGGACGACGCGCGCTACGTCGCCACGCTGGTCCGCACGGCCGCGGCGTACGGGGCGCACTGCGCCAACCGGGCGAGGGTGATCGGATTCCTCCGTGAGGGCGAACGGGTGGTCGGCGCGCGCGTCCAGGACGTGGAGGGCGGCGGGGAGTACGAGATCCGCGCGAAGCAGGTGGTGAACGCGACGGGGGTGTGGACGGACGACACGCAGGCGCTGATCGGCGAGCGCGGGCAGTTCCACGTCCGGGCCTCCAAGGGCATCCACCTGGTCGTCCCCAAGGACCGCATCCACTCCACGAGCGGCCTGATCCTGCGCACGGAGAAGTCCGTCCTCTTCGTCATCCCGTGGGGCCGGCACTGGATCGTGGGCACCACCGACACCGACTGGGACCTGGACAAGGCGCACCCGGCCGCGTCCAGCGCGGACATCGACTACCTGCTGGACCGCGTGAACTCCGTCCTCGCCGTGCCGCTGACCCGGGACGACGTGCAGGGGGTGTACGCGGGCCTGCGGCCCCTGCTGGCCGGCGAGTCGGACGCCACGAGCAAACTGTCGCGCGAGCACACGGTGGCCCACCCGGTGCCGGGGCTGGTGGTCGTGGCCGGCGGCAAGTACACGACGTACCGGGTGATGGCCAAGGACGCGGTCGACGAGGCGGTGCACGGGCTCGACCAGAGGGTCGCGTCGTGCGTCACCGAGGACATCCCGCTGGTGGGCGCGGAGGGCTACCGGGCGCTGTGGAACGGGCGGGCCCGGATCGCCGCGCGCAGCGGACTCCATGTGGTGCGCGTGGAGCACCTGTTGAACCGGTACGGCGCGCTCACGGAGGAACTGCTGGATCTGATCGCGGCGGACCCGAGCCTGGGGGAGGCGCTCACCGGGGCGGAGGACTACCTGCGGGCCGAGGTCGTCTACGCGGCCTCGCACGAGGGGGCGCGGCACCTGGACGACGTCCTGACCCGGCGGACCCGGATCTCGATCGAGACCTTCGACCGCGGGACGCGGTCGGCGCGGGAGTGCGCGGAGTTGATGGCGCCGGTCCTGGGCTGGGACAAGCAGCAGATCGAGAAGGAGGTGGAGCACTACGAGAAGCGGGTCCAGGCGGAACGCGAGTCGCAGCGGCAGCCGGACGACCAGACGGCGGACGCGGCACGCCTGGGCGCCCCGGACATCGTCCCCATCTGACCGGGGAACCGGACACCCGTGGCACCCGTCCGTTGCGGAGTGAGGAACAATGAGGGTTCGGCCAAGGCTGGTTACGCCCGGGCCCAGACGGCTGGCGGGCCGGCCGGACACGGTGCCACGATTGCGGAGGGGACGCATGTCGAAACCGGAGCACACACGTACGCCGGGAGACTCCGTCGCTTCCGCAGCAGACGCCCCGGAACAGGAGCCCACGACGGCGCCGTCGGCGGACAGGGTGCCGCTGGTGAAGCAGCGTTCCGGGGACGGCGGGGGGACGGCCGGCGGCGCGACGTCACCGGCCCCCGAGGGCGGTGCGGACGCCGTCGCGACGACGGAACCGGAATCCGGGACGGCTGCCGGGGCCGGGTCGGCGACGCCGGCGGCCAAGTCCGCGTCGACGCCTGCGTCCGAGCCCGCGTCGGCGCCTGAGACCGCGCCCGCGTCGGTGTCTGCGTCCGAGCCCGCGTCGGGTGCCGGCGCCGGTGGTGACGACGCTCCGCGGGACGCGGCCGCCCCGGCGGCGGCGGCCGGTGCCGTGCCGCTGGTGAAGCAGCGTTCCGCAGGTGACGGCGAGGCCGCCGTGAAGGCCGGGCCGCCCGCGGCTGCTCCCGCCGCCGACGACGAAGAGCTCGAAGACCTCACCGATGCCGTCCCGCCGCTGGTGAAGCAGCGCTCCGGCGCGCGCGACGCCGACCGCAAGGACGCCGTCCCGGCCGCCCCCGCGGCGCCCGCGGCCCCCGCACCCAAGGACGCCGCACCCAAGGACGCCCGCCCCGCCGACGCGGCAGGCCGCAAGGACGGCAGGGCCGGTGACGGGGCGACAGGCGTCAAGGGCGTCACCAAGGACACCGGCGAGGACGAGGGCCGGCTGCTCGCCCGCCGGTACCGGCTGGTGTCCGTGCTCGGCAAGGGCGGCATGGGCACCGTCTGGCGTGCCGTCGACGAGACGCTCGGCCGTACCGTCGCCGTCAAGGAACTGCGCTTCGGCAACGGCGTCGACGAGGACGAGAAGCGCCGCCTGATCACGCGGACCCTGCGCGAGGCCAAGGCCATCGCCCGGATCCGCAGCGCGGGCGCGGTCACCGTCTACGACGTCGTCGACGAGGACGCCCGCCCCTGGATCGTCATGGAGCTCATCGAGGGCCCCTCGCTCGCCGAGTACATCCGCGAGCGCGGCACCCTCACGCCCCGGCGCGCCGCCGAGGTCGGCCTCGCCGTGCTCGACGTGCTCAAGGACGCCCACGGCGAAGGCATCCTGCACCGCGACGTGAAGCCCTCCAACGTCCTCATAGCGGACAGCGGACGCGTGGTCCTCACCGACTTCGGCATCGCCCAGGTCGAGGGCGACCCCTCGGTCACCTCCACCGGCATGCTCGTCGGCGCCCCCTCGTACATCGCGCCGGAGCGCGCCCGCGGTCAGAAGCCCGGCCCGCCCGCCGACATGTGGTCCCTCGGCGGCCTGCTCTACGCCGCCGTCGAGGGCTCCCCGCCGTACGACAAGGGCTCCGCCCTCGCCACCCTCACCGCGGTGATGACCGAGCAGGTCGACCCGCCGAAGAACGCGGGTCCGCTCACCGAGGTCATCTACGGCCTGCTCGCCAAGGACCCCGCCCAGCGCCTCGACGACGCCGGCGCCCGTGCCCTGCTGACCGCCGTCATCGACGCGCCCGAGGCGGAGCCGGTCCCGGCGGTCGAGGAGACCCGGCAGATCTCGCTCGCCGAGGCCAAGGAGGCCGCCGAGAAGGCCGCGGCCCTCAAGGCGGCCGAACGGGCGGCGGAGAAGGCCGCCAAGGAGGCCGAGAAGGCGGCCAAGGAGGCGGAGCGGGCCGAGCGCAAGGAGCGCGAGCGCCGCGAGCGCGAGCAGCGCGACCGCGCCCGCGCCGCGCTGAAGGCGGCCCGCAAGGCCGCCGAGGAGGCCAAGGCGGCCGCCGCCGTCACCACCTCGGCCGCCGAGGCCCCGGCCGACGCGGCGTCGCCGTCCGGCGGCGGTGGCCTGGGCCGGCGTCAGGCGCCCGTCGCCGCCCCGCTCACCGATGTGATGCCGCGCCGCACCATCGCGCTGGCGATCGCCGCGGTGGTGGTCGTGCTGGCCGTGGTCGGCGGGCTCCTCGTGTACGCCTTCAGCGGCGACGACAAGGACAAGGGCAAGGGCGCCAAGGGCGGCGGAGCGACCGCGTCCGGCAACCCGTCCCCGGGCGCCGGCGCGGGCAACGGCGCGGGCAACGGCCAGGGCGGGGGCTCCTCCCCGGCCCCGGACGGCAGCGCCACCCAGGGCCAGGGCCAGGGCGAGAGCCAGGGTCAGGGGCAGGGTCAGGGGCAGGGGCAGGGCCAGGGACAGGGGCAGACGCCCGGTCAGGACGCCGGCATCGGCGTCCCGGGCGGCGGCACCCCGCCGCCCGGCCCCGGCACGGGCGGCGGTGCGCCGGCGGGCTACGTCCAGGTCACCAACACCAAGTTCCACTTCTCGATGTACATGCCGGAGGGCTTCCACCAGACCGCCATAGCCGGGGACAACTCCGGCGCCATACACAGCCGCGACGGCGGCTTCCCGCGGATCCAGGTGGACTACACCAACAGCCCGAAGAACGACGCCAAGCTGGCCTGGGAGCTGGGGGAGCGGTCGACCGGCAGCTCCAGCAGCGGGTACCGCCTGCTCGGCATCCGGGCCACGACGTACCGGGACTACCCGACCGTCGCGGACTGGGAGTTCGAGCGGGTGCAGAACGGCACCAAGGTGCGCGTCCTCAACCGCGGCTTCAAGGTGGACGCGACGCACGGCTACGCGATCATGATCAGCTGCGCGGCGGACCAGTGGGACGGCGCGGAGTGCACGCAGATCCGGAACACGGCGTTCGAGACCTTCCAGATCGTGGACTGATCGGTCACCCCGACGGGGCGGACTGAGGCAGGCCCGGGACGCGGGCGGCCCCGGCGACGTATCGTGTCGGCGGGGCATGGGGGACACCGCACTCGGGGGAGGCGAAGTGGACGACTACGCGGGCCGGATCCTGGCCGGACGCTACCGTCTGCCGGTGCCGCCGTCCGACGACCAGGAGCTCGTCGAGACCCGCGCCTTCGACACCCGAAGCGGGCAGGAAGTGCTGGTCCGGCAGGTGCCGTTACCCGAGGTCGTCGACGCGGAGCTGCTCGACGGACACCGGGCGCCGGAGGTGGTCTCCCCGGGGGACCTGCCGGCCGTCCGGCGGGCCATCGAGGCCGCGCAGGCCGCGGCCCGGATCCCCGACCACCCGCGCCTGGACCAGGTGTTCGACGTGTTCGCCGAGGGCGGCTCGCTGTGGATAGTGAGCGAACTCGTCCCCGCCCGCCCGCTGGCCGCGCTCGTGGCCGACCAGCCGCTGAGCCCGTACCGGGCGGCGGAGGTCGCCTCGGACGTGCTGACCGCGCTGCGGGTCCTGCACGCGCACGGCTGGACGCACCGCAACATCACCGTCCGCACGGTCCTGGTCTGCGACGACGGCCGTGTGGTCCTGACCGGCCTGGCCGCGGGCGCCGCCGAGGAGGCCCTCTGCGGCTACGACCCGGTCCCCGCGTCGGCCGGCTGGGGCAGCGCGGCCGCCTACGGCGACCCGGACCCCACCACCGCCGCCTACGACGCCCCCGCCTACGGTTCCGGCTACGGCGCCCCGGCCTACGGCACCCCCGTCCCCGGCGACCCCGGCCGCGGTGCCCCGGACCACGCCGACTACGACGCCCCGCCGGCCTTCGGTTCCGGCGACGGTGGTTCCGGCCACAGCGACCCCGCGTCCGACGGTCCCGGCCGCCGTGGTTCCGGCTACAGCGAGCCCACGTCCGACGGTCCCGGCCGCGGTGGTTCCGGCTACGACGGTCCCGCCGACGGCGCCCCCGGCACCGGCGACCCCGGTCACCGTGACGACGCCGGGTCCCCCCGGCCCCGCGGGAACACCGGCGCCGGATACGCCCCGTTGGTGGCACCCGGGTACGACACCGCGCCGCTGCCCCGGCAGGTGACCGGGCCGCTGTACGCCGACCAGATCGTCCCGCAGCGCGAGCCGGACCCCGCTCCCGGCCGCCCGGAGCCGCGGCCCCGGCCGCTCCCGGAAGGGGCCGGGTCGCCCCCGGACCCGGACCCCGGCCCGGCGGCGGGCCCCCGGCCGGAGAACGGCGGTCCCGCGCGCCCCGACCAGCGGGCCGCCCGGTCCGGTGGCGCCATCGCCGCCTACCGGGCCGGTGCCCAGGCCGCCGCCCGCCGTGAGCTGCGGCCCGAGCCGCGCCCCGAGGGCTCCAACCTGCCGCAGGGGTATTCGTATCCGTACGGCGGCGCCCCGGACGAGACGCCACCGCCGTTGCCGGCCGTACCCTCCGGACCGCGCGCCCCCCTCGCCCTCCCGCAGGGCTACCAGCAGGCGGACCCCGACCCGGCCCCGGACCCGGCCCCCGCGCCCCTCCCGGCCTCCGCACCCGCACCCGCCGCCGTGCCCCTCCCCGCCCCCGCACCCGTCCCCCTCCCGCCCCGCGGCGGCTGGGACGCCGAGGGACCCCGCGCCCGTACCGGTCCCGCGACCGCGCTGGCCGCCGAGCGGGCCCGGCAGACCCGGATGGCCGTCGTCGGTCCCGTCACCGAGCGGTGGGCGCCCGAACAGGCCGGCCCCGTCCACGGGAACTGGCAGCTGGCCGCCCCCGTCGGGCCGGCCACCGACCTGTGGGCCCTGGGCGCCCTGCTCTACCGGGCCGTCCAGGGCCACGCCCCCTACCCCGAGGACAGCACCGCCGAACTCGTCGAGATGGTCTGCGCCGAGCCGCCCGCCTTCGCGGAGGAGTGCGGTCCGCTGCGGCCGGTCGTGGAGTCCCTGCTGCGCCAGGACCCCACTGAGCGGCCCGACTTCGAGGAGCTGCGCGGCTGGCTGCGCAGTCTCGTACGGTCGGCGCCCGAACCCGAGGGCGCCACGGACGTGATAGCGCTCCCGGCGCCCGACCCGGCCCGGCTGCCCGTCGTGCGCCGGCGCGCCGACCTCTCCCACGGCCGCCACCGCGGCGCCCCCCAGCCGCGCCGCCGCGGGCCCCGTGCGCTCGGCCGGACCCTGCTGGTGTCCATCCTGCTGGCGCTCGCCGGGGCGGTGGCCTACGCGATGGTGTTCATGCCCAAGGCCGACCGGGCCGACCCGGTCGCCGACCGCGGCCCGGCCCCCGTGCGCACCACGCCGCAGCCGTCCCAGCCGTCCCCCCCGGCCCCCGCCGGCGGCCCGGGCGGTACGGGCGGCACGAGCGGTACGGGCGGTACGCCGTCGGCGGCGCCCGAGTCCAAGCCGGCCCCCCAGACGGCCCCGCCCGGATTCATCACCTCCCAGGACCCCGAGGGCTTCCAGATCGTCGTCCCCGAGGGCTGGGAGCGGCGGCCGATCAACGACATGGGCCAGGTCCGCTACAGCAACGGGGACCACCACCTGATCGTGGTCCCCGGGCGCGACGCCGTCGAGGGCAAGCCCGACCCGGCCGCGTACCAGAAGGACAAGCAACGCGAATTGGAGCCGTTCCGGTCCTCGACCTGGGTGACGTCGCGGGGCATCCGGACGACCACGGTCGGCCAGCAGCTCATCGCCGAGGGCCAGTACACGTGGATCGACGGCGGCGGCCGCAGCGTCTACGCCCGCAACTACGTCGTCGCCCTCGGCGGCCGCTACCACGTCGTCATGGTGACGGGGCCGCAGGACGGGGAGTCCAAGGTCACCGAGGTCTTCGAAAAGGCCACGGGGAGTTACAGGCCGGGCCGCTGACGGAGAGTCACTACGGCAATTGCGTCACAGTGCTGTCTCACCGCGCCCGTCCGGTTCCGGCATCGCCCGACCGCTCCGTAATCTGGCCCGGAGTGCACAACAGTGGCGGGGTTTCGTGGATAACAGGACAGGTGCGGGCGCCGTGCTCGTGAGCCGGTACCGGCTCGTCGAGTCCATCGGCCGCGGCGGCATGGGCAGGGTCTGGCGCGCGCACGACGAACTGCTGAACCGGACGGTCGCCGTCAAGGAGCTGACGGCGGGTCTGTACGTCGCCGAGGCCGAGCGGGCGGTGCTGCACGCCCGCGCGCAGAAGGAGGCGCGGGCCGCGGCCCGGATCGCGGATCCGGCCGTCGTCACCCTGCACGACGTCTTCGAGCACGACGACCGGCCGTGGATCGTCATGGAGTACATCGACGGCCCCTCGCTCGCGGACGCCGCCAAGGAGGCCGGCCGGATCGAGCCGCGGGAGGCGGCCCGGATCGGACTGCACGTCCTGGGCGCGCTGCGCGCCGCGCACAAGGTGGGCGTGCTGCACCGGGACGTCAAGCCCGGCAACGTGCTGCTGGCCAGGGACGGCCGGGTGCTCCTCACCGACTTCGGCATCGCCGCGATCGAGGGCGACTCCTCCATCACGCGCACCGGCGAACTCGTCGGTTCCATCGACTACCTGGCCCCCGAGCGGGTCACCGGCGGAGCCCCCGACCCGGCTTCCGACCTGTGGTCGCTGGGCGCCACCCTCTACACGGCCGTCGAGGGCCGCTCGCCGTTCCGCCGTACCTCGCCCATCTCCAGCCTGACGGCCGTGGTCAACGACGAACCGCCCGCCCCGCGGCAGGCGGGGGCGCTCGGTCCGGTGATCACCGCGCTGCTGCGCAAGGACCCGGCCGAGCGGCCGTCGGCGGCCGAGGCCGAGCGGATGCTGATCGAGGCGATGGAGGGCCGCGAGCCGAAGGCCGCCCAGGCGTACGTCGCGACCCGCACGATCGGCCCGGAGGAACGCGCCGGTGACCGGCCGGCCGAGGCCGCCGGGAGCACCCGGAGCACCCGGAGCACCCGCAGCGCCGTGGAGCCGCCGGCGTCCGGCGCTGCCGCCGGTGCGTCCGGCACCCGGGGCGTGGCCACCGCGCGGCTCGAGGACTCCGGCGGGGCCGCGGTCCCGCCGGTGCGCGGCGGCGCCGCGGGCCGGGTGCGCCGGGCCGCACTGGTCGCCCTGGTGGCGGCGGTGCTCGGCGGCGCCGGGGTGTTCGGCGTGCTCAAGATGACCGAGAAGGGTGCCGACGGGGGGAGCGGCGGCGGTACGACGGCCGGGGCGTCCCCCGACGGCAAGGCCACCGGCGGCAAGCCCACCGAGGGCAAGCCCTCCGAGAGCGGGGTCCCGGTCCCGGCGGGCTGGCAGCGGGTGACGGACCCCGAGGGGTTCACGCTGTTCGTGCCCGACGGCTGGCGGCGGCAGACGGACGGGGACCAGATCGACTACACCCCCGACAACGGCAAGCACAAGATCCGTATCGGCGTCGACAAGACGCCCGACCACGTCAATCCGTACATGCACCTCCTGGACCTGGAACGGCAGGTCAAGGAGCGGACGGACTACCAGCGCAAGTGGCTGAACCAGAACACCTTCCGGGGCCAGGAGAAGTCCGCGCTGTGGGAGTTCACCTGGACCGAGAAGCAGGGGCACCCCGGCCCGCGGCGGCTGATCGAGCAGATGTACTACGCGCCGGACGGCACCGAGTACGGCATCTACATGGCCGGCCCGGCGTCGGACTGGACCACGATGCGGGAGCAGTTCGACATCGTCCTGCGGGGCTGGGAGCCCGCCGGAGGGTCCGCTTCACCCTGATCGGGTCATTTCTGCCAGCGATCACTGGCGGAAACGTAAATTCGGGTTACCGGCGGGTACCCAAAGGCTCGCCGTCGGCATACGCTCACCGCCATGACGGTCTTGCAGGCGCCTGCCTTCACCAATCCCTCGGCTCCCACCCCGGCGGGTGTCCGCACCGCCGCCGACGTCGTGACCCCTGAGCTGGTCACCCGGCTGACCCGCGGAGTCATCGGCTCCGGCAGCACCGCCAACCACACCCCCTTCACCGGGGACAAGCTGGCGGACCTGCCCGAGGCCACGCCCGAGGACGTGGCCGCCGCCTTCGACCGGGCCCGCGCCGCGCAGAGCGCCTGGGCGGCCGTCCCCGTACGGCAGCGGGCGGCGGTCCTGCTGCGCTTCCACGACCTGGTCCTCGCCCGCCAGGCCGAGGTCCTCGACCTGATCCAGCTGGAGACCGGCAAGGCGCGCCTGCACGCCCACGAAGAGGTCCAGGCCGTCGCCGTCGCCGCCCGCCACTACGGCCGCAAGGCACCCGCCTACCTGCGCCCCAAGCACCACACCGGCGCCATGCCGACCCTGACCAAGGTCACCGAGCTGCGCCAGCCCCGCGGGGTCGTCGGCCAGATCGCCCCCTGGAACTACCCCCTGGAGCTGTCGGTCGGCGACGCGCTGCCCGCGTTCGTCTCCGGCAACGCGGTCGTCATGAAGCCCGACACCGAGACCGCGCTGACCGCCCTGTGGGCCCGCGAGCTGCTCATCGAGGCCGGACTGCCGGCCGAGGTGTTCCAGATCGTGATCGGCGAGGGCCCGGTCGTCGGCCCCGAGGTGGTCCGGCACGCCGACTACGTCTCCTTCACCGGCTCCACCCGCACCGGCCGCGAGGTCGCGCAGGGCGCCGCCGCCCGCCTGGTCGGCGTATCGCTGGAGCTCGGCGGCAAGAACGCCATGCTCGTGCTGCACGACGCCGACATCGAGAAGGCCGCCGCCGGGGCCGTGCGCGCCTGCTTCTCCTCCGCCGGCCAGCTGTGCATCTCCATCGAGCGGCTCTACGTCCACGCCTCCGTCGCCGACGCCTTCGTCGAGCGGTTCGCGGCCCGCACCAAGGCCATGCGCCTGGGCAGCGCCCTCGCGTACGGGGCGGACATGGGCTCCCTCGTCGGCGAGCGCCAGCTGGAGACCGTACGCCGCCACGTCGAGGAGGCCGTGGAGAAGGGCGCCAAGCTGGTGGCCGGCGGGGTCGCCCGCCCGGACCTCGGCCCGCTCTTCTACGAGCCGACCATCCTCGACGGCGTCGAGGCACCGATGGCGGTGTGCGCCGAGGAGACCTTCGGCCCGGTCGTCGCCATCTACCGGTTCACCGACGAGGACGAGGCCATCGCCCAGGCCAACGCCACGGCGTACGGGCTCAACTCCAGCGTGTGGACCAAGGACGCCCGCCGCGGCCACGCCGTCGCGGCCCGGCTGCGCACCGGCACCGTCAACATCAACGAGGGCTACGCCCCGGCGTACGGCAGCGCCCAGGCGCCGATGGGCGGCATGAAGGACTCCGGTCTCGGCCGCCGGCACGGCTCCGAGGGCATCCTCAAGTACACCGAGGCCCAGACCGTCGCCCACCAGCGGCTGCTGCCGATGGCGCCCTCGCTGGGCATGACCGACGACAAGTACGCCGCGTTCATGACCCGCAGCCTGCGCGTCATGAAGGCGCTCCGACTGCGATAGAGGACGGGAACCGGTGGACGACCACGGGTACGACTACGACGTCATCGTCATCGGATCCGGCTTCGGCGGCTCGGTGTCGGCCCTGCGGCTGACCGAGAAGGGCTACCGGGTCGGCGTCCTGGAGGCCGGCCGCCGCTTCGCGCGCGCGGACCTGCCCAAGAACTCCTGGGACCTGCGCAACTACCTGTGGGCCCCGGCCTTCGGGCTGTTCGGGATCCAGCGCATCCACCTGCTCGGCAACGTGATGGTGCTCGCGGGCGCCGGGGTCGGCGGCGGCTCGCTCAACTACGCCAACACCCTGTACGTGCCGCCCGCCGCCTTCTTCCAGGACCGGCAGTGGGCGGGCATAACCGACTGGCAGGAGGAGCTGGCCCCGTACTACGACCAGGCCCGGCGCATGCTGGGGGTCCGGCTCAACCCCACCATGACCCCCTCCGACGAGCACCTGCTGGCCGCCGCCGAGAAGATGGGCGTCGGCGACACCTTCCACATGGCCCCGGTCGGCGTCTTCTTCGGCGACGGCAAGGACGCCAGGGACGCCGACGGCACCACGGGCGCCGAGGACACCGGGGAGGCGGCCGGCCCGGGTGCCGGCGGCGCGGCCGCGCGCCGGGTCCGGCCCGGCGAGGAGGTCCCCGACCCGTACTTCGGCGGCGCCGGACCGGCCCGCCGGGCCTGCACCGAGTGCGGCGAGTGCATGACCGGCTGCCGGCACGGGGCGAAGAACACCCTCAACGAGAACTACCTGCACCTGGCGGAGCGGGCGGGCGCGGTCATCCACCCGATGACCACCGTCACCGCGCTCTCCGAGCACCCCGACGGCGGCTACCGGGTCCGGACCGTTCCCACCGACCACCGCCGCAAGGGCCGGGCCAAGGTGCTGCGCGCCCGGTACGTGGTCGTCGCCGCCGGTACGTACGGCACCCAGACGCTGCTGCACACCATGAAGGACCGGGGCGAGCTGCCGCGGATCTCGGGCCGCCTGGGCGATCTGACCCGGACCAACTCCGAGGGGATCGTCGGCGCGCAGACCAGCGACCGCCGCTACCGCAAGCGGCACGGCGGCACCGGCCGCGCCGACTTCACCCGGGGCGTGGCCATCACCTCCTCCGTCCACCCCAACGCCGACACCCACATCGAGCCGGTGCGCTACGGCAAGGGCTCGAACGCGATGGGGTTCATGACGGTCCTCCAGGTGCCGTACGGCAAGCACCGGGTGCTGGCCTGGCTGGCCAGGACCGCGACCCACCCGGTCCAGCTGATGCGTTCGCTGTCCAACCGGCGCTGGTCGGAGCGGACCATCATCGGCCTGGTCATGCAGTCCCTGGACAACTCGCTGACCACCTACCGCAAGCCGCGGGGCCTGGGCAAGGGGCTGCTGACGGCCCGGCAGGGCCACGGCGCGCCCAACCCGACCCAGATCGAGGAGGCCACCCGGGCGGCGACCCTGCTGGCCGAGGAGATCAACGGCTTCCCCGGCAGCAACGTGGGCGAGCTGGTGGGCACCCCGCTGACCGCGCACTTCCTGGGCGGCTGCCCCATCGGCGCCAGCGCCGAGGAGGGCGTGGTCGACCCGTACCACCGCCTCCACGGCCACCCGGGCATCTCCGTGGTGGACGGCTCGGCGGTCTCGGCGAACCTCGGCGTCAACCCGTCGCTGACGATCACGGCCCAGGCGGAGCGCGCGATGGCGTTCTGGCCGAACAAGGGCGAGGCGGATCCGCGGCCGGCGCAGGGGGCGGCGTACGAGCGGCTCGTGGCGGTGGAGCCGGTCGCTCCGGCGGTCCCGAAGGACGCGTTCGGGGCGCTGCGGCTGCCTTTGCTGCTGCCCGTGCCCGAGGTGCCGAAGAGGGCCTGACACGTGTCGCGGCGGCGGGTTCTGCGCTCCCCCTCCGAGGGCAGAACCCGCCGCCGCGTACATAAGTGACAGGTGATCAGTCCGGATGGTTGCATGTGATGCCCGTCACGTCGCAAAGTGTGCAACTGTGACCCGCCCTCAGAGGTCTCGACGTTCATGGACAAGCGCATCTCCCTGCTGGCCGCTACCGGGTTGACCGCCCTGAGCGTCGGCCTGACCGCACCGGCGCACGCCGCGGACCGCGTCTTCCCGCTGAGCGGCCCCGCCAACGCCGTGCTCCAGCCCCACCCGGAGACGGGGGCTCCGAAGGAGAAGAGCCTTCGCTACGACCTGAACTACCTCGGCGTCGGCAACAGCTTCGCCGGTGATTTCACCATCACGTTCGACCTCGGCAAGGTCGCCGGGGTGGCGTCGGTCCGGCTCGACCCGGCCAAGCCCAACCCCAAGTGCGCCCCGAGCGGCACCACGATCGTCTGCAAGCAGCAGGAACTGTCGGTCGGGAACGGCGCCGAGGGCGGCTTCGACCTGCTGGTCTCCGCCGCCCAGGGCAGCAAGAACGGCGCGAGCGGCGACATCGCCGTCACCGGCAAGGTGGCCGGCGCGACCATCACGCCCGTCACCACCAAGGTGACCGTCGGCGGCCCCGACCTGGTCGTGGACGAGCTGAAGCTCACCTCCGAGGCGAAGGCCGGCGACCGCCAGGCCCTCCCGCTGGCGTTCGCCAACCGCGGCACGCTGCCCGCGAAGTCGATCGCGCTGGAGCTGGACACCTCGTACGGCCTGGAGCTGGCGGAGGTGTACGACAACTGCCGCCGCGAGGAGCGCGGTGTCCCGGTGGGCACCCGCACGGTCTGCCTCGTCGAGGGCGAGTTCCTGCCCGGCGAGTCCTACCAGCTCTCCCCCGAGTCCCCGCTGCACCTCAAGGTGACCGAGAAGGCGTACAACGACCGGCTGCGGTACGGCGTCGTCCCGGACCCCGTGCCGGTCAAGGACCAGGACAAGATGCCGGGCACGACCCCGGTCGAGCAGCCGGCCACCGGCAAGAAGCTCATGGCGGTCAAGGCCCAGGCCCCCGTCCAGGCCAAGTCGGCCGGCGAGGACCGCCGGTTCTTCGGCGCGGCCGAGCAGACCGACCTGAACCCGGTCGACAACGAGCGGACCTTCGACTTCACCGCCAAGGCCAACAAGGCCGACTTCGAGGCGATCGCGTTCTCCCAGTCCGGCAAGGCGGGCGACACGATCGCGGCCGAGCTCGGCTTCCGCAACAAGGGCCCGGCCTGGATCAGCCACCTGCGCTCCGGCGAGAGCGTGGCCCGTACCGACATCGTGGTCCCGGACGGCATCAAGATCACCGAGGTGCCGGTGAACTGCCGCGCGGTCAACGCCGACGGCAGCGACCGCAAGGAGCAGCCCGGCGCGCCGCGCTACTTCTGCGACGCCGGACTCGTGGCGTCGGCGAACGGCAAGCACGACCTGCGCTTCGTGATGAAGATCGAGAAGGCCGTCGCGAACGCCAAGGGCTCCGTGACCGTCGGCGAGCCGACGGCGACGGGCACCAAGCCGCACGTCTTCGACCCGGTCACGGTCAACAACACGACCCCGTTCGTGGTCGAGGTCAAGGACGGCGCGAGCCCGAGCCCGAGCGCCTCGGCCTCCGCTTCGGCCTCCCCGTCCCCGTCCGCCTCGGCGTCGGCCTCGGCCTCGGCCTCCCCGGTCGTGTCCTCCGGCCCGTCCGCCGCCGGTGGCGCGGGCGGCAACCTGGCCTCCACCGGCAGCTCCGTCGGCCCGGTCGCGCTGGGCGCGGCGGCCGCGGTGATCGTCGGCGGTGCGCTGTACGTGGGGGTGCGCCGCCGGTCCGCCGGGCGCGCGTAAGCACGCACGTACGAGATGTGAAGAGAACGGCCGGCCCGGGCGTCCCCGGGCCGGCCGTCCTTGTGAGGTGACCGGGCTGCTGTCCCCTGCCGTCCGGTCACGCGCCGCAGCGAGGTCCCACGACGCACGCTCCACGAACGGCGTCTCATCGCTGCGGCGGAGCCACGCGTGACAACCTCACCAACGAAGGGCCCCGGGGCCGGTCACGGTCCGGAAGGGTGACGAACGCCAGGCGGACGAACGCGCGGCTGACGGACGTCATACGCGGCCGCGGCACAGCTCCAGCAGGGTCATCGCCAGCGTGGTGCCCGGCTTGCCCAGGGCGTCGCTCCAGTGCGCGAGCACCTCCATCTCGCGCGACAGGTGCACCCGGCGGCCGCCGGAGGCGATCCGGGCCTCCTGGATGACCGCCGAGACGGCCATCCGCTCCTGGATCAGGCCGATGATCCGGTCGTCGAGGGCGTCGATGCGCTCGCGGGAGCCGGCGATCAGCTGCTCGGGGGTGGTGGCGACGGTGCTCATGATCTCTCCTGAAGGGGTGTGGGCCCGGTGCCGCCAGGAGACGGGAACGCGCGAGCGCCCCGGTCCTGTCGGACCGGGGCGCTCGGGGAAGTCAGTGGCTCAAGCGAGCATCACAAGGACCCATGGCGACCGGACCGACCGGTGCCATAGGTAAAGACGAAGCTCAGCTGCTTGTGCATGGAACGGATTATTACCCTCCGTCCCCCTCCCGGCCAACCCGGTTCGGATGGTGAGACGAAGCCGGGGGTGCGCCCCCCGTTAGAATCGACAACACAACACCCTCTTTCCGCCGGAAGGCCGCCCCGTGCCAGTAGCACCCACCGCCGCACCGGACGTCGTCCTCGTTGTCGACTTCGGCGCGCAGTATGCCCAGCTCATCGCCCGCCGCGTCCGTGAGGCCCGGGTCTACAGCGAGATCGTGCCCAGCACGATGCCCGTGGCCGAGATGCTGGCCAAGAACCCCAAGGCGATCATCCTCTCCGGCGGCCCGTCCTCCGTGTACGAGGAGGGCGCCCCGCAGCTGGACCGCTCCCTCTTCGAGGCCGGGATCCCCGTCTTCGGCATGTGCTACGGCTTCCAGCTGATGGCCACCACCCTCGGCGGCACCGTCGACAACACCGGCGCCCGCGAGTACGGCCGTACCCCGCTGAGCGTCTCCAAGACGGGCTCCACCCTGTTCGAGGGCACCCCCGAGCACCAGTCGGTGTGGATGTCGCACGGCGACGCCTGCTCCGCCGCGCCCGAGGGCTTCACCGTCACCGCCTCGACGAACGTCGTGCCGGTCGCGGCCTTCGAGAACGACGAGAAGAGGCTGTACGGCGTCCAGTACCACCCCGAGGTCATGCACTCCACGCACGGCCAGCAGGTCCTGGAGCACTTCCTCTACCGCGGGGCCGGCCTGGAGCCCACCTGGACCACCGGCAACATCGTCGAGGAGCAGATCGCGGCCATCCGCGAGCAGGTCGGCGACAAGCGCGCCATCTGCGGCCTGTCCGGCGGCGTGGACTCCGCGGTCGCCGCGGCCCTGGTCCAGAAGGCCATCGGCTCCCAGCTGACCTGCGTCTACGTCGACCACGGCCTGATGCGCAAGGGCGAGACCGAGCAGGTCGAGAAGGACTTCGTCGCCGCGACCGGGGTCCAGCTGAAGGTCGTCGACGCGCAGGAGCGATTCCTCACCGCGCTGGGGGGCGTCTCGGACCCCGAGGAGAAGCGGAAGATCATCGGCCGCGAGTTCATCCGCGTCTTCGAGCAGGCCCAGGCCGAGATCATCGCCGAGGCCCCCGACGAGACCCCGGTGGAGTTCCTGGTCCAGGGCACCCTCTACCCGGACGTCGTCGAGTCCGGCGGCGGCACCGGCACCGCGAACATCAAGTCGCACCACAACGTCGGCGGCCTCCCCGAGGACCTGGAGTTCCAGCTCGTCGAGCCGCTGCGCCAGCTGTTCAAGGACGAGGTCCGCATGGTCGGCCAGGAGCTCGGCCTGCCGGACGAGATCGTCCAGCGCCAGCCCTTCCCCGGCCCGGGCCTGGGTATCCGGATCGTCGGCGAGGTCACCAAGGAGCGCCTGGACCTGCTGCGCGAGGCCGACGCCATCGCGCGCGCCGAGCTCACCGCCGCCGGCCTGGACCGCGAGATCTGGCAGTGCCCGGTCGTCCTGCTCGCGGACGTCCGCAGCGTCGGCGTCCAGGGCGACGGCCGCACCTACGGCCACCCCGTCGTGCTGCGCCCGGTCTCGTCCGAGGACGCGATGACCGCCGACTGGACGCGCATGCCGTACGAGGTGCTCGCCCGGATCTCGACCCGCATCACCAACGAGGTCCCGGACGTGAACCGCGTGGTCCTGGACTGCACCTCCAAGCCCCCGGGCACCATCGAGTGGGAGTAGGCCCCGGGGCCCCGTGACCGGGCCCTCCCTCCCGCCTTGCGACCGCGGCCGTGGGGGCGGCCCCGGGCCCCCCCCGCGGGGGGCCCCCCCCCCCGGGGGCCCCCCCCCCGGGTAAGGAACAGGCGGGCGCACCTACAGGAGGCGCCCCCACCCCCCAGGGGCGGGGGGGGGGGGGGC
>NZ_JBIVFN010000013.1:0-202648 GCF_044748145.1 Streptomyces sp. NPDC090022
GCGGCCTTGCCTCAACCCCGCCACCACATAGCGCAAAGGGCCGCCCGGCCCACGACCGGACGACCCCTACAACAAGATCTTCAGCAGACTTCTAGATGCCCAACTCCTGGGCCAGGACCGCCGCTTGGACCCGGCTGCGCAGCTCCAGCTTGCCCAGCAGCCGGCTCACATGGGTCTTCACCGTGGCCTCCGCCATCTCCAGCCGCCGCGCGATCTCCGCGTTCGACAGGCCCTCGCCCAGGCACGACAGCACCTCGCGCTCCCGCCGGGTCAGACTCTCCAGGGCCGCCGCGCGCTCCGGGGACGGGGCCGGCGCGCGTACCGCGGCCGGCGCGGCGAACTCCGCGATCAGCCGGCGGGTCACCGCGGGCGAGATCAGCCCCTCGCCGCGCGCCACCGTGCGCACCGCCTCGATCAGCTCGTGCGCCTCCGCGTTCTTCAGCAGGAAGCCGGCCGCCCCCGCCCGCAGCGCCCCGAAGACGTACTCGTCCAGGTCGAAGGTGGTCAGCACCAGCACGTCCGCCAGCCCCTCGGTCACCACCTGGCGGGTGGCCGAGACCCCGTCGAGCCGGGGCATCTGCACGTCCATGAGGACCAGGTCCGGGCGCAGCTCACGGGCCAGCCGCACCGCCTCCTCGCCGTCCGACGCCTCGCCCGCGACCTCGATGTCGCCCGCGCTGCGCAGGATCAGCACCAGGCCCGCCCGTACCGCCTTCTGGTCCTCCGCGACCAGCACCCGGATCGTCATGCGCTCACCACCTTCTCCTCGGCGGGCAGCACCGCCCGCACCTGCCACCGCGCGCCCGCGCGCGCCGCCTCGAACTCCCCGCCGAGCAGCTCCGTACGCTCCCGCATGCCCACCAGCCCGGCACCCGAGCCCGGCGCGCGCGGCCCCGGCCGGTCCCCGTACGGCGAATCCACCGACACCCTCACCTCCGTGTCCGTGCGCTCCACCCGGACCGTGACCGTACCGGGCACCGCGTGCTTGACCGCGTTGGTCAGGGATTCCTGCACGATCCGGTACGCCGCCAGCTCGACCGGCGCCGGCAGGGCCTCGCCCGGTCGCCGCAGGTCCTCCAGGCGGAAGTCCAGACCGCTGGCCTTCCCGTTGACCCGGGCCTGGGCCAGGAGGCTCTCCAGCCCGTCCAGACTGGGCACGGCCACCGGCTCCTGCTCGGCCCCGGCGTCCCGGAGCAGTCCGATCAGACGACGCATTTCGGCCAGCCCCTGCACGCTGTTCTCGCGGATCACGCCGAGCGCCTCCCGGCTGGTCTCCGGGGTGCCGATGGACAGCGCGGCGGTGGAGTGGATCGCGATGGCCGACAGGTGGTTGGCCACCATGTCGTGCAGCTCGCGCGCCATCCGGGCGCGCTCGGCGACCACCGCCTGGGCCCGGTCGATCTCCGCCAGCAGCGCGGTCTGCTCGGCGCGCAGCCGGGCCGCCTCGGCCGCCTCGCGGTGGTTGCGCAAGGTGGCGCCGGTCAGGGCCGGGCCGAAGCTGACGATGCCGAACACGATCCCGATCAGCAGGGCCTGCGGGGTGCGGAAGTAGGCGACCGCCGTGATGGTGACGGCCACCGTCAGCAGGCCGGTGACGATCGGCAGCCGCCGGGCCAGGGCGGGACGGCCGTAGACCACCGCGGCGTACATCAGGTCTGTGAAGATCAGGATCGAGGCCAGATTGCCGACTGTGAACTGGTCCGCGACGATCGCCACGGTGCCGAGGTTCATCGCCGTCTCGGGGCAGGTGCGCCGGAACAGTCCCAGTACGCCCAGCGCCAGCAGCGGGACCAGGGCCGCCCACGGCGGGAAGAGGCGGTTGCCGTTGGAGTACACCCCCAGGCTCCACAGGATCAGCCCGAGGGTCACGCCGGCAGCGGCGAGGAGCACGTCGTCACGGTGCGGGCGGAAGATCTTCACGGCACCATCCAACACGGTGGGGGCCGCCGGGGCCTCGGCGCGGGAGCCGATTCCGTCGTACATCGAAGGATGCAGTCACAGATCGTCGCCGCAGACGACGAACGCGCCGCCCGGCGCCGGGAAGCTGGAAGCACACACACCGAGCCGAACGGAGTCTTCCCGTGATCTTCGCGCTGATCATCGCCTGCGAGGTCGGCTTCTGGGTCCTGCTGGGGGTGGGCCTGGCGCTGCGCTACCTGGCGAAAATGCCCCGGCTGGGTGCCGCGGTCCTGCTCTGCGAGCCGCTGCTGGAACTGGTGCTGCTGGTGGTCACCACCATCGACCTGAAGAACGGCGCCGAACCGGACTGGAAGCACGGGCTCGCCGCGCTCTACATCGGCTACACCGTCGGGTACGGCAAGCTCACGATCAACTGGCTCGACCGGCACGCCGCGTACCGCTTCGCGGGCGGGCCCAAGCCGGCCGGACTGCCCTACGGCAAGGCCCGCGCCGCCTACGAGTGGCGGCTGTGGCTGCGCACCCTGCTCGGCGGCGCCGTCGCGCTGGCCCTGCTCCAGGGCGCCATCTGGTACGTCGGGGACGCCGGCGACGTCAGCTCCCTGCAGGCCTGGCAGTTCGGGGCCCTGCGGGCGATGGGCATCCACGCCATCGTCGCCCTCTGCTACACGATCTGGCCGACGAAGGCGCCGGCGTCCGCCGCGACGGACACCGCGACGGCCCTTTCGGCACCCCCGTCGACGAGCACCACGGCCACCGGACCGGACTCGGACGCGGTCGCGGGAACCGGGGCCCAGCGCCCGGCGTCCCTCACCAAGACCGAGTCCTGAGCGGGGCGCGGGCCGGACGGGGGTCGGCCCGCGCCCCGCTCCGGGCCGGCCCCGCGCCGTCAGCGCTCGCCGCCCGGCACCCACAGCACGTCGCCGACCTCCTTGTTGGCCACGCGGGCCAGGATGAACAGCAGGTCGGACAGGCGGTTGAGATAGGTGGCGGTGAGCGGGTTCATCGACTCGCCGTGCACCTCCAGCGCCGCCCACGTGGACCGCTCGGCACGCCGCACCACGGTGCAGGCCTGGTGGAGCAGGGCCGCGCCGGGGGTGCCGCCGGGCAGGATGAAGCTGCGCAGCTTCTCCAGCTGCTCGTTGAAGAGGTCGCAGTCCGCCTCCAGCTTGTCGACGTAGAACTGCTCCACCCGCAGCGGCGGGTACTCGGGGTTCTCGACGACCGGCGTGCACAGGTCGGCGCCGACGTCGAACAGGTCGTTCTGGACCCGGACCAGCACCTTCACGACCTCCTCGGGCAGCGCGCCGAGCGCGATCGCCGTCCCGATGGCCGCGTTGGCCTCGTTGGCGTCGGCGTACGCCGAGATCCGCAGGTCGGTCTTGGCCGTCCGGCTCATGTCGCCGAGTGCGGTCGTTCCCTTGTCACCGGTGCGGGTGTAGATGCGCGTGAGGTTCACCATGCGGCCAGCGTAGTGATCCGCCCCGGAAAACCGCACGCGGTGGCGGGGGATCGAGGAGCGGTATCCGGACCGCGGTCCGGCGTGAACTGCGCGGTGTGGAGGGCGCGCTGAGCCGTCCCGGTGTGATGTCCGTCAGCTGAGACGTGACGCGTGTTACTTCCGGGTCACACCACCGCCGCCGGGCGCTAGTCTCCGCCGGAGAGGCTACGAAACTAGGTCGTATTCAAGAGCGTGGGGTGTGCAGTGGCTGGGAAGCTCGCCGTCATCGGTGCCGGACTCATGGGTTCCGGCATCGCTCAGGTTTCCGCTCAGGCGGGCTGGGACGTCGTCCTGCGGGACGTCACCGACGCCGCCCTGACCCGGGGCACCGACGGGATCAAGGCCTCGTACGACAAGTTCGTCTCCAAGGGCAAGCTCACCGCCGAGGACGCCGAGGCCGCGCTCGCCCGGATCACCACGACCACCGACCTCGACGCGGTCGCCGACGTCGACATCGTCGTCGAGGCCGCCTTCGAGAAGATCGAGATCAAGCACGAGATCTTCCGCGCCCTCGACAAGATCGTGCGCGAGGACGCGGTCCTCGCGTCCAACACCTCCGCCATCCCGATCACGAAGATCGCCGCCGTGACGGAGCGTCCGGAGCGGGTCGTCGGCGCGCACTTCTTCTCGCCCGTCCCGATGATGCAGCTGTGCGAGCTGGTCCGCGGCTACAAGACCAGCGACGAGACCCTCGCCACCACCCGCGCGTTCGCCGAGTCGGTCGGCAAGACCTGCATCGTCGTCAACCGCGACGTGGCCGGTTTTGTGACGACCCGTCTGATCTCGGCGCTCGTCGTCGAGGCGGCAAAGCTGTACGAATCGGGCGTGGCGTCCGCCGAGGATATCGACATCGCGTGCAAGCTGGGATTCGGGCACGCGATGGGCCCGCTGGCGACCGCCGACCTGACGGGCGTCGACATCCTCCTGCACGCCACCAGCAACATCTACACCGAGTCCCAGGACGAGAAGTTCGCCCCGCCGGAGCTGATGCGCCGGATGGTGGACGCCGGAGACATCGGCCGCAAGAGCGGCCAGGGCTTCTACAAGCACTGAGACTGAGCACACCGGGGCCGCGAGCACCGGGCGGGACCGTTCGAACGCCGTCACCCCCCGGGGTGATTTAGGTATCGGTTCGCTCACGGTCGGCAACTTCACTGCCCGCGACACAGTCAGTTGCAGTGAGAGTTGCCGACCATACGCACGCGTACGCAGCAGCACTTCCGGGGAGCACATATGCACATCAGGGGCGACCACGCCGAACTCGCAGTCGGGGGCCGCCTCGACGTGCGCAGCGCGGCGGACGCCCGTACGGCCCTCCACACCGCCCTCGACGACGGCGCCGGGGATCTCGTGCTCGACCTCACCGGGCTCGACTCCTGGGACGCGACCGGACTCGGCGTCATCATGGGCGCCCACCGGCGGGCCGGCCGGAGCGGACGGCGTCTGGTCCTGCGCGGGGTGCCGGCGCAGATGCAGCGGCTGCTCGTGGCCACCCGGTTGCACCGGATCCTGGCCATCGAGGGCGGCCTCGAAGCGGAATCGCTTCCTCGCGTCTGAGTACGGGTCCGCGGCGGCGGTTCACGCAGGTCGGGGCGGTATCCGGGGGCGGTATCCGGGGTGGGCGGCTGGTAACGGTCTGGTGGTGATGGCCCCCCTGCCGTTTCCCCCGCCACCGGGCACGGTCTAGGGTTCGGGCGGAAACCGGACCAGGAGCGACCGCGGCGTGTGCGACGGCCGGACAGGACGACGGCGACGCGCGACGCGAGACGCGATCGGGGGACTGGGGCATGGACCGCAGTACACAGGGGCACACCGCACCGGAGGGACGGCCGGAGGGACAGCCGCGGGCCACGGGCCCCGGCGCCCGTACGTCCGGGCCCGCTCCCGCGTCGGGTTCGGGCTCCGGCTCCGGTTCGGGCTCCGCTTCCGGTTCCGGGTCGGCTTCCGCTTCCGGTTCTGCTGCCGGTGCCGCCTCCGGTCCCGGACAGGGGCCTGCCCGGGTCGCGCACCTGATCGCGGGGGACTACCGGCTCACCGTCAACCCCGTCGACGGCAGCGAGATCGAGGCCCGCCGCCCCGACGACCCCGCCGACCGCCCCGCCAGGCGCGACGCCGCCTCCCGGGCCGCCCTCGCCGCCGCGGGCCGCCCGCCCGTACCGCCCGGCCCCGCCCTGCCCGTGCTGCCGCTGCTGGACCGGGCCGAGGAGCGCGAGCGGCTGGTCCGGCTGCTCGGCCGGGGCCGCTCCGTACGGCTGACCGGCCCCGCCGGCTCCGGCCGCTCCACCCTGCTCGACGCGGTCGCCCGCGACTGCGACGACCTCGCCCCCGACGGCGTCGTACGGCTGTGCGGCCACCGGCAGAACCCCACCGAGCTGCTGTACGCGCTCTACGGCGCCGTGTACGACGCCCCCGGCCGGCGGCCCGACCGCACCGAACTGCTCGACCGCGTCCGCGACATCGGCGCCGTCGTCGTCCTCGACGACCTGGAGCTCGGTGGCGTCGCGCTCGACGAGCTGCTGCGCGCCACCCCCGAATGCGCCTGGCTGCTGGCGGCCACGCCCGACACTCCGGCGCCGTCCGACGACTCCCACCTGGAGGAGGTCTTCCTCGGCGGGCTGGGGCGCGCGGCCTGTGCGGAGCTGCTGGCGGAGGCCGTCGGCCGGCCCCTGACGGAGGACGAGACCGCCTGGGCGGGCGACCTGCGCTTCGCCTCCGAAGGACTCGCCCTGCGCTTCGTCCAGGCGGGCGGGCTGCTGCGGCAGCGCGACGAGCTGAACCGGCGGGTGGCCGAGGCCGCCGACGCCGACGGTGACGAGCCCGGCGTCTTCGAGGAACGCCAGGACCGGTCGACGGTGCCGCTGCCGACGCTGGCCGAGGGCGCCGCACCGGCGGAGCTCCTGGCCGCGCGGCTCAGCGAGCCGGCGCGGGCGGCCCTGAAGTTCGCCTGCGCGCTGGGCGGCGAGATGCCGCACCACGCGCACCTGCCGGCGCTGGTCGGGGACACCCACGCCGACATGGCGGTGGCGGAACTCCTGGGGTGCGGACTGCTGACCGCCTCCGGGAACCGGTACCGGCTGGCGGAGGGCGTCGCGCGGCAGCTGGCGGAGGCGGGCGTCGAGGTGCTCGACGAGGCCCGTACGGCGGCCCGGCACTACGCCTGGTGGACCGGGCACGCCTCGGTGACGCCGGCCCGGGTGGCCGCGGAGGCGGACGCGGTGCTGGCCGCGCTGGCCGGCGCGGACGTGGTGGCGGGCGTGATGCTGGCGCGGACCGCCGCGCCGGCGTTCGCGGCGTCGCTGGACTGGGGCGCGTGGGAGCGGGTGCTGCGGGCCGGCGCCGAAGCCGCGCGGACGGCGGGCGAGGTCGCGGAACAGGCCTACTTCCACCACGAGCTGGGTGTGCTGGCCCTGTGCGGGGGCCGCGTGGACCGGGCGCGGGCCGAGCTGGAGGCGTCGATCGGGCTGCGCGGGGCGCTGGCCGACAAGCACGGCACCGTCGCCGGGCGGCGGGCGCTCGCGCTGGTCACGGACCGGGAGGGCGGGGCGGTGGCCTCGCCGCCGCTGCGGCTGGAGGCTCCCGCGGCCGGCGCCGCGCCGACGGCCGCGCCCACGCCCGCGTCCACGTCCACGTCCGCGGTCACGGTTCCGGTGCCGAAGGCGCCGGGTGGCCCGGCGGCGCGGTCGGGTCCGGCCGGGTCGGCCGGGTCGGCCGGGTCGGCCGGTCCGGCGGAGGCGGTCACCCAGGTGACACCGGTCCTGCGGCCCGACCCGCTCGCGAAGGTCACACGGCCCGCCGCGGCGGGCCCGGCGCCGGACCCGGTGACCCTGTCCGAGGTCTTCGAGGACGCGTTCCCGTCGGGCCCGGCGGCCGTGCCGCAGCCGCGGCCCGCGGCCCCGGCCGCGCCCGTCCCGGTCGCTCCGCGGACGCCGCCGTGGCGGCGGCGCCCGGTGCTGCTGGCCGCGGGCGGCGCGCTCGCGGTGGTCGCGCTGGGTACGGTCGCCGCGCTCGCGCTGGGCCCGGAGGACACCGTGACGCCGGCGACCACGCCGGCGCCGACGTCGTTCCGGCCGACCCCGGGTGGCGGAGGGAACGTTCCTGCGCCGGACCCGGTGTCCCCGGAACCGGGCGCCGCGTCCCCGACCGGGGGTGACGGCGGCGCCGGCCCGGCCCCCGAGGTGCCGGGGGCGAGCCCGGCCGCGGGGTCGAGTGCGGGTGCGGGAACGTCGGGGGGCGGGGCGACCCGCCGTCCGGGGACCAAGCCGTCGACCGCGCCGACGAAGCCGCACACCAAGCCGCCGGTGACGACGACACCGCCGGGCACCACGGGCTCCCCGACGAGCGGCACCACGGGCACGCCGACGGCCGGCACGTCGGGCACGCCGACGGCGGGGACGTCGACCGGTACGTCGACCGGAGCGGACGGTGGCGCGGCATCGGGCACGTCGACCGGTACGTCGACGGGGGCCGACGGCGGTGCGGCAGGGGGCCCGACGGCCGGCGCGGACGCCGGCGGCACGGGCAACTGACCCCGCGCGGCCCGCTGGACGCAAGCCGCACGCCGCACACGGCCCAGGGTTCCCACCCGCAGGGCCGGCCGGTCGGCCGACGGTCTCCGGCGGGTGGCCGTGCACGTGCCGGGGTTCCCACCCCCTAGGGGGCGGTCGGTCGGCCGACGGTCTCCGGCGGGTGGCCGTACCCGGACGGGGTGTGCCGTCCGTACCCGACGGTGCGTCGGCCCTCGGCCCCTGGGGCGCCGCAGGCTCGCGTCCGTCCCCGGAGAAGCGGACGCGCCCCGCAGGGGGCGGGGCGCGGTCCGGCTTCGGGCGGGGCCCTCAGAACAGGCGGAGCTTGTCGTCCTCGATGCCGCGCATGGCGTCGTAGTCCAGGACCACGCAGTCCATGCCCCGGTCGGCCGCCAGGACCTTCGCCTGGGGCTTGATCTCCTGGGCCGCGAAGACCCCCCGGACCGGGGCCAGGTGCGGGTCGCGGTTCAGCAGTTCCAGGTACCGCGTCAGCTGCTCGACGCCGTCGATCTCACCGCGCCGCTTGATCTCGACCGCCACCGTCGCGCCGGAGGCGTCCCGGCACAGGATGTCCACCGGCCCGATCGCCGTCATGTACTCGCGGCGGATCAGGGTGTAGCCCTCGCCCAGCGTCTCGATGCGGTCGGCCAGGAGCTCCTGGAGGTGCGCCTCCACACCGTCCTTGATCAGACCGGGGTCGACGCCGAGCTCGTGGGAGGAGTCGTGCAGGACTTCTTCCATCGTGATGATGAGCTTCTCGCCCGCCTTGTTGACGACCGTCCAGACGCCCGCCTCGTCGCCCGTCCCCTCCTTGAGGGTGCACGGCGGCGACATCCAGTTGAGCGGTTTGTACGCCCGGTCGTCCGCGTGGACCGAGACACTGCCGTCGGCCTTCACGAGGATCAGACGGGGTGCCGAGGGCAGATGGGCGGTGAGGCGGCCCGCGTAGTCGACGGAGCAGCGGGCGATGACGAGACGCATGGTCGGCAACGCTACTCGACCGACACCCCTCCACGCGATTCGCCCCCGAAAGCCCCGTTCGCGGATGGCGCGTTGTATGCGCATTCTCCTGGTGCGCACCCCATGGGACGCCTACCGTGTAAGCGGGAGGTTGTCGAACGCGCACACTGCGTCGCCATGCGAGAGCGGCGGCCTCCTTCCCTGCCCGTAAGACCCCGGTCACCCAATGGGCCGGGGTCGCGAGAGGAGAACCCATGTCGCTCGACGTCTCACCGGCCCTACTCGAACAGGCCGAGCGAGGCGAGGTCGACGAAGCCGCATTCGTCGACTGCGTCCGGACCTCCCTGCCGTACGCCTGGGAGATGATCAGCTCATTGGTGGCCCAGCTGAAGGTCGACGGCGGCGAGTTCGCCGACAACCAGACGCCGCCGCCGGACGAGCAGGCGCGCGGCCAGCTGCTGCGCGCGCTGGCGAGTGACGCGATACGCGGTGCGCTGCAGCGGCACTTCGGGGTGCGGCTCGCCTTCCAGAACTGCCACCGCGTCGCCGTGTTCCCGCTGGACGGCTCGGCCGACGACCGGCTCGCCAAGTTCACGTCGATCCGGGGGCAGCTGCTCAACCAGTCCCCGGAACTCCGGGACTGCTAGACCCGGTCCCGGACATTCCCGCAGACATATCCGAAGAACCTTCCGAAGACATGTCCGACCGACTCCGGTAACGAGGACATGCTCTCCCGTCCCCGGCTCTGCGCTGCCGCTCCGTACCGCGGGAGGTGCCTGGTACCGGAGCGGCAGCCAGGGGCGGGGGCAGCACGAGCGGCCGGGAGCGCGCGGCCGGGGAGCGCGGGGCTAGAGCAGGCGCGGGAGGACGTCGCCGCCCAGGCGCCGCAGGTTCTCCTCCGTCGCCGCCAGGTCCCCCGAGCCCTCCGTCAGCAGCGCGAACCGCCTGATCCCGGTCCGTTCGGCCGTCGCCGCCAGCCGGTCCGCCGCCAGCCGCGGGGTGCCCACGGGGTGCAGATCGCAGAGCAGTTCCGTGTACGCGACGGGATCGCGCATCGCACGGTGCCGGCCGTCGACGGTGACGTGGGCGTCCAGGCCCTGCTTCAGCCAGCCGGGCATCGCCTTGATCAGGGTCTCGCGCGCGTCCGCCGTCCGGTCGGCCAGCTGGCACACGCCCGCCGAGACATGGCCGGCGGCCCGCACGGCCTCCGGCGCGTGACCCGCCGCGAGCGCCGTCTCCCGCCACAGCGCGACCATCGCCGCCTTCTCCTCGTCCCCGCAGTGCATGCCGAGCAGCATCGGCAGCGCGCGTTCGGCGGCCAGCCGTACCGACGCCGGCGAGGTGCACGCGACGATCACTTCCGGACTCGTCGCATCCGCGTCCAGCGATTCCGACGGGCGCGGTACGACGGCCACCTCACGGAAGCCGTACCGCTCCCCGGCCGCCCGGACCCGCGGCTCGGTCAGCCACCGGCGCAGCAGGTCCAGCGCCTCGGGGAAGGACTCCTCGTACGCCTCCAGCCCGCCCCCGAACACCTCCAGATCCACCCACGGCCCGCCGCGGCCCACGCCCACGGTGAACCGGCCCCCCGACGTCAGATGCAGCAGCGCGGCCTGCTCGCCCAGGACCACCGGGTGGGTGTTGGGCAGCACGCTCACCGCCGTGCCCACCCGCAGCCGCCGGGTCCGGCCCAGCAGCAGCGCGGCCAGGGTGACCGCCGAAGGGCACACCCCGTACGGCACGAAGTGGTGCTCGGCCAGCCAGACCGAGTCGAGTCCGGCCTCCTCGGCCACCTCGGCGGTCCGCACCGCCCGGTGCAGGGCCTCCCCGGCTCCCTGACCCGGGAACTGGGCCGCCAGTACAAACGCTCCTACGCGCATCGCCTTTAGCCTCCTCGCGGCTGACGCGGCCTCCCCAGGTGGACCGGGCACCCCGGACCGGACGCCGTCGTCCGATCGTCGGGTCTTCTGCTGGCAACAACGTCTGACACGTGCCAAAGGCACGGCCTGACACGAAAGTTACTGAGATTGTCGGGGAATCCGCCGGCGGCCCGTCCAGGCCACCCTGCGGGTACCCGTCCTCGCGCCGCGTAGTCTGGGTGAAAGTCCCTTCCGTACACCGATCCGTGAGGTATACGTGTCTCCGCGCCACAACCGCCCGAGGGGCGGCGAGAATCCGGCCGAGCGTCCAGGCGGCGACGGTGGCGGCATGGACCGCTACGGCCTGGAGCGCACCGAGGAGTGGCAGGGCGAGGACTGGAAGGTCCGCCATGTCGCCGGTGCCGCGGCGGCGGGCAAGCGCTACCGCTGCCCGGGCTGCGACCAGGAGATCCCCTCGGGCACCCCGCACCTGGTGGCGTGGCCGGAGTACGGCGGCGTGGACGACCGGCGGCACTGGCACAAGGCGTGCTGGAACGCGAAGGACCGCCGCACCTCGAAGGTGCAGCGGTCCCGCAACGCTCCCCGCTACTGACTACACGTCCCGGCGGCCGACCACCGCGTACGAGCCGGCCACCGCGGCGCCCGCCACCAGGAGCAGCAGCATGAGCTGCGCACCGTCGCTCGTGGCCCCGACCCCGTCGCCGTTCGGCAGCCCGAACAGCTGCATCAGCGCCACCGGCGCGTTGTAGCGCAGGACCGCCGTGCCCACCGGCGCGAGCACGGTCCACGAGGTGAGCATGGCGCCGATCACCGGGGGCAGGGTGATGATGCCGATCATCACGGCGATCGCTCCCGCCGAGTGCCGTACGAGCGCGCCGATCGCGAGGCCGAGCACCCCCAGCAGGGTGATGTACACGCTGCCGTAGAACGCGCCGGCCCACTCCGAGGGATGGTGCACGCCGGCCGCCGGCCCGTCGTGCACGATGGCGGCGGCCAGGCTCACCAGGCCGACCGAGCCCGCCACGACACCGAACGCGGTTCCCGTGAAGACCAGGTACTTCGCGGTCAGCACGCGGAACCGGTCGGGGGCCGCGGTGAAGGTGGTGCGGATCAGCCCGGTGCCGTGCTCCGAGGTCATCGTCAGCACGCCCAGCACCATCACCGGCACCTGCCCGACCAGCAGACCGAAGACGGCGGGCGCGGTGAAGGGCATGCCCTCGTAGTCCCGGGCGCTGGTCTGGGTGATCGCGAGCGTGCCGATGCCGCAGACCAGGGCGATCAGCGAGCCCAGCGTCCACAGGGTGGAGCGGACCGAGATCAGCTTGGTCCACTCCGAGGCGACCGCGTGGGCCAGGTTCGGCCGGGGTCCGGAGTGCGGCGAGCGGTACGCGGGCGGCGCGGTCGGCGCGGTCGGCGCGGTCATCGGGAATCCTCGGGTTCGTTCGCGGCGGAGGCCAGGTCGCCGGGGCTGCTGGGCATCAGGAAGGGCCGGCCGCCCGCCCCGGGCGGCGGGGGAGCGTAGAAGCTCGCCGCCGTCTCGGCCGGCACCTCCGGCGCCACCTCGTCCTCCCAGTCCGGCACGGTCAGCGGCGCGGGCGCGACCAGCTCGGCGCGCGGGTCGTCGGTGGAGGTGTACTCGACCGAGCTCTGGGTCATGCGCATGTAGGCCTCCTCCAGCGAGGCCCGGTGCGGGGACAGCTCCCACAGGCGTACGCCCGCCCCGTGCGCGAGATCGGAGATCCCCGGCAGGTCCAGCCCGGTCACCCGCAGGGCGCCGTCGGGCTCCTTCAGCACCCGGCCGCCGGCCTTCACCAGGACCTCGCCCAGCGTTTCCCAGCCGTTCGGGTCGGTGTCGGCCACCCGCACCCGGGCGAATCCGGCCGAGTTGTGCGCGATGAACTCCTGCACGCCCATGTCGGCCAGCAGCCGCCCGCGGCCGATCACGATCAGGTGGTCGGCGGTCAGCGCCATCTCGCTCATCAGGTGCGAGGAGACGAAGACGGTCCGGCCCTCGGCGGCCAGCTGCTTCATGAGGGTGCGCACCCAGAGGATGCCCTCGGGGTCGAGACCGTTGACCGGCTCGTCGAACAGCAGCACCTGCGGATCACCCAGGAGCGCCGCCGCGATGCCGAGCCGCTGGCCCATGCCGAGGGAGAAGCCCTTGGCCCGCTGCCCGGCCACGTCCTGGAGCCCGACCACGCCCAGGACCTCGTCGACGCGCTTCTCCGGGATCCCGGAGAGCTGGGCGAGGGCGAGCAGGTGCTTGCGGGCCCGGCGGCCGCCGTGCACGGCGCGGGCGTCGAGCAGCGCGCCGACGTTGCGCTGGGCGTCGGGGAGCTCCCGGAAGGGCAGCCCGTTGATCGTGACCCGTCCGGCCGTGGGCCGGTCCAGGCCCAGGATCATGCGCATGGTGGTCGACTTCCCGGAGCCGTTGGGCCCCAGGAATCCGGTCACCTGACCCGGCCTGACCTGGAAGGAGAGCTGGTCGACCGCGGTCTTGGCGCCGTAGCGCTTGGTCAGGCCGACTGCTTCGATCATCCTCTGTCCCTTGCCAGGCGGACGGGATTCGTCCGGGTAAGGCTTAAGAGGATAACGAGTGGTCCGCGGTTCCCACCTGCTCCAGATCCCTGAGGGAACCCTGAGACCGACCCGGGAATCCCCCGGGGACCAGCCCTGGCACGGATCACGGCAGGGGCCGGTACGGATTCCGGCCCGGATCCCGGAAGGGACCCCGGAAGGGACCCCGGCCCGGGTTCTAGGCGTCCCGGCGCCGCAGGACGAGGCAGCCGCCGATCACCGCGGCCAGCACCCACAGCACCATGATCCCGAGCCCGCCCCACGGCCCGTACGGCGCCTCGCCCCGGCCCATGGCGTCCGGGACGACCTGCATGATCTTCGACCCGGCCCGGTCGGGGAAATAGCGGGCGACCTCCTTGGCCTTCGGCACCACGATCAGGATCTGCGAGATCAGGAAGAAGAACGGGACGAGGATGCCCAGCGAGAGCACCGTGCTGCGCAGCATCGCGGTCACGCCCATCGAGAAGACGGCGATCAGCGCCATGTAGAGGCCGGCCCCCACGACGGCGCGCAGCACGTTCGGCTCCCCGATGCCCGTGCGGTGCCCGCCCAGCAGCGCCTGGCCGATGAAGAAGGACAGGAAGCTGGTGGCCAGCCCCACCAGCAGGGCCAGCAGCCCGGCCACGGTGATCTTGCTCAGCAGGAAGGTGGTCCGCCGGGGCACGGCGGCCAGCGAGGTCCGGATCATGCCGGTGCTGTACTCGGTGCCGACCACCATGACCCCGAAGACGACCATGGCCAGCTGGCCCAGCACCATCCCCGAGAAGCTGGTGAGCGTCGGGTCGAAGGCGGCGCGCTCGATCTCCGGAAGATTGTCGAACTGGCTCGTCATCAGCGCGGAGACGGCGGCGCTCAGCGCCACGGTGACCACCAGCGCGGTGGCCAGGGTCCAGGTGGTGGAGGAGACGGTGCGGATCTTGGTCCACTCG
The DNA here is from genome assembly GCF_044748145.1 of Streptomyces sp. NPDC090022. Classification (NCBI taxonomy): domain Bacteria; kingdom Bacillati; phylum Actinomycetota; class Actinomycetes; order Kitasatosporales; family Streptomycetaceae; genus Streptomyces; species Streptomyces sp. NPDC090022. Next base: position 14,288 of record NZ_JBIVFN010000013.1, read on the forward strand.
GAGCGCAGGACGGCGGGGAGGGAGCCCATGGTCACGATCCTCCGAGCGCACTGTCGTCGCCGCCCCAGCGGGGTCCGCCGAGCGGCAGCCCGGAGGCGTCCTCGCCCGGCGCGTGCGCGTGGTACTCGACCGCGCCGGCGGTCATCCGCATGAACGCCTCCTCCAGCGAGGCGCGCTGCGGGCTGAGCTCGTGCAGCACGATCTGGTGCTCGGCGGCGAGGTCGCCGAGCGCCTCGGCGCTCACGCCGTCGATCTCCAGGGCGCCCGCGCCGACCCCGACCGCCGCAATTCCATTACTCGCGAGTACGTCCTTGAGGCGCTCCTGATGCGGTGAGCGCACCCGTACGTAGCTCCGGGAGTTCGCCTGGATGAAATCCGCCATCGATGTGTCGGCCAGCAGCCGGCCTTGTCCGATCACGATCAAATGATCTGCGGTCAGAGCCATTTCGCTCATCAGGTGACTGGATACGAAGATCGTCCTTCCTTCGGCGGCCAGGGCCTTCATCAGATTGCGGATCCAGTGGATTCCCTCGGGGTCCAGGCCATTGACCGGCTCGTCGAACATCAGGATCTCCGGATCACCCAGCAAGGCGGCGGCGATTCCCAGGCGTTGCCCCATGCCGAGCGAAAAGCCCTTCGATTTCCTGCGCGCCACCGCCGTCAGTCCGACCGTGTCCAGCACGTCTGCCACCCGGGTCGCCGGGATCCGGTTCGACTGGGCCAGGCACAGCAGGTTGTCGAACGCGCTGCGCCCGCCGTGCATCGCCTTGGCGTCCAGCAGCGCCCCGATGTACTTGAGCGGCTCGTCCAGCTCGCGGTAGTGCCGGCCGTCGATCCGTACCGTTCCGCTGGTCGGGTGGTCCAGGTCGAGCACCATCCGCATCGTCGTCGACTTGCCCGCTCCGTTGGGCCCGAGGAACCCGGTCACCACGCCCGGTCTGACCCGGAAACTGAGGGAGTCGACCGCGGTCTTCGTACCGAAGCGCTTGGTGAGGGCCTCCAGCTCGATCATGCGCCTCACGCTAGAACGACCCAGGGCCCCCCGCCACCGGAGTGACGGGAGGCCCTGAAGGGGTGCCGGCGGAAGCCGGCCGGGTCGGCGGGCGGGCGCCGCGGGGCGCCTGCCGGGTCAGCGGCTCTGCTGCGCCGGGACGCCGCGCGAGACCGGCTCGTCGTCGATCACGGGCGTGGCCGCGGCCACCGCCGCGCCGGTCAGCGTCGCCAGCATCTCGCGGACGTTGGTCAGCTGCGCGTTGATGGAGTCGCGGCGGTTGGTGAGCGCCGCCAGCTCGCGCTCGGATTCGCTGCGGATACGGTCCGCCTTGGCGTTGGCGTCGGCCACGATGTCCTCGGCCTGGCGCTGCGCGGTCTCCACCGTCTGGCGGGCCCGGCGCTCGGCGTCCGTACGCAGCTTCTCGGCCTCCAGGCGCAGCTGCTCCGCCCGGTGCTCGATCTCGGCGAGGCGCTTCTCGGCCTTGGCCTGACGCGAGGCCAGGTCGCGCTCGGACTGCTCGCGGCGCTTGGCCAGGTTGGTCTCGAAGTCCGCGGCGGCCTGGGCGGCCTTGGCGCGGGTCTCCTCGAACAGCGCGTCGGCCTCCTCGCGCTTGGAGGCCGCGTCCTTGGTGGCCTCGGTACGCAGCTGCTGCGCGTCGCCCTTGGCCTTCTCGACGATCCGGACGCCCTCGTCCTCTGCCTTCGCCTTGCGGTCGGCGGCGAACGTCTCGGCGTCGTTGCGCACCTGCTGGGCCGCCGACTCGGCGAGCTCGCGGTGCTGCTCGGCCGCCCGGCGCGCCTCCTCGCGCAGGTCCTTCGCCTCCTCTTCGGCGAGCCGCAGGATCTTCTCGACCCGGGCGCCGAGACCGGCGTACGACGGCTCGGCGTCGCTGACCTGGGCCTGGGCGTTCTGCGTCTCGAGGTGGAGTTCCTCGATGCGCTTCTCCAGGGAGTTGATGCGGGACAGGGCGCTGTCACGGTCGGCGACGAGCTTGGTAATGCGGTCGTCCACCTGACCGCGGTCGTAACCACGCCGCACGAGCTCGAAGCCGAAGGGGGAGGAAGTGTCGCTCATGGGGTTCCTGTCGAAGTGAGACCGATGAGGTGCTACGTGAGGTGTTAAGGGGAATCCTAGGCGCCGGAGCGGCGTGTCATCGAGTCAATCCGGGTTTGCCCTGGACAATGACACCCCTTTTGAGTGGCAAGGCTACGGAATGCTTGTCACTCGTTCGCCTGAACCTTCATCAGGAGCACACATCCGCCGTCCCGACTAGCCGTCTGATGCCTTGCCACCCGATCGGGTGGAACCCGCCGTCGCGCCGGCCTTGACGCCCCCCGCGCCCTGACCGCCGACCGTCGGCTTTCCGCCGCCCGACGGTGCCTCGAAAGATTCCAACGCCTCGAGAACGTCCTGGACACGGGAGATCTCCGCCTGGATGTCCTCGCGCCTGCGCACCAGAACCTCCAGCTCACGACGGCCCTCCTCGACCAGCCGCTCCGCCTCCGCCTTCGCCTCCGCCAGCACGCTCTCGGCCTGCCGGGACAGGTCCGCCTTCTTCTGCTCGGCCTCCTTGAGCAACTGCTCGGCCTTGCGGACCGCCGCGATCCGGACCTTGGACGCCTCGCTGCTGGCGTCGGACACCAGCGCCTTGGCCTTCGCCTCGGCCTCCGCGCTCTGCTCGCTCGCCGCCTTCACCAGCTTGTCCACGCGCTCGCCGGCCGACTTCATCTGCTCCGCCGACTCCCGGCGGGCCCGCTCGTGCAGCTCCTCCACCTCGGCCTCGACCCGGCCGCGCAGCTCCTCGGCCCGCTCCCTTATGGCGGCCGCGTCCGTACGCGCCCCCACCAGCAGCTCGTTCGCGTCCGTACGCGCCTTCTCGACCAGCGAGTTGCCCTCGACGGTCGCCTCCGACGCGATCCGCGCGGCCTCCTTGCGCGCCGCGTCGACCATCGCGTCGGCCTGCTCCTCCGCCTTGGTGGTGGCGGCCAGCGCCTGCTTCTGCGCGTCGGCGGTCAGCTTCTCCGACTCCGCGGCGGCCTCGGTGATGAGCCGGTCGACCTGCTCGGCGGCCTCCGTACGGCGCTTGTTGGCGCTCTCGCGGGCCTCGTCCAGGAGCCGCTCGGACTCCTCGCGCGCCTGCGTACGGATGCGCTCGGCCTCCGCCTGCGCCTCCGCCTTGACCTGCTCGGCCGCCGACCGGGTCCGGGTGGCGTGCTCCTGCGCCGAGGACAGCGCCTCGGTCGCCTCCGCACGCAGCCGCTCGGCGTCCGCAGCCGCCTCGCCCACCGTGCGCTCGTTGTCCTTGCGGGTCTGCTCGGTGAGCTTCTCCGACTCGGCCACCGTCTCCGTGATCAGCCGGTCCGCCTGCTCGGCGGCCTCGCTGCGCATCCGGTTGGCCTCGGCGCGCGCCTCGTCCAGCGTCCGCTCGGCGTCCCGCTCCGCGCTCGCCAGCGTCTCGTTCGCCGCGGCCGTGACCCGCTCCGCCTCCGCGGTGGCCTCGCCGATGATCCGGCCGCCCTCCGCGCGGGCGTCGTCCAGGGTCCGCGCCGCCTCGGTGCGCAGCCGCTCGGCCTCCTCGGCCGCCTCGCCGACCGTGGCCGCGTTCGCCGCCCGGGTCTCCTCGGTGAGCCGCTCCGCCTCGGCGATCGCCTTCGTGGTCAGCGCGTCCGCCTGCTCGGCGGCCTCGCTGCGCATCCGGTTGGCCTCGGCGCGCGCCTCGTCCAGGGTGCCCGCCGCCTCCGCGCGGGTGGCGTCCGCGTCCGCCTCGGCCCGCGCCCGCACCGCGTCCGCGGCCCGCTCGGTCTCCGCCGTGTGCCGCTGCGCCTGCGCCGTCGCGTCCGAGACGATCGTCGCGCCCTCGGCGCGCGCCGCCTCCAGGGCCTCGCCGGCCTCGCTGCGGATGCGGTTGGCGTCGTCGCGGGCGTCCGCCCGGGTCCGGGCCGCGTCCCGCTCGGCCGCCGCCAGCGCGTCCGTCGCCTCGGTCCGTACCCGCTGCGCGTACTCGGCCGTGTCGGTGCGCAGCTGCTCGGACTCGGCGAGCGCCTCCGCGACCGTGCGCTCCGCCAGCGCCTTCGCCGCGTCCGTCTCGGTGCGCGCCTCGCCGCGGATGCGGTTGGCGTCCTCGGTGGCCCGCTCCCGCTCGGCGTACGCGTCGGCGCGGACCCGGTCCGCCTCGCCCTGCGCCTCGGAGCGGGTGCGCTCCGCCGCGTGCTCGGCCGCGCTGCGCAGGCCGGAGATCTCCTCCTCGGCCTCCTCGCGCAGCCCGGACACGGAGTCGCGCACCGCCTGTGCCGTCGCCTCGGCCGCCGCGACCAGCTCGCCGGCCCGCCGCTCGGCCTCCTCGGTCAGCCGCGCCGCCTCGGCCTGCGCCTCCTCCGAGCGCTTGCGGGCCGAGGCCAGCAGCTCCTCGGACTGCTCACGGGCCTGCGCCCGCTCGCTGTCGGCGTCCGTACGGGCCGACGCCAGCGTCTCGTCCGCCTCCCGGCGGCGCCGCGCGGCCTCCTCCTGGGCGGCGGCCAGTGCCTCGGCGGCCTCGGCCGCGACCCGCTCGGCCGCCGCCTTCGCCTCCGCGCGCAGCCGGTCCGCGGTCTCCTGCGCCTCCACGCGCAGCCGCTCGGCCTCGGCCTCCGCCTCGCCGGTCAGCCGTACGGCGACCTGCTCGGCCTCCGCCCGGGTGCGGCCGGCGTCCTCGGCCGCGTCGGTGCGCAGCTGGTCGGCCTCGGCCTCCGCCTGCGCCTGGAGGGTACGGATCCGCTCGGCCGACTCGGCGCGCAGCCGGTCGCCCTCCTCGGACGCCTCGCGGCGGATGGTCTCCGCCGCCCCGCGGGCGTCGCGCAGCGTCTGCTCGGCCGTGGTCAGCCGGGTCTCGGCCTCCTGGTGCAGCCGGGTCAGCTCCGTGTCCGCCTCGGCCCGCTTCGCGGCCAGCGCCCGCTCGGTCTCCTCGCGCCGCTCGCGCACGGCCGCCTCGGCCCCGGCCTGCAGGGCCTGCGCCCGCTCCTCGGCCTCCGTGCGCAGCCGCTCGGCCTCGGCGCGGGTGCGCTCCAGCGTCTCCTCGGCCTGGGTGCGCAGGGTCGTGGCCCGCTCGATGGCCTCGGCGCGGACCCGCTCGCTCTCGGCGCTCGCCCCGCCGCGCAGTTCGTCCGCGTCCGCCTTGGCCTTGCTCAGCAGCTCCTCGGCGGTCTTGGCCGCCTCCTCGATCTGCGTGACGGCCTCGCGGCGTGCCTCGCCGCGGATCCGCTCGCCCTCGGCGACCGCCTCCGCGCGCAGCTGCTCGGCCTCGCCGCGCAGCCGCCGCGCCTCCTCCTGGAGTTCGACGGTGCGGGCCCGGTACTCCTCGGTGTCGTCCTTCGCCGCGCCCTTGAGCTCCTCGGCGGTGTCCGCCGCCTGCGCCCGCAGCCGTTCCGCCTCGGCCTCCGCCTCGCGGCGGATCCGCTCCGCCTCCTCGGAGGCGGCCCGGGTGGTGGCGCGGGCGTCCTCGGAGGCCTTGTTCAGCACCTCCTCGGCGGTCCGCGCGGCCTTCGCCAGCTGCGCGGCCGTGTCCTCGGCGGCCGCCGTCCGGGCCAGCTCGCCGGCCTCGGTCTTCAGCCGCTCGGCCTCGGCGCGGGCATCGGCCAGCTGCTGCTCGGCCTCCGCCTTGAGGGCCTCGGCCTCCTTGGTGGCCTCGCCGACCAGCCGCGCGACCTGCTCCTTGGCCGTGCGGGTGCGCTGCTCGTTGACCGACTCGGCCGAGGCGAGCTGCCGGGCGGCGCTCTCCTTGGCGTCCGCCAGCAGCCGCTCGGCCTCCGCGCGGGCCTCGCGCAGCGCCCCGTCGGCCTCCTGCACCCGCTGCTCGGCCACCCGGCCGAGGTCCAGGGTCTGCTGCCGGGTCTGCTCGGCCTCGGCGGACGTGGTCGAACGCAGCCGCTCCGCGTGGTCGGTGGCCTCCTGGGCCTGCGCGGAGGCGGCGGTCAGCAGCCGCTCGGCCTCCTTGCGGGCGCGCAGCAGCGTCGCCTCGGCCTCGCTGCGGGCGGCCTCCGCGTCGGCGGCCATCCGGCGCCGGGTCTCCTCGGCGACCCGGGCGGCCTCGGCGCGCGCCGCGTTCAGGGCCTGCTCGGCCTCGGCGCGGGACTCCTCCATGAGCCGGCGGGCCTGGGCCTCCGTACGGGCCCGCAGCTGCTCGGCCCACGCCACGTTCTCGTTGACGTGCGCCTCGACGGTCTGGCGGCGCTCGTTGAGCTCCTGGTCCAGCCGCTGGCGGCGGTTGACGGCCTCGCCGTGCAGCTCGGCCTGCAGGCGCGCCTGGTGCTCGGCGTGCTCCTGGAGGATGCGCTGGGTCTGGGCCCGGGCCTCGCGCAGCTCGCGCTCGGCGTCCGAACGCATCTGGTCGGCCTGGATCTGGGCGTTGCGCAGCAGCTGCTCGGCCTGGTAGCCGAGGTCCTGGCTGTCGTAGGCAGGGCGGGACGCGAGCGCGCGACGCACCTCGTGGAGCTTGGCACGCAGCACCTCGACCTGGTATCCCAGGTCTTCCGCGTGCTGGACGGCCTTCTCGCGCTCCTTCTTCAGCCGCTCCATCTCGGCCTCGAAGCGCGAGAGATGGTCGGCCTCAGCCTGATGAGTCTCCTGGCTTTCGTAGCCCCGCACAGCGCGGTCCCATCCGTCCCCTGGTCGCAAGCTCACTCCCAAATGAGCACCGTCCGCCCGCTGAACGACGCCCCCGGGGAATGGTGTCAGATGCCGGGGCGTGGGTCACAGGCCCCGACCCCGTTCCGCACCGAACCCCGGCCGAGCCAGACGCCACTCTACCGGCCGGGGATATAGGTGGGGTCAGTGCTCGGGGTGCTCGTGGTCCGCGGGGGCGGAGGTGACCAGTTCGGTGAGGACGCCGTGGCAGTCCTTGGGGTGCAGGAACGTGATCCGCGAACCCATCGAACCGCGGCGCGGCTCGTCGTACAGGACGCGTACGCCCTTGCCGCGGATGGCGTCGGCGTCGCCGTCGACGTCGGCGGTGCCGAAGGCGATGTGGTGGACGCCCTCGCCGTTCTTGGCCAGCCACTTGCCGACCGCGGAGTCCTCGCGGGTGGGCTCCAGCAGCTGGAGGTAGGAGGCGCCGCCGTCGGAGGTCTCGTTGATCTTGAGCATGGCCTCCCGGACACCCTGCTCCTCGTTGACCTCGCTGTGGAACACCTCGAAGCCGTACGTGGCACGGTAGAACTCGACAGTCCTGTCGAGGTCGAAGCAGGCGATCCCGATGTGGTCGATTCTTGTCAGCATGGGTCCAGTGCACTGCCAAGGAGGGTGGTCACGCAACGTGCGCGCGATCACACCGACAGCCCGGTGACCGCCGCCGTACCGCTCAGTACATTGACGTAAACCCTCGTTCACTCCTCATCCAAGGGGCTGTGCCTCATGTCCGGAACGAACAACACCACTTCAGTGATCGTCGCTGGTGCCCGCACGCCCATGGGGCGGCTGCTGGGCTCGCTGAAGTCCTTCTCGGGCGCCGACCTCGGCGGTTTCGCCATCAAGTCCGCGCTGGACCGGGCCGGGATCTCCGGCGACCAGGTGCAGTACGTGATCATGGGGCAGGTGCTCCAGGCCGGCGCCGGCCAGATCCCCGCGCGCCAGGCCGCGGTCAAGGCCGGCATCCCGATGAGCGTGCCCGCCCTGACCATCAACAAGGTGTGCCTGTCCGGTCTGGACGCGATCGCGCTGGCCGACCAGCTGATCCGCGCCGGCGAGTTCGACATCGTGGTCGCGGGCGGCCAGGAGTCCATGACCAACGCCCCGCACCTGCTGCCGAAGTCCCGCGAGGGCCACAAGTACGGCGCGATCGAGATGCTCGACGCGATGGCGTACGACGGCCTGACCGACGCCTTCGAGAACATCGCGATGGGCGAGTCGACCGAGAAGCACAACGGACGCCTGGGCATCGAGCGCGCGCCGCAGGACGAGTTCGCCGCCCTGTCGCACCAGCGGGCCGCCGCCGCGCAGAAGAACGGTGTCTTCGAGGCCGAGATCACCCCCGTGGAGATCCCGCAGCGCAAGGGCGAGCCGGTCGTCTTCGCCGCCGACGAGGGCATCCGTCCCGAGACCACGGTGGAGTCGCTGGGCAAGCTGCGCCCCGCGTTCAGCAAGGACGGCACCATCACCGCCGGCACCTCCTCGCAGATCTCCGACGGCGCCGCCGCGGTGGTCGTCATGAGCCGGGCCAAGGCCGAGGAGCTGGGTCTGGAGTGGCTCGCCGAGATCGGCGCGCACGGCAACGTGGCCGGCCCGGACAACTCGCTGCAGTCGCAGCCGTCCAACGCCATCGCCCACGCCCTGACCAAGGAGGGCCTGACCGTCTCCGACCTGGACCTCATCGAGATCAACGAGGCCTTCGCCGCGGTGGCCGTCCAGTCAATGAAGGACCTGGGCGTGACCCCGGAAAAGGTGAACGTCAACGGTGGCGCGATCGCCCTGGGCCACCCGATCGGCATGTCCGGCGCCCGTCTGGTGCTGCACCTGGCGCTGGAGCTCAAGCGCCGGGGCGGCGGGGTCGGCGCTGCCGCGCTGTGCGGCGGCGGCGGCCAGGGCGACGCCCTGATCGTGCGCGTCCCGTCCGCGCAGGCGTAAGGGGCTGCTCGTGACGACGGTGGACGTCCCCTCGCTGGTGGCCCAGGCCCGTGAGGGCAGGCCGCGTGCCGTGGCCCGGCTGATCTCACTGGTCGAGGGGGCGTCCCCGCAGCTGCGCGAGGTGATGGCGGCGCTGGCCCCGCTGACCGGCGGAGCCTACGTCGTGGGCCTGACCGGCTCGCCCGGCGTCGGCAAGTCGACGTCGACATCGGCGCTGGTGTCGGCGTACCGGCGGGCCGGCAAGCGGGTCGGGGTGCTGGCCGTGGACCCCTCCTCGCCCTTCTCGGGCGGGGCGCTGCTCGGCGACCGCGTCCGGATGTCCGACCACGCCTCCGATCCCGGCGTCTACATCCGCTCGATGGCCACCCGCGGCCACCTGGGCGGCCTGTCGTGGGCGGCTCCGCAGGCCATCCGCGTGCTGGACGCGGCGGGGTGCGACGTGATCCTGGTGGAGACCGTCGGCGTCGGCCAGTCGGAGGTGGAGATCGCCGCCCAGGCGGACACCTGCGTGGTGCTGCTGGCCCCCGGCATGGGGGACGGGATCCAGGCCGCCAAGGCGGGCATCCTGGAGATCGGCGACGTGTACGTGGTCAACAAGGCCGACCGGGACGGCGCCGACGCGACCGCCCGGGAGCTGAACCACATGCTCGGCCTGGGGGAGTCCCGGGGACCGGGGGACTGGCGGCCGCCGATCGTCAAGACGGTCGCCGCGCGGGCCCAGGGCGTCGACGAGGTCGTCGAGGCGCTGGAGAAGCACCGGGCGTGGATGGACGAGCGCGGGGTGCTGGCCGAGCGGCGTACGGCGCGGGCGGCCCGCGAGGTCGAGACGATCGCCGTCACCGCCCTGCGGGCGCGGATCGCGGACCTGCACGGCGACGTCCACCTCGGCGCGCTCGCGGCGCGGGTCGCGGCCGGCGAGCTGGACCCGTACGCGGCCTCGGACGCCCTGCTGGCCACGCTGACGGACACCCCGTAGGGCGTCCGGAAACGGGAAGAAGGCCGGGCGGGCGGCTTTCGGGCGGCCCGCCCGGCCTTCTCGTCGTGCGTGATGGGGCCGGGTGGTCAGGCGTTGGGGCGCTTGCCGTGGTTCGCGCTCTTCTTCTTGCGGGCCCGGCGCTTGTTCCCTCGCTTGGACATCGTGCGCATCTCCCTCGTCGGGGGACATTCTCGGCACGGCCAGTCTAGGGTCGGCCCCGGGCCACCGCCCGCCGGGAGGTCCGGCGCCGCTACGGCTTGCCGCGGTGGTCGCGCAGGTGCTCCGCGACCGGACGCAGCGAGGCGTGCAGGGCCGCCAGCGCCTCCGGCGGCAGCAGGTCGATGAAGTGGCGGCGCACCGACGCCACGTGGTGCGGTGCGACCTTGCGCATCGTCTCCATGCCCTCGGGCGTCAGCACGGCGTACAGCCCGCGGCGGTCGGACTCGCAGTTCACGCGGGTCACCAGGCCCGCGGTCTCCATCCGGGTGATCTGGTGGGACAGCCGGCTCTTGGACTGCAGGGTCGCGGTCGCGAGATCGCTCATCCGCATCCGGTGGTCCGGCGACTCCGAGAGGTTCACGAGGATCTCGTAGTCGTTGTTGGTGAGTCCGAAGGGCTGGAGATCCTTTTCCAGCTGGTGCATCAGCAGTCTGCTGACGTCCAGGTGGGTGCGCCAGGCGCACTGCTCGGCGTCGGTCAGCCAGCGGGTGGCCGTCTCGGTCTCCATGGTCTCCATGATTGAACTCTACCTAAAAAGTTGAATTTCGTACAAACATTACAGGCCGAAACGGCGCTGGAGATCACCCAGCTGGCCCGGCATCCGCGGGACGCCCAGCTGTCCCAGGGGACCCTGCTGGCCGTGCCCGTGGCCCTGCCCGGGGATGCCCGGCTCCGCGCCGACCGCCCCCACCGGCTGCTCGGCCATCAGCAGCTCCGTGGACTGGAGCAGGACCGTGCCCGCCCCCACGAACTCGAACTGGTGCTCCTCGCCCGACGTGCCGCCGATCCCGGTGAGCTGGCGCAGCCCGCCCATCACGCCGGACATGTAGCCGTGGTCGTAGTGGTGGCACGGGGACGGGCAGTCCGCCCAGCCGACCAGGGCCTGCGGGTCCACGCGCAGCGGCGGCTCCATGAACACCACCGGACCATTGGACGCCGCCACGAACTTCCCGGTTCCGATCAGGGTCAGGAAGCCGGGGACGATCGACTGCTTGAGCGCCAGGGACGGCTGGTAGGCCAGGAGGTTCCCTGACCGGATCGTCAGGTTCCCGTTGTCCAGGTCGTAGGAGTTCACGTCGAAGGCGCGGTCGGCCAGCAGCATCTTGCCCTGCCCCTCCGCCACCACCCAGTCGCTCGCGTGCAGCGGCGAGTGGAAGCTCGTGCGCAGCAGCCGCTCGAAGCGGCCGTGGCCGATGCCGTTGAACTCGATCTGCCCGTAGTAGGCGATCATCTTGCCCTTCTGCAGGAACCACTGGCTCCCCTTGAGCTCCACGCAGAAGGTGTAGGCGTTGACGTTGTCGTCGGAAGGAAGGGTGTACGGGTCGAAGACCGTCGGGCCGCCGGGGCCGGTCATCACGGGACCGAAATTCACAGCTTCTCCTCCGAGGCCTGTACGTACACCGCGCCCTGACCCGACAGCTCCAGCTGGAACGCCTCGCCCGAGCCGCGCCCCACCATGTCCCGCCAGCCCAGCGCCGCCGAGAGCTTGTTGCGCACCTCGCCATGGTGGGCGACGTACGCCTGCGGGTCCACGTGGACCGGGCGGTTCGGAGTGATCGGGAGCTCGATGACCCCGCCGTGCGCCATGACCGCCGCCGCGCCGTGGCCCTTGAGCGTGGTCGTGAACAGGCCCTGCCCGGTCACCTGGCCGCGCACCATGCCCATGACACCGCCTTGCGAGCCCATGAACATCGTGCCCTGCTGGAGCGTGCCGTCGAAGGCCAGCAGCCGGTCCGCCTCGACGTAGAGGGTCTCGCCGGTCAGGTTGATCACCTGGATGTGGTGGCCGCCGTGGCCGAACATCACCGTGCCGCTGCCCTCGACCGTCATCAGCGGGGTCTGCTCGTTCGCCACCCGGCGCCCGATCATGCCCATGACGCCGCCCTGGCCGCCGGTGATGTTCGGGGTGAAGGAGACGTCACCGCGGTAGGCGAGCATCGCGCCGCGCTGGCTGTACATGCGCTGCCCCGGAACGACCTGGGCCTCGATCATCTTCGAATTGATCTCGCGGAACGGCATCAGACGTCGCCCCCGATGGTGTTGCGCTCGCTGGGCTGCACGTAGACGAGTCCCTCGCCCTCGAAGCGGATCTGGAAGGCCTCGCCCGAACCCTCCCCGATCAACGTGCGGAAGTTCACTCCGGACTGGAAGTGCTGCTGGAGGTTGCCCGTGTGCGCGATGTACGCCCCCGGGTCGACCGAGAGCGGGTACTGGGCGCTGACGCGCATCACCACCGCCGGCCCGTCCGATACGATCGCCGCCTGGCCGCTGCCCTCGACGGTCGTGGTGAACAGGCCGTTGCCCGAGGTCGCGCCGCGCAGACCGGTGAAGGTCGTGCCGGTGCGCAGCCCCCCGTCCGTGCACAGCAGGTTGCTGGACTCGACCCACAGCTTCTCGCCTCGGAGACCGACCAGATTGATCTCACTGGCGCGGTCGGCGAAGTAGCAGGTGCCGTGTCCCTGTACCTCCATCACGGTCATCTGTTCACCGGTCAGGCGGCGGGTGACCATGCCGCGCAGGCCTTCACCACCACCGGTCATCTTCTTGAAGGCCATCTGGCCGTCGTAGGCGACCATCGAGCCGTTCTTGGCCTTGACGGTATCGCCGGAAAGGTCTACGGCGAGCACTTTGCTGCCTTGGAGTCGGAACTGAGCCACGGGAAGACGTTATCGGCAGCGGGCGGACCCGAACAGGGCCCCATGGCCCGATATCCGGCGCGATCACCACGCGTCGGAGCCGGTGGGCGGGAGCGGGTCCGGGCGCCCGGGCCGGGCCGGGCCCCCGGTCAAGATCCAGCAAAAGGGCTGAGACACTGGAACCGACCCAGGCCGCCCTCCCGAAGGTTCCCCGTGGACATCAAGACCGCTTCCGCCCTGCACCGGCTGCGCCTCATCTCCGTACCCGAGGCACTGTCGTTCCCGGCCCTGCTGATCTTCGGCTCGCTGCTGAGCCGGGTCTCCGACATCGACTTCCTGATGATGCCGCTCGGCATCATCCACGGCATCCTGTTCGTCCTCTACGCGCTCTTCCTGCTGGACGTGTGGAACCGCGCCAAGTGGCCGGTGAAGAAGGTCGCCCTCTTCTTCGTCCTCGCCCTCATCCCCTTCGGCGGGCTCTACGGCGACAAGCTGCTCAAGCGCGACGAGGCCGACAGCGTGATCGCGGCCCGCGCCCGCGACGCCGCCGGCAGGGAAGGCGCCACCGCGTGATCATCGCCTTCTCCGTGACCCCGCTGGGCGTCGGCGAGGAGGTCGGCGAGTACGTCGCCGACGCCGTCCGCGTCGTCCGCGAGTCCGGCCTGCCCCACCGCACCGACGCCATGTTCACTTCCATCGAGGGTGACTGGGACGAGGTCATGGACGTGGTCAAGCGCGCCGTCGCCGCCGTCGAGGAGCGGGCGCCCCGGGTCTCCGTCGTCATGAAGGCCGACATCCGCCCCGGCGTGACGGGCGGCCTCGACTCCAAGGTCGAGACGGTCGAACGGCACCTGGCCGGCGGCTGACCACCTCCCGCGCGGGCGTGGCCGCCGGCTGAACCCGTCCCGGGCGGGTACGGCCGGCGCCGCCGTCAGCGGGCGCGCCGGGCCAGGCCCAGCGCGTAGTCCGGCCACCACGCACCCTCCGGCGGGCCGCCCCGGCAGGCGCCGTCCGACTCCCCGGGCCGCTTGACCCACAGGTACGCGTCGACCAGCGGGTCGCCCGTCCGGTCGGTCGGCGCCGGGCCCAGCGAGCGCCCGGGCGGGTTGCACCACGCCGTGGGGCCCTCGCCGGGCGGCGGCCCGTCACCGGCCCGGCCGGTGTCGATCACGAAGTGCTCGCCGCCCGTCCGCTCGGAGATCCGCGCGCCGTACGCCCGGGCGGCCGTGACGGACCCGAACCCCGCGACGTTCACCGCGAAGCCGTCCGCCCGCGCCAGGCCCGCCTTCAGCAACGGCCGCGCGAGCCGGCCGGCGTCGGGCACCGAGGCCGGTCCGCCCGCGTCCAGGTACACCCGGGTGTGGCGCTGTTTCTTGAGCCGGTCGACGGCCTGCGACAGCAGCCGGTAGCGCTCCTCGTGGCGCGCTTCCTCGGTGCAGCCGTCCACCAGGTGCACCACCGCGTCCGGCTCCAGGACGACGACCGCCTTCGTGTCACCGATGGCGGCGGCGAAGGCGTCGAGCCACGTCCGGTACGCCTGTGCGTGCGCGGCGCCACCGGCCGCCCGCGGGCCGCAGGCGCGGTACGGCAGGTGGTGCGCCGTCAGCACCAGCGTCCGCCCGGCCGCCCGGGCCTCACCCGCCGCCCGCCTGATCTCCCGGCCCGGGTCGCGGGGCGCGGCCCACAGGGCCATCGGCTGCTCGGAGATCCGGCGCAGCACCTGGGCGTCACCGCTGCGCCCCCGGGCGTCCCACGCGGCCACCTGACGGGCGGCGGCGCTGCGGGGGTCGACCCAGAAGGGGGAGGCGTCGGTGTCGGTGTCCGTGTTCGCGTCCGTGTCGGTGCCCGCGTCGGCCGACGGCGCGGCCGCGGCCGGTCCGGCAGGCGGACCGGGGGCGGGAGGGGCGGGGCGTCCGGGGGACGGCGAACAGGCGGCGGTCAGGGCCGCCAGCAGCAGGGCCAGGAGCGGGGCGAGGGGCGCGAGGCGCCCACGAGCGGGGTCCGGCACCCCCATATCCTGACATAGGGGACAGGTGACGGAGCCTCACGACACCACGGGGGCACCAGCTCCCGGGGTGGCTCCGGCCGCCAGGGCGATGCCGAGCGGCGTGCGCTCGTACAGCACCTGGTGACCCCGGCGGTGCGGCTGGAGCAGACCGGCCCCGTGCAGGGCCTTCAGGTGCGCGGACACCGTGGAGGGCGCGAGCCGCAGCCGGTGGGCGAGGGCGGTGGTGGACGCCGGCTCGTGCAGCGCGCACAGGACGTCGGCCCGTGCGCGGCCCAGCAGCCGCGCCAGCGCGTCGGGGGTCCGCTCGGCCGTCCGCGACCACAGTGCGCCGATCCCGCGCGCGGGGTAGACGACGGTCGGCTGCCAGGGCGGGTCGAAGCCGCCGGCGACGTTGGGCCAGATGAAGGCGCTGGGCATCAGGAGCAGGCCCTGACCGCCGAGTTCGCGGTCGTGGTGGGAGCGGCGGTCGAGGGTGAGGGTGTTCGTCGGGCCGTGCCAGCGCACGTCGGGGTGCAGGCCGTCGAACAGCTCCTCCAGGCCGCCGTCCGCCAGCCGGCGCGAGTGGAAGAGGATGTCCGCCTCCAGCAGGGCCCGCAGGCGAGGC
This sequence comes from Streptomyces sp. NPDC090022, assembly GCF_044748145.1. Classification (NCBI taxonomy): domain Bacteria; kingdom Bacillati; phylum Actinomycetota; class Actinomycetes; order Kitasatosporales; family Streptomycetaceae; genus Streptomyces; species Streptomyces sp. NPDC090022. The sequence goes on from NZ_JBIVFN010000013.1 coordinate 29,318, forward strand.
CAATGGGGCTCGATGAGGCCGTACCAGGCCCGGGCCATCAGGTCGGCGATGGTCTCCACGGCCCGGGCGGGATCGGCGAGGAAGCGGCGGCCGGTGGGGGTGTCCAGCGCGCCGGGCGTCGAGGCGAGGGCCTTGCGGAGGTCTTCGCGGGCCAGGGCGGGGTCGGTGGCGCGGACCCGGTCCAGCTCGTCCTCGAAGGCGGTGGTGGGGCCGAGCGGGGGAGGGCTGAGCAGATCGGGGCTGTGGCCGCTCCGGGGCATCAGCAGCCACAGGGGCGAGAGGTCGAGCTGGTCGGCGGCCGCCCGGATCCGGCGCAGCCACGGCAGGTGGTAGGCCTGCCGATGGGGCCGCAGCAGGGTGCGGACGGCCTCCTGGGTCTCCCAGAGCGGCGAGATGGCGAACCGGCACCGCAGCAGGTCGGCGGGGGTGAAGCGGTGGTGGAGCGGCATGGTCCTCGAAGGGGAGTCGTCCCCCCGGCGTCGGGTCCGAGGGGTACCGGGGTCGTCCCGTCGCTCTCACTGTCCCCGCGCGCCGGGCCGGGGACAAGGGGCCCTGCGCCCCGACATTCGGCCACCGCCGAATCTCTCGGTCCCGCGCACGCCACGCCCCACGCTCGGGACATGCCTTCCCCGTCCCCCTCCCCTTCCCCTTCCCCCGGGTACCGGTCCGTCTTCCGCGTCCGCGAGTTCCGGGCCGTCTTCGCCGCCCATCTGCTCAGCGTGCTCGGCGTCGTCGTCGCCGAGATCTCGCTCACCGTCCTCGTCTACCGGCTCACCGGCTCGCCCCTCATGAGTGCGCTGACCTTCGCGCTCGGGTTCCTGCCCTACGTGATCGGCGGCACCCTGCTCGCCCCCGTGGCCGACCGGTACCCGGCCCGCCGGGTGCTCGTGATCTGCGACCTCGTGTGCGCCGGCTGCGCCGCCGCGATGGTGGTGCCCGGGACGCCCGTCGCCGTACTGCTCGCGCTGCGGTGCGCGATGGCCGTCGTCGCACCCCTCTTCCAGGGCACCCGCAACGCCTCGCTCGCCGACATCCTCGGGCCCGGCGACGCCTTCGTCCTCGGCCGCTCGCTGCTGCGCATGGTCGCCCAGAGCGCGCAGCTCGTCGGCTTCGGCCTGGGCGGCCTGCTGCTCGCCGTCGTCGCCCCGCGCGCCGCCATCGCCCTGACCGCCGCCGGCCTCGTCGGCTCCGCCCTGCTGCTGCGGTTCGGTACCCGGGCCCGCCCCGCCCGCGCCGGCCGGGCCGCCCGTACCTCTCCGCTCGCCGGGGTGCGCGCCGTCCTGGGCGAGCGCCGTACCCGGGCGCTGACCCTGATGTTCTGGGTGCCCTCGTTCTTCGTCGTGGTGCCCGAGGCCCTCATGGCCCCGTACGTCGACGGGCTGGGCGCGGGCACCGTCGCGCTCGGGCTGGCCATGTGCGCGCTGCCCGTCGGGACGATCGCGGGCGAGCTGTGGGCCGGCTCCCGGCTCAGCGCCCGGACCCGCTCCCGCATCGTCGTGCCGCTGGCGGCCGTGGGCCTGCTGCCGCTGCTCGGCTACCTCGCGCGGCCGGGCGTACCGGTCCTGCTCGCCGTCCTGGTGCTGGCGGGGCTGGCCCACGCGTACACCCTCGGCCTCGACCAGTGGTACGTCGAGACGGTCCCCGAGGAGGCGCGCGGCCGGGCCATGACCCTGCTGAGCACCGGGCTGATGACCCTTCAGGGGGCCGGGATGGCACTGGCCGGCCTGGCCGCCGAGTTCCTGCCGCTGCACGTGGTCGTGGCCGGGGCGGGCGCCCTCGGTACGGTCTGCGTCCTGTGGCTCCTCGGTGAGCTGCGCGCCACCGCTCCCGGGGCCGCGCCCGCGCCGGTGCGATCGAAGGATGAGACGGGCCTGACCACCAAATGACCGGCCGGTAAGGTCTGAGGCGTGCCCAAGCCGCTCAGCCTTCCCTTCGACCCCATCGCCCGCGCCGACGAACTCTGGCAGCAGCGCTGGGGTCCCGTGCCGTCGATGGCCGCCATCACCTCGATCATGCGGGCGCACCAGATCCTCCTCGCCGAGGTGGACGCCGTCGTCAAGCCGTACGGCCTGACCTTCGCGCGCTATGAGGCGCTGGTGCTGCTGACCTTCTCCAAGGCCGGCGAGCTGCCCATGTCGAAGATCGGCGAGCGCCTGATGGTCCACCCGACCTCCGTGACGAACACGGTGGACCGCCTGGTGAAGTCCGGCCTGGTGGCCAAGCGACCCAATCCCAACGACGGGCGCGGCACCCTCGCCTCGATCACCGACAAGGGCCGCGAGGTGGTGGAGGCGGCGACCCGGGAGCTGATGGCGATGGAGTTCGGGCTGGGCGTGTACGACGCGGAGGAGTGCGCGGAGATCTTCGCGATGCTGCGGCCGCTGCGCGTGGCCGCCGAGGACTTCGACGAGAAGTAGCCCCCGTCAAGATCGAGCAAAACGGACGGCTACGCTCAAGGGCATGAAACGCAGCGTGCTGACCCGGTACCGGGTGATGGCCTTCGCCACCGCCGTCATGCTCCTCGTGCTGTGCACGTGCATGGTCTTCAAGTACGGCTTCGACAAGGGTGCCGACCTGACGTTCGTGGTCTCCCAGGTCCACGGCGTCCTGTTCATGATCTACCTGGTGTTCGCCTTCGACCTGAGCTCCAAGGCCAGGTGGCCGTTCGGGAAGATGCTCTGGGTCATGCTGTCGGGCACCATTCCGCTGGCCGCCTTCTTCGTCGAGCGCACGGTCCGCTCCGAGGTCGAGCCGCTGATCACGGACCGTCTGGCGACCGCCGACGCGTAGTCCGTCCAGGCTCTACGGCCCACCCCGGGGAGGACTCCCCGGGGTGGGCCATCGACATTTACTAGGACGTCCTAGTAAATTCGAAGCATGGACGCTGACGCCATCGAGGAGGGCCGCCGCCGCTGGCAGGCCCGCTATGACAGGGCTCGCAAGCGCGACGCCGACTTCACCACGCTCTCCGGCGATGCCGTCGATCCGGTCTACGGGCCCCGGCCCGGCGACACGTACGAGGGCTTCGAGCGGATCGGCTGGCCGGGGGAGTACCCGTACACCCGCGGCCTGCACGCCACCGGCTACCGCGGCCGGACCTGGACCATCCGGCAGTTCGCCGGGTTCGGCAACGCCGAGCAGACCAACGAGCGCTACAAGATGATCCTGGCCGCCGGCGGGGGCGGGCTCTCCGTCGCCTTCGACATGCCGACCCTCATGGGCCGGGACTCCGACGACCCGCGCTCGCTCGGCGAGGTCGGGCACTGCGGTGTCGCCATCGACTCCGCCGCCGACATGGAGGTCCTGTTCAAGGACATCCCGCTCGGCGACGTCACCACCTCCATGACCATCTCCGGGCCCGCCGTGCCCGCCTTCTGCATGTACCTGGTCGCCGCCGAGCGCCAGGGGGTCGACCCGGCCGTGCTCAACGGCACGCTCCAGACCGACATCTTCAAGGAGTACATCGCGCAGAAGGAGTGGCTCTTCGAGCCCGAGCCGCACCTGCGCCTCATCGGCGACCTCATGGAGTACTGCGCGAAGGGCATCCCGGCCTACAAGCCGCTGTCCGTCTCCGGCTACCACATCCGCGAGGCCGGGGCCACGGCCGCGCAGGAGCTCGCCTACACCCTCGCCGACGGCTTCGGGTACGTGGAGCTCGGGCTCTCCCGCGGCCTGGACGTGGACCACTTCGCCTCCGGTCTGTCCTTCTTCTTCGACGCGCACGTCGACTTCTTCGAGGAGATCGCCAAGTTCCGCGCCGCCCGCCGGATCTGGGCGCGCTGGATGAAGGAGGTCTACGGGGCGCAGAACGAGAAGTCCCTGTGGCTGCGCTTCCACACGCAGACCGCCGGTGTCTCGCTGACCGCGCAGCAGCCGTACAACAACGTCGTGCGCACCGCCGTGGAGGCGCTGGCCGCCGTGCTCGGCGGGACCAACTCGCTGCACACCAACGCCCTCGACGAGACCCTCGCCCTGCCCAGCGAGCAGGCCGCCGAGATCGCCCTGCGCACCCAGCAGGTGCTCATGGAGGAGACCGGGGTGGCCAACGTGGCCGACCCGCTGGGCGGCTCCTGGTACGTCGAGCAGCTCACGGACCGCATCGAGGCCGACGCCGAGAAGATCTTCGACCAGATCAAGGAGCGCGGCCTGCGCGCCCACCCGGACGGCAGGCACCCGATCGGGCCGATCACCTCGGGCATCCTGCGCGGTATCGAGGACGGCTGGTTCACCGGCGAGATCGCCGAGTCGGCCTTCCAGTACCAGCGGGCGCTGGAGAAGGGCGACAAGCGGGTCGTCGGGGTCAACGTGCACCACGGCTCGGTCACCGGCGACCTGGAGATCCTGCGGGTCAGCCACGAGGTGGAGTGGGAGCAGGTCCGCCTGCTGGGCGCGCGCAAGGAGCGGCGGGACGACGCGAAGGTGAAGGCCTCGCTCGACGCCATGCTGGCCGCCGCGCGCGACGGCTCGAACATGATCCCGGCCATGCTGGACGCCGTACGGGCCGAGGCGACCCTGGGCGAGATCTGCAACGTGCTGCGCGAGGAGTGGGGCACCTACACCGAGCCGCCGGGCTTCTGACCGGGCTTCCGGCCGGGCCGCAGCGGTTCCTGCCCGCCGGTCGTGGCGCCACTCACTGTGGCGCCGCGGCCGGCTTTTTCCGGTTCCGCGCGGGTCAGCCGGTTCCCGCGGCGCCCTGGAGGCCGTGCATCAGCAGGGCCGTGAAGGTGGCCACCCACAGCTCGTCCACCGGTTCGGAGCTGACCAGGGCGCGGTGGACCACGGTGCCGGCGATCACGTCGAAGATCAGGTCCGTGGTGCGCCCGGCGAGCGCGGTGTCCTCCTCGTAGGGGAGTTCACCGCGGGCCTGGGCGCGTTCGCGGCCCATGACGACCAGGCGCTTCTGCCGGTCCACGATCGCCGACCGGATCCGGTCGCGCAGGGCGTCGTCGCGGGTGGACTCGGCGACGACCGCCATCAGGGCGGTACGGGCCTCCGGCCGCCGCAGCAGCGCGGCGAACTGCAGGACGACGTACTCGATGTCGGCTTCCAGCGAGCCGCGGTCGGGGAGCTCGAGGGTGTCGAAGAGTTCCGCGACGGCGTCCACGACCAGCTCGTTCTTGCCCGCCCAGCGCCGGTACAGGGTGGTCTTCGCGACCCCGGCCCGCGCCGAGACGTCCCCCATCGTCAGCTTGGACCAGCCCAGCTCGCACAGTGCGTCCCGGGTCGCCCCGAGGATCGCGGCGTCCGCCTCGGCGCTGCGGGGCCGGCCGGTCCGCCCCCCGGAAACGGAACCTGTTGTTCCGGAACGTGGGTGTCGCATGGCCGAGACCATACCGGTCGGTAGGGGAACCGTTCCGGCCCCTGACGCTGTGTCTCAGATCACGGGGCGCCGGACGCCCGGGAGAGTTACGCTACGGCTCGTAGCGTAAGAGCGACAACCACGCCCAGCTACCGGCGCCAGGTGGGGACCCGGCGCCCCGTTCATTCCGGGCGGTTCATTTCAGGCGATCTTTTTCGTCGGCGCGCGCACACGGGGGAGGATGTACGCATGCAGCCCAGAAACATGTCCATGAGCGGCGTCGTCGACCTCGCCGCGGTGAAGGCGGCCGGCGAGGCCAAGGCCAAGGCCGAGCAGGCGCGCGCCGAGGCCGCCCGGCGCGGTGGCGGCGGCGCCGTACCGCCGTCGGCGCTCGTCTTCGACGTAGACGAGGCCGGCTTCGAGCGCGACGTGCTCCAGCGCTCCACCGAGGTCGCGGTGGTGATCGACTTCCGTTCGGAGCGTTCCGAGGCCTCCCAGCAGCTCGGCGCGCTCCTGGAGCGGCTCGCCGCCGAGGCGGCCGGCCGCTTCGTGCTGGCCCGGGTCGACGTGGACGCCAGCCAGATGCTCGTGCAGCAGTTCGGCATCCAGGGCATCCCGGCGGTCTTCGCCGTCGTCGCCGGCCAGGCACTGCCCCTGTTCCAGGGCGCGGCGCCCGAACCGCAGGTCCGCGAGACCCTCGCCCAGCTGATCCAGGTCGCCGAGGAGCGCTTCGGGCTCACCGGCATCACCGTCGACCCCGCCGCCGAGGGGGGTGCGCCGGGCGAGCCGGCGGCCCCGCAGGCCGGCCCGTACGACGCGCTGCTGGAGGCGGCGATGTCCGCGCTCGACGCCGGTGACCTGGGTGGCGCCGTCCAGGCGTACAAGAACGTGCTCGCCGAGGACCCGGGTCACCCGGAGGCCAAGCTGGGGCTCGCGCAGGCCGAACTGCTGCGCCGCGTGCAGGGCATGAACCCGCAGGAGGTGCGGGCCGCGGCCGCCGCCGACCCCAAGGACCCGGCCGCCCAGATCGCCGCCGCGGACCTGGACCTGGTCGGCGGTCACGTCGAGGACGCCTTCGGGCGGCTGGTGGACACCGTCCGCGTCACCGTCGGCGAGGAGCGGGACGCCGTGCGCGTGCGGCTGCTGGAGCTGTTCGACGTCATCGGGGCGGACGACCCCCGGGTCACGGCGGCCCGTACCGCACTCGCGCGGGTGCTCTTCTAGGCCGCGGCTTGCCGGTGCCGGCCCGGCCCCCGTGAGGGCCTCCGGCACCCGGCGATTTGTTGACACGGAGACAAACAGCGGCCGCACTTTGCCAAAACTTGGCAATCGCGGCCGCTGTTACTCGCAGTAAATCGAACCCCTGGATCTGCCCGGTTCCTCCGCGATTCAGGGCATCTGTCGTGGCCCTCGGTGGCACCCAGCGTCGCGGGTGGACCGCGTGGGGTCGCACCCCGGTTATCCAGCCGTTACCCGCCAGTAACGAACCCCCTTGTGCCCCGGCCGTGAATGGACCACGATCGGCCACGCTCGGTCCGTCCCGCAGAGCCGCTCACCCGGAGCCGCGGAGACGGGTCCCCACCGGGCCGGCCGGTGGCAGTGGCACCGGCCGAGGGACAGGGGGGTCCTTGCCGTACCCGGCAGGGCCTGTCCTCCAGGCTGCGCGGACGCGTGGCCCAGTGGTTGTCGCTCGGGGGTGATCGCCGGTGTACCTGACGCGGATCCGCGGCACGGCGCGCCTGCGCTCCTTCCCGAGGACGTAGCACTTCTCCCATCCCAGGAACGGGCAGGGCCCGGACCGGAGATGTACGTCCGAGAAGGAGGAACAACATGAATTCCCAGGTTCGTGGCGGGACCAGATGGAAGCGCTTCGCGCTCGTCATGGTCCCGAGCATCGCGGCCACCGCCGCGGTCGGTGTGGGTCTGGCGCAGGGCGCTCTCGCGGCGTCCTTCAGCGTCTCCGGTCAGGACTTCAAGGTGCGCGCCGACGAACTCGTCGGCAAGGACCTGATCCAGTACGGCGGCATCGCCGAGGGCCACAGCCTCAAGGGTGACCCCCAGCACCACCCGGTCACCATCTCCGGCTTCCGCGAGGCCAAGATCACCAACATGTGCCAGTCGCTGGTCACCCCGGTGCCCGGCCTCGGCAACATCACCCTGAAGCTGCAGACGGGCCACCTGGGCCGTCCGGCGATCGCCCAGAACATCTACCTGGACGTCGCCGAGCTGGACGCGGACGCCAAGTTCACGGATCTCGACATCGGTGTCGCGGTGGGCGACAAGAGCAACCCCACCAAGCCGCAGCCGGGCACGGTCTCCAGCCCGTTCGCGTTCTCGCAGCGGGCCAAGGAGGCGACGCTGACGAACGTGCGCCAGAAGGCCTGGGCGACGACGGCGGGTACCTTCACGCTGCCCGACCTGAAGCTGCGTCTGCTCAGCGGCGACCAGCCGTGCTACGAGGACGAGAAGTAGTCCGTCCTCGTGTTGCTTGACCGGACGGGCGGGCGGCACTGTCGTCCCGTCCGCCCGTCCGGGCGCGACACCGAAGTCTTCGTACCACCGTTTCAGGGAGCTGTTGTCCATGAACCCCCAGGCCCCGGTCAACGCCGCTGACGACCACTGGCTCACCGTGGCGTACTACCACTTCCACACCTGGACGGGCAAGCGGCCCTTCTGGGCCGGGCTGTTCACCATGCTGGCCGGCGCGCCGATCATCTACTTCCCGTTCGGCGACACCCGGCTGGCGAACGTCTCGGTGACGCTGGCCACCACCACCGGCTCCGGCTCGCTGATCATCGGGATCCTGCTCATCACCCTGGGCCTCACGCTCTGGTTCCAGCAGGGGGTACGGGTCTTCGCCGGCGTCGCCGCGATCCTGCTCGGCCTGGTCTCCCTGCCGCTGTCCAACCTCGGCGGCTGGTTCCTGGGCCTGATCTTCGCGCTGGTCGGCGGCAGCCTCGCCCTGGCCTGGGCACCGGGTGTGCCCGAAGCGGCATCCGAGCCCGACGTACAGCCCCTCGCGACCACCGCGGCCGTTCCCGCACCGCGGGAGACGGAGACCGGCTACGCGACAGAGAAGACTGCCCACGCCGACGGCGGGAGGAACAGTGCGGGGTGACGAGACGCAGCGGGCCGCGGCCCCTGACGGAGAGTCCCGTGAGAAGAGGGGCCCGCGCCACGCGGCGCCCAGGAAGTCGCTGCTGACGAAGTTCCAGATACCCGTCGGCAGGACGATGGCGCTGGCCGCGATGCCGACGGCGGTGTTCGTCGGGATGGGCATGGCCCCCAAGCTGGCCGTCGCCGACGACAAGGAGATCCCGTTCGCGCCGGGACCGTGTGTGACGCGGTCCGACGAGCCCACCCAGTCGGCGTCGCCCTCGCCGTCCGCGTCGGCGTCGGCGTCCCCGACGAAGACGCCGGACGCGAAGCCGTCGCCGGGTGCCTCGCCCGGCGCGTCGAACACGCCGAAGCCCGGCGCGTCCCCGTCGGCCACGGCGCCCGGCGGCAAGCCGACCGGGCCGTCGGCCGCCGCGAAGCAGGGCACCCCGACGGCCGCTCCGTCCACGACCCCCTCCCCGACGAAGACCCCGAACCCGCTGGACCCGCTGGGTGTCGGCGACAAGATCAAGGACTTCTTCGACGATCTCGGCAAGCCGAAGGACGCGAAGGCTCCGGCCACCCCGGCGCCGACGTCCACCGCGACCCCGCCGGCCAAGCCGGCGACGCCCGCGGACCCGGCCAAGCCGGCGGCCAAGGACCCGGCGGCCGAAGCCATCCGCGAGGCGGCGAAGAAGGCGGGCGTCGAGGTCGAGGAGCTGTCCGAGGACGTCAAGGACACCGCCAAGAACCCGAAGGACGAGACGGGCACGAAGGACGACAAGGACGACAAGGACGACAAGGACGACGACGACAAGGACGACGAGGCGGACAAGGACAAGGCCGTCGACGGCAAGCAGCCGTTCCCGTGCCCGACCCTGGACGCCCAGGCCCTCGCCGACGCCCAGCTCGAACCCGGCATCCCGCTCCTGCCGGACGAGCCCTGGTACCTCGACAGCTCCCTGCTGACCCTCTACGGCCTCGACTACGAGGGCATCGTCGAGGTGAAGACGGGCAGCGGCAAGACCAAGAAGGTCCTGAAGTTCACGGCGGACTCGCTCGACATCAAGGACCTCTACCAGACGGTCGGCAAGGGCTCGAACATCGCCCACCTGAAGTCGCGCCCGGGCTCCACGTCCAAGATCCGCGGCGGCACGGTGACGATGTACACCGAGTCGCTCAAGGGCAACCTCTTCGGGATCATCCCGATCGAGTTCAGCCCGACCAGCCCGCCGCCCCTGAACGTCCCCTTCGCGTTCTTCACGGACGTCAAGGTCGTCCAGGCCGGCCAGTTCGGCGGCACGCTCACCGTCCCGGGCCTGAAGAACTACATCGGCCCGCCGGAATAGCCGCGTCATCCCAGGCTGTCCGGCTGTTCCGGGCAGCGGCCCGTCCCTCGGCCCGGGGGGCGGGCTGTCTGCTTTTTGATGGCCAATTTCTTTGCTCTTCACGGGAGTTACTCATTCGAGTAGCGTGACATCGCCGCTGTCGAATGCGGTGCGTCGGCTGTCTCAGGGGGGATTCCGAGCTCTTCGGTGTGCCTGTGGCACGCCCGTCGCTCGTGACTCCCGTGAGGAACCACAACTCGATGCTGCAATCCATGAGCCGCCCGGTGCGCCGGGTGGTGATCTGCGCGATCGGCCTGGTACTGGCCGCCGTCGCGGTGGGGGTGTCCGGCGTGGCGCCGCCCCTCTGGCCGGGCGGAGCCGCCAACGCCGGCTCCACCGCGGCCCAGCCCCTGGGACCGGCCCTGAAGACGTTCCCGCTCTTCGCGCGCCACGCCAGTACCGGCAAGCTGCGGGCGTACGAGGCGAACGGAACGGGCGGCCTGAAGTCCGCCTATGAGCTCGGCGGGGGCTTCGGCGAGGCGACCGCGCTCGTCCAGGCCAATGTCTCCGAGGGCGGCAGGGCCAACGACCTCTACCACCGTTCGGCCGGAACGCTCTACTACACCGCCGAGCACGGCAATGACACCAAGGTCATCGGCAGCGGCTGGGACATCTACGACACGATCGTCTCCGTCGGGAACATGGGCGGATCGGCTGAACCGGACCTGATGGGCCGGGACGGCTCCGGCAACCTCTGGCTCTACCAGGCCAAGCCCGACGGCACCCTCGCCGCCCGCATCAGGGTCGGCATCGGGTGGAACGGCATGACGCTGGTGGGGCGCGGCGACTACACGGGAGACGGCAAGGCCGATCTCCTCGCCCGCTTCGGTGACGGATCGCTCGTCATCTACGCCGGTACGGGCGCGGCGACAGTGGACGCCGTGGTCGGCACCCGGTACGCCGCGGGCACCGGCTGGGGGGCGTACAAGACGCTCGCCTCCGCCGGCGATACCGACGGCGACGGGAAGACCGACCTGATCGCCGCCGATGCCGTAGGCGCGCTGTGGCTGTTCAAAGGCACCGGCAATGCCGCCGCCCCCTTCGCGCCGCGGGTGCAGATCGGCACCTCGGGCTGGGCCGCCTTCGATGTCCTCTTCTGAGCAGAACGGCTGATACGGGTATGCGCAAGAACGCACAGCCGTCCAGACGCCGTCATTCCGGCACCTGGACGCGACTCCTGACCACCACGGCCCTGGCGACCGCCGCGGCCGTCACTTTCGCCGGCAGCGGGGTGCAGCCCCTCGACGGCGCACGCTCGGCCGCCACCGCCGCGGATCCGGCCCCCTACAACCTGGATGCGGCCCAGAAGGTCCGCGAGGCCCAGTGCCTGCTCGGCAACGTGCTCCGCAAGGGCGGCGCGGAGATGAAAGCCGTCGCCCGTGCGGGACTGAGAGGCACCGAGTCCGAGCTGCTCGCCGCCGCGGCGCGCAACTACTGGGACGCAACGCCGCTGTCGGCGGCGTACGAGAAGGATCACGCCGCCACCTTCGCCAAGTTCGCCGAGATGGACGACCGCAACAAGGCCTGGCAGACCAGTCTGACCATGTGGGACATCCCGCCGGGCTATACGAACGCGGACTTCCAGTGGCCCCCGAACGACCCGACGATCTTCATGGCAACGGGCTACACACGCTGGATCGCGGACCAGTTCTGGACGGGCGAGGGCGACTTCTACACCGATCCGCACCCCTTGGCCGGCAAGGAGTCGGTCGACGCGGCAACCAAGATCGCGCAGGCCCGCTACTACCCGGAAGTCCACGAGACCTACGAGGAGCGCAAGGCGTGGGAAATGGGCATGGTGGGGTCCACCCCCATGTACGCCGACGACGCCCGCATTTTCCTGCAGAACGGCGGTTTCCCCACCAAGGCCCCGGACCCGGACTCGATGGAGTTCCGGATCGATGTGGAGCAGCTGAAGGCGCGCTTCGCCTCCTGCGCCACGCGCAACCCGCTTGACCCGCGCAAGGTACTGACGGCCGAGGTGGCCATCGCCTCGCAGGAGTGGCAGGCCGAGATCGCGGGCCAGAACACCCAGCGGGACATCATCCTCGGTGCCGAGCAGGCCGCTTCCAAGGACCTTCAGATCGCCGCGCAGGCCATGGCCGAGGCGCTGGGCCAGTCCATGATCGCGAGCAGGCTCACCGACTGGGAGGCACACTTCCTCAAGGTTCCGGCAGGCAGTGGACGGCCGCCGGCGAGCGAGTTCGCCAAGGCCCGCACGGGGATCGAGCAGGCTCAGGCCCGCGCGACCGGGCGGCTCTACGTGGCTTCTCGCGCGGCCCAGGACGCCCAGGCGCAGGCCGACAAGGTGACGGCCGCGCAGAACGCCGCGTACACCATCGCCGACCAGGAGGGCCTTCCCCGCGGCCGTGGTCTGCTCTACGGCCAGCAGGCGGCACAGATCACCAAGGCGTCGGCGGCCGCCACGCAGGCGGCGGCCAAGGCCACCGAGACCGCGCTGAACGCGACGCGAGCCTCGGCGGCCGACAGCAAGACCCTGAACTCGCTGGCCGTGACGCAGGCGCACGCCTCGAAGGCGGAGTTCCGCCGCAAGGCCGCCGAAGAGGCAGCCGCGCAGGCGAAGTCCGCGGCGGAGGGTTCCGCGGCGCAGGCCGTGAAGGCCGCGGAGAACGCCTCGAAGGCGAAGGCCGCGCAGGTCAAGGCGGAGAACGCCGAAAAGGAGGCGAAGACAGCAGCGGAGGACGCGAAGGCCAAGCGGGAGAAGGCCGAGGCGGAGCGCGACTACGCCAAGGCCCAGAAGGAACTCGCCGAATCGGAGCGGGCGAAGGCCACGGCGGCGGAGGCCCGGGCCCAGAACCAGCGGACCGAGGCAGGCAGGCAGCTGTCCGCGGCGCAGACAGCGGGAACCACCGCCGAGAACAAGATGAAGGAGGCGGTCGACGCCGAGAAGAAGGCCGTCACGGCTCGGAACAAGGCGGTCGACGCGGAACAGCACCGCGACGCCCTGGACGCCAAGGCGTACGCCAAGGAGTCCAAGGCCGCCGCGGACGAGGGTACGGCCGCGGCCGAGGGGTCCCGCGCCGCGGCCACCACCGCCCGCACGGCAGCCGACAACGCGGCCACGGCGGCCACGGCGGCACGGGCCGAGGCGAACGCCGCGACCGAGGCCGCGACCAACGCGAGAGCGGCGGCGACCCGTGCCCAGGGGGCAGCCAAGCGTGCTCAGGCGGCGGCGGACGCGGCCAAGAGGGACGTCGCGGTCACCGAAGCCGCGGTGAAGAACGCGCACGCGGCGGCAGCCGATGCCATCGACGCCTCGGACACGGCCAAGTGGAACGCGATCACCGCGAAGTCGCAGGCGGAGACGGCACGGCAGAAGGCCGAGAAGGCCAAGACGGATGCCGCGGTGGCCCGCAGCGAAGCGGTCGCGGCCGGAGCCGAATCCATTCGAACGGCCGGATTCGCCTTCGCTACGGCGCAGGCTGCCGTGGCCGCCAGTGATTCGGCGCTGCAGGTGGTCAAGCCGGCCAACGACGCCATCGAGCTCGGTTCTCCGTACAAGGAGACCGATTCCTCCGCGGGTCTGGCCGTGCTGACCGGCCAGGCCGCCAAGACGGCGGCCGAGCAGCAGGCGGCCCTGGCCCAGGCCAAGGCGGACCAGGCTGCCAAGGCGGCGGCCGAGGCGAAGAAGCTCGCCGAGCAGGCGGACGCGGACTCGAAGGTGGCAGCGCAGGCCGCACTGCAAGCAGCCGAATGGGCTGCCAAGGCGGCCAAATCGGCGCAGGCCGCGCAGAACTCGGCCGGCCAGGCGGCAGCGGCGGCGAAGGCCGCGAAGACATCCGAGACCAGGACGGTCGAGTACAACCGGCAGGCCACGGCGGACGCCACAGCGGCTCAGACCGCGGCCACCACAGCCGGCACCTACGCGTCCGCCGCGGACTCGGCCGCCACGGACGCGGAGCGCGACGCCTCCTCGGCACGTAAGGCGGCCACGGCGGCGGAGACCGACGCGGCGACTGCGAACACGGTCGCAACCAAGGCCGAGAACGACGCCACCACGGCGGAGGCGGCGGCGAGCCGCGCTCAGGAGGCGGCGAAGGAGGCCCAGGACGCCGCGACCCGCGCGGAGAACCAGCAGAACCGCCAGACGATCACCACGGGCGGTGCGACCGGACAGGGAGGCGTGTTCACGCGCCCGACGATCGAGCCCATCGGGGATCCGGAGCCGCAGAACCAATGCGTCCTGGAGATCGGGTTCCACGGCTGCACGGTCAAGTTCAAGATGACCTACAAGCTCAAGGTCGACTACTTCCTGTGCACGGACCCCGCTGCTCCCGAGACGGTGACCGAGGCCAACTGCCCAGCTGATTACGTGGTCTGGGCGGGGGATCTGGACCTGGGCGTGCAGGAGCAGTTCAAGGACCACTACTTCAGCAAGCTAGAGATCGCCTTGATCGTCGACAAGGCCTTCCTGAAGATGTTCTGGCAGATGCTCACACAGGACTTTTTCGACTGCGTCAAGCACAGGAAGCTGGAGGCCTGCGTGTCGGCCGGCATCGACCTGGCCATGACTGCAGCCAGCGCGCGCGTAGAGCTGATGTTCAAGGCGGTCCAGGCCTACTACGCGGTGATGAGGACCGGCCTCAACCTGGACGAGGCCAGGCTGCTCGCACAGCAGGCCGACATGGACCCCTCGGTGGCCGCCGCACTGGAGCGTGAGGCGGACGTGGCGATTGACGCGCTCACCAGCTGTGAGAGGAACAGTTTTCGCGCCACCACTCTCGTGCTGATGGCGGACGGTACGCACAAGCCCATCGGCCAGATCCGCGAGAACGACCTCGTCATGGCGGGCGGTCCGGTGACCGGAACCGTCCGGCCCCAGCGGGTGACGGACACCTTTCAGCATGATGCCAACCGTCTGCTGAGCGTCGAGGTCGCTGGCACCAGCACTCTGAGCACCACACCTGGGCACAAATTCTTCGTCGTCGGACGCGGCTGGACCGTGGCCGCCGACCTGCGAACGGGCGATCAGCTGCGGGAACCAGACGGCTCGGCACGTATGGTCACTGCGATGAGCGAGGTTGGTATGCCCGGTCCGCTCAGGGTTCACGACATCACGGTCGATGGACTCCACAGTTTCTTCGTGCGTACGGCGGGTGCCCGTCCGCGGGATGTTCTGGTCCACAATTGCCTGAATCTCTCGCTGCATGAGGGAGACCGTGGGGCTCATACCATCAGGGACCACGTGAAGCCCACGCCCCAGCAGGCGATAGAAAAGGCGAAAATTGACCTCCGGGACCACCCGCAAACTAGCCGGGGCGAGACTTCGCTGTGGACGGATCTCGACACTGCGCAGAGATCTGTGGACGCGGCGTTCAAGAAGTGGCACTCCTCCGCAGCGCACAAGAAGCAACTGCAGAAGTGGATGCAGGATACCCCGGTGCATTCAGAAAGCCCCGCCCATCACCTGCCGGTCACGGTACAGCTCGACACTCCCGGCTCGCTGGGCAAGATCTATAAGGCCGATGGTGGCGTGCGTAACGCGGGGAACACGGTGACCATCGTATTTAAGAGATCTGCACACAAGGGGTACATGGTCTACACCGCCTACCCGGTGGACTGATAATGAGAGACGATCGGAAGCAGTTCTACATCGACTTCGGTCTGAGCGGCCTTGCCAGGATGATCGATGCCGGATGGCCTGCGGGTACGACCGTGATGGATGTCGTGGCGGCCGTCGCGGACTGGGGTGGCGGGGCCTACGCGCCGACTCTCCTTGAGGATGCACTGCGCGTGCTGGAGTCCGGTCTGTCCCCGAGGGAGGTGGACATCCTATGGTGCGCGGCGTCGAAGCGTTCCTACCGGCCCGAGTTCTTCGGCATTGATGGGAGGGCGTGGCTGCGGCAGGTGGCGGACGTCTGTGCGGAGCGGATCCGGCAGGACGACCCTTCCTTCAAGGTCGCCCCCGTGGGAAGCGCCCCGGCGGCATCCTTCGCGGACGACGTGCTGGCTGAGGTTGAGTCCATCGCCGACGCGCTGCGCCGTGTTGAAGAGCACCCGCACTACATGGTCCCGGACGTCGTGCGCACGCTGGGGAGGACGGTGACGGACGTCGATCCGGATCTGGGGTTCAGGATGCTCTTGAGAGTTCTGAAGGCGTACCAGATCACGGTCGGCGAAGCACGCCTCGCGCGCTACCAGACCCTCGGCGAGCGGCTCGGCTACGACGAGTGCGTCGTCGAGGACGGGGGGATGGCCATAGGGCAGGAACCGGTGGACTGACGCCGCCCAGTGATACACCCGAGGGCGGCACCCCGACGCGGTCGGGGTGCCGCCCTCGCTGCTGTGCGGCAGGTGGTGCGGGGGCGTCAGTCGCGGTCGCCGCCGCCGAGGTGGTGGACGCGGACCATGTTGGTCGTGCCCGGGACGCCGGGGGGCGAGCCGGCGGTGATGACCATGATGTCGTTGTCGTTGTACCGGCCGAGCTTCAGCAGCTCGCCGTCCACCAGGTCGACCATCGCGTCGGTGGTGTCCACGTGCGGGACGATGTACGATTCCACGCCCCAGCTCAGCGTGAGCTGGTTGCGGGTGTTGTGGTCGGTGGTGAAGGCCAGGATCGGCTGGATCGCGCGGTAGCGCGAGAGCCGGCGGGCGGTGTCGCCGGACTGGGTGAAGGCGATGAGCGCCTTGCCGCCCAGGAAGTCGGCGATCTCGCAGGCCGCACGCGCGACGGAACCGCCCTGGGTGCGCGGCTTCTTGCCCGGGACCAGCGGCTGCAGGCCCTTGGAGAGCAGTTCCTCCTCGGCCGCGGTGACGATCTTCGACATCGTCTTCACGGTCTCGATCGGGTACGCGCCCACCGAGGACTCGGCCGACAGCATGACCGCGTCCGCGCCGTCCAGGATGGCGTTGGCGACGTCGGAGGCCTCGGCGCGGGTCGGCCGGGAGTTGGTGATCATCGACTCCATCATCTGGGTCGCGACGATCACCGGCTTGGCGTTGCGGCGGCACATCTCGATGAGCCGCTTCTGGACCATCGGGACCTTCTCGAGCGGGTACTCGACGGCCAGGTCGCCGCGGGCCACCATGACCGCGTCGAACGCGTCGACCACGGCCGCCATGTTCTCCACGGCCTGCGGCTTCTCCACCTTGGCGATGACGGGGACCCGGCGGCCCTCCTCGTCCATGACCTTGTGGACGTCCTTGACGTCGTTGGCGTCGCGGACGAAGGACAGCGCGACCATGTCGCAGCCCATGCGGAGCGCGAAGCGGAGGTCGTCGACGTCCTTCTCGGACAGGGCCGGGACGTTCACCGCCGCGCCGGGCAGGTTGATGCCCTTGTGGTCGGAGATGACACCGCCCTCGACGACGACCGTCTTGACCCGGGTGCCGTCGACCGCGACGACCCGCAGCTCGACGTTGCCGTCGTTGATCAGGACCGGGTCGCCCACGGCGACGTCGCCCGGCAGGCCCTTGTAGGTGGTGCCGCAGATGGACTTGTCGCCCGGGACGTCCTCGACGGTGATGGTGAACTCGTCACCGCGCACCAGCTCGACCGGACCCTCGGCGAAGGTCTCCAGGCGGATCTTCGGCCCCTGGAGGTCGGCGAGGACGCCGACCGCGCGGCCGGTCTCCTCGCTGGCCTGGCGGACGCGGTCGTACCGCTCCTGGTGTTCTGCCTGGGATCCGTGGCTGAAGTTGAATCGGGCCACGTTCATACCGGCCTCGATGAGAGCTTTCAGCTGCTCGAGCGAGTCGACGGCGGGGCCCAGCGTGCAGACGATTTTGGAACGGCGCATGGACGGATCCTATCGGTTTGTTTCGTAGCGGAATATTCCGTCTGGTGGAAAGTCCAAGTGACTACTGAGTAACGAGCTCGTAGGCCTGGGTGGCGATCTCCAGCTCCTCGTCCGTCGGGATCACGGCCACCGCCACCCGCGCGTACTCCGCCGAGATCAGCCGCGGCCGCGACGAGCGCTCCGCGTTCGCCTCCAGGTCGAGCGCGAGACCGAGCTCCTCCAGGCCCGCCACCGCAGCCTCCCGCACCGCGGCCGCGTTCTCCCCCACCCCGGCGGTGAACACCACCGCGTCCACCCGGCCGAGCACCGCCGCGTACGCGCCGATGTACTTCTTCAGCCGGTGGACGTACGTCGCGAAGGCGTTCCGCGCCGCCTCGTCGCCCTTGCCCGCCCGGCGCAGCACCTCGCGCATGTCGTTGTCGCCGCACAGCCCCAGCAGACCGCTCTTCTTGTTCAGCAGCGAGTCGATCTCGTCCACCGACATGCCGCCCACCCGCGCCAGGTGGAAGACGACCGCCGGGTCCAGGTCGCCCGAGCGGGTGCCCATGACCAGGCCCTCCAGCGGGGTCAGGCCCATCGAGGTGTCCACGCAGACCCCGCCGCGCACCGCCGAGGCCGACGCGCCGTTGCCCAGGTGCAGCACGATCACGTTGACGTCCTCGGGCGCCTTGTCCAGCAGCCCGGCGGCCGCCCGGGAGACGTACGCGTGCGAGGTGCCGTGGAAGCCGTACCGCCGGATGGCGTACCGGGCGGCGGTCTCCGCGTCGATCGCGTACTGGGCGGCGTAGTCCGGGATCGTCGCGTGGAAGGCGGTGTCGAAGACCGCCACCTGTGGCAGGTCCGCGCGCAGCGCGCGGGCCACCTCGATCCCGGTGATGTTCGCCGGGTTGTGCAGCGGCGCCAGCGGCACCAGCGCGCGGATCTCGGCGAGCACCTCGTCGTCGATCACGGTCGGCCGGGTGAAACGGGTCCCGCCGTGCACCACCCGGTGGCCCACCGCCGCCAGTTCGGGGGAGTCCAGGCCCATGCCGTCGGCGGCCAGCTCCGCCGCGACCGCCTTCAGCGCCGCGTCGTGGTCCGCGATCGGGCCGAGCTGCTCGCGCTTCGCGCCGCCCGCCGGCTCGTGCACCAGCCGGGAGCTCTCCTCCCCGATCCGCTCCACCAGTCCGGCGGCCGGCCGGGAACCGTCGGCCATGTCGAGCAGCTGGTACTTCAGGGACGAGGAGCCGGAGTTGAGGACGAGTACGCGCGATGCGGTCACGGCGGTCACGATCAGGGTCTTTCCTTCGCTGGCGGTGGGGCGGTGGGGCGGTGGGGCGGTGGGCGGGGTGGCTAGCGGGACGGCGCCGGGGCCGGGGCCGGGGCCTGGGACTGGATGGCGGTGATCGCCACCGTGGTGACGATGTCCTGCACCAGCGCCCCGCGCGAGAGGTCGTTGACCGGCTTGCGCAGACCCTGCAGCACCGGCCCGACCGCGACGGCGCCCGCGGAGCGCTGCACGGCCTTGTACGTGTTGTTGCCCGTGTTGAGGTCCGGGAAGATCAGTACGGTCGCCCGCCCGGCCACCTCGGAGCCCGGCAGCTTGGTCGCCGCCACCGACGGCTCCACGGCCGCGTCGTACTGGATCGGGCCCTCGATCAGCAGGTCGGGCCGCTGCTCGCGGACGATCTCGGTGGCCTTGCGCACCTTGTCCACGTCCGCGCCCGAGCCGGAGGTGCCGGTGGAGTACGACAGCATCGCGATCCGGGGTTCGACGCCGAAGGCGGCGGCGGTGGCGGCCGACTGGACGGCGATGTCCGCGAGCTGCTCGGCGTCCGGGTCCGGGTTGACCGCGCAGTCGCCGTAGACGAGGACCTTGTCGGCCAGGCACATGAAGAAGACCGAGGAGACGATCGAGGCTTCCGGCTTGGTCTTGATGATCTCGAAGGCCGGCCGGATGGTCGCGGCCGTGGAGTGCACCGAACCGGAGACCATGCCGTCGGCCAGGCCCATCTGGACCATCAGCGTGCCGAAGTAGTTGACGTCGGTGACCACGTCGGCGGCCAGCTCGACCGTCATGCCCTTGTGGGCACGGGCCTGGGCGTAGTACTCGGCGAACCGTTCCCGCAGCCGGGAGGTGGCCGGGTCGATCAGCTGCGCCCCGGAGACGTCGACGCCCAGGTCGGCGGCCTTCTTCAGGATCGCCTGCTCCTCGCCGAGCAGGGTCAGGTCGCACACCCCCCGGCGCAGCACCACGTCCGCGGCGCGCAGCACCCGCTCCTCGGTGCCCTCGGGCAGCACGACCCGGCGCCGGTCGGAGCGGGCCCGCTCCAGCAGCTCGTGCTCGAACATCATCGGCGTGACGCGCTCGGAGCGGGCCACCGACAGCAGGTCGCGCAGCTCGCCGGTGTCCACGTGCCGTTCGAACAGGCCCAGCGCGGTCTCCAGCTTGCGCGGGGTGGCGGAGTTCAGCCGGCTCTGCAGCGAGAAGAGCTCGGCGGCCGTCGGGAAGCTGTTGCCGGCCACCGAGACCACCGGGGTGCCGGGCGCGAGCTTCGAGGCCATGTCCAGGATGTGCGGGGCCGGGCGCTCGTTCAGGGTGAGCAGCACGCCCGCGATGGCCGGGGTGCCGGAGGTGTGCGCGGCCAGCGCGCCGACCACCAGGTCGGAGCGGTCGCCGGGGGTGACGACCAGGCAGCCGGGGGTCAGGGCGTTGAGGAAGTTCGGCAGCATCGCGCCGCCGAAGACGAAGTCGAGGGCGTCCCGGGCCAGGCCCGCCTCGTCGCCGAGCAGCACCTCGCCGCCGAGCTCGCGGGTGATCTGGGCGACCGTCGGGGCGGAGAGCGACTTGTCGTCCGGCAGCACGTAGCAGGGCACGGGCAGCCGGGCGGCGAGCCGCTCGGCTATGACCTCGCGGTCCTCGGCGGCCACCCGGTTGACGACCATGGCGACGACCTCGCAGCCCAGGCTCTCGTAGGCGCGGTAGGCGTTGCGGGCCTCGGCGCGCACGGCCTCGGCGGACTGCTTGGTGCCGCCGACCACGGGGACGACGAGCGCGCCGAGCTCGTTGGCCAGCCGCGCGTTGAGCGCGAGCTCGTCGGGGAGGCTGGTCTCGGCGTAGTCGGTGCCGAGGACCAGCATGACCTCGTAGTCGCGGGCGGCCCGGTGGAAGCGGTCGACCAGCTGGGAGACCAGCTCGTCGGTGCCCTTTTCGGCCAGGATCACCGAGGCCTCGTGGTAGTCCATGCCGAACGCCGTCGAGGCGTCCTGCTCCAGCCGGTAGCGGGCCTTGAGCAGGTCGAAGAGCCGGTCCGGCGCATCGTGCAGCAGTGGCCGGTAGACGCCGACGCGGCCGGTCCGGCGGGTCAGCATCTCCATGATTCCCAGCTCGACGACCTGCCGGCCGTCCCCCCGGTCGGTACCGGTCACGTACACGCTGCGCGTCACGCGTGCTCTCCGTCCATACTCACGAGTCGAATTTCCCCGTTAAGGTGGGCTTGACCTCTTGACAATACCCTTGCGGATGGATAGTGCGCCCGCTAGGAAAAAGGGCCCGCGAGCGGTGGGCCCAAAGCCCCATGACCAGGAGCAGGAGACACAGCACGATGCGTATCGGAGTTCTCACCGCGGGCGGCGACTGCCCGGGCCTCAACGCTGTCATCCGTTCGGTGGTCCACCGCGCGGTCGTGGGCCACGGTGACGAGGTCATCGGCTTCGAGGACGGCTTCAAGGGCCTGCTCGACGGGCACTACCGCCCCCTCGGCATCAACGAGGTCAGCGGCATCCTGGCCCGTGGCGGAACGATTCTGGGCTCCGCCCGCATGGAGCGCGCCCGGCTGCACGAAGCCGCCGAGAACGCCCACGAACTGGCCACGCGGTACGGCATCGACGCCCTGATCCCGATCGGCGGCGAGGGCACCCTGACGGCCGCCCGGATGCTCTCCGACGCCGGCATGCCGGTCGTGGGCGTGCCCAAGACCATCGACAACGACATCTCCTCCACCGACCGCACCTTCGGCTTCGACACCGCCGTCACGGTCGCCACCGAGGCCATAGACCGCCTGAAGACCACC
Source organism: Streptomyces sp. NPDC090022 (assembly GCF_044748145.1). Classification (NCBI taxonomy): domain Bacteria; kingdom Bacillati; phylum Actinomycetota; class Actinomycetes; order Kitasatosporales; family Streptomycetaceae; genus Streptomyces; species Streptomyces sp. NPDC090022. The sequence continues at coordinate 50,913 of NZ_JBIVFN010000013.1, forward strand.
GCCGAGTCCCACCAGCGCGTGATGGTCGTCGAGGTCATGGGCCGGCACGCGGGCTGGATCGCCCTGGAGTCCGGCATGGCCGGCGGTGCCCACGGCATCTGTCTGCCCGAGCGCCTCTTCGAGGTCGACGACCTGGTCAAGATGGTCGAGGAGCGCTTCTCGCGCGGCAAGAAGTTCGCCGTCATCTGTGTCGCCGAGGGAGCGCACCCGGCCGAGGGCTCCATGCCGTACGAGCGGGGCGCGATCGACGCGTACGGGCACGAGCGCTTCGCCGGCATCGGCAACCGGCTCGCCGTCGAGCTGGAGCGGCGCCTGGGCAAGGAGGCCCGCCCGGTCATCCTCGGCCACGTCCAGCGCGGCGGCACGCCGACCGCGTACGACCGGGTGCTCGCCACCCGCTTCGGCTGGCACGCGGTGGAGGCCGTCCACCGCGGCGACTTCGGGAACATGACCGCCCTGCGCGGCACCGACATCGTGATGGCGCCGCTGGCCGAGGCCGTCACCGAGCTCAAGACCGTCCCGGAGTCGCGGATGTTCGAGGCCGAATCGGTCTTCTGACCGGTACGGCGGGTACGGGGGCCGGGAGCCGGGGGCCGGGAGCCGGCGAACTCGGTCCCCTTTTCCCGTGGCCGTTCGGCCCCGCCCGGTGCCCGTCGCGGACCGGCCGGGGCCGTCCTCTCACTCCGCCGAGCGCGCCAGCGCCCAGAACCGGTCCACGATGCCGGCCAGGAACTCCCGCCCCGCGTCCCCGCTGCCGGCGTCCCCGGCCGCGCCGCCCCAGCTGAGCGTCGCCACCATCCGCGCCTGGTACTCGTCGTGGAGCCTGCCGAGCACCCGCTCCAGGTGGGGGCGCGGTACCGGCAGCAGCTTGGCGAGCGGTTTGACGTACGCCTGCCAGCGCGTGGTGACCGCGCTGCGCAGCAGTCCGGCGAGCTCCTCCTGCTTGCCGGTGGCGGCCACGAACTGCGGCAGGGTCAGCTGCAGGACGGTCGCCAGCGCCGCCGACTGGCGCTCGTTGCCCTTCCAGCGGCCGGTGTCCTCCATCTTCTGGTAGGAGTTCGCGTCCAGGCCCAGCCGCCGGGCCAGTTCGTCGGGGGCCAGCCCCCGCGCGACACGGTGCTCGCGCAGGGTGACCGGTTCGGCGAGCAGCTCCCCGGGGGAGCACCACAGCACGCCGGCCAGCGCGGTCAGCTCCGCCTGGCTCGGCGAGATCTCGCCGCGCTCCCAGGCCATGACGGTCTCGGGTTCGACGAGGACTCCGTACTGGGCGCGCAGTCCGTACGCGACGTGGCCGGGCGCCATACCCAGCGCGGCCCGCAGGCGGCGGGCGGCGGGGGCGTTGAAGGGGGGGCTCTGGTGCACGAGGCACACCGTAGGAGTTGATGGGGTCATCCGACTACAGGTTGTTCGCCCAAGGTCACAACTCGTAGGAAAGTCCTAGGAAGTGCGGCACTTTCGGCCGCTTTCCCGGCGACTGTCCGGTAATCGGACCAGGCGGGGTGAACCGTCCACTCCGCACACCCGTGATCCCTGGTACGGGGGCCCTCCCCGACGGGGGTGGCGAGGGCCCCCGCCGAAACGATCACCCGCCCCGACCCGTACGTCAAGGCATCCGGCCGGCCCCGCGCGGCGGCGGGGCCGGCGGCGGCCGCTACGGCACGAGCCAGAGCGTCGTCAGCGGCGGCAGCGTCATGCGCAGGCTCCGCGGCCGCCCCTGGGCCGGCCGGCGCTGCGGCTTCAGCCGGAGCGCGTTGCGCACCCCGCTGCCGCCGTAGCGCGGGTCGTCGGTGTTGAGGACCTCCCGCCAGACGGGGACGTCCTCGGGCACCCCGACCCGGTAGTCGTGCCGTACCACCGGCGAGAAGTTCGAGACCGCCAGCAGCGGCGAGCCGTCCGCCGCGTACCGCAGGAACGCGAACACGTTGTCGTCGGCCGCGTCCGCCTCCACCCAGGCGAACCCTTCCGGCACCGCGTCGCGCTCCCACAGCGCGGGCGTCGCCGCGTACGTCAGGTTCAGGTCCCGGACCAGCTCGCGCACCCCGCGGTGGTCGTCGGCGGCCGTGTACGAGGGGTCCAGCAGCCACCAGTCCGGGCCGTGGGACTCCGCCCACTCGGCGCCCTGCGCGAACTCCTGCCCCATGAACAGCAGCTGCTTGCCCGGGTGCGCCCACATGTAGCCCAGGTACGCGCGGTGCGTGGCCCGCTGCTGCCACCAGTCGCCCGGCATCTTGGACACCAGCGACCGCTTGCCGTGCACCACCTCGTCGTGCGAGATCGGCAGCACGTAGTTCTCGCTGTACGCGTACACCATCCCGAACGTCATGTCGTGGTGGTGGTACTTGCGGTGCACCGGCTCCTTCGACACGTACCGCAGCGTGTCGTGCATCCAGCCCATGTTCCACTTCAGCCCGAAGCCCAGGCCCCCGGAGTCCGTCGGCCGCGTCACCCCGTCCCAGGCCGTGGACTCCTCCGCGATCGTCACCACCCCCGGGCAGCGCCGGTACACGGTCGCGTTCATCTCCTGGAGCATTGCCACCGCGTCCCAGTTCTCCCGGCCGCCGTGCTCGTTCGGCGCCCACTCGCCCTCCTCGCGCGAGTAGTCGAGGTAGAGCATCGAGGCCACCGCGTCCACCCGGATGCCGTCCACGTGGAACTCCTGGCACCAGTAGACGGCGTTCGCCACCAGGAAGTTGCGGACCTCCTTGCGCCCGTAGTCGAACTCCAGCGTCCCCCAGTCCGGATGCGCGGCCCGGCGCGGGTCGTGGTGCTCGTACAGCGGCCGCCCGTCGAACTCGGCCAGCGCCCAGTCGTCGCGCGGGAAGTGCGCCGGCACCCAGTCGACGATCACCCCGATCCCGGCCCGGTGCAGGGCGTCGACGAGGAAGCGGAAGTCGTCCGGGGTGCCCAGCCGGGAGGTCGGCGCGTAGAAGCCGGTGACCTGGTAGCCCCACGAGCCGCCGAAGGGGTGCTCGGCGACCGGCATGAACTCCACGTGCGTGAAGCCCAGTTCCTTCACATACCCCGGCAGCTGTTCGGCCAGCTGCCGGTAGCTCAGGCCCGGCCGCCACGACGCCAGGTGCAGCTCGTACACCGAGAACGGCGCCCGGTGCACCGGGCGGGCGCCGCGGCCCGCCATCCACTCCTCGTCCTGCCACACGTGGTGCGAGGCCGTCACGATCGAGGCGGTCGCCGGCGGCACCTCGGTCCGCCGCGCCATCGGGTCCGCGCGCACCGTGTGCGAGCCGTCCGGGCGGGCGATGTCGTACTTGTACAGGGCGCCCTCGCCGATCCCCGGCACGAACAGCTCCCACACCCCGCTCGCGCCCAGCGACCGCATCGGGTACGCCCCCGCGTCCCAGTACGAGAAGTCGCCGGTGACCCGCACGCCCTGCGCGTTCGGCGCCCACACCGTGAACCGGGTGCCGGCCACGCCCTGGTGCTCCATCGGCCGCGCGCCCAGCGCCGTCCACAGCTCCTCGTGCCGGCCCTCGCCGATCAGGTGCAGGTCCAGCTCGCCCAGCGCCGGCAGGAACCGGTAGGGGTCGTGGATCTCCACGTCGTCGCCGTCGTACGTCACCAGCAGCCGGTAGTCGGGCACGGCCGTCATCGGCAGCAGGGCGGAGAACAGCCCGTCGCCGTCGTCGTGCAGCTCCGCCCGCAGCCCCTTGGCCACGACGGTCACCGCCTTGGCGTACGGGCGCAGGGCCCGGAACGCCACACCGCCCCGCAGGGTACGGGCGCCCAGCACCGCGTGCGGATCGTGGTGCCGGCCCTCCAGCAGCCGCTGCCGGGTGTCCGCGTCGAGCGCGGGCGCGGGACGGACCCCGTTCGCCGGGGCGGCCCTGCGGGCCCGGGGCGCGCGGGGGGTGCGGGGTGGGCGCGCGGTCTCGGCGGGGGCCTCGGCGCTGACGGTCGTGGACGGCTGTCGGGCGGCGCTCACGGGTGCGGCCTCCTTGGCGGCGGTGAGGTGGGGGAGGGGGGAGGGGGAGAGGTCGGGGGAGCCGCGCCCGCGGCCAGCCGGCGGATCGCGGCCATGGGCACGTGCATCCAGTCGGGGCGGTGCCGGGACTCGTAGCGGGCCTCGTAGACCGCCTTGTCCGTCTCGTACGCGCGCAGCAGCACCGGGTCCTCGCGCGGGTCGCGGCCGGTGGTGACCGCGTAGCCCGCGCAGAACGCGGCACGGCAGGCGTCCGCCCAGGCCGGGGCGAACGGGCGGTGGGAGCGGGCGGCGTAGTCGAAGGAGCGCAGTATCCCGGCGATGTCGCGGACGGCCGGTTCGGGACGGCGGCGGTCGGCGAGCGGCCGGGCCGGCTCGCCCTCGAAGTCGATCAGCGTCCAGCTGCCGTCGGCAGTGCGCAGCGTCTGCCCCAGGTGCAGGTCGCCGTGGATCCGCTGGGCGGGCACGGTCAGCGCCCGGGAGGCGGCCAGCGCGTCGAAGGCCTGGCGCAGCCCGGCCTCGAAGGGGCGCAGCGCCGGGACCTCGCGGACGGTCGCCGCGAGCCGCGCGGTCATCCCGGCGGCGAGCCGGGCGGTCTGCTCGGGGCCCAGCGCCAGGGTGGGCAGGGCGCCCGCGAGCGCGCTGTGCACCTCGGCGGTGGCCCGGCCCAGCGCGTGCGCCTCGGCGGTGAAGTCGGCGCCCGCGCCCAGCCGGCGCAGCGCCAGCTGCCAGCCGTCGTCGGACCCGCGCAGGTACGGCTGGAGCACGCCGAGGGTGAGCGGCTCGCCCCCGGGCAGCTCCGCCTCGTACCAGGCGACCGGCGCGGGCACCCGGGCGCAGCCGGCCGCGGCCAGCGCCCGCGGCAGCTCCAGGTCCGGGTTGACGCCCGGGCCCACCCTGCGGAAGACCTTCAGGATGTAGGCGTCCCCGTAGATCAGCGAGGAGTTGGTCTGCTCCCCGGACAGCGGCCGGGGGGCGAGGGCGGCCGGGATCAGGGTCAGCGGGTCGCGGTCGAACCGCAGCGGGCCCAGGCTCCCGGGCGTGCGCAACCGTTCCAGCAGCAGCGCCGCCAGCCGGGGGTCGCCCAGCCCCTCGTAGACGATCTGGCCGGCGTACGGCCCCTCCTCGGCGCGCCCGATCCGCGCGGGCCCGAGGGCCGGCGGCAGGGCGGGACGGACGCCCAGCAGCAGCTGGTAGCAGTCGCCGTCCACGTCGAGCAACAGGTGCAGCAGGCCGGGGGCGGAACCCGGCGGCAGCAGTTCGGCCGCCGAGATCATCCGCAGCCGGCCGATCTCCCGGCCCTTACCTGCGAACCATCGCTGGGCGGGGAGCCAGGCCCGCAGCATCGGCTCCAGGGGGCCGAGTGCCGTCGCGCCCGTGGTCCCGGTCCCGGCGGATGCAGCCTCCGACATGGCGTCGCGTCCTTTCCCCGGGCCGTCACGAAATGCGCAGAATCCGCAGAGTGTCCCGGATCGCGGCAGTGCTTCTCCGGTGGTGTGCGAGTGTCGGGTCAGGATGATCCGTACAGGGCGGGCGATTGACCCGTTCGCGCCGCCCGCCCCGTACCGCCCGGCTACTCGGTGCGCAGCCGGAACCAGTAGAAGCCGTGCCCGGCCAGCGTCAGCAGGTACGGCCACTCGCCGATCGGCGGGAAGCGCACGTCACCCGTGAGCTCCACCGGGACCCGCCCGTTGAACGACCGCAGGTCCAGCTCCGTCGGCTGCGCGAAGCGCGAGAAGTTGTGCACGCACAGGACGAGGTCGTCCCCGTACTCCCGCAGGAACGCGAGCACCGCCGGATTCGACGACGGCAGCTCGGAGTACGAGCCGAGGCCGAAGGCGGGGTTCGCCTTGCGGACCTCGATCAGGCGCCGGGTCCAGTGCAGCAGCGAGGACGGGGAGGACATCGCGGCCTCGACGTTGGTCACCTGGTACCCGTAGACCGGGTCCATGATGACCGGCAGGTTCAGCCTGCCCGGATCGCAGGAGGAGAAACCGGCGTTGCGGTCGGGGGTCCACTGCATCGGGGTGCGCACGCCGTCGCGGTCGCCCAGCCAGATGTTGTCGCCCATGCCGATCTCGTCGCCGTAGTAGAGGATCGGCGAGCCGGGCAGGGACAGCAGCAGGGCGGTGAACAGCTCGATCTGGTGCCGGTCGTTGTCCAGCAGCGGGGCGAGCCGGCGCCGGATGCCGATGTTGGCGCGCATCCGGGGGTCCTTGGCGTACTCGGCGTACATGTAGTCGCGCTCTTCGTCCGTGACCATTTCGAGGGTCAGCTCGTCGTGGTTGCGGAGGAAGATGCCCCACTGGCAGCGCTCGGGGATCTTCGGCGTCTTGGCCAGGATCTCGGAGACGGGGTAGCGCGACTCACGGCGTACCGCCATGAAGATGCGGGGCATCACGGGGAAGTGGAACGCCATGTGGCATTCGTCCCCGCCGTTCTCGTAGTCGCCGAAGTAGTCGACGACGTCTTCCGGCCACTGGTTGGCCTCCGCGAGCAGCACGGTGTCCGGGTAGTGCGCGTCGATCTCCGCCCGTACCCGCTTGAGGAGCTGGTGGGTGCGCGGGAGGTTCTCGCAGTTGGTGCCCTCCTCCGCGTAGAGGTAGGGCACGGCGTCCAGGCGGAAGCCGTCGATGCCGAGGTCGAGCCAGAAGCGCAGCGCCGAGACGATCTCCTCCACCACGGCCGGGTTCTCGTAGTTGAGGTCCGGCTGGTGCGAGAAGAAGCGGTGCCAGTAGTACTGCTTGCGTACCGGGTCGTACGTCCAGTTCGAGGTCTCGGTGTCCACGAAGATGATCCGGGCGTCCTGGTACTGCTTGTCGTTGTCGGCCCACATGTAGTAGTCGCCGTACGGCCCGTCCGGGTCCTTGCGGGACTGCTGGAACCACTCGTGCTGGTCGCTCGTGTGGTTCATGACGAAGTCGATGATCACCCGCATGCCGCGCTGGTGCGCGGCGTCCACGAATTCGACGAAGTCGGCGAGGTCGCCGAATTCGGGGAGGACGGAGGTGTAGTCGGAGACGTCGTAGCCGCCGTCCCGCAGCGGCGAGGCGAAGAAGGGCGGCAGCCACAGGCAGTCCACGCCGAGCCACTGGAGGTAGTCCAGCTTGGCCGTCAGGCCCCTGAGGTCGCCGACTCCGTCCCCGTTGCTGTCGTGGAACGAGCGGACGAGGACCTCGTAGAACACCGCGCGCTTGAACCAGTCGGGATCGCGGTCCTTGGCGGGGGTGTCCTCGAAGGTGTCGGGTACGGGATCGTTGATCATCATGTGGTGGGTGACCCTCCGGTGGGCGGGGACGGTCGCAGAGCCGCAAGCACGTGCGCGGGCGTTCGGCCCGGCTCCAGGCGCACGTAGTTCGCCCTGCCCCAGTGATAGGTCTCGCCGGTGAGCTCGTCGCGCACCGCGAGGGACCCGTGCCAGTCGAGGCCGAGTACCGGCATGTCCAACGAGACCGTGGCCTCCTGGGTGTGGTGCGGATCGAGGTTGACGACCACCAGTACGGAATCGGCGCCACTGTGCTTGGAATAGGCGATCACCTGGTCGTTGTCGGTCCGGTGGAAATGCAGGTCGCGCAGCTGCTGGAGGGCCGGGTGACGGCGGCGCAGCCGGTTCAGCGTGGTGATCAGCGGGGCGATCGTGCGGCCCTCGCGGTCGGCCGCCGCCCAGTCGCGCGGCTTGAACTGGTACTTCTCCGAATCCAGGTACTCCTCACTGCCCTCCCGCAGCGGGGTGTTCTCGCACAGCTCGTAGCCGGCGTAGACGCCCCAGGTCGGCGAGAGGGTCGCGGCGAGCACCGCACGGACCTCGAAGGCGGGACGGCCGCCGTGCTGGAGGTAGGCGTGCAGGATGTCCGGGGTGTTCACGAAGAAGTTCGGGCGCATCACGGCCGCCGACTCCGGACCCGTCAGCTCCGTCAGATAGTCGGTCAGCTCCTGCTTGGTGTTGCGCCAGGTGAAGTACGTGTACGACTGCTGGAAGCCGACGGCGGCCAGGGCGCGCATCATGGCCGGCCGGGTGAACGCCTCCGCCAGGAAGATCACGTCCGGGTCGGTCTTGTTGATCCGGCCGATCACCTTCTCCCAGAAGACCACCGGCTTGGTGTGCGGGTTGTCCACCCGGAAGATCCGGACCCCGTGCTCCATCCAGAACCGCAGCACCCGCTCCGTCTCCTCGACGATGCCGGCCATGTCCGTGTCGAAGTGCAGCGGGTAGATGTCCTGGTACTTCTTCGGCGGGTTCTCGGCGTACGCGATCGTCCCGTCCGCCCGGTGGCGGAACCACTCCGGGTGCTTCTCCACCCACGGGTGGTCCGGGGAGCACTGCAGCGCGAAGTCGAGCGCCACCTCCATGCGCAGCTCACGGGCGCGCGCCACGAAGTGGTCGAAGTCCTCGATCGTGCCGAGGTCGGGGTGGACCGCGTCGTGCCCGCCCTCCGGCGAGCCGATCGCCCACGGCACGCCCGGGTCCCCGTCCCCGGCCGACAGGGTGTTGTTCGCCCCCTTGCGGAAGCGCGTGCCGATCGGGTGGACCGGCGGCAGGTAGACCACGTCGAAACCCATGGCGGCGACGGCGGTCAGCCGCTCCGCGGCCGTCCGGAACGTCCCGCTGACCGGCGGCGCGCCCGGGGTGAGCACCGCCCCCTCCGAGCGCGGGAACAGCTCGTACCAGGAGCCGAACAGCGCCCGCTTGCGCTCCACCAGGACCGGCACCGGCTTCGAGGCGCTCACCAGCTCGCGGTACGGCTTGCGGGCCAGCGCCGCGTCCACCGGCTCCGCGAGCGCCGCCCGCAGCCGCACCTCGGCCGGCCGGCCCTCGTCGCGCAGCGCGTCGGCCGCGGCCAGCACGGCCTCGCGGCCGTCCCGCTTGGGGATCCTGGCCGCCGCCCGCTCGTACAGTTCCGCGCCCTCCAGGCACACCAGCTCCGTGTCGATCCCGGCCGGGATCTTGATCGCCGCGTGCGCCCGCCAGGTCGCGACCGGGTCGCTCCACGCCTCGACGGTGTACGTCCACCTCCCCTCGGTCTCGGCCGAGACCCGGGCGCCCCACCGGTCGGTCCCGGGGGCGAGCTCGCGCAGCGGCACCGCGGGCCGGACCCGGCCCTTGGGGTCGCGCAGCACGACGTGGGCGGCCACCGCCTCGTGCCCCTCGCGGAACACGGTGGCGGAGATCTCGAACACCTCGCCCACGACCGCCTTGGCGGGTCTGGCGCCGCAGTCGACGGCGGGGCGGACGTCCAGCACGGGAATGCGACCGATCATGATGGGATCACCTGGGGGCAGTTCGCGGGACTCGGTGACAACGACGCGGCCGATGCTCCGGCCGGTTGTGCACGCTCTGTTCGCTCTGTTTCTAGCCGCTCCGTCGACGGCTGCGCTGCGGGCATGGCCGCTCCTGTCCGCGTTCACTCGGGTGGCGGGGAGAGGTGGGGGGCGTGTGCGCCGTGAGCTGTACGCGGGAGCCCTTCCCACTCCTCGGCCGCACAATCCGCGCGCTTGGTTAACTACTCGTACGTAGGCGCGCACGCAAGGGTTGTCCTCGACCCGACATCGAGCGGTTCTTCGTCAACTCCACTTGTACGCATGCCGGGTGATGGCCGTCACGGGGGTGACGCGTGGGTGGGGGGATACGGGGGAGGCGTGTTGACGCAACCCCGTACGAAGAGTGGCGGCGCCGGCCGCCCGGCGGACGCCCCGGCGCCCCCGCCGTGAATCCGGCCGGAACCCGACCCCCCCCGGGAGCCGGCGGCCGGTGCCGGAGGGGCGCTCGAGGCGGCATGGTCGCCGGTGCGGGGCGGCGCTAGCCTTCCGGGGGTGATGCTCGGGTGCACAGCGTGGTGCGTCCGCTTCGATCCGTAATCCCCTGCGAAGGTGGAACACGTGAAGGCTATCCGTCGATTCACCGTGCGCCCCGTCCTGCCCGTACCCCTCTCCCCCCTCGCCGACCTCGCGCGCAATCTGCGCTGGTCATGGCATGCGGAAACCCGGGAACTCTTCCACACCGTCGACCCCGAGGGCTGGCAGGCCGCCGGCGGCGATCCCGTCCGGCTGCTGGGATCCGTCTCCGCCACCCGTCTGGAAGAACTGTCCGGCGATCGGAGGTTCCTGCGCCGCCTCGGCGCCGCCGCCGCCGATCTCGACGACTATCTGAAGGGAGAACGGTGGTACCAGGCCCAGGGCGCGGACAGCGCCCTGCCCGCCGGTATCGCCTACTTCTCGCCCGAGTTCGGCATCACCGCCGCCCTGCCCCAGTACTCCGGCGGCCTCGGCATCCTCGCCGGCGACCACCTCAAGGCCGCCAGCGACCTCGGCGTCCCCCTCATCGGCGTCGGGCTCCTCTACCGCCACGGCTACTTCCGCCAGACCCTCTCCCGCGACGGCTGGCAGCAGGAGCACTACCCCGTCCTCGACCCCAACGAGCTCCCGGTGAGCCTGCTGCGCGCCGCGGACGGCTCCGCCGCCCGCGTCACGCTCACCCTCCCCGGCGGCCGCGCCCTGCACGCGCACATCTGGCAGGCCCGGGTGGGCCGGGTCCCGCTGCTGCTCCTCGACTCCGACGTCGAGGACAACGACGCCGGCGCCCGCGAGGTGACCGACCGGCTCTACGGCGGCGGCAGCGACCACCGGCTGCTCCAGGAGATGCTGCTCGGCATCGGCGGCGTCCGCGCCGTACGCCTCTACTGCGACCTGACCGGCCACCCCGCCCCCGAGGTCTTCCACACCAACGAGGGCCACGCCGGCTTCCTCGGCCTCGAACGCATAAGGGAACTCGCCGGGGAACACGGCCTCGCCTTCGACGCCGCCGTCGAAGCCGTCCGGGCCGGCACCCTGTTCACCACCCACACCCCCGTCCCCGCCGGCATCGACCGCTTCGAGCGCGGACTGGTCGCCCGCCACTTCGGCCACGGTGCCGAACTCGACGGCATCCCCGTCGACCGCATCCTCGAACTCGGCGCCGAGACCTACCCTGGCGGCGACCCCGGCGTCTTCAACATGGCCGTCATGGGCCTGCGGCTGGCCCAGCGCGCCAACGGCGTCTCCACCCTGCACGGGGCGGTCTCCCGCGAGATGTTCGCCGGCCTGTGGCCCGGCTTCGACCCCGCCGACGTCCCCATCACCTCCGTCACCAACGGCGTGCACGCCCCGACCTGGGTCGCCCCCGAGGTGGTCCGCCTCGGCGTCCGCCAGATCGGTGCCGGCCGCACCGAGGACGCCCTGTCCGTCGGCGGCTCGAAGCGCTGGGACGCCGTCGCCGAGATCTCCGACCAGGACATCTGGGACCTGCGGCGGGGCCTGCGCGAGCAGCTCGTCCAGGAGGTGCGCGACCGGCTGCGCGTCTCGTGGCGCCAGCGCGGCGCGGGCGCCGCCGAACTCGGCTGGGTGGACTCCGTCCTGGACCCGGACGTGCTCACCATCGGCTTCGCGCGCCGCGTGCCCTCGTACAAGCGGCTGACCCTCATGCTCCGCGATCCCGAGCGGCTGCGCCGGCTCCTGCTGGACCCGGAACGCCCCGTGCAGATCGTGGTCGCGGGCAAGGCCCACCCGGCGGACGACGGCGGCAAGCGGCTGGTCCAGGAACTCGTCCGGTTCGCCGACGACCCGCGGGTGCGGCACCGGATCGTCTTCCTGCCCGACTACGGCATGGCGATGGCCCAGAAGCTCTACCCGGGCTGCGACGTGTGGCTGAACAACCCGCTCCGCCCGCTGGAGGCGTGCGGCACCAGCGGGATGAAGGCCGCCCTGAACGGCTGCCTGAACCTGTCCGTCCTGGACGGCTGGTGGGACGAGTGGTTCGAGCCGGACTTCGGCTGGGCCATCCCGACCGCCGACGGTGACGCGACGGACGAGGACCGGCGCGACGACCTGGAGGCGGCCGCCCTCTACGAGCTGATCGAGCAGCGCGTCGCGCCCCGCTTCTACGACCGCGCGGAGCGCGGCGGGCTGCCCGTGCGGTGGATCGAGATGGTCCGGCGCACCCTGGTCTCCCTGGGACCGAAGGTGCTCGCGGGCCGGATGGTGCGCGAGTACGTCGAGCGGCTCTACGCCCCGGCCGCGGCCGCGCACCGCGCCCTGACCCCGGAGTCCGCCCGGGGCCTGGCCGAGTGGAAGACCCGGGTACGGTCGGCCTGGCCGCGGGTCGGAGTGGGCCACGTCGAGGCGCTGGCCGCCACCCCGGTCAACGGCACCGCCGAGCTCGGGGCGACCCTGACGCTGCGCGTCCAGGTCGCGCTGGACACCCTGACGCCGGAGGACGTCGAGGTCCAGGCCGTGGCCGGGCGGGTCGACGCGGAGGACGTCATCAGGGACGGGCGGGCCTTCCCGCTGAAGCCGGCGGCCGGGCCGGATCTGGACGGCAGCTGGCTGTACGAGGGCCCGCTGGCGCTGGACCGCACCGGACCGTTCGGCTACACGGTCCGCATCCTGCCCTCCCACCGCCTGCTGGCGACCCCCGCGGAACTCGGCCTCCTGGCGGCCCCGGCGGACGGCGCCGCCGGCGGGGCGACGGGGGCGGGGGCGGGTCCGGGGGTGGCGCTGCGCTGAGGTGAGGTGTGTCGGGCGGGTCGGGCCGACCCCGGGTCCTCGGTGACGAGGGTCCGGGGTCGGCCCATGTCCCAAGAGCCCGGGGCCGGTCGTTCACGCGCCGGCGCGATCGTGCGTCCGATCCCCCCATTCACCTCACCGGCCAGGGCAGGCTGGGTGAACCTGTGAACGGCGCTCCGGGGAGAAAGGTTTCAGCGCGGGGGTGCGCTCTTAGGCTCCCCGTCGGGATGCCAACCGGACCGGCATCACGACGTGGAAGAACGGAACCCCCCTCATGCGTCTTCGCATCACCGCGGCCGCCTTCGTCGGCGCCCTCGCCCTTGTCCTCCCCACCGGGGCCCAGGCGCTCGCCGACGACGGCAAGGCCTTCAACTACCGCTTCGTGGACGAGAGCGGCAAGGAGCATGCCGCGCAGATCAGTGACCTCGCCGACGGCAAGTGCCTGCCGCTGCACGAGGCCTCCGCCGACCAGAGCCTGGAGGTCTCCAACCAGACCGACTCGGTCGCCCTGCTGTTCGCCGGCAAGGACTGCTCGGGCGAGCCGGTCGTGGCCGCCGGCCCGAACGAGGAGAACGGTGACTTCAAGGCCGGCTCCGTCCGCTTCGAGCAGGTGGCGCAGCAGGAGCCCGGCAAGGCACAGGAGACCGTGACCCCGGGCAAGGCCGACCAGTCCGACATGGCCGACGAGGACGCCGACGACGTCTCCGACGACCTCGCGGAGGACGAGGAGGACGACGACGTCTTCCGCACGATCTTCCGCACCATCGGCTGACGCAGCCGGTAGGCATGGAACAGGGCCGTCCGGGAGGGTCACTCCCGGACGGCCCCGCGTCGTGTCAGCCGGTGCCTCTCACCCGCCCCGAGGGGATCAGAAGGTGAGCTTCCAGCTGTTGATGTAGCCGGTGTCGATGCTGGCGAGGTCCGCGACCCGCAGCTTCCAGACACCCTGGGCGACCTCGGAGGAGGCGTTCACGGTGAACTGCTGGACGATGTTGTCCGCGCTGCCGCCGGTGCGGTTGCGCAGGTTGTAGACGGTGCCGTCGGGGGCGACCAGGTCGACCCGCAGGTCACCGACGTAGGTGTGGACGATGTTGACGTCCACCTTGAGGGCGCTCGGGGCGTTGCCCGTGCGGGTCACGGTGATCGGGGACTCGACCGTGGCGTTGTCCCGGATCTGGTAGTCGGCCGTGTTCTCGAACACGTTCTGCTGGGCGGTGCCGACCGTCCAGGTGAAGGACGCCGTGCCGGTCTGGTTCGCCGAGTCGGTCACGGTGACGGTCACGTTGGACGTGCCCGCCGTGGTGGCCGTACCCGAGATCAGGCCGGTCGAGGAGCTGATCGACAGGCCGGCCGGCAGGCCGGTCGCCGCGTAGCTCAGGGCGCCGGGGTTGGTGCTGGTCGCCTGGACCTGGAGGTTGACCGCCGTGTTGATCTGGGTGGTCTGGTTGGCGATCGGGGTGACCGAGACGCCGGTGACGATGCGGGCGCCGACGTTGACGCCGGCCCAGGCGTTGGCCACGTTGTTGTACGTGGTCGAGCCCTGGCCGTACAGGTCGGCGGCGGCCTGCAGGGTGGCCGTACGGGCGGCCGCGTAGTTGGTGTTCGACTTGAAGTAGCCCACGGTCAGGGCACGGAACCAGATCTTCGACGCGGCGTCCCGGCCGATCGGGGTGACCGGCAGTCCGTCGGAGGTCGGCGAGTCGTAGCTCACGCCGTTGATCACCTTGGGGCCGGAGCCCTCGGAGGCCAGGTAGTACCAGTGGTTGGCCGGGCCCGAGGAGTAGTGGACGTCGATGCCGCCCAGACCCGAGTACCAGGCGTCCTTGGAGGAGCCGTCCCTGCTCGGCTTGTCCATGTAGCGCAGCGGGGTGCCGTCGCCGTTGATGTCGATCTTCTCGCCGATCAGGTAGTCGCCGACGTCGCTGGCGTTGTTGGCGTAGAACTCGACGGCCGCCGCCATGATGTCGGAGGTGGCCTCGTTCAGACCGCCCGGCTCACCGCTGTAGGTCATGTTGCCGGTGACCGAGGTGAGGCCGTGGGTCATCTCGTGCGCGGCGACGTCCGTGGACGTCAGCGGCTTGGCGTTGCCCTCGCCGTCGCCGTACGTCATGCAGAAGCAGGAGTCGCTCCAGAACGCGTTGACGTACGCGTTGCCGTAGTGGACGCGGGTGTAGGGGGACACCCCGTCGTTGCGCAGGCCGTTGCGGCCGTGCACGTTCTTGAAGTAGTCCCACGTGACGGCGGCGCCGTAGTGGGCGTCGGCGGCGGCGGTCTCCAGGTTGGAGGGCTGGCCGTTGCCCCAGACGTCGTCCGGGCCGGAGAAGAGGGTGCCGGTGCCGGAGGAGCCGCGGTTGAGGTTGTACGTCTTGTGGTTGCCGCGGGTGGCGTCGGTCAGGTTGTACGTGCCGCCCGACTGGGAGGTGCCCAGCGTGACCTGACCGCTGTACATGGTGTTGCCGGTGCCGGTCTCGATGGCCTGCCACTCGGTGATCTTGGCGCCCGTCTTGGCGTTGGTGATCACGTGCAGCTCGTTCGGCGTGCCGTCGTGCTGGAGGCCGCCGACGACGGTCTCGTACGCGAGGACGGGCGCGCCCTCGGCCGCCCAGATCACCTTGCGGGCGTTCTTGGAGGGCTTGACCTCCTTGGAGCCCTCGGCGGAGGCCGCGGAGAGCGCCTGGCCCTCGGCGGCGGCCGGGGTCACGGAGGCCTCGGTGTCGGCCACCCGGATGTCGGCGTTGGTCGCCTTGGTCACGCTCTTGGTGACACCGCCCTTGGCGTGCACCGTGAGGTCACCACCGTGCACGGGCAGGCCGGCGAAGGTCCGCTCGTAGGTGGTGTGGGTGGTGCCGTCCACGTCCTTGACGACGTCGCGGACGATCAGCTTCTCCTGGTCGCCGAGGCCGAGGGCCCGAGCCGCCTGCGCGGTCGTGGAGTTGGCGTCGGCGAGGAGCGTCGCACGCTCCGAGGGGCTGAGCTTGAGGGTGGCCGCGCCCGGGTCGGCCTGGGCGACCGAGGCGGCCTGCGACGCGGTGGCGTCGGCGGTCGCGGTTCCGGCCTGGATGCCGACGGCGAGCAACGCGGCCGCGGCTATGAGTGCGCCGGTCGCGGTGGCGCGCCGGTGGGGGGTGGGACTCAACGCAGACTCCTTCTGCAAGGGGGGTTCCGGACGGCTTGGGTGGGCCTCCGGGCAGAACAGCGCTGTGCGGGATCCGTGCATGGGCTGTGCGAAGAGCTGTGCGAAGAACGGATCGAAGCGTGCCACCTACCAGGCTCGATGTCAGGGCCGCGTCAAATGATTGGCCGGAAATGGTTCGTTGACCGACCAGACGTGTCCGCTATACGAACCATTCACCTTCGTGCGGTATCTGCGGGCGGGGCAAGCGGAGCAGTGAGTACCGGTTGCTAACGCTTGAGCAACAAGGGGTCCCGTTCAGGCAAACCGCATTTACCGTACGGGCGTTTGTCGTACTGTTTCCCGGTGCGGCAGATGTTCGTGGCCAGGGGAAGCCACGGACGTGCGGCACTGACATAGACCACGTGCCAGGGGGGCCCATGAGGCATGTCCGTTTTCCTGCGCAAAGAGTGGCCGCAGCGGCCGTCGGCGCGGCCGCGCCGCCCCGCCGGCTCCGTGACAAGGCCCGCTGGTACCTGCCCGCTGCGCTGACCGCCGACGTCATCGGCGCCGCCGTCCCCGTCGGCCTGGTCTTCGAAGCCGCCCAGCAGGCACGTCCCGTGTACTGCGCGCTCGGCGCCGCCCTCGCCTGGGTCGGTGTGCAGACGCTGCGCCGCCGCTACACCGCGCGGGCCCTGGGGGAGTCCCGCGGCGTCCTCCCCGTCGTCCACGACTGGCTGATTCTGATCGGTGTGCTGGCGGTCGCCCGCGCGGCGACCGGCGAGAGCACGCCCCGGCTGGCCGCGCTCGGCGCCCTGGTGCCCGCCCTGCTGATCACCGTCGCCGTGCACAAGCTGACCTACCGCCACCTCTCCGCCGCCCGCCGCGAGGCGCAGGCCGTCAGCCGGGTCCTGGTGATCGGCGAGCCCGGCGCCGCCGAGGACGTCATCGCGCACCTGGCCGCCCGAACCGACCATCCGTACGTCGTCGTGGGCGTCGTACCCGTGGGCGCCGGACCGCTCGCCAGCGGGGTGCCGGTCGCGGCGCGGCTGGACGCCGAGATGCCCGAGGAGCCGGCCGGTGACTGGGCGGCCGTGCTCGGCGCCGTGCACAGCCACCACGCCGACCTGGTCCTCGTCGCCCCCGGCGCGCGGATCGCCGGCGAGCGGCTGCGCCGGGTGGCGTGGGGGCTGCACGACGCGGGCCTGGAACTCGCCGTCTTCCCCGGCCTGGTCGAGGTCTCCGTCAAGCGGCTGGAGACGCTGTCGGCGGGCGGGCTCGCCGTGCTGCGCGTCGCCCCGCCGGTGCGCCGGGGCGTCCAGCCCGTGCTCAAGTCGGTGCTGGACCGCACCGGGGCGGCGGTCGGACTGCTGCTGCTCGCCCCCGTGTTCCTCGCGCTGGTCCTGGCGATCCGGGGCGGCAGTCGCGGGCCCGCCTTCTACCGCCAGCGGCGGATCGGGCGCGACGGGGTCCCCTTCACCATGTGGAAGTTCCGCACCATGGTGACGGACGCGGACCGGCTCAAGGCCGAGCTGTCGGCGGCCAACGAGAACGACGGCCTGATGTTCAAGATGCGCCGCGACCCGCGCGTCACCCGGGTGGGGCGGATGCTGCGCCGCACCTCGCTGGACGAACTGCCGCAGCTCATCAACGTCCTGGCCGGCGACATGTCGCTGGTCGGCCCGCGCCCGCCGCTCCCGGAGGAGGTGGCGCAGTACGACGAGGTCGAACTGCGCCGGCTCACGGTACGGCCGGGCATGACGGGGCTGTGGCAGATCAGCGGGCGCTCGGACCTGTCCTGGGACGAGACGATCCAGCTCGACCTGAGTTACGTCGACAACTGGTCCTTCACCAGCGACGTCGACGTGGTCGCCCGTACGTTCCGCGCCGTGGTCGACGGGCGCGGAGCGTACTGAGCGGTGCCGGCCGGATCAGCCCTGCTCGCGCCACCACCGGTAGGTGGCCGCGATGCCGTCCCGCAGCCCGATGCCGGGCTTCCAGCCGAGCGAGGTCAGCCGGCCGACGTCCAGCAGCTTGCGCGGGGTGCCGTCGGGCTTGCTGGTGTCCCAGGCGATCCGGCCGGTGAATCCGGTGACCTCGGCGACCGTCTCGGCCAGCTCGCGGATGGTGAGGTCCTCGCCGCAGCCGATGTTGACGGGCTCGTCCCCGTCGTAGCGCTCCAGCAGGACCGCGCAGGCGGCCGCGAGGTCGTCGACGTGCAGGAACTCCCGGCGCGGGGTGCCCGAGCCCCACAGCACGACCTCCTCGCGGCCCTCGGCCGCCGCCTCGTGGAAGCGGCGGACGAGGGCGGGCAGGACGTGCGAGGTCTCCAGGTCGAAGTTGTCGCCGGGGCCGTAGAGATTGGTCGGCATGGCCGAGATGTACGAGGCGCCGTACTGCTTGCGGTACGACTGCACCTGCACGATGCCGGCGATCTTGGCGAGGGCGTACGCCTCGTTGGTGGGCTCCAGCGGACCGGTCAGCAGGGCGTCCTCGCTGATCGGCTGCGGGGCCAGCTTGGGGTAGATGCAGGAGGACCCGAGGAACAGCAGCCGCCCGACGCCGGCGGCGTGCGCGCCCGCGACGACGCTGAGCTGGATCTTCAGGTTGTCCTCGAGGAACTGCACCGGGTAGGTGCTGTTCGCCATGATCCCGCCGACCTTGGCGGCGGCCAGCACCACGGCGTCCGGGCGGACGTCCTTCAGGAAGGCCTCCGTCGCGGCGCCGTCCCGCAGGTCGAGCTCCGCGCGGCCCCGGGTGATGACCTCGTGTCCGTCGGCGGTGAGCCGCCGGGCGACCGCGGACCCGACGAGGCCGCGGTGCCCCGCGACGAAGATCCGGGCGTGCGCGGGCAGGAGGGGCAGCGAAGTTGTCATACCGGCGATGATGCCAGTCGCCCCGGCCGGACGGGCGACGGGCCACCGCGCCCGGTCCCCGGCCCGGATCCCGCGCCGGACGCGCGTACGATGCGGGGATCCGCAGGCACGGCGGCGGCCGGGGGGACGGGGAATCCCCCGGAGACCGGCCCCGGCAGCACACCACGAACCGCAACGAACCCCGGGGGGAACCCGTATGAGCAGGACCGCATTGATCACCGGAGTCACCGGGCAGGACGGCTCGTACCTCGCCGAGCTGCTGCTCTCCAAGGGCTACACGGTGCACGGGCTCGTGCGGCGGTCGTCCAGTTTCAACACCGAGCGGATCGACCACATCTACCAGGACCCGCAGACGGCGAACCGTTCGTTCGTGCTGCACCACGCGGACCTCTCCGACGGTGTCGCACTGGTGAACCTGCTGCGCGACATCCAGCCCGACGAGGTCTACAACCTGGGCGCCCAGTCGCACGTGCGCGTCTCCTTCGACGCCCCGCTCTACACCGGTGACGTGACCGGCCTCGGCGCGCTGCGGCTGCTGGAGGCCATCCGGGCCAGCGGTGTCGACACCCGCATCTACCAGGCCTCGTCCTCGGAGATGTTCGGCGCGACCCCGCCGCCGCAGAACGAGAAGACCCCGTTCCACCCCCGCAGCCCGTACGGCGCCGCCAAGGTGTTCGCGTACTGGACCACGGTGAACTACCGCGAGGCGTACGGCATGTTCGCCGTCAACGGGATCCTCTTCAACCACGAGTCCCCGCGCCGCGGCGAGACCTTCGTGACCCGCAAGATCACCCGCGCGGTGGCCCGCATCAAGGCGGGCCTCCAGGACCGGCTCTACCTCGGCAACCTCGACGCCGTGCGCGACTGGGGCTACGCGCCCGAGTACGTGGACGCGATGTGGCGGATGCTCCAGCAGGACGAGCCGACCGACTACGTGGTCGCCACCGGCGTCGCCGCCACCGTCCGCGAGTTCGTGGAGGCCTCCTTCGGCCACGCCGGTCTCGACTGGAACGAGCACGTCCGCTACGACCCCAAGTACGAGCGCCCCAGCGAGGTCGACGCCCTGATCGGCGACAGCAGCAAGGCCCAGGAACTGCTCGGCTGGAAGCCGACGGTGCTGGTCGGCGAACTCGCGAAGATCATGGTCGAGGCGGACATCCGCCAGGTCGAGGACCAACTGGCCGGAGCGAACGTCCGCATCGATCGCTAGGGCATATATTTCCCCTACGATTTGCCGTGTCCCGGCCATGACTGACAGGTCGTGACCGGGGCAAACCAGCCGTATGTCCGGAGTGCACCCACGTCGGCCGGGCCCGTTGATTCCAACTTGGTATGCAATGGGTCAAGGGGCGTGACCGGGTGTTCACGCGAGCTCTAGTCTGCGCCCGTACATATGGCTGTCCGGATAGTTTCAGCCATTCGAACCGGGCGATGCCCTGGGGGGCTCATGCGTAGATCCAGAGGGCTGACTGCTGCCCTCGTCCTGTCACTGGCCGGTGCCGGCACCGGTATAGGCCTGGTGCTGATGCCGCAGGCGTCCGCCGTCACGGCCCCGGTGGCCTTCACCGCCGACCAGCTGCCCACCTGGCAGCCCAACGGCGTCGTCTGGGCGATGGCCGAGGCGAACGGCACCGTCTTCGCCGGCGGCACCTTCTCCGCCGTACGTCCGCCGGAGGGGGACGGCGGCGCCGAGCGGGACGCGCTGAACTTCGTGGCGCTGGACGCCGCCACCGGCGCCCCCACGGACTGCGCGCTCTCCTTCACCATCGCCGACGGCACCGCCACCGTGCGGGCCCTGGTCGTCTCGAAGGACAAGAAGACCCTGTACGCCGCCGGCTACTTCGGCGCCGTCAACGGCACCCCGGTCAGCAGCGCCGCCGCGATCGACATCGCGAGCTGCACGCCGAAGGCCGACTTCCGCCCCGCCTTCCCGGCCACCGTGCGCGCCCTCGCCGTCACCGACGACACCCTCTACGCGGCCGGCGACTTCGCCGCGGTCGGCGGCCAGACCCGCCAGCGCTTCGCCGCGGTCGACGCCGCCACCGGCGCCCTGAAGCCCTTCACGGCCGACTCCGACGAGCCCGGCCGCGCGATCGAGGTCACCCCCGACGGCAAGAACGTCGTGCTCGGCGGCGACTTCTTCCAGATCAACGGGACCGACACGCACGCCCTGGCCGTCGTGGACGCCACCACCGGCGCGCTCACCAAGACCTACGCGAACATCCCGTCGAACTCGGCCATCAAGGACATCGCCGTCGACGCCGACGGCATCTACACCGGCGCCGAGGGCTCCGGCGGCGGCGTCTTCGACGGCCGCATGAGCGTCAGCCTGACCGACTTCAGCGAGAAGTGGCGGGACCGCTGCCTGGGCGCCACCCAGTTCGTGCTGCCGTACGACGGCGTGCTCTACAGCTCCTCGCACGCCCACGACTGCTCCACCGAGAACGAGTTCCCCGACGGCAAGCGGCACTACCTGCTGGCCCAGCCCACCCAGCACAGCGGCGCCGCCCCCGTCCCCGTGGGCGGCTTCGTGCGCGGCCCGGGCAAGCTCGGCTGGCACCCCACCGCCAACGACGGCATCGGCGAGGGCATCGGCCCGCGCGTCATGGCCGTGTCGGAGAAGAACGACACCAGGTACATGTGGGTCGGCGGTGAGTTCACCCTCATCAACGGCACCGCGCAGCAGAGCCTGACCCGCTTCGCCTCCACCGGCGACGTCGGCGCCCCGACCGTCCCGGTCGCCAGCGCCGCCAGCGTCAAGCCGGGTGAGGTCCAGGTCCGCTGGCGCACCAGCTACGACGCCGACGACAGCAAGCTGACGTACCGCGTCTACCGCAACGGCTCGGCCACCCCGGTCGCCACCGTGTCCGCCGACTCCCTGGAGTGGGAGCGCCCGCAGGCCTCCTGGACCGACACCACCGTCAAGGCGGGCCTCGCCTACACCTACCGGGTGACCGCGACCGACGCGGCCGGCAACACCAGCGCCCTGTCGGCCACCGCCTCGGTGACCGTTCCCACCTCGGTCCAGTCCTACCCGGACCAGGTCCGCGCCGACGGCGCCGGCCTGTACTGGCGCTACGACGACACCGTCAGCCCGTACGTCGCCGACTCCTCCGCGACCGGCAACACCAGCGGCGTCCAGGTCAACACCCCGGCGCTGCGCCAGACGCCCGGCGCGGTCGCCGGCGGCAGCACGGCCATGGGCTTCAACGGCACCAGCCAGCAGGTCCACAGCGACCACCGCCAGACGGTCGGCGGCAGCTACACGCTGGAGACCTGGTTCAAGACGAACACCACGCGCGGCGGCAAGCTGATCGGGTTCGGCAACAACACCACCCGCAACAGCGGCCTGGCCGACCGGCACGTCTACATGACCAACACCGGCCGGCTCGTCTTCGGTGTCCACGACGGCTCGATGCGGACCGTGTCCACCGGCCTGTTCGACACCTACAACGACAACAAGTGGCACCACGTGGTCGCCACCCAGGGCCCCGGCGGCATGACGCTCTACGTCGACGGCGTGAGCAAGGGCACCCTGAACGCGGCCTCCACCCAGACCTACATGGGCTTCTGGCACGTCGGCGGCGACAGCCTGACCGGCTGGCCGACCCGTCCGACCAGCAACTTCTTCGCCGGTCAGATCGACGAGACGGCCGTCTACCCGACGGCGCTCACCGCGGCCCAGGTCAAGAAGCACTTCGACCTGGCCAGCGCGGTCCCCGACACGGTCACCAAGGTCACCGCGTCCGAGGACACCTACATCAACCAGGGCGCGCCCAGCACCGCGTACGGCACCTCCAGCTCGCTGGCGGTGCGCGGTACCTCGGCGTACGAGACGTACCTGCGCTTCAGCCTGCCGGCCGCCCCGGCCGGCCAGGTCCTGAAGTCGGCCTCGCTCCAGATCAAGACCACCACGCAGGCGGGCGCCGGCACGGCCGACACCGTCTCGGTGGTCCCGGTCACCGGCACGTGGAGCGGTGCGGGCACGACGTTCAACACCAAGCCCACCCTGGGCACCACCCCGCTCGGCTCCATCTCCGGCGTCCCGGACGGCTCGGCGGTCCACAACGTCGAACTGGACAGGGCCGCGGTCTCCGCGGCCCTGGGCACCGGCTACAGCATGGCGCTGACCAGCACGGGCACGGACCCGCTGTGGCTGTGGTCGTCCGAGGCGACGGCGGCGGAGGGCACTCCGCAGCTGGTCCTCACGTTCGGCCCGAAGTAGTACCCCGGGGGCGCCGGGCGGATCCCGCCCGGCGCCCCGCCCGTAACCGCGATCCCCGCACCATGGGAGCCCTGTGATGTACCGACGCCGACGCCCGGCAGCGGCCGCCGTCCTGCTGGCCGCCGCCCTGACGCTGACCGCGTGCAGCTCGGGGAGCGGAAAGTCCGACGCCGCCGGGAGCGCCGCGCCCGCGAAGCCGCCGGCCTCGTCGGCGGCCCCCGACCCGGCCGACGCCGCTCCCGCACCGGCGGGTTCACCGGACGCCAAGCCGACCGGGCCGGTCCTGCCGGACGCGAAGCTGACGCCGGCCACGGGCACGTTCAAGGAGAACGAGAAGAAGTACCTGAGCGGGCGCGTGCCGGAGAAGACGGACCCGGCCGCGGTCCTCCAGACCGGCCAGGAGGCGTGCGAGCGCGTCCGCCGCACCGCCAAGCGGGACAAGGACGCGGCGGTCGGCTCCATCGTGGCGGGCGAGGTCAGGGGCGCCAAGGACGCGATCACGCACCTGTGCCCGGAGCAGAAGCCGCTGCTGGCCGCCGCCGAGAAGGGCATCGGCGACGGCACCCGCGCCACGCCCGCCGCCGGCACCTACCGGGCGCTGACCCAGGAACCGGGCCGGTGCGTCTGGCAGGCGCGCAGCAAGGACGGCGCCGTCCTGGCCTCCGGCCCGGAATCCCCGGCGAAGGCGGGCGACAAGCTCACCGCCACGATCCCGGCGGGCACGGCGGAGTTCGAGTCGACGGGCTGCTACGCCTGGATCCCGGCGTAACGACCCCGCCAGCACGCCGGGCGCGCCGGCGGGGGCGGGGCCTGCCGGGCCCCGGGCCTGCGGCGCGCCGAGCCCTGCGCGTCGGGCGTACGACGCGGGCCACACGCCGGCCCCGGGCCCGGGCGTCGGGCACCACGCCTCGGGCGCAGGGCGCAGCCCACCGGGCTCCGGGCCCACCGGGCTCCGGGCGTGCCGCGGCCCGAGTCCCGGGCGTTGGGCGCGCCGGGTCCCGGGCGTTGGGCGTGCTCCGGGCCCGGGCGTTGGGCGCGCCGGGTCCCGGGCGTACCACGCCTCGGGTGGCGGGTGCCGGACCCCGGGCGCGCCGAGCTCCGGGCGCGGCGGGCGTGGGCGCGGCGCATGTCACCGCACCACCCATACGTCCCGCCCGGCAGGGCCTACCGCAGGGACGCGTACACCGTCAGCAGGTCCTCCACGACCGCATCGAGGGAGTACGACCGCGCCGCCAGCTGCCGGGCCGCCGCGGAGGCCGCGGTGTTCGCGGCCGGGTCCAGCAGGTCCAGCACGGCCCGCGCGACCCCGGCCGGGCCCGGCTCCACCGCCGCGCCGGCCCCGGCGGCCGCGATGTCGCGGGCCAGGCCGTTGGAGTGCGTCACCACCGGCGGCACGCCCACCGACAGCGCCTCCAGCACCGACATGGGGAACGGCTCGTCCACCGACGGCAGGACGTACACGTGGGACCGGCGCAGCTCGTCCAGCACGTCCCGCCCGCTCAGCGGCCCCGGCACCCGCACGCGGCCGGTCAGTCCCAGCTCCGCGATCCGGCGCAGTACGGCGTCCCGCTCGCCCTCGTCCGGTCCCGCGACCACGAACTCCGCGTCCGGGTGCGCCGCCAGGACCGCGGGGACCGCGTCCACGAAGTCCACCGGCCGCTTGCGGGCCTGGAGCCGCGCCGCGTACAGCACCCGCGGCGGCCCCGACAGCGGCGGCCGTGCCTCCTGCGCCGGCGTCCCGTTGACCAGCCGCACCGCGTTGGCCAGCGGCTCGCCGCCCACGACCGCGTCCAGCCCGGCCCGCTCGTGCGGCGTCAGGTACAGCACCGCGCCCGCCCCGCGCAGCAGCCGCCGTACGGCCACCGCGTCCAGCACCTTGGCCAGCAGCTTCCCGCTCGGGTCGACCATCCCGTGGGTCTGGAGCACCAGCGGCCGGCCCGCGCGCAGCGCGGCCAGCGCCACCGGCAGCGTCACCAGGTCGCGGGCCAGGTGCACATGGACCACGTCCGCGTCGCGCACCAGCCGGCCCGCCGCGGCCAGCAGCGCCGGCGAGGTCATCCCGCTGAAGCCCAGCGGCAGCAGCCGGCGGGCCGGGAACAGCCGGGCCGGCACCCCCTCGACCTCGCGCGGCCACGGATCCCCGAAGCCCTCGCCCAGCGCCACCAGCCGCGCCTCGTGACCGCGCGCCCGCAGGCCCTGGGACAGGTTCAGCGCCACCCGCACCGGCCCGCCGAAGGCGTGCGTCGGGGAGTGCAGCGTCACCGCGTGCAGGACCTTCACTTGGGCTCTTCCACGGGACGGCGCGTGCCGTCGGCGCTCTGCAGGGTCAGTTCGGGAAGGTCGCGGTGCACCACGGCCCCCGCGCCCGCCACCGCGTGCCGCCCCACCGTCACCCCGGCCAGCACGGTCGCCCGTACGGCCACCCACGCGCCGTCCTCGACGACGATCGGGGCGTTGCGGTAGCGGAAGTCGGCCGCCCGGTGGTCGTGCGAGCCGGTGCACAGCAGCGCCTCCTGCGACACGCACACGTTCGCACCGATGGTCACCGGCTCCAGGTTCAGCAGCCAGGCGCCCTCACCGATCCACGTGTGGTCACCGATCGTCAGCTTCCACGGCCACAGCACGCGCACCCGGTGCCGGATCAGCACGCCCTCGCCGATCCGCGCGCCGAACGCGCGCAGCAGCGCCACCCGCAGCCGGGCCGGGCAGAACCAGGCCATGAACAGCAGGTTCATCACGGCGAACCAGAGCGCCTGCGTCAGCAGCCCGCGCCCCTTGTCGTAGCCGGCCAGTGTGAAGGCCGGGAGATCACGCATCGATACACCCCCACCCGGCGCCTCCCCGGGCGCCGTCGGCTCAGACTAGACTGCGCGCGGAATGCGCACAGGGGTGGGTGGGGGCACAGTGGTCACGGACGTACGCACACCTCCGCCGCCCGTCCTGCCGCAGGAGGACGAGTCCCTGTGGGGGAGGGTCACCACCCCCCGCACGCTCCTGTCCCGGGCCCTGTCGGTGCCGCTGGCGCTGGGCTTCACCGTCTTCCTGCCGCTGTTCGTCGCCGTCCAGCCGGGTGCGGGCGTGCACGACGCGGCGTACTGGCTCCAGCTCGCCCTCACCATGTACGCGGGCGCGCGGCTGTCGGCGATGGTGCTCACGAGCCGCCGCAAGCTGCTCCAGGGGTCCTTCTGGCTGTTCGTCTACATGGCGATGGGCGTGGCCCCGCTGGCACAGGCCGTGCTCGGCCAGGTCCCCACGCCCGTCGTCGGGCCGCGCTCCGACCTCACCTGGGCCGTTGCGCTGGTGCTGCTGGGCTGCACGGCCTACGACGTCGGCGCGCTGCTGGCCCGGCACCGGCCGGCGGGCCGTGCCGGCGGCTCCCCGAAGGAGCCGCGGCCGCTGATGACGCACCACCGGCGGCTCCAGCTGCTGACGCTGATCGCGTTCCTGGCGAGCACGGCGTTCGTGGTCAAACTCGGCGGTCCGGCCGTGTTCTTCAGCAGCCGCCAGGAGATCATCGCGGGCATCCAGGAGGCCGGTGTCTCCAACGGCGACGGCCAGGCGGGGCAGGCCCTGCTGCGTGGCTTCGGCACGGTCCCGGCCCTGCTGGCGCTGCTGCTGTACACACGCTGGCTGGTGACGTCGACGTACGCCCGGCGCAAGGTGTCGGTGCTCCTGACATGGGGTGCCCTGGCCGTGCTCAACCTGGTGGTCAACAACCCGGTCTCGAACCCGCGGTACTGGTTCCTCACCGTGATGTTCTCGCTGCTGTTCGCCGTGTTCCCGGTGAGCGCGGCGATGTACCGGGTGGCCCTGTCCATGGCCGTGGTGGTGGCGCTGCTGGTCTTCCCGTTCGCGGACCGCTTCCGCTACGACGAGAAGAACTACAAGCCGGTGGAGACGACGTCGTTCCTGGAGCCCTTGGCGCTCAAGGACTACGACCAGATCGGCATGTTCGCGAACACGATCACCTACTCCGAGTCCGGTCCCGGCCACCTGTACGGACGCCAGCTGGCCGGGTCGGTCCTCTTCGCGGTGCCCCGGTCGGTGTGGCCGGACAAGCCGAAGGACACAGGGGTGATGGTCGGCCAGTGGATGGGCACGGTCAACACGAACCTGTCCTCGCCCATCTGGGCCGAGCTGTGGATCGACTTCGGCCCGCTGGGCATGGGCGCGGGCCTGCTGGTCATGGGGTACGCCTCCGCCCGCGTCGACCGCCGCTACGCCCGGCGCGCCACCCGCCGCACCCCGCCGGGCAGCCTGATCTCGGTGGTCGTCCCGCTGGTCGCGGGCTACTCGTTCATCCTGCTGCGGGGGCCGCTGCTCCAGGCGTCGGGGCGGGTCGCGATCGCGGCGCTGTGCCTGGCGCTGGTCGCCACCTACCGTACGGACCGGGCGACGTCGCTGCGCTGAGCGGCTACGCGCCGTCCGGCGGCTGCTCGGCGGCCTTGGGGCAGGTCACCTTGGCGAACTTCGAGGTGACGGTGTAGGTGTCGTTGGGCACTCCGGTGAACTCGAAGAAGCCGTCGTTGATGGTCTGCGTGGTGTTCACGACGGCGCCCTGGGAGTTCTTCAGCGTGACGGTCTCGGCGACCGGGAACCCCCGGCCGGAGACGCCGTAGGTCTGTCCGGGGCCCTTGGTCACGGTGCACTTGATCGCGGCTGCCTCGTCCTCCTCGGTCGTGGAGGACGACCCGCAGGACGTCGTCCGGGTCTGGCCGTCGATCGTGGAACGGAGCTGGTAGGTTCCCGGCCGCAGCCAGGTGTATTCGAAGAACCCGTTCGGGAGCGCGCTGGTGACCGCGACCTGGCGGCTGCGTCCGTCGACGACCCGGATGACTCGGATCGATGAGCCCGGGTCGAATCCGGTTCCCGAGAGCCCGACCCTGTTGTTGGGGCCTTGGACCACCGTGCAGGTCGCGTCGGGCAGGACGTGCTGCGCCGCGTCGGCCGTCGTCATCGTGACACCGGTCCAGCCGCCGAACGCCACCACCGTCGCGACGCCCGCTGACATGGTCTTCCGCCGCATGGGTTTCCCCTTTCGTACGTCAGTACCCCCGCGGTCCGCCGGCCCGTGCGTACGGGGCGGGGCGGCCGTTCGTGTCCCCCTGGGGTGTCTCGCACCCGCTCACCACTCTTCCACCGCACCCGCGAAACCGCATGCGGGGCCCGGGGACGGGCGGGAACGGTCAGGTCGGGGCGGTCAGGCCGGGACGGGCTCCGGTGCCGGCAGCCGTGTGACGCGCCACCAGGCGGCCGCCGCCTTGAGGGCGGAGCCCAGGGCCAGTCCCCAGGCCGCGCCCGCCACGCCCGCCAGGGCGTAGCCGGCGACCAGGAAGGCCACCGAGAGCAGGGAGAAGACCACCTGCACCGAGAGGGTGGCCCGCGGGGACAGGACCCGCAGGGTCAGCAGGGCGCAGGTGCCCAGGGCCATCACCGCGTACTGGGTGCCGGTGGCGGGCAGCAGGGCGGCGGTGGCCGGCCAGGTGTCGCCCAGGAGTTCACGGCCCCAGCGGTCCGGCAGCGCGTACAGGCCCGCCGCGACCCCGGCGGCGAGCGCCGACAGGGCCAGCCCCAGGCCCAGGGTGCCCCGGACCACCGCCCGTTTGCCGGAGAGCCGGTTCAGCATCGGCGGGCCGAACGCGTTCGCCGAGGTGAACAGGACGTTCAACGGGCCGAACAGGGTGCTGGCGCCCCGCAGGGCGCCGACCGCCAGCGGGGTCGCGAGGACACCGAGGCCCAGGACGGCGAGCTGGCTGGAGCCGTTGCCCACCGCGAACTCGACCACGAACCGCTGCCCCAGATGACCGCGCCGCAGATACGGGCGCAGGTCCGCGCGGGCGCCCGCGACGGCACGGCGCAGCAGCCACAGCCCCAGGGCCAGGGCGGGCAGCGCCGAGACGCCCCAGGCCAGCACCAGGCGGCCCGGTGAGGCACCCGGCGGCTGGGCGAGCAGCGCGGCGACCACGCACACCAGCCGCAGCGTGTCCGACGCCAGCGCCCGCTGCGGCAGGCGCAGCGCCGAGAAGCAGTACCGCAGCGCGTCCTGGACGAGGACGACCGGCAGGACCAGGCCCAGCGCCAGGAACGCCCACCCGGTGGGGCCGGGCAGCGCCGCGCCCACCACCGCCAGGGCCACGCCCACCGCCGCCGCGGCCGCCGCCGTGAACGCGACGGCGCCGCGGCACATCGCGCCCAGCCGCTCGCCGCGCTCCAGGACCAGGCTCTGGCCGACGTACGCGGTGCTCAGCCCGAGGAGCACGCTGAACACCACGTACACCAGGGAGAACGCGGCGAATCCGGGCGCCGAGGACAGCCGCGCCGCCAGGACCAGGACCAGGATGTTGGTGGCGCTGGCGGCGGCCTGGTCCAGGACGGAGGCGACGGCGGCGAGACCGCGCCGGCTCACCGCCGGCCCGAGCGGACCGTACGCAGCGCGACCGTGTCGCTGCCGTCGCCCGCGACGGGTTCGTCCGGCCCGGGCAGCGGCCGGGCGGCGGGGGCCGGGTCCGGCGCGGCGGTGCCCGCGGCGCCCTTGCGCCTGGTCTCCTTGCCGGCGCGCTTCTCGCCGGGCAGCGGCCCGTGCAGGACCGCGCCCAGCACCGTGCCGCCGGCGCCGCTGATCAGCTCGCGGATCCGGGCCAGGTCGGCACGGTGCACCGCGCGCGGGTCGCAGACCACCAGCACGCCGTCGACGCGGTCGACGAGCGCGAGCGCGTCGGCGTACGAGAGCACCGGCGGCGCGAGCACGACGACCGTCGAGTTGGGCGAGTCGGCCTCGGAGACCAGGCGGGTGGCGCGCGGCGAGGTCAGGGCGCGCGGCACGTTGCGCACCCGGTCGCCGGGGATGAGGTCGAAGGTGCCGGACTCGCCGGCGTCCACGACGAGCTGGCGCCCGTCCGGCCACTCCGCCTCGCCCGTACCGCCGGCGGAACCGCCCGGCTGCTGGCTCCAGCGCGGCCGGTCGCCGCCGTCGGTCGGCAGCTGGCTGGCGAGCACCGGGGTGCGCAGGTCCGCCTCCATGAGCAGCACGTCCTTGCCGGTCTCGGCGAAGGACGCGGCCAGGTTCACCGCGACCGCGGCCGCGATCTCGCTGCTGCCGCGCGGCGCGACCACGAGCAGCCGGCGCCGGTCGGCGAACCGGGCGTCGTACGCGAGGCGGAAGGCGACCGAGCGGTACTCCTCCGCGAGCCGCGGGTCGGTCTCGCCGGCCGCCAGCAGCGGTCCGCCGCCGGTCTTGTCGCGCGGCAGGGTGCCGAGCACGGGGGCGCGCAGGGCGCGCGAGACGTCGCCGTCGGAGCGCGGCGCCGGGTCGAAGACCAGCCGCACCCAGGCGCCGAGCAGGCCGAGCGCGAGGCCGACGGCCACGCCGATCGCGAGCGACATGGGGATGCCGGGGCCGTCGGCGCCGGTCGGCGGGGCCGCGACGCTGGTGACCCGGCCCGGCGACATGTCCAGCGCCTCGAGCTTGGCGATCTGGCCGTTGAAGTTGTTGACCTTGCTCTGCAGGTCGGTCTTGGAGGCGTACGCCGCGTCGCGTCCGGGGCCCGCGGGCAGCGAGGTGACCTGCTTGGCCAGTTCGTCGAGCTGCTTGGCCACCGGGTCCCGCTGGTCCTTGTAGGACTTGATCATCTTGTCGCGGGTGTCCTCGAGCGCCGCCTGGCGGCGCGCGAGGTAGGCGTCGGTCATCGCGTTGGCCCGCTGGGCGGCGGCCTTCGCGGTGTCCGAGGTGTAGGTGAAGCGCAGCACCATCGACTGCGGCGGGTTGGTGACCTGCAGCCCGCTCCGCAGGGCGGGGATGCCCGAGGCGGGCAGGCCGAGCTGCTTGCCGGCTTCCTCGGCGACCGAGCTGCTGAGCGCCGTCTGCCGCTCCGAGCCGATGTTGACGGCCTTGTCGGCCGCGATGTTCGGGTCGAAGGGGTCGATGGTCGGGGCGCGCAGCACGACGTCGGCGCTGGCGACGTACGTGTCGAGGGTCGATATGCCGAGGTAGGCACCGCCGAGCAGGCCGATGCCGACGCCCGCGCCGATGAGCCCCCGGTAGCGCAGGAGCTGGCGGAACTGGTCCCTGAGGAGGTCGGGTTCGTCCTCGGCCGGTGCCGCGGTGGTGGCGCGGTGCGTCTCGATCACTGCCGGGGACCCCCAAGTGCTTCGTCGATCAATGCGTCGATACGGGCCAGGCCCGCCCGGCGGCTCAGATGCGCCGCCACGTGCCGGGGACCGGCGGCTCCCAGCGCGTCCGCGCCCTCCGGGTCCTCCGCCAGCGCCCGCACGGTCTTCAGCAGCGCCTCCGGGTCCTCCGGCGGCACGAGCACGCCGGCACCCGAACGCTCCACCTCCTGGGCGGTGCCGCCCCGGGCCGCGACGGACGCGACGACGGGCCGGCCGGCGGCGAAGTAGGAGGTCAGCTTCGAGGGCACGCTCATGTCCAGCACGGCGGCGTGCTGCGTCACGGCGAGCACGTCCGCCGCGGCGAGGATATCCGGGAACTCGCCGTCGGCGGCAGGGGGGATGATGTCCAGGTTCGGTACGTCGGCCGCGAGGCCGGCGAGGGCCGCGCGCTGGCTGCCGTCGCCCATGAGGACGAACCGGACGCTCGGGTCCAGCCGGGCCGCCCCGACGAGGACCTCCAGGCCCTGCTTGAGGCCCATGTTCCCGGAGTGCAGCACCACCGTCTGGTGGGGTGCCCAGCCCAGGTGGTGGCGGGTCTCGGCGCGCGGCTTGGTGGGGGAGGGCACGTGCGACCAGTTGGGCACCAGGCGGATCCTCTCCGGATCGACGCCCATGCCGACCACCCGGTCGACGAAGGTCTCGTGGATCACGCCGACGAGGGCCGCGCGCTTGAGCGCGTACGCCTCGGCGCGGGCGACGATCGCTGCCGCCTTGTCGCCGCCGCTGATCCCGCTCTGCGCGGCCGCGGCGCCCATCAGGTCCTGGACGACGGGGACGAAGGGCACCTTCCAGCGCGCGGCGAGCCGGGCGGCCAGGACGCCCCCGGCCAGGCTCGGCATCTGGGCGAGGACCGCGTGCGGCTTCGGCATCCGCGGCGGGGCCACCGAGCCGTGCAGCAGAATCGATCCTTCATAAAGGGCCCGCTTCACGGCGGTCTGCCGGGCCGGCACGGTGTGCGCGCGCCGGTGCACGGTGACCCCGGCGCGGTGTTCGGTGCGCCGCAGTGCGCCCTTGTACTCCGGCTCCAGCGACCACGACGGATAGTGCGGCATTCCGGCGAACACGTGTGTGTCGTGGCCGAGTTCCGCCCAGTGCTCCGCGATCTGGGTGGCGTATGGGCCGATGCCCGTGTGCTCGGGAGCGTAATTGGTGGAAACCAGCAACAGGCGCCGGCGGCCGGATGTGGACACTCAACGTCCCCTTCCCCCCTGGATGATGCGCTGCCCACACTAATCGTTCACCCGCACGCCTCGGAACGCGCGCGCTATTGTCTGCTAATCCGCTGCGCCGGGGGGCGCGGTCGCTGGGGGGTAAGAGATGACGGAGCAGGACATGTCCGACCTTCGCGGGCCTGTGCGCAGGCCGTATCGCGTCGGGTACGCACCAGGTGCGTATGATTTGTTCCATATCGGACACTTGAACATCCTGCGCCACGCGCGGAGCCAGTGCGACTACCTGGTCGCCGGAGTGGTCTCCGACGAGATGGCCGAACGTGCCAAGGGCCGGCGGCCGATGATCCCGCTCGTGGAACGGCTGGAAATCGTCCGCAGCGTCAAGTACGTCGACGCGGCGTTCGTCGAGACCGTGCCCGACAAGGTGGAGACCTGGCGGCAGGTCCGCTTCGACGTCCTCTTCAAGGGCGACGACTGGCGGGGCACCCCCAAGGGCGACAAGCTGGAGAGCGACTTCGCCGCCGTCGGTGTCGACGTCGTCTACTTCCCGTACACCGTGCACACCTCGAGCACCCAGCTGCGCCGGGCGCTCGACGCTCTTGCAGAACCGATTCTGCCCGACGCGGTCACCGTCGAACGGCGCTGAGCTCGCGGAACCACTTGACCAGGAAGGCCACCAGGAACAGGGCGGCCACCACGCCCAGACCCGCGTACGCCCACCGGAACAGCTCCCCACCGCCCAGCAGCAGGAACACCAGGCAGAACACGCCGTAGTCCACCGGCAGCAGGGCCACCGCGCGCACCGTCGAGGGCGCGGCCGCCGGGCTGCCGGGGGCCGGCCGGGGCTTGAGCTTCTCGGTCAGCAGCCCCCCGAAGAAGGTCACGACGGCGGCGAACTGGAAGCCCAGCGGTACCAGCAGCCAGGCGTCGGACGTGGTCCCGTACGCCTCGGGGAAGCGGTGGAAGGCGATCAGGACGCAGGTGTGCAGCGCCGTGAGCTTGGCGCAGTCCACCACGTGGTCGAGCCACTCGCCGGCCGCGCTGCCCCCGCCGCGCAGCCGGGCCAGCTGCCCGTCGGCCGAGTCGAAGGCGAAACCGAGGGCGAGCGCGGCCCACACGGCCACCCCCAGGCCCCAGGACGGCGCGCGCAGGGCCACCGCGGCGACGGCGGCGAAGCTGAACGCGGCGCTGATCAGCGTCACCTGGTTCGGGGTGAGCCGCAGCGCGTGCCCGACGGCGGCCAGGTACCGGCCGACGGGCCGGTTGACGAAGCGCGAATAGAGCGAGACCCCCTTCGCCGACTTCTGCGCCCCGCGCAGCTCCCGCAGCGCGGTCCCGACATTCGCCATCCGCTACAGCCCCCTTGATAAGTGTGATGAGCACATCATTGCAGGGCGGCGGGAGTCCGCCGCTCCGCGACCGCGCGGACGTCCGGGAGGAGCAGGACGCCGAGATTGGCGCCCGCCGTCAGCACGGCCGCCACCAGCAGGGGCGCGGTGGTCCCGGTGACCCCGGCCAGCGGGGCGGCCAGTGCCAGACCGGCCGGCCGGGCGGCGAAGGAGATGAGGAGGTCGAAGGAGGAGACCCGGCCCAGCGCCTCCCGCGGGATCCGGCGCTGCATCTCGGTCTCCCACAGCGGACTGAGCACGCCCAGCCCGAACATGGCGCAGCCGTAGGCCGCCGCCGTCGCCGGCAGCGGCAGCCGCAGCGCGAACGCGGTCAGGGCCAGCGCCTGCGCCGCCGCGCCGATCCCCACGGCGTGCAGCGGCCGCCGTACGGGCAGCCGTCCGGCCGCCCACACCCCGACGAGCATCGCGACCGTACCGGTCTGCGCGACGATCACCCAGGAGCCCTCCCCGCCCAGGCTCTGTACGGCGATCAGCGGGCCCAGCGTCAGCAGCAGGCCGGCGGCGAGGTGCCACACGGCGTGCGCGGCCACGTTGGCCATGAACCACGGGTGGCGCCGCATCTCGCTCCAGCCGGCCCGCAGTTCGGCGCCGAACGGCGCGCGGGCCGCCGGGGGAGCGGTGCGCACCGGCAGTCCGCCCAGGGTGAGGGCGGACAGCGTGAACAGGGCGGCCGTCAGCAGCGAGGACCAGCCGGCCCCGACGGCCAGCGTCAGCGTGCCGGCGGCGGCCGGTCCGGCGATCTGCGCGAGACCGCCCGCCACGCCGAGCCGGGCGTTGACGCGCAGGAGCTCGTGCTCCGCGGTCACGGCGGCGACGAGGGTCCGCGCCGAGGGGGTCCCGAAGGCCACGGCGGCCCCGGTGACGGCGGCGAGCGCGGCCAGTTCGGGCACCCGTACCCCGCCGGTCAGCAGGACCGCGCCGATGGCCGCCTGGGCCGCGGCCCGCACCAGATCGGCGGCGAGCACCACGCGCCGGGCGGGGAACCGGTCCGCGGCCACCCCCGCGACCGGCAGCAGGACCAGCATCGGCAGCAGCTCGCAGGCCAGCACGATGCCGAGGTCGGCGGCGGATCCGGTGCCGACGACGGCCAGGGTCAAGGTGGTGGGGATCAGGGCGGTGGCGAACGCGGCGAAGGAGCGGCCGGCGAGCAGCCGCCACAGGAGCGGTGTCATGAGGCGAAGATATTTCGCCGACCGCGCCGGCGGCCCTGGCGGGCCACCCCTCCGAGCCGGCCGCCGGACTCCTGCTCTCCCCGGACGGGACCACCGGCTGCTCCACGTCGAACAGGGCTGAGCCGAAGCACCGGTCTAGTCGGCCACCCGCAGCAGCAGCACCGACCGCGCCGGGACCGTGATCCGCTCCCCGCCCCGGTACCGGACCCCGGGCGGGCCCTCCTGCTCCTCCCGCGAGGTGTCCACCACCAGCTCGTACGCCGAGGCCCACGGGGCGTCCGGCAACAGCCACGGAACCGGCCGGTCCCCGGCGTGCAGCAGCGCCAGGAAGCTGTCGTCCGTCACCGCCCGGCCCCGCTCGTCGCGCCCGGGGATGTCGCGGCCGGACAGGTACAGGCCCAGCGCCGCCGCCGGCGCGTACCAGTCCCGCTCCGTCATCTCCGTGCCTCCCGGCGTGAACCAGGCCAGGTCCCGCAGCCCGTCCGCGCCCTGCGGGCGCCCCGAGAAGAACGCCCGCCGCCGCAGCACCGGATGCTCCCGGCGCAGCGCCAGCAGCCGCGAGGTCAGCGTGAACAGCGCCCGCCACGAGGGCTCGGAGAGCAGCGACCAGTCCACCCAGCCCGTCTCGTTGTCCTGGCAGTACGCGTTGTTGTTGCCGCCCTGGGTGCGCCCGAACTCGTCGCCCGCCACCAGCATCGGCACCCCCGTGGACAGCAGCAGCGTGGTCACCAGGTTGCGCAGCTGGCGGCGGCGCAGCGCGGCCACCCGCGGGTCCGTACCGCCCGCCGGCTCGCCCTCCACACCGCAGTTCCACGACCGGTTGTCGTTGGTCCCGTCCCGGTTCTCCTCCCCGTTGGCCTCGTTGTGCTTGCGCTCGTAGCTCACCAGGTCCCGCAGCGTGAACCCGTCGTGCGCGGTCACGAAGTTCACCGACGCGTACGGCCGCCGCCCGCCCCAGGCGTACAGGTCGCTGGAGCCCGACAGCCGGTACCCCAGGTCCCGTACGTCCGGCAGCGCGCCCCGCCAGAAGTCCCGCACCGCGTCCCGGTACCGGTCGTTCCACTCCGTCCACAGCGGCGGGAAGGCACCCACCTGGTAGCCGCCCGCCCCCACGTCCCACGGCTCCGCGATCAGCTTCACCCGGCGCAGCACCGGGTCCTGCGCGATGACCGCCAGGAACGGCGAGAGCATGTCCACGTCGTGCATCGAACGGGCCAGCGCCGCCGCCAGGTCGAAGCGGAAGCCGTCCACCCCCATCTCGGTGACCCAGTACCGCAGCGAGTCCGTGATCAGGCGCAGCACGTGCGGCCGCCCGGCGTGCAGGGTGTTGCCGCAGCCCGTGTAGTCGGCGTACCGGCGCTGGTCGGACTGGAGCCGGTAGTAGCCCCGGTTGTCGATCCCGCGCAGCGACAGCGTCGGGCCCAGCTCGCCCGCTTCCGCCGTGTGGTTGTAGACCACGTCCAGGATCACCTCGATCCCGGCCGCGTGCAGCGCCCGCACCATCCGCTTGAACTCGCCGACCTGCTGCCCGCCCGTCCCGGAGGAGGAGTAGGCGGCGTGCGGCGCGAAGTAGCCGATGGAGTTGTAGCCCCAGTAGTTGCGCAAGCCCCGGCGCAGCAGGTGGTCCTCGTGCGCGAACTGGTGCACCGGCAGCAGCTCCACCGCCGTCACCCCCAGGGTGCGCAGGTGTTCGATCGCCGCCGGATGCGCCAGCCCCGCGTAGGTGCCCCGCAGCCGGGGCGGGATCCCGGGATGCCGCATCGTGAACCCGCGCACGTGCAGCTCGTAGATGACCGAGTCCGCCCACGGCGTCTTGGGCCGTACGTCGTCGGCCCAGTCGTCGTCATCGTGGACGACCACGCCCTTGGGCACGTACGGCGCCGAGTCCCGGTCGTCGCGCACGGTGTCCGCGATGTACTGCTGCGGCCAGTCCCGCACGTGCCCGTACACCTCGGGCGGCAGCGTGAAGTCGCCGTCCACGGCCCGCGCGTACGGGTCCAGCAGCAGCTTCGCCGGGTTGTAGCGGGCCCCCGTCCACGGGTCCCAGCGCCCGTGCACCCGGAAGCCGTAGCGCCGGCCGGGCCGCACGCCGGGCACGAAACCGTGCCAGATCTCGTGCGTCAGCTCCGTCAGCGCGCACCGCGTCTCCGACGCCGCCGAGCCCCGCTCGTCGAACAGGCACAGTTCCACCGCCTCCGCGCCCTGCGCCCACAGCGCGAAGTTCGTGCCCTCCACCCCGTCGGGCCCGCTGCGGTAGCGGGCCCCCAGCGGGTGCGAGGACCCCGGCCACACCGCCGGTCCCTGGCGGGGGACCGTACGGGCGTGCCCGTTGACGTGCGGTACGGGTGCGGCCTCACCGCTCCGTACCGCTTCCACGACGGTTTCCACCGCCTCCTGCTCGGCTGCGCTCGACACCTGCCCGCCTCCACGGCTTTCTCCAGGCCGGGCGGGGGAGGGATGTGCGGTCCCCGGGCGTCCCGGCCCCGGGCCCGCCCCCGTCTGGTCCTTCCCACTGTTCTGCCCGGAACCTGGGCCGCACTCACGTTTCCCCTGGAGGGGCGCTGTCGTTGGACGGGCGTGAGACTTGTGATGTCGAGGCGGGCGGCGGGGCGGCGGCGTGCGGCGCTGGCCGCGGTGGCGGCGGTGGCGGGGCTGCTGGGCGGCCTGTCGGGGTGCACCGGGGACGGCCGGTCCCCCGTCGAGATCCAGCTGCCCGGCAAACCCCGCTCCCCGGAGGAGGCCATCCGGATCAGCCCCGAGGACAACGCCAAGGGCGTGCCGGCCGGGGGACCGCTGAGCGTGTCGGTGCCCGAGGGCCGGCTGGAGCGGGTGAGGGTCACCAAGGTGGAGGACGCGCAAGCGGAGGAGGTGCCCGGCGCCATCGCCGAGGACGGCCTCAGCTGGAGCCCCGACCCGGAGTACGGAAAGCTCGCGCTCGCCGCCAAGTACACGGTCGACGCGGTCGCCGTCGACGGGCACGACCGCCGCCAGGCCCGGCACACCACCTTCACCACCTTCGTGCCCGAGGAGCGCTTCATCGGCTACTTCAAGCCCGAGAACCGGTCCACCGTCGGCACCGGAATGATCATCTCGTTCCGGTTCAACCGCTCCATCGAGCAGCGCGCCGCCGTCGAACGCGCCATCACCATCACCGCCGAGCCGAAGGTCGAGGTCGCGGGCCACTGGTTCGGCCACGACCGCCTCGACTTCCGGCCCAAGGAGTACTGGAAGCCGGGCACCGAGGTCACCATCGACATGAAGCTGCGCGACGTCGAGGGCGCCCGCGGCTCCTACGGCATCCAGAGCAAGAAGGTCCGCTTCACCGTCGGCCGGCACCAGGTCTCCACCGTCGACGCCGCCGCCCACACCATGGAGGTCCGGCGGGGCGGCGAGCTGCTCTCGACCCTCCCCGTCACCGCGGGCGCGCCGAAGACGACGACGTACAACGGCAAGATGGTGGTCATGGAGATGTTCGACGTGACCCGGATGAACGGGGCCACCGTCGGGTTCAAGAACGACGAGGGCAAGGGCGAGTACGACATCCCCGACGTCCCGCACGCCATGCGGCTGACCGCCTCCGGGACCTTCCTGCACGGCAACTACTGGGCCGCCCCCGCCACCTTCGGCTCCGAGAACGTCAGCCACGGCTGCGTGGGCCTGCGCGACGACAAGGGCGGCGGCTCGGACACCCCGGCCGGCTGGTTCTTCGACCGTACCCTCGTCGGCGACGTCGTGGAGGTGGTGAACTCGCAGGACAAGACGGTCGCCGCGAACAACGGACTGGGCGGCTGGAACCTGTCCTGGGTGGACTGGATCGCCGGCTCCGCGCTCACGTGAGGGTGATCGGTGTGATCGGAATGCCGTAGTACCGGGTGCGCCTCGCGCACTTGTGCACGACGCTCCCGCCAGCCTGTCGGAGCACCACTGGCAGGCGACGGACGGAGTGTCATGACAGCAAGGACGGCCGTGAGGACCAGGCGCACCCGCCTGGGTCTCGGCCTCGCGGCGACGGCGGCGATGCTGGCGTCCGCCGTGCCCGCGGACGCGGCGGACACCGCGCCCGCGCAGGTCCCGGCGGTACGCGCCCCGCTCCCCGGCGGGCTCGGCCCGTGCGTGGGACCCGAGTGCCCGGACAGCTACGAGGACGTCCACACCGGACCGGCGCTCGGCCGGGACGCGGGGATCAACATCTTCGTCGGCGGCGACTTCCAGGTCCGCCAGCGGGCCGCCGAGGCCGAGGGCCGGGTCGTCGTCCTCGGCTCCTTCGACCAGGACAAGGCGGACGGGTTCTCCCGCGTCTACAACGTCGGCATCGTCGGCGCCGGTTCCCAGGTGCAGCCGCCGCTGCGGTCCGACTTCCTGACCACCGGCGGCGCGCTCGCCGTCGCGGAGGGCGAGACCCTGATCGCCGACGGCGGCGTCGTCCGGCACGCAGGGGCCCGGACCGGCACCGGCACCGTCAGTGCCACGCGGGTGGTCCAGGACAGCGCCGCGGCCGCCCCGTACACGCACCTGCGCGCCGAGCTCGCCACGGCCAGCCGGTGCTACGCCTACCCCGAGGGCGCGCCGCGGCCCGCCACCGGCACCGTCACCCAGAACCGCTTCGAGACCCTCTTCACCGGTGACGGCCGCTCGCCGCTCCAGGTCTTCAACCTCGACGCCGACATCGCCGCCCCCGGCCGCCTCGCCCAGGGCATCCGGTTCGCGAGCATTCCGCCGAACGCCACGATCCTGGTCAACGTCCTGGGCGCCGACCGGGCGGTGGTCACCTACAGCGGCGAGCAGACCTACCGGCAGCGGCTGCTGTGGAACTTCCCCGACGCCACCGCCGTCGGCCTGCACGGCAGCGGCCAGCTCCAGGGCGCCGTCCTGGTCGGCAACCCGGCCTCGCGGACCACGGTCACCCTGCCGGGCTTCAACGGCCGGTTCTTCAGCACCGGCTCGCTCCTCCACACCAGCTCCGCCACCGGGGGCGGCGGCCAGGAGTTCCACGCCTACCCCTTCACCGGCGACCTGCCCGCGTGCGGAGCGGTCCCGGTGTCCGGTGAGGTCGCGGTCCGCAAGGTCGACGGGCAGGGCAACCGGCTGGCGGGCGCGGTCTTCGAGCTGTGGCGCGAGACCAACCGCGTCGACGGGCTCCAGGTGGCCGGGGACGCGCCCGACACCAAGGTGGGCGGCGACTGCACGACCGAGCTGCCCGCGGGCATCTGCGGGCGCGCCGTCGAGCCGGGCACGTACTACTGGCGGGAGATCACCCCGCCGCCGGGGTACGTCCTGCCCGCGAACCCGGTGGCCGGGCCGCTGGTGCTGACGGCCGAGAACGCGGCCCAGGGCGTGCTGGTGCGGGCCGTGAACACCCCCGTGCGGGGCGAGGTCCGGGTCCTGAAGACCGACGGGCAGGGCACCCCGCTGGCGGGCGCGGTGTTCGAGCTATGGCGCGAGACCAACCGGGTCGACGGGCTCCAGGTGGCCGGGGACGCGCGCGACACCAGGGTGGGTGACACCTGCACGACCGAGCTGCCCACGGGCACCTGCGCGCGCACGGTCGAGCCGGACACGTACTACTGGCGGGAGATCACACCCCCGCCCGGCTTCCAGCTGCCGGTGAACCCCGTGTTCGGGCCGCTCACGCTGACCGCCGCCAACGCCGGACAGGGGGTGGGGATCACGGCCGTGAACCGCCCGGTGCCGCCGCCGGTGCCCGGCAGCGTCTCCGTCCGCAAGACCAGCCCCGACGGCGCCCCGCTGGCGGGCGCGGTCTTCGAGCTGTGGCGGGAGTCCAACGGGAACACCACGCTGGAGACCGGGGGCGACACCCCCGACACCAAGGTGGGCGACGACTGCGTCACCTCGCTGCCGGCGGCCACGTGCGCGCGTACCGTCGACCCGGGCAGGTACTACTGGCGGGAGATCACCCCGCCGCCGGGGTACGTCCTGCCCGCGAACCCGGTGGCCGGGCCGCTGGTGCTGACCGCCGAGAACGCGGCCCAGGGCGTCTCGGTGGGCGCCGTCAACACCCGCTTCCACGGGAAGATCGTCGTGGTCAAGAAGGACCCGAAGGAGAAGCGCCCGCTGCGCGGCGCGGTGTTCGAGCTGTGGCGGGAGACCAACCGCGTCCGGGGCCTGCAGACCACCGGCATCAACCCCGACGAGCGGATCGGGCCCGAGTGCGAGACCAACCGGCACGGGGCCTGCGAGTTCTGGAACCTGGCCGAGGGCTGGTACTACCTGCGCGAGACGGAGGCCCCCGAAGGGTACGTCCTGCCGGAGGAGCCGGTGACCGGACCGCTCCAGCTGGACGGCCGCACCCCGGACCACGAGCGGGTGGTGGAGCTCTACAACAAGCGTGCCGAGGGCGGCCGCGACGAGCACGGTGAGCACGGCGACCACCCCGCGCTGCCGCACCTGCCGGGCATGGGACCGGACGCGAAGGCGCACGCCAAGCCACAGGCCAAGCCACAGGCCAAGCCGCACGGTACGGCGCCTCGCAAGGCGCCCGGCACGTCCGCGAAGTCCGCGAAGTCCGCCAAAGCCGCGAAGCCCGCCCGGAAGGCCCCCGCCAAGGCCGGTGCCAAGCGGCCCGGCAAGGGCTCCGGAAAGGGTTCCGGGAAGGGCTCCGGCAGGCGCGCTCACGCCTGACCCGCCCGGTCCTGACGGCATCGCCGGTGCGCCGGTGCGGTGAACCCCACCGTGCCGGCGCACGGCGCTGCGACCACTTGGGACGGAATGGTGACATGACCGTTTCTCTTCGTGATCCCCCCATGTGATTACCTGTCGTCATGCGCGCGGTCTGTATGCGCGCGGGGGACATGGGGAGAAGAGCGTGAAGGTGCAGCCTCACGGACGCATCCGTACCGGCCTGTCGGCCCTGCTGCTGGGGGCGGCGCTGCTGGTCACCACCGCATGCAGCGGTGGCGCCGCCGGCAGTGACAGCAAGGGCGGGGGGAGCGGTGCGAGCGGCGCAGCCGGCACCGGCAACGAGGCCTCGCAGGCCGTCGTGAGCATCAAGCCGGACGACGGCGCCAAGGAAGTGGAGACCAGCGGCGTCCTGAAGATATCCAGCACGGGGGGCAAGCTCACCACCGTGACCGTGGCCGACACCAAGGGCAACGCCGTCGAGGGCAAGCTGGCCGCCGACGGCAGCAGCTGGGAGCCCGTCCGCCACCTCGGTGCCGCCACGGAGTACAAGGTGCACGCCGTCGCCAAGGACGGCGCCGGCCGGGAGTCGGCCAAGGACATCACCTTCACGACGCTCACCCCGAAGAACACCTTCGTCGGCCACTACCAGCCCGAGGACGGCGCGACCGTCGGCGTGGGCATGCCGGTCTCGATCAACTTCAGCCGCGGCATCACCAACCCCGAGGCCGTCGAGAAGGCCATCCAGGTCACGGCCGAGCCGCCCGTGCCGATCGAGGGCCACTGGTTCGGCAACGACCGCCTGGACTTCCGCCCCGAGAACTACTGGGCCCCGAACACCAAGGTGACGGTCAAGCTGGGCCTCGACGGCGTCGAGGGCCGGCCCGGCGTCTACGGCAAGCAGACCCGTACCTTCACGTTCACCGTCGGGCGCTCGCAGGTCTCCACGGTCGACGCGAGCAGCCACCAGATGGAGGTCGTCCGGGACGGCCAGGTCATCAAGAAGGTCCCGATCACCGCGGGCGCCCCGGCGACGACCACGTACAACGGCCAGATGGTGATCAGCGAGAAGTACAAGGTCACCCGGATGAACGGCGCGACCGTCGGCTTCGGCGGCGAGTACGACATCTCCGACGTGCCGCACGCGATGCGCCTGTCGCAGTCGGGTACCTTCGTGCACGGCAACTACTGGGCCTCCGCGAGCACCTTCGGCTCCCAGAACGTCAGCCACGGCTGCATCGGTCTGCGCGACGTGCGCGGCGCCTACGACGACGAGGCCCCGGCGGCCTGGTTCTTCAACAACTCGCTCATCGGCGACGTGGTGGTCGTGAAGAACTCCAAGGACAAGCAGATCGCCCCGGACAACGGCCTCAACGGCTGGAACATGCCCTGGGCGGAGTGGATCAAGTAGCCCCGGCGCGGACGGCCGCGCGTGGCCCGGTGCTGTGACCCACAGCACCGGGCCACTTCGCGTTAACCGCCGCTAACCTTCCCCGTATGACCCTCTCTCTCGAAGTCTCCGAAGGCGTCGGCACCATCCGCCTGGACCGGCCGCCCATGAACGCCCTGGACATCGCCACCCAGGACCGCCTGCGCGAGCTGGCGGTGGAGGCGACGGACCGGGCCGACGTCCGGGCGGTGATCCTGTACGGCGGCGAGAAGGTGTTCGCGGCCGGCGCGGACATCAAGGAGATGCAGGCCATGGACCACGCGGCGATGGTCGCGCGGTCCCGCGCCCTGCAGGACTCCTTCACCGCCGTGGCCC
This sequence comes from Streptomyces sp. NPDC090022, assembly GCF_044748145.1. Lineage (NCBI taxonomy): Bacteria > Bacillati > Actinomycetota > Actinomycetes > Kitasatosporales > Streptomycetaceae > Streptomyces > Streptomyces sp. NPDC090022. Next base: position 93,924 of record NZ_JBIVFN010000013.1, read on the forward strand.
GGATCCCCAAGCCGGTCGTCGCGGCCGTCACCGGCTACGCGCTGGGCGGGGGCTGCGAGCTCGCGCTGTGCGCGGACTACCGGATCGCCGCCGACAACGCCCGGCTCGGGCAGCCGGAGATCCTGCTCGGGCTGATCCCGGGCGCCGGCGGCACCCAGCGGCTGTCCCGGCTGATCGGGCCGTCGCGGGCCAAGGACCTCATCTTCACCGGCCGGATGGTCAAGGCCGACGAGGCGCTCGCCCTCGGCCTGGTGGACCGGGTCGTGGCCGCGGACCAGGTGTACGCCGAGGCGCACGCGTGGGCCTCGAAGCTCGCCCAGGGTCCGGCGATCGCGCTGCGGGCCGCCAAGGAGTGCGTGGACGCCGGTCTGGAGGCCGACATCGACACCGGGCTCGCCATCGAACGCACCTGGTTCGCGGGCCTGTTCGCCACCGAGGACCGTGAGCGCGGGATGCGGAGCTTCGTCGAAGAGGGCCCCGGCAAGGCGAAGTTCGTCTGAGTTCACCGCCCGTCACGACCCGCGATCATCCCTGTGGGTGGATTAGCCAGGCCTTAAGACAGCCTTAAGCGCGCCGGGAGATCCACTCACGGTGATGGCCGCCCTTCGCTCTGTCACCGCAGGTCAGGCTGGGCATAGCAGCCTCATGAGTGCCCGTGTCATATGCCGTGGCGGCCCGTGCGGGGCGAGGGCTGCGGGGGGTCTTTTCGCGCGGAACGGCACGTACGGGCACCTGCGCCGTCCATGATGGGTTCATGGCGGGCCTGGAAGGTGTGGAACAACCGCGGCAGCGCAGCGGCGCTGCCGCCTTACGACCGACGGCGGCTGTTGAGGACGAACAGGGCCTGAAGGCACTGGAGTTGTACGGGAACCCGGCCGAGGCGGAAGTGACGCTGCCGTCCCTGCCCGAGTCCGCGAGCACCGCGCGCCGGCTCACCCAGTGCGTGGTGGTGCGGCTGTGGGGTCTCTCGCCGCAGATCGCCGAGCATGCCGTGCTGCTCGTGTCCGAGCTGGTGGGCAACGCCGTCCGGCACACCGGGGCGCGCTCCTTCGGTCTGCGGCTGCTGCGCCGGCGCGGCTGGATCCGCGTCGAGGTGCGCGATCCCTCGCGCGGGCTGCCCTGTCTGATGCCGGTCCACGAGATGGACACCACGGGGCGGGGGCTCTTCCTCGTCGACAAGCTCTCCGACCGCTGGGGCGCCGATCTGCTGCCGCGCGGCAAGACCACCTGGTTCGAGATGCGGGTGGCGGACCGCTGAAACGCCTGAAGCCCCCGGTCGCCGGTGTGGGGCGCTGCGAGGGCTTCATGGTGGGCCGAGGATCGAAGGGGGTGTGATCCTCGGCGTGGATGACTTCGCTCGGGTCAATGGGGAAGTCGTGGTCCCGACTATGGCAGAGAACCGCTCGATCGCCAAAAGTCCCGAGTCGGACATAAGTGTGCATATAGCAAGAGTTTCGCGTTGAATCCTAGGTGAGATGGGCCACCTGCCTCGCAATCCATGAATAACTATCGACCGCTGTGCGTAAATCGTTGATCGCAGAGCGGAACGGGAGGTGTCCGTCCGGTGTCGGCGGACGTCCCGAATTGGGTCAATCATTACCTTTCGGGCTTCCCGCCCCTTAAATGGGCAGGTGCTCAGTTATCCCGGCCGTCGCACGGCCCTTCGCGTCGGGGTCGCGGCCGCCTCCGGGCTCCTCGCCGCCGGCTGCGGCACGGCCGCGCGGACACCCCCCGCCGTACCGGCCGCCCCGCCCCCCGGCCGCGTGCCGCCCGCCCGCGAGCCCGCGGCGGCTCCCGCACCGCGCCGGTTCGCCGGCCTGCCGGCCCAGATCGACCACGGCCCGCGCGAGCGGCCCCGCGTCGCGCTCACCTTCCACGGCAACGGCGACCCCGCCACCGCCCGCTCGGTCCTGGCCGAGGCCGAGAAGGCCGGCGCGCACGTCACCGTCCTCGCGGTGGGCACCTGGCTGGACGCCCACCCGGACCTGGCCCGCCGGATCCTCGACGGCGGCCACGAGCTGGGCAACCACACCCTGCGCCACCTGGACATCAACGCGCTGCCCGAGGACGAGGCGTACGCCGAGATCACCGGCTGCGCGCAGCGCCTGAAACGGCTCACCGGATCGATCGGCTCCTGGTTCCGCCACTCCCAGGGCCAGTACGCCACCCCGCTCGTCCAGCGCCTGGCGCAGCGGGCCGGCTACCCGCACGTCCTGTCGTACGACGTGGACTCCCTCGACTTCACCTCGCCCGGCGCCGCGGCCGTCATCCGCAACGTCACCGGGACGATCCGCAGCGGATCGGTGGTGAGCCTGCACTTCGGCTACGCGGACACGGTCGACGCGATGCCTGCCCTCCTCGAAGAACTCGCGCGCCGCAACCTGCGCGCCGTGACCACCACGGAGCTGCTGACCCCATGACGACCACCCGCCTTCCCCGGAAGGCCACCGCGCTGCTCGCCGGTCTGGTCCTCGCCGCCCTGGCCGGCTGCGGGGCCGCGGACACCTCCCGGCCCGAGGCGCTCGGATCCAAGGGAGTGGGCCGGGCCGAGAAGGCCGTGCCCGCCGCCCCGCCCGGCCTGCCCGGGATGCCGCCGCTCCTCGACCCGCACGACGTGTACGCCGCCGACCGGCCGGGCCTGCTGTCGCCGGTGGTCAAGGACTTCCCGTCCCGGGTCTACGTGCCGAACACCAACTCCAACACGGTGTCCGTCATCGACCCCGCGACGTACAAGGTCATCGACACCATCCCGGTGGGGGTGCAGCCGCAGCACGTGGTCCCGTCCTGGGACATGAAGACCCTGTGGGTCAACAACAACCGCGGGCACACGCTGACCCCCATCAACCCCGCCACCGGCGAGGCCGGCGAGCCCGTCGAGGTGCACGACCCGTACAACCTGTACTTCACGCCGAACGGCAAGTACGCGGTGGTGATGGCCTCGCTCGACCGGGAGCTGGTCTTCCGCGACCCGCACACCATGGACCGCGTCAAGACCGTCCCCGTCAGCTGCTTCGGCGTCAACCACGCCGACTTCTCCGCCGACGGCCGCTACTTCATCGTCAGCTGCGAGTTCTCCGGCGAACTCCTCAAGGTCGACACCGAGAAGATGGAGGTCGTCGGCCAGCAGAAGCTGCCGTTCGAGGGCGCGATGCCGCAGGACGTGAAGATCTCGCCCGACGGCAGGACCTTCTACGTCGCCGACATGATGGCCGACGGCATGTGGGTGCTCAGCGGCGAGAAGTTCGAGACGCCCAAGCTGCTGCCCACCGGCAAGGGCTGCCACGGGCTGTACGTCAGCCGCGACTCGCGCGAGATGTACGTCTCCAACCGCGGCGAGGGCACCGTCTCCGTCTTCGACTTCCGCCAGAACAGGCTCACCAAGAAGTGGGAGCTGCCGGACGGCGGCAGCCCCGACATGGGCGGGGTCTCGGCCGACGGCAAGGTGCTGTGGCTCTCGGGCCGCTACGACAACGAGGTCTACGCCATCGACACCACCACGGGACGGCAGCTGGCCCGGATCCCGGTCGGCGGCGGCCCGCACGGCCTCGCGGTCTACCCGCAGCCCGGCCGCTACTCGCTGGGCCACACCGGCATCTTCCGCTGACGGCGCGACGCGAACAGGGCGGTGCCGGGGACCGGACGGGGTCCGGGGCACCGCCCTGTGGTCGTGCGGGCGGCTACCAGGCGACGGGCAGCCGCTCCGGGAGCCGCTTGATGAAGCCCGTACGCCACACCAGGTTCTCGGCGGGAACCGCGAGCCGCAGCCCGGGCAGCCGCTCGACCAGCGCCTCCAGGGCGATCTCGGCGTGGGCCCGTCCCAGCGCCGAGGCCGGGCAGAAGTGCCGGCCGCCTCCGAAGGCGAGGTGGGCGTTGGCACTCTCCCGCTCCAGGTCGAGCACGTCCGGGTTCTCGAAGGCCGCCGGGTCGAAGTTGGCGCCCTCCAGCAGGACCAGGACCAGCTCGCCCTCGCGCACCGTGACGTCACCGAGCTCGATGTCGGCCAGGGCGATGCGCGGCAGGCCGTCGCCCACCGACAGGTTCCACCGCAGCAGTTCGTCCACGGCCTTCCCCATGCGCTCGGGGTGGGCGCGCAGGTAGCCGATCAGCTCGGGCCGCTGGAGCAGGGCGAGCACGGCCAGCACCAGGAAGGCGGAGGTCGAGACGGCGCCGGCGCCGAAGAGCGAGACGGCGACCGTCGCGAACATGTCGTCGGTCAGGTGCGCCGACTCCGGATCGGCCTCCTTCAGCCCGGCGAACCGCCCGAGGAGCCCCGTACGCTCCTCGGGTTCGCGCGCGAGCTGGTGGTGGAGCTGCCCGGCGAAGTAGGCCACGTCCTTGTACCAGTTGAGGGCCGAGTCGGCGAACGGTTCGCGTGCGGTCATGAACGCGACGTCCAGCCCCGACATCAGGCGCCGCCAGTCCTCGTACGGGACCCCCAGCACCTCGCAGTGCAGCGCCGCCGAGAAGGGGTCGGCGAACCCCGCCCGGAGGTCGGCCGGGGCGCCCTCGGCGACGATGGCGTCGATCAGTGCGTCCGCCCGGGCGCGCAGCTGCTCCCGCAGGCCCTTCTGACGGGGGTTCAGCGCCTTCATCACCGCGTTGCGCAGGCCCGCGCTGTTGATGTTGCCCATGTTGTTGACGACCTCGGGCGGGATCGTCAGCGCGTACTGGCGGGGAGCGCCGGCCTTGGCCGTGTCCTTCAGGCTGAACCGCTCGTCCTCCAGTACCTGCTTGGCCAGCGCGTAGCTGCTCACCAGCCAGCCGGTGTCCCCGGTGAGGGTGCGGACCCGGGCGACCGGGGCCTTCTCGCGCAGCCAGGAGCACTCCTGGGGAAGGACGTCACCGCGGCGCGAGAGCGGGAATTCGACGAGCGGCTGCCGAGGCTGCTGCTGCGGCTCCTGGCTCGTGGGGCTCTCAAGCTGCTCGGTACTCAACGACGTTCCTTTCGGGCCTTACGACGGCATATGCCTGGTTCCGGGTGGCGCGCAGGCCCCCGCCGCGTGCGTAGAGCACGTCGGTCAGCGGCATCTTCACGTGGTACGCGGCGACGGAGGACGGGACGTCCAGAATGCTCGGGGTGTCCACGAAGAACGGAAGTTCCGCGGCCATGTAGTCGAAACAGACCTGCAACTGTCCGTCTGTGATGGATTCACCTTCGGGCAACTTCGAGCCGACAAAGTGCAGGGCCATCTGTTCACAACCCTTACGGAATTCGTCGTCCGTCTCCAGGAAATGCAGCACCCGCCGGTGCAGCAACTGATAGACGGGATTCTCCGCGAACTCGGAGAGCGCCCGCACGCGGATCTCGGCCTGTGGGGGTCCGGATTCCTCGACGCCTTTGAGGATCCGTCGGCGAACCGCCTTGATCTCCTTCATGGCGCGCTTGTGCGCGTGTTCCGGGGTGTAGCCGAACGCGGCGAACATCCGGTCCACGTGGAGGTCGGCGTACACGAAGTCCACCTGCGCGAACCGGGTGGTGGCCCACTGGGCCAGGCCCGCGATGCGGTCGGCGCTGAAGTAGCTGTTTCCGGGACTCACGCCGATGAGCACGTGGTCGCCGTCTTCCCAGATATGGCGGCAAGCGCGGGTGAAGGGCAGGACTTCGAATGATGTCTCAGCTGTGATCGTCACCTATGTGATCGCCCTTGGAGCCGCTTGTCCCTGGGAGCCCTGCGCTCCCGGTGTGGCGGCTGTGCCCGTACGTTATGCGGTGGCCCCGGAGCGTGACAAGTGCAGGTCCGAATTGTTGGCTGGAATTGTAGCTTCCGCACTGCGGAAGCCCCTCTGAAGTGCCTCTGAAGTGCCTCGGAAGGCATGCCGGAACGGCTCCGGCAATGGGCGGGAAGGGGAATGGAATTTCTGTCTGCCGCTCGATTGGCACCCGAGGCCGCCGCGTGTGTCGGAGGGCCGCTACTCTGAGCCGGTCAACACGCACCAAGAAGGGGTGGACCCAGTGGCGGACATCGACAGCGCCAAGGCGACGTTCGGTCGCTTCGACAAGGACGGCGACGGCTTCGTCACCGCCGACGAGTACCGCGAGGCCATGGCCGCGATGGGCGACTTCGCCGTGACCGGCCCGGTCGCGGACGCCGTGATCGCCGCCAAGGACAGCAACGGCGACAAGCTGCTCAGCTTCGACGAGTTCTGGGACTCCCTGAACAAGTAGGCACACCGCCCGGGGGACGGCGGCCGGGGCGGGCCCTCAGCCGCCTTCCCCCCGGGTCATGTCCTCGACCTCGGCGAGGGCTTCTTCCAGCCACCGCAGCCAGAACGTCTCCAGCCCGGTACCGCCGTGCAGGACGAGCCGGCGCAGCCGGTCCTCGTCCGCGTCGCGCTCCGGCGGGAAGTCCTTGGCCTCGATGGCCTCGTACACCGCGAGCTGGTTCCGGTGCAGTTCCAGGTGGCGGCGCAGTTCCCGCGCGAGCCCCTGCGGCCCCACCACCGCCGCGGCCCGGATCCGCAGCAGCAGCGGATCCCGGATCGCCTTGGGGTCCTGGCTCTCGCCGACCCACCGCGCCAGCTCCGCCGATCCGGCCGGCAGCACCTCGAACTCCTTCTTCTGCCCGCGCGCGGGCTGTGCGCTCGGCAGCGCCCGGATCAGCCCGGCCTCCTCCAGCCTGCCCAGCTCGCGGTAGATCTGCTGGTGCGTCGCGGACCAGAAGTACCCGATCGACTTGTCGAACCGCCGCGTCAGCTCCAGCCCGGACGACGGCTTCTCCAGCAGGGCGGTGAGGATGGCGTGCGGCAGCGACATGCCGCCATCCTAGGGATGCGGCCGGCCGCCCAGGAGTTCCGTCAGGGCCTGCGGGGTCCGCGGGCCCGGTGCGCCGGGGGCCAGCAGGCCGTGGGCGCGCAGGAACGCGGTGACCGCCGGCGACCAGGCCTGGCGCAGGCCCGCGGCCGTCAGCAGCTCCGGGTCGCACAGCAGGTCGGCGGCCGGCCCCAGCCGCAGGCCCGCCGGGGTCAGGACGGCCGCGTCGTCGGCCCAGCGCACCGCGAGGTCCACGTCGTGCGTGGCCATCACCACCGTGGTGCCGGACAGCACGCCGAGGGTGTCCAGCAGCCGCTCCTGGCCGTCCGGGTCCAGCCCGGCCGTCGGCTCGTCCAGGATCAGGACGCGCGGCCGCATCGCCACCGCCCCCGCGATCGCCGCCCGTTTGCGCTGGCCGAAGGAGAGCAGATGGGTGGGGCGGTCCCGCAGGTGCGTGATGTCCAGCGCCGCCAGGGCGGCCTCGACCCGCGCCCGGACCTCTTCCCGGGGCAGCCCCAGGTTCATCGGCCCGAACGACACGTCCTGTTCCACCGACGCCGCGAACAGCTGGTCGTCGGGGTCCTGGACCACCAGCTGCACCGACGTGCGCAGCCGCGTCAGGCCCGCCCGGTCGTAGGAGACCGGCACACCGTCCAGGGACAGCACGCCCGACGCCGGACGCAGCCCGCCGCTCAGCAGCCGCATCAGCGTGGTCTTCCCGCTGCCGTTGCGGCCCAGCAGGGCCAGCGCCCGGCCCTCGCGCAGCGCGAGGTCGACGCCGCGGAGCACCGGCGGCCCGTCCTCGTACGCGAACCCCGCGCCCGACAGTTCCACCAACGGCGTCACAGGTACAGCCCTTTCAGTACGTACGTCGTGGCCACCACCGCGCTCAGCAGCGCCCCCGACGCGGCCAGGAACCGCCACGACAGGGTGGCCGGCGGCACCAGGACGCGCAGCGTCCCGTCGTACCCCCGGCCCGCCAGCCCGTCCTGGAGCCGCGCGGCGCGGTCGAAGGCCCGGACGAAGGAGGTCGCCGCCAGCCCGGCCAGCGAACGCCACACCGCCGCCCGGTGGGTGAGCCCCAGCCGGGCGGCCTGCGCCCGGCGCACCTTGGCCAGCGAGTCCAGGAGCAGGAACGCGATCCGGTACATCACCAGCGCCACGTCCACGACCGGCGCCGGCACCCCCGCCCGTACCAGCCGCGGCAGCACGTCCGACACCGGTGTGGTGAAGGCGAACAGCAGCACGCCGAGCGAGGCCGCCGAGGTGCGCAGCAGCAACTCCGCGGCCTGCCGCGGCCCGTCCGGGGCCAGCGCGACCCAGCCCGCCGGGCCGCCCACCGCGAACAGCAGCGGCACGGCGCCGGTGCAGCAGAAGCCCAGCGGGATGCGGAAGGCCCGCCACAGCTGCCGCCGGCCCACCCCCGCCGGGCCCAGCAGCACCGCCAGGGTGGCCGCCCCCACCAGCGGGGCGCCCGGCCACGGCGGCAGGCAGACGGCCGTCACCGTCAGACCCAGCCCCAGCAGGGCCTTCTCCAACGGGTGACGGCCCCGCCAGCGGCTGCTGTGCGCGGCCGCGTCGATGGGAAGCACGGGCTCAGGACTCCGCGGACCCGGCCGCCGCGCTCACGGCGGCGCCCTCCCCGGCGCTCTGCCCGGCGCCCGCCGTCCCCGCCGTACCCGTACCGGCCGCCTCCGCCTCCGCCGCGCCCTGGCGGCGGCCCTTGCGCAGCCCGAAGTAGTACGCGAGCACGCCCGCGCCGATCGCCGCCTGGAGGGCGAACAGCGCCGACTCGATCTCCCCGGACGGGGGTTCGTACAGCGGGGAGAACCACGGCTCGTAATCCGGCTTCAGCTCGGTGATCGCCGCCTCCGCCTGCGCGTCCGCGCCCGCGAACGGCTCCTCCTTGCCCTCGCCCAGCCCCAGCGCGAGCGGGAGCACGGCCAGCGCCGCCACCAGGAGCAGCAGCAGGGTGTTGATCTTCGCGTTCCTCGACATCAGACCGCCGCCTCCTGCTTCGTCTTCGACCCGGTGATCTTCGCGACGCCCAGCCGGATCAGGTCCGCCTTGCTCGACCGCATCAGCAGCCGCATCACCAGCACCGTCAGCAGGCCCTCGCTGACCGCCAGCGGGATCTGCGTCACCGCGAAGATCCCCCCGAACTTCGCGAGCGCGCCCGCGAAACCGGAGCCCGGGTCGGGGAAGGCCAGCGCCAGCTGCACGCTGGTGACGCAGTAGGTGACCAGGTCGGCGACGAACGCGCCGAAGAAGACGGTGACCATGAGCGGGACACCGGACCTGCGCAGCAGCCGGTAGACCGCGTACCCCGCCCACGGGCCGGCGATCGCCATCGAGAAGACGTTCGCGCCGAGCGTCGTCAGGCCGCCGTGCGCCAGCAGCAGCGCCTGGAAGAGCAGGGTGATCGTCCCGAGCACCGCCATGACCGGTGGCCGGAAGAGGATCGCGCCGAGCCCCGTCCCGGTCGGGTGCGAGCAACTGCCCGTGACCGACGGGATCTTCAGGGCGGACAGGACGAAAGTGAACGCTCCGGACGCACCGAGCAGCAGGGTGCTCTCCGGGTTCGCCTTCACCTCACGGCTCAGCGCGCGGACGCCGTGGACGACGAAGGGAGCGGACGCGGCGCCCCAGGCGGCCGCGTGCAAAGGGGGCAGGAACCCCTCGGCTATATGCATGAGTGGGAGACCTCTCCAGCACCTCGTGGATGGACAACGCACCCTGGCCGGTCTCCTGGCTCACGGGTTGATGCCCTGGCCCCGCCTTCCCAGGCGGTGCGGATCATCCCGCCGCCGCCCAGTGGCTTCCCGCTGGGGGTCCCCTGCCGCGGGCAGGGGGAGGAGCCGGACTTCCCGATCACAGTGGCGAGGGCCGCACCGGTCTTCCACCGGTTTCCCGAACACCAAGGCTCGATGACCCTACGGCACGGACGGCACGGCGGCCAGCGCCGCCCGGAGCTGCTCGAGCAACGGCCGTGCGTTCATCCGGCGGCAGCCCTCCTGGGCCTCCTCCAGCAGGGCCCGGGCGGCGGCCGTCTCGCCCGCCGCGAGCAGCGCCCGGGCCAGCGGCGGTACGGCGAGGGCGTGCACCAGGGTCTGCCCGGAGCGCCGGCCCAGTTCGTCCGCGGCCCGCAACTGCCGCAGCGCCTGCGCCGTGTCGCCCCGCTCCAGGGCGATCCGGCCGAGCCCGATCCGGGCCGCCGACTGCCCGGCGAGGTCGCCGGAGCCCTCCGTATGGGCCAGCACCTCCCGGAAACCGGCCGCCGCCTCCGCCAGCCGGCCCCGTACGAGCTGCGCGTCGGCGACCCAGCGCAGCATGCACATCCGGGGCCAGGCGGCGCCGCCGCGCACCGCGACGGCCAGGGCCTCGCGCAGCACGTCGAGGGCGCCGGCGCTGTCGCCCCCGGCGAGCAGCACCTGGCCGATCCCGCGCAGCGCGTGCGCCTGCCCGTACCGGTCGCCGGCCGCCTCGAAGACGGGGGCGATCCTCCGGCAGCGCTCCAGCGCCTCGGGGAGCCGGCCCTGCACCCGGTCCAGGTACGCCAGCACCCAGCCCGCGTACGCCGCCCCGTGCGCGTCCCCCAGCTCCTCGAACAGTCGCTCCCCGGCCGCGACCGTCTCGCGCGCCGGCCCCCACTCCACCCGGCAGGCCCGCAGCCGGCCCAGCCCCACCAGCATCAGGGCCTGACCGGTCCGGTCACCGGCCGCCCGCGCGGCCGCGAGCGCGCTCTCCTGCACGGTCTGCCACCCCGTCAGATCGCTGCGCAGGTCGAAGAGGTACTCCCCGGCGGCGGCCAGCTCCCGGCAGGCGTACGGATCGACGGCGGCCGCCTGCCGTACGGTCGCCACCAGCGCCTCCCGCTCGGCCCCCAGCCAGCGCACCGGCTCCGCCCGGACCAGCGCCAGCACGCCCGGCTCGGGCTCCCACCCGGCGGCCCGACCCGGCCGTGGCGCCGCCGCCGGGGCCCCGCGGCCCAGGCCCGGGTAGTCCAGCCCCTGGTGGGCCCGGCGGCCCGCGCGGACCAGGGCGACCCAGCAGCCGAGCGCCCGGCGCAGCGCCGCGTCCGCCGGTCCGGGGGCGGCCAGTTCGCGGCCGAAGGCGCGGACCAGGTCGTGCAGGCGGTAGCGCAGCTGCCCGGCCTCGTCCCGCCCGGCGACCTCCAGCAGATGGGCGCCGACCAGGGCGTCCAGGGCCTCCTCGGCGCGCTCCGGGGGCCGGTCGAGGAGGGCGGCGGCGACCCAGCCGGCACAGTCCGGCGCGTCCAGCACGGCCAGCGCGCGCAGCAGGGCGCGGGCCTCGGCGGGCAGCGCCCGGTAGCTCAGCCGCAGCCCGGCCCGGACGTCGCCCCCGTGGTGCGCGAGCTCGTCCAGCCGCCCGCGCTCGTCGCGCAGCCGCGCCGCCAGGCGCGCCAGTTCGCGGTGCGGGGCGGCGGCGAGCCGGGCGGCGACCACGCGCAGGGCCAGCGGCAGCCGGCCGCACAGCGCGACCAGTTCGCGCGCCGCCCCGGCCTCCCCGGCGACCCGCCCGTGCCCCACGACCCGGCCCAGCAGACCGAGGGCGTCGGCCTCGGCCAGCACCGGCAGGGTGAGCGCGAGGCGCCGGTCCAGCCCGGTCAGCCGGCGCCGGCTGGTGACCAGCACCGCGCAGCCCGAACCGGCGGGGCCGGGCAGCAGCGCCCGTACCTGCTCCTCCCCGGCGGCGTTGTCGAGGACGACCAGCACCCGCCGGCCGGCCAGCAGGCTCCGGTAGAGCGCGGCCCGCTCCCCGGCCGCGGCGGGCACGCAGGCCCCGTCCACGCCGAGCCCGCGCAGGAACCCGGCCAGCACCTCGGCGGGGTCGGCGGCCCCCTGGTCGGCCCCGCGCAGATCGACGAACAGCTGCCCGTCGGGGAAGTCCTCGCGCACGCTCCGGGCGACCTCGACCGCGAGTGCGGTCTTCCCGATCCCGGCCTGCCCGGTGACCACGCACACCCCGCCGCCGGCCGCGCGCAGGGCGGGCACCAGGGCGGCGGCCTCCACGACGCGTCCGACGAAGGCCTCGGTCGCGGGCGGCAGCTGGGCGGGCACGGGGGCGACGGGTGCCGGCGGGACGGGGGACGCGACCGCGTCGAGCGGCGCGGGCGCTGGCGGCCCGGGTGCCGGGGCGGGCGCCGGTTCCGGAACCGGCGCTGGTTCCGGGGCGGGGGCAAGGTGCGGGGCCGGGGCCGGGGCCGGTTCCGAGGCCGGGATGGGGTACGGAGGCGGGGCCGGGGCCGGCTCCCGGGCGGGGTGCGGGGTCAGGGCCCGGGTGGGGTGCGGAGGCAGGGTGGGGTGCGGGGGCGGGGCGTCCGCCAGTAACGCGCCGTACAGGGCGTGGAGTTCGGGCCGCGGGTCGAGTCCCGCCGCGTCCGCGAGGCTGCGCCGGGCCCGGGTGAAGCAGTCCAGCGCCTCGCCGCGCCGGCCCGACCGGTACAGGGCCAGCATGCGCAGCTCCACCAGGCGCTCGCGCAGCGGGTGTTCGGCGGTGAGGGAGGCGAGTTCGCCGCACACCTCGGCGTGCCGGCCCAGCTCCAGGTCGGCGGTCAGGCGCCGTTCCAGACAGTCGAGCCGCTCCTCCTCCAGCCGCGCCGCGGCGGCCTCGAACAGCCGCCCGCCCAGCCCGCCCAGCGCCGGGCCCCGCCACAGCTCCAGGGCCGCGGCGAGCAGCGGCCGGGCCTCGGCCGCGGGCGCCGACCCGGCCGCCGCCCGCAGCCGGGCGAACTCCCGTACGTCCAGCACCGCCGGGCCCGGCTCCAGGGTGAGGCCCGCCTCCGAGCGGGTCACCGTGGCACCCGTACCCGCCAGCAGCCGGCGCAGCGACGCGGCGACGTTGTGCAGCTGCTCGCGGGCCGTGGCGGGCGCGTCGTCCCACACCGCCCGTGCGAGTCCCGCCACCGGGACCGCCCGCCCGGCCTCCAGCAGCAGCGCCGCCAGCACCCGTCGGCCGCGCGGCCCGCCGAGCGGCAACGGCCGCCCGTCCAGGGTCGCCTGGACCGGACCCAGCAGGGCGAAGACCAAGGGCATGGCGCACTCCGTGGCGGACGAGTGGCCGGCGGATGGGCTGCCGGTGGGCGCCGATCGTAACGTCCTTCCACGCGGCCGGCGCAGGGGTTTCCTCCACACTCCTCGCCGTCGCCGCGCGGCGCCGGGGGCACGGGGGACGCGGGGGACGCGGGGGAGGCCGGGTTCCGGCCCCGCCCGCCTCCCCGGGTGGCACGGCGCCCCTTCCCCACCCCGTACGGACGAGAGGACGACCCCCATGCGTACCCGCACGCGCACCGCCTCCCGGGGCGCCGCGCTGCTGACCGTCGCGCTGCTCGGCCTGGCCGGGCTGACGGCACCCGACGCCCACGCCGGCCCCGCGCCGGGCCCGGCCGCGCTCACGGCACCCCCCGGCTCCGCCGTGCCCGCCGGGTCCCAGGGCTCCGCCCTGTCCGGCGGCCCGGTCGTCGCCGTCGCCATGGGCGACAGCTTCATCTCCGGCGAGGGCGGCCGCTGGCTCGGCAACACCGACCGGTATGCCGGCTCCCGCAACGGCACCGACCGGGCCTGGACCGGATCCGGCTACGAACCGGGCCGGGTCTACGGCGCGAGCGGCGCCGTCGGCGGCTGCCACCGCTCCGACGTCTCCGAGATCGCCACCGCCCCCCTTCCCGGCATCGACGAGCGCGTCAACCTCGCCTGCTCCGGCGCCGAGACGGTGCACGTCCTCAGCGCAGCCCGGGGCGGCCGGCCGCTGGGCGGCGAGGCCCCGCAGACCGACCAGCTGGCCGCGCTCGCCCGTGCCAAGCGGGTCGGCCTGATCGCGCTCTCCGTCGGCGGCAACGACCTCGGCTTCGGCACGATCATCGGCGACTGCGCGTACGACTGGTACTTCTCCCGGCTGTGCTGGAAGAAGCAGGACGCGGCCGTCCAGCGGGCGATGCCCGGGGTCCGGGCCAAGGTCACGGCCGTCGTCGACGACATCCGGGACACCATGCGGGCGGCCGGCTACGCCGACGGCGACTACCGGCTCGTCCTCCAGTCGTACCCGTCCCCGATCCCCGGCGGCGAGTCCTTCCGGTTGCGGGAGGGCGACTCCGACCGGATGTACAAGGACGGCTGCCCGTTCAACGACCGGGACGCCACCTGGGCGGCGTACACCCTCGTCCCGCAGATGGGCGACATGGCCAAGTCGGTGGCCACCGCCCGCGGTACGGACTTCCTCGACCTGCGGGACGCGCTCGCCGGCCACGAGGTGTGCTCGCTCGGCGTGGCACAGGTGGGGCAGGCCGGACCCGACCCGCGCCGCGCGGAGTGGTTCCGCTTCCTGGACTATGCCAACACCCAGGGGACGCTGGAGGAGTCCATGCACCCCAACGCCTACGGGCAGCGGGCCATGGCGGCCTGCCTCGGCCTGGTCGGCGCGGCCGCACCCGGCCGCTACTCCTGCGCGCAGGACTGGTTCGGGAACGGGGACCCGGCCATGATGCGGATCCGGCCGGCCTGACGGGGGAGGGGCCCGGGGTGTGCGACACCCCGGGCCCCTCCCGTACGGACGGCGAGGACGGCTCAGCAGGTGTTCGGGTGCGCGACGTCGACCACGAAGCGCTCGGGGTCGTGCAGCTTGAACGTGCTGAACCGGGGCTTGGTGGCGAAGGCGGTGCCGAAGGTGACGTACCCCTCGTAGTCGCCGGTCATGGCCAGGCCCTTGAGCTTGGGCAGGTTGAGCTTGATCAGATGCGGGCCCTTGTAGACGGACTGCCCCGCGTCGTTGTGCGCGGCGGCGGGGTGCAGGCGGATCTCCAGGAAGTACTTCCCGGGCAGCGGGACCGGGTGGCCGGACCCGTCGTAGACCAGTTCGGGCACCTCGGTGACGGTGGTCTCCGGGATGGTGCCCTGGATGTCGATGACGACCCGGTCGAACGTGCAGTGCGTGCCCCAGCGCGCGTTGACCACCAGGGGGGTGGTCGAGGCCCTGGCGGCGGGCGCCGCCGAGGCCGGCGCGGCGAGCGCGAGGCCGGCGGTGAGAAGGGCGCCCGTGGTCAGTGCCACGAGCTGCTGACGACGTAGACGACGGTGCATGACGTCCCCCGATGGGCAGATATCGGGACAGTGGTGTCACCGGGGAAGACACGTGCCGGGCCCGAACGGTTGCACGCCCGGCCGGACGGATGTCAGACGCCGTCGGCCGGCGGCCGCAGCAGCTCGGAGGTCGCCAGCAGAAAGCCCAGCTGGGCGCGGCTGCCGCTGCCGAGCTGGACGGAGACCTTGCGGATGTGCTCGGCGACGGTGCGCCGGCTCATGCCCAGGCGGCGGGCGATCGAGTCGTCCGTCTCGCCGCCGACGACGGCCTGGAGGATCGCCAGCTGCAACTCGGAGGTGACGGCGGGCTGCCGGGCCGGGGCGGTGGCGGGGCGCACCTCCGTCGCCCGCGCCCAGGCGCTCTCGAACGTGCCGACCAGGAACCGCACCACGTGCGGGTCCCGGATCTGGAGGGCGGAGCTGGCCCGGTCGGTCTCGTCCCCCGGGATGAACGCCGTCTCCCGGTCCGCGATGATCATCCGCTCGAAGACCTCGGTCAGGGTCCGTACCTGCGCCCCGGCCTCGGTGACCCGCTCGATGTAGGCGAGCGTCGGCTGGTGGCCGCGGATGGTGTGCTGGTAGATCGTCCGCTGCGACACGCCGCGCCGCAGCATCCGTACGTCGCGTGCCACCGCCGCCCGCAGCGTGTTCTCGGGCCGGGTGCCGCCGGGGTGCGCGGTCAGCAGTTCCTCGCGGCAGCCGTCGACCGCCGCGGCCAGCGCGTTGTCGATCACCTCGGCACCGTTCAGCAGGGTCAGCTGCCCCTGCTCCCGGCGGCTGTGCTCGTACGTCTCCCGGAAGGCGGCCAGGGTGGCCCGCGTCGACCACAGGGTGCGCTGCTGCGCCGCGATGGCGCTCTCCATCGCGTGCAGTGCGGAGAACGAGGCGACCTCGGGCGGGACGGGCACGGCCTGTCCCGGCGCGGTGGCGTCCTCGGTGACCAGGTGCAGGTCCCACAGGCACGGGGGCACGTCCGAGGCCGGCAGCGAACCGGCGGCCAGGAGCCGCTCGTAGCCGCGCATGGCCCGGGAACAGGGCTTCCCCTCAGTCGAGTTGTCGCATTCGCACGCACGTGTACCGGGTTCGACATGCTTCACAACTGTGCAGATTACATTCGTACATGTGGCCGGACCGTGTTCACCCCGGTGACCGGCGGCACCATGGACGCACGGGGGAACACCGCCCGGTCCGGAAGCCCGATGTCCGCTTTTCCGGACGGGCGCATGCGGCGGGCCCGCCTTTCCGTGCCACCCGAACGCGGAAGGGCGGGCTCTACGCCTGCCGGGGCCCCGGGGGCCGTCCGCCCGGACGACTACGGGCGGCGGGGCTTGCCGCGCTTGGCGGGCTTGGCACCCTTGGCACCCTTCGCACCCTTGGCGCCCTTGGGCGCGCCGGAACCGCCACGGCCACCGCCCTGCGCGGCCGACCTGCCGTCCTTCGTCCGTCCCCGGCCCGGCTGTGCTTTCGCCTTGGCCTTGGCCTTCGCCTGCTCCTTGGCCGGTTCCTTGCCCTGCTCCGGCCTGCGCCCCCGGGAACTGTTGACCGTGCGCCCGCGCACGATCCCGATGAAGTCCTCCACCAGGTCGGTGGTCTTCTCCTCCGGCCACGACAGCGCGACGCGCGAGGCGGGGACGTCCGTCAGCGGCCGGTAGGTCAGGTCCTTGCGGTGGTGCAGACGGGCCAGCGACTGCGGTACGACGAGCACGCCCACGCCCGCCGCCACCAGCTCGATCGCGTCGGCCGTGCTGGCGGGCCGCTCGAAGGCGGGCCGGCCCGGCGGACGCTCCCAGTCGAGGGTGTCGTCGAGGGGATGCAGCACGATCTCGTCGGCCAGGTCCGCCGCGGACACCTCCTCGGCCGCCGTCAGCAGGTGATCCTTGGGGATCACCACGACCGTGGTCTCGGTGTAGAGGGGGATAGCGCTCAGGTCCGCACCGTCGACCGGCAGCCGGACGAAGGCCGCGTCGGCGCCGCCGTCGCGCAGCAGGCCGAAGGACTCGGCCGCGGTCACCTGGACCAGGGCCAGGGGGACGTCGGGCTGCCGCTCGTTCCAGATCCGCACCCACTTGCTGGGCGTCACTCCCGGGACGTACGCGAGCCGGAACGAAGGAGATGCATCCGAGCCTGTCACCCGGCCAGGTTACCGGCCGTGGTCGGAGCTAGCTCACACGCTCGATACCCTTGACACCATGACGTCGCACCAGACCACCCAGACGATGAAGCCCGCGACCGCGGCGAAGAAGCTGGGTGTGTACCTCGAGGCCACCCCCGCCGAGTTCCAGGAGGGCGTCGTCTCGCGCGCCGAACTGAACGCCCTGCAGAACGACCCGCCGCAGTGGCTCCAGGACCTGCGACGCAACGGCCCGCACCCCCGCCCGGTCGTCGCGGCCAAGCTGGGCGTCTCCATCGCGGGCCTGGCCCGCGGCGGCGTCACCGAGGCCCTCACCACCGAGCAGATCGACGCCCTGAAGACCGAGAACCCCGAGTGGCTGCAGAAGGAGCGCGCCACCCAGGCGGAGGTCCGCAAGGAAGCGGTCCGTATCAAGGCGAAGCACGAGCAGGACGCCGCCCGCGCCGCGGAGCGGCAGAGCGACCCCCGCGCCTGACCCCGGACCGGGACGATCCGGCCCCGCCCCGGAGGGGCCACGGGCAGGGTCGCCCCATGATCGAGATTCGGCTCGCCCGCCCGGACGACGCGGCAGCGCTCGGTGAGGTCCACGCCGCCGCCTGGGAGGCGGCGTACGCGCCCTTCTTCGAGCCGGAGTTCGCCGCACGCGCCGTGGCGAGCCGCCGGACCCGCTGGCACGCGCGCGTCGCCCGGCAGACCGGGACGCCGGCGGAGCCGGAGCCGGGCACGGAGCCGGGCACGGAGCCGGGTGCGACGAGGATTCTGCTCGCGCTGGCCGACGGCCGCCCCCCGGCCCTGTCGGCCTTCGCCCCGTCCACGGAGCGGCCCGCACTCGGGGAGATCCTCTCCTTCCACGGCCATCCCGACGGCTGGGGCAGCGGTGTCGCCGCCGCACTGATGACCGCGACCCTGGACCGGCTGCGCGAGGGGGGCGGTGCCGGGGCCCACCTGTGGACGCTGCGGGGCACCCCGCAGTCCCGCCGCTTCTACGCCGAGTCCGGCTTCACCGAGTCCGGCTTCACCGAGTCCGGCGCCACCCGCCCTTCGACTTCGGCGAGGGCCGGCTCCTGCCCCCGGTCGCGTACGAACGCACCTGGCCGCCGAGTACCTGAGCCCCCCCGGCCTGCGCGGGGCCGGGCGGCGCGGGCCTCACGGGGCCGGGGGAGCCGGGCCGATCGTGACCACGTGGGCCCAGTCGGGCGGGGTGTCCGGCACGTACGCGGGATCGTCCTCGTCCCACGAGGGCTCCGCCCACGGCCGGGAGAACAGGCCCACCACCGTCCGGCACGGCGGCCGGGTGGCCGGCCAGGGCGTCTGCCCGTCGGTCAGGGCCACGATCACGTCGGGCCGGGAACCCGCCCGCAGCGCCGCGGCGAAGCCCGTCCGCAGATCCGTGCCCCCGCCGCCCAGCAGCGGTATCCCCTCCGCCCGGCACAGGGTGTGCACGGTCCGGGCCGCCGCGTCGCACGGCACCACGGTGACCAGGTCCCGGCGGCCGCCCACCGCGCGGGAGATCGCGGCGACCTCCAGCAGGGCGCTGCCCAGTTCCTCGTCGCTCACCGACCCGGACGTATCGATGATCACACCGACCCGGGGCGGCCTGCGCCGCAGGCTCGGCAGCACGACGCCCGGCAGCCCGGCCGAGCGCCGCGCGGGCCGGCCGTACGTGTAGTCCTCGCCCGCGCCGGAGCCGGAGGTCGCCGAGCGGACCGCGGCGCCCAGCAGCTCCCGCCACGGCTGCGGCGGGTGGAACGCCTCCTTCGCCCACCGCTGCCAGCCCCGCGGGGCGTCGCCCGGGCGGCCGATGATGCCCTGCGCCACCCGGAACCGCACCGCGTCCCGTTCCTGCTCGCTCAGGCCGTGCGCGCCGTCCGGCCCCAGCTCCCACGCGCGGTCCAGGCCGTCGGCGCCGCTGCCGCAGTCCAGCCAGGCCAGGTGGTGCGTCCGGAGCCCGAGCCGGAACAGGCCCAGGTAGTCCTCCATGAGCCGGCCCTCGGGCAGTTCCAGCGCCGCCGGGTCGACCGCGCCGCCGGGCCGGACCAGCCCGTCGCCGAACACGTCGTCGTTGATCTCGCAGTCCGCCGCGATGTTCATCCGCAACCGCTCCGCCGCCCCGGTCAGCCCGTGTACCCTCGCGAACCGGTCACTGCGCCCGTGGTGGTCGCGCAGCAGGTGCGACACCTCGTGCACCCATACGCCGGCCAGCTCCTCCACGGGTGTACGGGCCACGAAGGCGGGCGAGACGTAGACCCGCCAGTACCGGTCGACGCCCATCGTCGGCACCCGCCGGGATTCCACGGCGTGCAGGGCGAACAGCGCCGTCGCCAGGTACGGCCGGACCCGGGCGGCGTGCAGCCGGGCGGCGAAGAGCTTGTCACGGTCCAGCGCCCCGGCGCCCTCCCCGGTCACCGGCGGCCCCGCGCGGCCGACGTGAGCGCCGTGGCGGCCGTGGCACGGGCGGTCGCACGGTCCGCGCGCCGGGAGAGGTCCACCGCGCCGGCGAGCCGCTCGATCGACTCCGGAACGTCCCAGTCCGCGCGGCGCAGCGAGGCCAGCGTGGTCGCCGGTACGACCACCAGGTCCGCGGGCCCCGTCTCCACCGCCCGGACCAGCAGGGCCCACGCCGCGTCCCAGCGGGCCCGGTCCGGCCGGGCGCGCACGGCAGCCACCACACCGTCGAGCGCCGCCTGGCGCCGGTCCCCGCGCTCGGGCAGGTCGGCGGCCGCCGGATCGGCGAGCAGCTCCTCGGGGTCGGGGAGGTCCATGCGGTCCATGGCGGCCAGCAGCTCCAGCCCGGGACCGTCCCCCACGGTGCCCCTGACCAGCAGGGACAGCACGTCCCGGGAGGAACCGGCCGCGGTCGCGAAGGCGATCAGGCACAGCGTCATCTCCCAGCTGCGGGGCGAGGGCCAGGCCCCGCCCCGGCGCGTCTCGGCGGTGGGCAGCCGGTGGACGAGCGCGGGACGGGCGGCGAGCAGCCGGACCGGAGCAGTTCGAGGTCGGGCAGGACCCAGGTCGCCGCGTCGGGCAGGACCGGCGTCGCCCCGGGAGCGCGCCGCGCGGCGGGCGCCACGATCCGGGCCCCGTGCGGCCCGATGTCCAGGTCCAGGCGGTGCCGGCCGCCGAGCCGTACGGTGACGGTGCCGGCGGCCCGCCCCTCGGCGCGGAGCAGGATCGCCGCCTCGGCCGCCCACCGGTCCACGGCACAGCCGAGTCCGCGCGGTACGAGCCCGGGCGGCCCGAGCTCGGGCGGCCCGAGCTCCGGCGGCCCGGGCTCCGGTACGTCGGCCCCCGACCGGGTCCGCAGCTCGGGGGCCCGGCGCGCGTCCCACAGGTGGCGGTGCAGGTCGAGCCGGAAGCGCGGGTGGGGGTGGGGATGGGGATGCCGTCGGGCGGCCACCGCACCGGGTCCGTCGGGGCGTGCGTCCCACAGCGCGAGGCTGATCCGCTGCCCGGCGTCCGCCCATGCGGGCGGGGTCCGCACGACGAGGCGCACGGCGCCGTACCGGGCCAGGGCGATGGTCAGTCCCGGGCGCAGCAGCCCGTCGGGAGCGATCCTCGGCAGGTGCCAGCGCAGCAGGTCGGGAGCCAGGTGCCGGAGGTCGTCCCGGAGCCCCGCAGCCAGTTCCCGGCCATGGGCACGGGCCACGGAACGCAGCCGGAGATCGACGTCGATGCCTGCGGCGGCGCACGCCCCGGCCCAGTCTCCGGTACGCCGACGGGCGGTCGCGGTCTCGATCATGGAGGGCGGCACGGCGTACTCGCGCACCCGCCGCCAGAAGGAAAGGCGGGGATCCCCCGTCGCGGTGTCGGTGAGCATCAGCACTCACCTTGCGCGAACGGGACCCCCCAACTGTCAGAGGAATGTGTGGTCATCGCGGTGATCGTAACGACGCTCCCGCGGCCCGCGCGAAGCATTTTCGGCGGCGGCGGCGGGGCGGCCGGCAGGCCCCGGCCCGGAAGGGCGGGGGCCTGCGGGGGAGCCGCCAGGGCCTAGCGCTCCACCACCACGTTTTCCGCCTGCGGGCCCTTGGGACCCTGCGTGACGTCGTACGAGACGCGGTCCTCCTCGTGCAGCTCCTTGAAGCCGGTGGTCTGGATGGCGGAGAAGTGGACGAACACGTCCGGCCCGCCGTCGTCCTGGGCGATGAACCCGAAACCCTTGTCCGCGTTGAACCACTTCACTTTGCCTGTTGCCATCTGCGCGAATCCTTCACCAGATCTCGGCACGGGGTGCCGCTCGCACCGGCTCGATCGAAGCCGACGTACCCACTCTTCCCCAGCAGACCCGATCTTGCACGCACGGTGCGCGGGTGATTCCTCCGGGTCACGGCTGGGCCCGGTGGCCGCGCGGGCCCACCCTCACCCTCACGGGGGATCGCGGGCGGTGCGAGTTGCGCCGGAAATCGAACACGTGGGCTAATCGGGGCATGGCGCGAACCGAGTTTCCCGAAGACCTGCTCGACCTGCAGATCCGCGTGATCCGGATCTACGCCGCGCTCGACCGGCTGCCCGCCGGGGCCGGGGCGACCCGGCTGCGGCGGGAGCTGGTGGAGGTGCTGCGGGCGCTGTACGGGCATCCGTACTGGCGGCAGCCCGGGCACTGCTCGGCCGAGCTGGTCGAACTGCGGCGGCAGGCGCGGATCCGCGGCTGGATCGCCGCGGCCTGAGCCGGGGCCGGCCCCGAGTCCAGCCCGGTCCCTGACCGGCACGCCCCGGCCCCGCAGGCGTGGCGACGCGACACGGCCCGGAGCCGACGGGGTCGGGTCCGGGCCGCGGGGGGCGGGGGCGGCCGGCGTCAGGCGCCGGCCGTGGCCGTCAGCACTCGATGACGTTCACCGCGAGACCGCCACGGGCGGTCTCCTTGTATTTGATCTTCATGTCGGCGCCCGTCTCCTTCATGGTCTTGATGACCTTGTCCAGGGACACCTTGTGGCTGCCGTCGCCGCGCATCGCCATCTTCGCCGCCGTCACGGCCTTGACCGCCGCCATGCCGTTGCGCTCGATGCACGGGATCTGCACCAGGCCGCCGACCGGGTCGCAGGTCAGGCCCAGGTTGTGCTCCATGCCGATCTCGGCCGCGTTCTCCACCTGCTCCGGGGTGCCGCCCAGCACCTCGGCGAGCGCGCCCGCCGCCATCGAGCAGGCCGAGCCGACCTCGCCCTGGCAGCCGACCTCGGCGCCGGAGATCGAGGCGTTCTCCTTGAAGAGCATGCCGATCGCGCCCGCGGCGAGGAGGAAGCGGACCACGCCGTCCTCGTCCGCGCCGGGCACGAAGTTCATGTAGTAGTGCAGGACCGCCGGCAGGACGCCCGCCGCGCCGTTCGTGGGCGCGGTGACGACGCGGCCGCCCGCCGCGTTCTCCTCGTTGACCGCCATCGCGTAGATCGTCGTCCACTCGCTGCGGTGCATCATCGGGTCGCCCTCGGTGCGCAGCTGGCGCGCCGTGGACGCGGCCCGCCGCTTGACGCGCAGGCCGCCCGGCAGGATGCCCTCGCGCGACATGCCGCGCGCGACACAGGCCTGCATGACCCGCCAGATCTCCAGCAGGCCCTCGCGGATCTCCTCCTCCGTGCGCCAGGCCTTCTCGTTCTCCAGCATCAGGGAGGAGATCGACAGGCCGGTCTCCTTCGCCAGGCGGAGCATCTCGTCACCGCTGCGGAAGGGGTACTTCAGCACCGTGTCGTCGAGCTTGATCCGGTCCTCGCCGACCGCGTCCTCGTCGACGACGAAGCCGCCGCCGACCGAGTAGTAGGTCTTCTCCAGCAGCGGCGCGCCGCTCTCGTCGTACGCGAAGAGGGTCATGCCGTTGGCGTGGTACGGCAGCGACCGGCGGCGGTGCAGGATCAGCTGGCTCGGCTCGTCGAACGCGATCTCGTGGACATCGCCTATCTCGGTCCCGAGCAGCCGCAGGCGGCCGCTCTTCCGGATGCGCTCCACCTCGTCGTCGGCCGTCTCCACGTTCACCGTGCGCGGTGAGTGGCCCTCCAGGCCCAGCAGGACGGCCTTGGGCGTGCCGTGGCCGTGGCCGGTCGCGCCGAGGGAGCCGTACAGCTCGGCCCGCACGGAGGCGGTCTGCGCGAGCACACCGTCCTTCTTCAGCCGGTTCACGAACATACGGGCGGCCCGCATCGGACCGACGGTGTGGGAGGAGGACGGGCCGATGCCGATGGAGAAGAGGTCGAAGACGGAGATGGCCACGGTTGCGGACTCCTATGTCTGCTCGTGGGTGGGAGGAGGACGGGGCGCGGTGCGGCAGAGGGGTGGGAGGCGGTGCGGGAGGGGCAGGAGGAGCGGGAGTGATCTTATGAGGGTGATTAGTACGGATTTTGTCCGACAGACGAGCTTATCGCGGCCGCGTGAACACCATTGCCGCCGAAAGGTGACCCAGGGAGGTCGGGCATGAGAAAGGCCCGGCCTGCGGAAGGGAAGGCCGGGCCTTTCTCGGGTGCGGGCGCGGGGTGCCGTCGGCCGGCCCCGCGCGCGGCGGCACCCGCGCCGGTGCCCGTGCGGGCACCGGCGCGGCCGCCGGCGGCGGTGCCTACAGCGACGGGTACAGCGGGTGCTTCGCCGCCAGCGCCGAGACGCGGGCCTTCAGCGACTCGCTGTCGTACGACGGCTTCAGCGCCTCCGCGATGATGTCGGCGACCTCGGTGAAGTCCTCCGCCTGGAACCCGCGGGTGGCCAGCGCCGGCGTACCGATCCGCAGACCAGAGGTGACCATCGGCGGCCGCGGGTCGTTCGGGATGGCGTTGCGGTTGACCGTGATGCCGACCTCGTGGAGGCGGTCCTCGGCCTGCTGCCCGTCCAGCTCGGAGTTGCGCAGGTCGACCAGGACCAGGTGCACGTCGGTGCCGCCGGAGAGGACGTCCACGCCCACGGCCTTGACGTCGTCCTGGACCAGGCGCTCGGCGATGATCTTCGCGCCGGCCAGGGTGCGCTCCTGGCGCTCCTTGAACTCCGGCGAGGCCGCGACCTTGAAGGAGACGGCCTTGGCCGCGATCACGTGCTCCAGCGGACCGCCCTGCTGACCCGGGAAGACCGCCGAGTTGATCTTCTTGGCGAGCTCCTGCGTGGACAGGATCACACCGCCGCGCGGACCGCCGAGGGTCTTGTGCGTGGTGGTGGTCACGACGTGGGCGTGCGGCACCGGGTTCGGGTGCAGGCCCGCGGCGACCAGGCCGGCGAAGTGCGCCATGTCGACCATCAGGTACGCGCCGACCTCGTCCGCGATGCGGCGGAAGGCGGCGAAGTCCAGCTGGCGCGGGTACGCCGACCAGCCGGCGACGATCAGCTGCGGCTTGGACTCCTTGGCCAGGCGCTCGACCTCGGCCATGTCCACCTGGCCGGTCTCGTCGACGTGGTACGGGACCACGTTGTAGAGCTTGCCGGAGAAGTTGATCTTCATGCCGTGGGTCAGGTGACCACCGTGGGCCAGGTTCAGGCCCATGATCGTGTCGCCCGGCTTGAGCAGCGCGAACATCGCGGCGGCGTTCGCCTGCGCGCCCGAGTGGGGCTGCACGTTGGCGGCCTCGGCGCCGAACAGCGCCTTGATGCGGTCGATCGCGATCTGCTCGACCACGTCGACGTGCTCGCAGCCGCCGTAGTAGCGGCGGCCGGGGTAGCCCTCGGCGTACTTGTTCGTCAGGACCGAGCCCTGGGCCTCCATGACGGCGACCGGAGCGAAGTTCTCCGACGCGATCATTTCCAGGGTCGACTGCTGGCGCACGAGTTCGGCGTCGACGGCGGCGGCGACGTCCGGGTCGAGCTCGTGGAGAGGGGTGTTCAGTACAGACATCTTCGGTCCCCTGGGGTCAGTTGCCGGACTTGGTCAGGTCGGCGTACTCCTCGGCGGAGAGCAGGTCGGCCGGCTCCTCCGCGATACGCACCTTGAACAGCCAGCCGCCCTCGAACGGGGCGGAGTTCACCAGCGCCGGGTCGTCCACGACGTCCTGGTTGGACTCGACGACCTCGCCGGTGACCGGGGAGTACAGGTCGCTGACCGACTTGGTCGACTCCAGCTCGCCACAGGTCTCGCCCGCGGTCACGGTGTCGCCGACTTCGGGGAGCTGGGCGTAGACGACGTCACCGAGCGCGGTGGCCGCGAACTCGGTGATGCCGACCGTCGCGACGCCGTCCTCGGCGGCCGACAGCCACTCGTGCTCCTTGCTGTAACGCAGCTGCTGGGGGTTGCTCATGACCTGATTCTCCTGGATGCGGGGGAGTGCTGATGAACAGTGGTCTTGCGGAGTGAGACGGAGTGACGGACGGATCCCGGCGGGGAAATCGTCACTTCTGCCGCTTGTAGAAGGGCAGAGCCACGACCTCGTACGGCTCATGCGTACCGCGAATGTCCACGCCGACGCCGGAGGTGCCGGGCGCGGCGTGCTCCGCGTCCACGTACGCCATCGCGATCGGCTTGCCCAGGGTCGGGGAGGGGGCGCCCGAGGTGACCTCGCCGACGACCTCGCCGCCGACGACGACCGGGAAGCCGGCGCGCGGGACCCGGCGGCCCTCGGCGATCAGGCCGACCAGCTTGCGGGGGGCCGTGGACGCCGCGCGCTCGGCGGCGGCCTCCAGGGCGGCGCGCCCGACGAAGTCGCCCTCCTTCTCGAACTTCACGACCCGGCCCAGACCCGCGTCGAAGGGGGTCAGCGCGGTGGTCAGCTCGTGGCCGTACAGCGGCATGCCGGCCTCCAGGCGCAGCGTGTCGCGGCAGGACAGCCCGCACGGCACCAGGCCCACGCCCTCGCCCGCCTTGGTCAGCGCCTGCCACAGCTCCACCGCGTGCTCGGGGGAGACGAACAGCTCAAAGCCGTCCTCGCCGGTGTAGCCGGTGCGCGCGATCAGCGCGGGCACGCCGGCGACGGTGCCGGGCAGGCCGGCGTAGTACTTCAGGCCGTCCAGGTCGGCGTCGGTGAGCGAGGCCAGGATGCCGGGGGACTCCGGGCCCTGCACCGCGATCAGCGCGTACGCGTCGCGGTCGTCGCGGACCTCGGTGTCGAAGCCCGCCGCCCGCTCGGTCAGCGCGTCGAGGACCACCTGGGCGTTGGAGGCGTTGGCGACGACCATGTACTCGGTCTCGGCCAGGCGGTAGACGATCAGGTCGTCCAGGATGCCGCCGTCCTCCTGGCAGATGTGCGTGTAGCGGGCTCGGCCGACGCCCACGGTGGAGATGTTGCCCACCAGCGCGTGGTCGAGGGCCTTGACGGCCTCCGGGCCGGTCAGGGTGATCTCGCCCATGTGCGAGAGGTCGAAGAGGCCGGCCTTGGTGCGGACGGCCGTGTGCTCGTCGCGCTCGCTCCCGTACCGCAGCGGCATGTCCCAGCCCGCGAAGTCGGTCATGGTCGCACCGAGCGAGCGGTGCAGCGCATCGAGGGCGGTCAGACGGGGGGCATTGCTCATCGGTACGGCTCCCAGGGTCCCAGGGGGGCATCGACAGGACATCGACATGACATGACGAGGACGATCCTCCCCATCTGTCATCGGAACCTGAGAGGTTCGCCGGAATCCGCGCGTGGCGGATTTCCCGGCTTGCACCTTGGGTGGGGCCTTGACCGTCCGGCGACGGCGTGGCCCGCTTTTCAGATCTGCCTCATCCACGCGGTACGGGGCCTGAGAGATTCAAGGGAGGTTCTTGCTCCTTCGGCGCCCGCCTGCCGTACGGCCGACGGGACTCTCCCGCGCGGATTCAAGCGGCCTGTATGCAGTTGGGTGTCCAGATGGCGCACATCATTGCACGGGCCGGGTGGGAATGGGGGTCCGGGTCCGAAAAGGAGTACGGTCCGCCGTCGCGGATCCGTACGCTCCCGTCCGGAACCGGGACGGTCCGGATTACCGTCTCTTTACACTCAGTGGGCATGGGGTCCAGGGACCCGACCCGGGGAGGCGATCACTGTGTGGAGATTCGGACTCGCGGAGCTGCGCGGAAGGCCCGTCGCGGCCGCCGGCGGCGTGCCCGTGCAGCCCGCGCGCGGTGAGCGCGAAGCGCTCCGGGCGCTGCCGCCCGGCGCCCGTGCGCGCGCCGTCGCCGCCGGAGCCGCCGCCACGGCCGGTGCGGCCGGGGCCGCCGGTCATGCCGCCACGGCCGGTGCCGCCGGTGCCGCCGCCGGCGTCCGTCCGGCCGTGCGCGACCTGCGCGGGCACGGTCACGGCCGCGGCGCCCGCGGGCCCGCGCGGCTCACCTTCGCCGGTGGCGACATCGTCGTGGTCTCCGGGCTGCCCGGCGGCGGCAAGAGCACGCTGATCAAGCGGGCGGTCCCCGGCGGCGGCATCGACTCCCAGGACGTCCGGGAGCGCTGGGAGGCCCGGATGCCCGCCTTCCTGCCGTACGCCGTCTACCGCCCCGCGGTCCGCGTCGCGCACTACGCGGGCCTGTGGCGGGCGGTCCGCTCCGGCGCCTCGGTCGTGGTCCACGACTGCGGGACCCAGGCATGGGTCCGGGCCCTGCTCACCCGGGCCGCGCGGCGCCGCGCCCGCGCCCTGCACCTGCTGCTGCTCGACGCCACGCCCGAGGAGGCCCTCGCCGGGCAGGCCGCCCGGGGCCGGGGCGTCTCGGCGTACGCCTTCGCCCGGCACCGCGGGGCGGCCACCCGGCTGCTGCGCGCGGCGGAATCGGGCCGGCTCCCGGCCGGCTGCGCCTCGGCGGTCCTGCTGGACCGGGCGGCCGCGTCCCGTATCGACCGGATCGCGTTCGCCCCGGAGCGCTGAGCGCTGAGCGCTGAGCGCTGAGCGCTGAGCTGGGCTGGGCTGTACGGGCCGCGCGGCGCGGCGGGCGGGAGCGGGCCGCCCCGTCCCCGCGGCGCGGGAGGCGGCGCGTACCCACTAATCTCGGCCTGGCAGGGACCGTGGCAGGGACACGGACAGGCGGACGGGCGCACGGAGGGCAACGCGATGCACGGGCAGGGCAACGGCTGGCCGGCCAACGAGCTGGAAGAGGTGCTCGGCGCCTCGCTCGGCGTCCCGGACGCCGGCGGGCGGATCCTGGAGGTGCTCGGCCGCAGCCGGCTGTGGATCCCGCTGCCCGCGGGCGGTGGTCCGGACAGCCCCGACCTGACCCTGCCGACGATGGACATCGGCGGCGCCGCGTACGTGCCCGTCTACAGCTCCCAGGCGCAGTTCCAGATCTGCGTCGCCGCCGCCATGGACTTCGCGGTCGCCCCCGCCGTCGAGTTCGCGCGGGGCCTGCCCCCGCAACTGGGCATCGCCGTCAATCCCGAGGGCGCCGTCGGGGTCCCGCTGCCCCCGCCCGCCGTCGCGGAGCTGTGCCGCGGCGGCCGGACCCCGCTGGACGGGCCGGCCACCGGTGGCCGGGTACGGCTCTTCGAGCCCGACTGGCAGGAGGACCCGGTGGACTTCCTGGCCGCCGCCGCCGAGGAGTTCCGCGCCAGCGGCGTGGTGGCCGGCGCGTACCGCTGCCTGGCCAGCGTCGAGGGCGGGGAGCCCGAGCTCTACATCGGTGTCCGCATGCTGGGCTGGGATCCCGACACGCGCAACGCGCCGCTGGAAGCCCTCGGCCGCGCCCTCGGCCGCGTCCGCCCGCCCTGGCCGGTGCAGTTGATCCTGCTCGACGCGGCCGACGACCCGGTCGTCGACTACCTCCAAACACGCGTGCGCCCCTTCTACACTCCCTAGCTCGGCTTAAGCTGGTTTCATTGCGTGGCGAGGGCGGACGAAGAGGCGAAGAGGGGTTCCGGGTGAGTGCGTCAGGCACGGCCGCGGCCGGGCAGGTCGAGCACATGATGCGCCAGGTGACCCCCGGGCGCTACGACAGTTACGAGTCCTTGCTGCACTCGCTCGCCGAGGGCCGGCTGTGGATGCTGCTCTGGCACGGGCAGCCGGGGTCCCCCGACGCCCAGTACGGCGGCATGGAGGTCGACGGCCTCGGGTACGCGCCCTGCGTGACCTCCCCGCAGGAGCTCGCCGCCAGTGGCTGGAACCGGGGGTACGAGGTCGTCACGGGCCGGGACGTCGCCCGCGCCCTCTACCCCGACCGCTGGGGCCTGTGGCTCAACCCGCACGCCCAGGGCGGGGGACTGGGCATCCCCTGGGCCGACCTGCGCCGGATCGCCACCGGTCTGGACCGGATGCCGGCCGGTCCGCTGCGGCTGTCCGAGCCGGCCCTGGAGCTGCCGCAGTTCTACGGACTGCTCACCCAGCACGCCCACCGCACCCCCGCGGTCCGCTCGCTGCGCCGCTGCTGGGTGCAGCCGGCCGTCGGGACGCCGTACCTCGCGGTCGGCCTCGACCTGTACGACACCTCGCCCGCCGCGCTGGAGGCGGTGCGCGAGATGATGCGCCAGTCGGTGGGCACGGTGCCCGAGGGCGTCCCGGTGTGCACCGTCGCGCTGGCGGACGAGCACGACCCCGTCGCGATGTGGCTGCGCGCCCAGACGCGCCCGTTCTACGACCGCGAGGGACACGCCCCCGCCTACTGACCACGGAGCGGGACGGACCGACCGCATCGCGGACGAGGCCGCACGGAACAACTGTTCCGTGCGGCCTTTGCGTTGTCCGGATTTAACCCGTCTCGGATGCCCAAAGTGCATGCGGGTAACGGCACTTGGGCATGATGTCCGGTTCCGCACCGAACGGACGGTTGTGCTCCGCTGAGCCGTCAACACAGTCCGGATAACGGGAACCGGACCGTCACATCACGGTTGCGCATCCATTCATCTGCGGGGCTGGCGGCTGATCGAGCGACCGATGAAGACTCCCCCACCAAGAGCAGGTCAGTCCCTGCCCATCACCGGTTCGTCAACCGCATTTACCAGCGCCACTCCGCACCAACGCCGCCACAGCGGCGGGCATGGGCCGACCGACCGGTCGGCCGAGAGGGGTCCCCACCACGATGACGGCACCACTGCATGACACGAGCGCGGAGACACCCGCACCCGTTGTCACGGCCGACGTCCCTGCCAAGGCCATCGAAGGCCGCTCGCCAGGCCGTATCGCCTGGATGCGGCTCAAGCGTGACAAGGTCGCACTGACCGGCGGCATCGTCGTGATCTTCCTGATCCTGGTGGCCGTCTTCGCACCGCAGATCGTGAGCCTGCTGGGCCACCCGCCCAACGAGTTCCACGAAGAGCTGATCGACCCGGACCTCGGCACGCCGATCGGCTCCTTCGGCGGCATCAGCTCCGACTTCCTGCTGGGCGTCGAACCGACCAACGGACGCGACGTGTTCAGCCGGATCGTCTACGGCGCCCGCATCTCCCTGACCGTGGCCTTCCTCGCCGCCTTCGTCTCGGTCGTCCTCGGCAGCCTGCTCGGCGCCCTGGCCGGCTTCCTCGGCGGCTGGGTCGACGGCCTGATCAGCCGCACGATGGACCTGCTGCTGGCGTTCCCGCAGCTGCTGTTCACCATCGCGCTGGTCTCGGTGGTCCCGGACTCCCTGTGGGGGTTCGAGGGCACGGGTGTCCGGATGGGCGTACTGGTCCTCGTGATCGGCTTCTTCGGCTGGCCGTACATCGGCCGGATCGTGCGCGGCCAGACCATCTCCCTGCGCGAGCGCGAGTACGTCGAGGCCGCGCGCAGCCTCGGGGCCGGCCGCGGCTACATCCTGATCAAGGAACTGCTGCCCAACCTGATCGCGCCGATCCTCGTCTACGCGACCCTCATCATCCCGACCAACATCCTCACGGAGGCAGCCCTCAGCTTCCTCGGTGCCGGCGTCAAGCCGCCGACCGCCTCCTGGGGAAAGATGCTGTCCGACGCCGTCCCCATCTACCAGGACGACCCCATGTACATGGTGGTTCCCGGTCTCGCGATCTTCATCACCGTCCTGGCGTTCAACCTCTTCGGGGACGGGCTGCGCGACGCACTCGACCCCAAGGGCAGCTGAACCGTTTCACCGCTATCACTCTGGAGGTTGGACCAACGTGATCCGCAGAAAGCAGGCCCTCGCGATCACCGCCGTGATCGCCGCCCTGTCCCTGACCGCCGCGTGCGGTGACAAGGGCGACGACGCGAAGGGCGGTTCGGGCTCCGCCGCGGAGTTCAACGCCGCCACCAAGGGCGTCGTCAACCCGTCGGACAAGAAGGGCGGCGAGCTCAAGCTCTGGTCGCCGCAGGACGTCGACTACCTCGACCCGGCGCGTGCCTACTACGGCTTCGTGTGGAACATGCACCGCCTGTTCGTGCGTCAGCTGCTCGCGTACGACAGCAAGCCGGGCGAGGCGGGCACCAAGCTGGTCCCGGACCTCGCCGAGGCCCTGCCGGTGCTCAGCAACGACGGCAAGACCTACACGCTCAAGCTCAAGGACGGCGTCAAGTTCGAGGACGGCACGCCGATCACGTCGAAGGACGTCAAGTACGGCATCGAGCGCGTCTTCGCGCAGGACGTGCTGTCCGGTGGCCCGACGTACCTGATCGACCTGCTCGACCAGGGCCAGAAGTACCCCGGCCCGTACAAGGACACCGACCCGAACAAGATGGGTCTGAAGTCCGTCGAGACCCCGGACGACAAGACGATCGTCTTCAACCTGGCCAGCGCCAACTCGGACTTCTCCTACCTGCTGGCGATGCCGTCCTCCTCGCCGGTCCCGCAGGGCAAGGACACCGGCGCCACGTACACCAACAAGCCGGTCGCCTCGGGCCCGTACAAGGTCGAGAGCTTCTCCGCCGGCAAGGGCGCCACCTTCGTCCGCAACGAGAACTGGGACCCGAAGACCGACACGATCCGCAAGGGTCTGCCGGACAAGGTCTCCTTCACCGTGACCACCAACGCCGACGACATGGACGCCCGTCTGCTGTCCGGCGACATCGACCTCGCGGTGGACGGCACCGGCCTGCAGCAGGCCGCGAAGAACAAGGTCCTCAAGGACGAGAACCTCAAGAAGAACGCGGACAACCCCTTCACGGGCTACATCCGCTACTTCGCCTTCCCGCAGACGGTCGCGCCGTTCGACAACATCGAGTGCCGCAAGGCCGTCATCTACGCGGCCGACCCGAAGTCCCTGCAGACCGCCCGCGGCGGCCCGACCAGCGGTGACCTCGGCGCCAACATGCTGCCGCCCGGCATCCCCGGCTCCGACAAGTCCTTCGACCCGTTCGGCCTGACCAAGGGCGAGCCGCAGATCGACAAGGCCAAGGCGGCGCTGGCGGCCTGTGGCAAGCCGGAGGGCTTCGAGACCACCATCGCGGTGCGCAACAACCGCGCCCCCGAGGTGAAGACCGCCGAGTCGCTCCAGGCGGCGCTCGACAAGGTCGGCATCAAGGCCAAGATCGACCAGTACGACGGCAAGCTCTCCTCCTCCACGATCGGTTCGCCCGAGAACGTGAAGAAGAAGGGCTACGGAATCATCGTCATGGGCTGGGGCGCCGACTACAACTCCGGCTCGGGCTTCCTGCAGCCGCTGGTGGACGGCTCGTTCATCCTGCCGAACGGCAACAACAACTACACCGAGGTCAACGACCCGGAGATCAACGGGCTGTTCGACAAGGCCGCCAACGCCGCCACGCCCGAGGCCGCCGCGCCGTTCTACACGGACATCAACAAGAAGGTCATGGAGAAGGCGCTCTACCTGCCGATCAACTTCGACAAGGCCTTCGTCTACCGCAACCCGCGGCTGACGAACGTCTACTTCAACGACTCCATGGGCAAGATCGACCTCGCCACCGTGGGTGTCGAGAAGTAACAGCAGGCATACGCCTTCACCGCACATGCGCTAGTCCGAAGGGCAGGTGAAGGCCGCAGGCGGCGGCTGCCGTCCCCACGAGGGGCGGCGGCCGCCCGCCCGAGCGGCCGACTGCAGTGCTCGTCTACCTCATCCGGCGGCTGTTCAACGTCGTCGCCACGCTGCTGGTGGTCTCCGTGGTCACCTTCGGCATCTTCTTCGCCGTGCCGAAGATCACCGGGGCCGATCCCGCGCTGATGTACGCCGGCCGCGAGACCAATGAGACCGCCCTGGCGGGCATCCGCGTGAAGATGGGCTTCGACAAGCCCATATCCGAGCAGTACCTGATCTTCGTCAAGGGCATCGTCGCGGGCCGCGACTACGAAACCGGCGTCGACAAGACCCACTGCCCGGCCCCGTGCTTCGGCTACTCGTTCAAGAGCGAGAAGCCGGTGTGGGAGCTGATGACGGAGCGTCTTCCCGTCACGCTCTCGCTCGCCCTGGGCGCCGCCGTCATCTGGGTCATCGCGGGCGTGGCCACCGGTGTGGTCTCCGCCCTCAAGAGACGTACGGCCATCGACCGCACCGTGATGATCGGCGCGCTCGCCGGCGTCTCCCTCCCCATCTTCTTCACCGGCATGGTCGCCCCGGCGGTCTTCGTCTACGGCCTGGGCTGGCTGGACGTCTCCAACTACAAACCCCTGACCGAGGATCCCGGGGCCTGGTTCAACGCCATGCTCCTGCCGTGGATCACACTGGCCTTCCTCTTCGCCGCCACCTACGCCCGCATCACCCGCGCCACGATGCTGGAGGTCATGGGGGAGGACTACATCCGCACCGCCCGCGCCAAGGGACTCACCGAGCGCGTGGTCATCCGCAAGCACGCGCTGCGCTCCACCCTGACCCCGCTCGTCACCATGCTCGGTCTGGACTTCGGCGGCCTCCTGGGCGGTGCGGTGCTGACCGAGACCACCTTCAGCTTCCAGGGCCTGGGCTCGGCGGCGGTGGCGGCGATCAGCGCCGGCGACCTCCCCGTGATCATGGGCATCACCCTGCTGGCCGCGCTCTTCGTGGTCATGGCCAACCTGATCGTGGACATGCTGTACGCCGTCATCGACCCGCGCGTGAGGCTGACGTGACCGACACCCCCACCTTCGTACCCGAGCAGGCCGGGGCACCGCGGTCCGAGGCCTTCCTCTCCGTGCGCGACCTCAAGGTGCACTTCCCGACCGACGACGGCGTCGTCAAGTCCGTGGACGGGCTCTCCTTCGACCTCGAGCGCGGCAGGACGCTCGGCATCGTCGGCGAGTCCGGCTCGGGCAAGTCCGTCACCTCGCTCGCCATCATGGGCCTGCACCGCACCGGTCACACCCGCAGCCGCCCGCGGATCAGCGGCGAGGTGGTGCTCGACGGCGAGGACCTCGTCCGCGCCGACGCCGACGACGTGCGCAAGCTGCGCGGCCGCAAGATGGCCATGGTCTTCCAGGACCCGCTCTCGGCGATGCACCCCTACTACACGGTCGGCCACCAGATCATCGAGGCCTACCGCAACCACCAGGACGTCGACAAGAAGAAGGCCCGCGTCCGGGCCGTCGAGATGCTCGACCGGGTCGGCATCCCCGAGCCCGCCAAGCGCGTCGACGCCTACCCGCACGAGTTCTCCGGCGGTATGCGCCAGCGCGCGATGATCGCGATGGCCCTGGTCAACAACCCCGAGCTGCTCATCGCGGACGAGCCGACGACCGCCCTCGACGTCACCGTCCAGGCGCAGATCCTCGACCTGATCCGCGACCTGCAGAAGGAGTTCGGCTCGGCGGTCATCATGATCACGCACGACCTCGGGGTCGTCGCGGAGATGGCCGACGACATCCTGGTGATGTACGGCGGCCGGTGCGTCGAGCGCGGCTCGGCCGAGAAGGTCTTCTACGAACCCCGCCACCCGTACACCTGGGGCCTGCTCGGCTCGATGCCCCGCATCGACCGCGAGCAGACCGACCGCCTCATCCCGGTCAAGGGCTCGCCGCCCAGCCTCATCAACATCCCCGGCGGCTGTGCCTTCCACCCGCGCTGCCCGTACGCCGACGTCCCCAAGGGCGGCATCACCCGCACCCAGCGGCCCGAGCTCACGCTCGTGGACGAGGGGCGGGGCGGTGCGAAGCACTGGTCCGCGTGCCACATGTCGCAGGAGGAGCGGACCCGGATCTGGACCGAAGAGATTGCGCCGAAGCTGTGACCGACATGAACAAGACGGCCGCGGCCGTCCCCGCACAGGCGGACCGCACCGCCGAACCGCTGCTCAAGGTCACCGGCCTGGTCAAGCACTTCCCCATCAACAAGGGGCTGTTCCGGCGCCAGGCCGGGGCGGTCAAGGCCGTCGACGGCATCGACTTCGACGTCCGCCGCGGTGAGACCCTCGGCGTCGTCGGCGAGTCCGGCTGCGGCAAGTCGACCATGGGCCGGCTGATCACGCGGCTGCTCGAACCGACGGGCGGCACCGTCGAGTTCGAGGGCCGGGACATCACGCACCTGGGCGTCTCGGGCATGCGTCCGCTGCGCCGCGACGTACAGATGATCTTCCAGGACCCGTACGGCTCCCTGAACCCGCGGCACACGGTCGGCGCGATCGTCAGCGCCCCGTTCAAGCTCCAGGGGGTCACCCCGGAGGGCGGCCTGAAGGCCGAGGTGCAGCGGCTGCTGTCGCTCGTGGGCCTCAACCCCGAGCACTACAACCGCTACCCGCACGAGTTCTCCGGCGGCCAGCGCCAGCGCATCGGCATCGCCCGCGCGCTCGCGCTCAAGCCGAAGCTGGTCGTCGCCGACGAGCCGGTCTCGGCGCTGGACGTCTCCATCCAGGCGCAGGTGGTCAACCTGCTCGACGACCTGCAGGAGGAGCTCGGCCTTACGTACGTGATCATCGCGCACGACCTGTCGGTCATCCGGCACGTGTCGGACCGGATCGCGGTCATGTACCTCGGGAAGATCGTCGAGCTGACCGACCGTACGTCGCTCTACTCGACGCCCATGCACCCGTACACCAAGGCGCTGCTCTCGGCCGTACCGGTGCCGGACCCGCGCCGGCGCGGTGCCAAGAGCGGCCGGATCCTGCTCAAGGGCGACGTGCCCTCGCCGATCTCGCCGCCCAGCGGCTGCCGCTTCCACACGCGGTGCTGGAAGGCCACGCGGATCTGCACCACGCAGGAGCCGCCGATGCTGGAACTGAAGACGGGCCACCAGGTGGCCTGCCACCACCCGGAGAACGCGCCCGACCAGGCGCCGGGGGACCCGGCGCTGCCGGAGGCCGCGCAGGCGGCGGCGGTGGTCACCGACTAGGGCTGCGCATCACGGGCCGGCGGACCCGGGTGGGTTCACGGGTCCGTGCGGGCCGGGAGCGGGCGTGGTCGCCGGGCGGCGTCCGCGCCCGCCGGCATGCGCGGCCGCCGGTGGCCGCGCCGGTCGGTGTCAGCGTCCGTCCGCGTCCGTCGGCAGCCGTGGACGGGTACCCGCGCGGGTGCACGCCCGCACGCCCGTGCGGGTGCGCCGGGCGTGACCGGTCACAATGGCCGGGTGCTCCACGATCTCTTCCTGCCCGAAATCCAGCACGCGCTGGACCTCGCGGGCATCTTCGTCTTCGCCACGGCCGGCGCGCTGCTCGCCGTACGCAAGAACTTCGACGTCTTCGGCATCGCGGTGCTCGCGCTGGCCACCGCCCTCGGGGGCGGACTCTTCCGTGACCTGGTCATCGGCGCGGTCCCGCCGGCCGCCTTCGGCGAGCTGAGCTTCTTCCTCACCCCGCTGATCGCCGCCGCGATCGTCTTCTTCCTCCACCCCGAGGTGCAGCGGATCAACCGCGCGATCAACATCTTCGACGCGGCCGGGCTCGGCCTGTTCTGCGTCACCGGCACGACCAAGGCCTACGAGTACGGGCTCGGCCTGACCGCGTCCGCCGCCCTCGGCGTGGTGACGGCGGTCGGCGGCGGTGTGCTGCGCGACGTCCTCGCCAACGAGGTGCCCTCGCTGCTGCGCGACCGCGAGATGTACGCCGTACCCGCGATGGTCGGCGCCTCCATGGTGGCCGTCTTCATCGGCCTGGGCGTGCTCAACCCGATGACCAGCGGATTCGCGGTGGCCACGGCCTTCGTGCTGCGGCTGCTGGCGATCCGGTACCACCTGCGGGCGCCGCTGGCCTGGAACCGGCGCTCCTCGGTGGCCGAGGAGCCGTAGGGCTCCGGGTGGGGCGCTGCAGCTCGAAAAAGCTACCGCTTAGTAGCTACGGGGTGTAGTTTCGAGCCATGTCACACGCAGCAGCCAAGGCACCCATCGGCGACAGCGAGTTCGACCGCGACACCACCGTCACCCCGCGCGCGGGGGAGCCCGGGGTGTACGACGCGGAGCTCTCCGCCGGCTGGACGATCATCACCGCCGTCAACGGCGGCTACCTGCTGGCCCTGGTCGGCCGGGCCCTGTCGGCGGCCCTGCCGCACCCGGACCCCTTCACCGTCTCCGCGCACTACCTGAGCGCCTCGGTTCCCGGCCCCGCCGTGATCCGCACGGAGGTGGTCCGGATCGGCCGCACCCTCTCCACCGGGCAGGCCTCGCTCCTGCAGTACGACGAGCACGGGACCGAGGTCGAGCGGATCCGGGTGCTGGCCTCCTACGGCGACCTGTCCGCCCTGCCGGACGACGTCCGCACCACGGCCACGGTCCCCGCCATGCCCGCGTACGAGGACTGCATCGGCGCCGACGCCGGCCCCGCCCCGATCCCGGGCAGCTCCGAGATCGTCGACCGGCTGCGGCTGCGCCTGGACCCCGCCACCGCCGGCTGGGCGCTGGGCGCGCCCTCCGGCAAGGGCGAGATGCGGGCCTGGTTCGAACTGGCCGACGGCCGGGACGCGGACCCGCTGTCCCTGCTGCTCGCGGTGGACGCGCTGCCGCCGACCGCGTTCGACCTCGGCCTGATCGGCTGGGCCCCGACCGTGGAACTCACCACCCACATCCGCCACCGCCCGGCCCCGGGCCCGCTGCGGGTCTCGATCACCACGCGCAACCTGGCGGGCGGCTTCCTGGAGGAGGACGCCGAGGTCTGGGACAGCGCCGACCGCCTGGTGGCCCAGTCCCGCCAGCTCGCCCGGTCCCCCCGCACGTAACCGGCAGGCCGGTCGCAGCCTCCGGGCCGGTTCCGGCCTCCCGGTTGGTTCCGGCCTTCGGGGCCCGCCGTCCGGGCGTCGCGGCCGGATGGGGAGACGCGGCGGCAGCGGGAGGACGGGGGCCCCATAGAATCGGCTCACCATGGCCTACCTCGACCACGCCGCAACCACTCCGATGCTCCCGGAGGCCGTCGCGGCGATGACCGCGCAGTTCGCCACGACGGGCAACGCGTCCTCCCTGCACGCCGCCGGACGGCGGGCCCGACGCACCGTCGAGGAGGCCCGTGAGGCCCTCGCCGACGCGCTGGGGGCCCGGCCGAGCGAGGTGGTGTTCACCGCCGGCGGCACCGAGGCCGACAACCTCGCCGTCAAGGGCCTCTACTGGGCCCGGCGGGACGCCGACCCCGCCCGTACCCGGATCCTCGCCAGCCCCGTCGAACACCACGCGGTCCTCGACGCGGTCCACTGGCTCGCCGAGCACGAGGGCGCCACCGTCGAGTACCTGCCCGTCGACCGCTACGGCCGCGTGCACCCCGAGGCGTTCCGCGAAGCCCTCTCCCGCAACCCCGCCGACGTGGCCCTCGCCACCGTCATGTGGGCGAACAACGAGATCGGCACCGTCATGCCGGTGCGTGAACTCGCCGATGTCGCCCGCGAGTTCGAGGTGCCCCTGCACGCCGACGCGGTCCAGGCCGTCGGCCAGCTCGACGTCTCCTTCGCCGACTCCCGCCTCGCCGCCATGACCGTCAGCGGTCACAAGATCGGCGGCCCGTACGGCATCGGCGCGCTGCTGCTCGGCCGCGACCAGAGCCCCGTGCCCGTCCTGCACGGCGGCGGACAGGAGCGGCACGTGCGCTCCGGCACCCTCGACGTGCCCGCCGTCGCCGCCTTCGCGGTCGCCGCGCAGCTCGCCGCCGAGCGGCGCGAGGCCTTCGCCCGCGACATCGGCGCCCTGCGCGACGAGCTGATCACGGCCGTCCGGTCGGCCGTGCCCGACGCCGTCCTCGGCGGCGACCCCGACGACCGGCTGCCCGCCAACGCCCACTTCAGCTTCCCCGGCTGCGAGGGCGACTCGCTGCTCCTGCTGCTGGACGCCCAGGGCATCGAGTGCTCCACCGGCTCCGCCTGCACCGCCGGCGTCGCCCAGCCCAGCCACGTGGTGCTCGCCACCGGCACCGACCCCGATCTCGCCCGCGGCACCCTGCGCTTCTCCCTGGGGCACACCTCCACGCACGAGGACGTGGCCGCGGTCGCGGCCG
The DNA here is from genome assembly GCF_044748145.1 of Streptomyces sp. NPDC090022. Lineage (NCBI taxonomy): Bacteria > Bacillati > Actinomycetota > Actinomycetes > Kitasatosporales > Streptomycetaceae > Streptomyces > Streptomyces sp. NPDC090022. The sequence continues at coordinate 132,919 of NZ_JBIVFN010000013.1, forward strand.
CCATCGGCCCCGCCGTCGAGCGCGCCCGTACCGCCGGACTCGTCTAGGGAGGGGCGGCCCCGGCGGCCCGGGAGGGGGACCTAACCCGCGGCCTTGAGGGCCTCGCGGACCAGGCTCAGGTAGCGGTCCCAGTCCCAGTGCTCCCCGGGGTCGGTGTGGTCGGCGCCCGGGATCTCGGAGTGGCCCAGGAAGTGCCGGCGGTCGACGGGTATCCCGTACCGCTTGCATATGTCGGCCGCCAGTCGCGCCGACGCCGCGTACATCGCGTCCGTGAAGTCCTGCGGCCGGTGCACGAAGCCCACGTGCTCGATACCGATACTGCGCTCGTTCATGTCGCGGTTGGCCGCGTGGAAGGCCACGTCGAGCTCGCGCACCATCTGCTCGATGTGGCCGTCCTGGCGCACGATGTAGTGCGCCGACGCCTTGTGCCAGGGGTTCTTGAACGCGTCCACCGACGACTGGAAGCCACCCTGTGTGACATGGACCACGATCCGGTCCACCCGGTAGTCGTCGGGCCGGTCCGCCATCCGCCAGTTCGCCGGGGAGGCGGCCGTCCAGCTCGCCCCCACGTGGTCGATCTCGCCCTCCTTGCGCGGCTTGCGCACCCCCGGCAGCAGCCACCAGCCGCGCGCGATCTCCTCGCGGCCGATCACCGCGGCCGCCGCGAACACCCCGAGCCCCGTGAACAGCACCGCCCGGCGCGTTCTGCCGCGCTTGCCCGCCTTGCCGGTCCTGCCCGCCTTGCCGGACGCGTCGCCCTTGGCCGCCGTACTGCCGCCGTCCCCCGTGCCTATCACGTGGATCACCCCCTGCTGCCGATAACGCGCTGTGACCCCGCCCGGTTCCCCGTACCCTGGAAGGCGCTATGACTGAGAACCTGCCGCGCACCCGCCCGCTTCGCGTCCTGGCCGCCATGTCCGGCGGCGTCGACTCCGCCGTCGCCGCCGCCCGCGCCGTCGAAGCCGGGCACGACGTGACCGGCGTCCACCTCGCGCTCTCCGCGAACCCGCAGTCGTTCCGCACCGGCGCCCGGGGCTGCTGCACCATCGAGGACTCCCGTGACGCCCGCCGCGCCGCGGACGTCATCGGCATCCCCTTCTACTGCTGGGACCTCGCCGACCGCTTCCGCGAGGACGTCGTCGAGGACTTCATCGCCGAGTACGAGGCCGGCCGCACCCCGAACCCCTGCCTGCGCTGCAACGAGAAGATCAAGTTCGCGGCGCTGCTGGACAAGGCGCTCGCGCTCGGCTTCGACGCCGTCTGCACCGGCCACTACGCCACGGTCGTGGTGAACGAGGACGGCACCCGCGAGCTGCACCGCGCCAGCGACATGGCCAAGGACCAGAGCTACGTCCTCGGCGTCCTCGACGAGAAGCAGCTCGCCCACGCGCTGTTCCCCCTCGGTGACACGATCACCACCAAGGAGGAGATCCGCGCCGAGGCGGAGGCCCGTGGCCTGGCGGTCGCCAAGAAGCCCGACAGCCACGACATCTGCTTCATCGCCGACGGCGACACCCAGGGCTTCCTCGCCCAGCGGCTGGGCAAGGCCGAGGGCGACATCGTCGACGAGTCCGGCGCGAAGCTCGGCACCCACGAGGGCGCCTACGGCTTCACCATCGGCCAGCGCAAGGGCCTGCGGATCGGCCACCCCGCCGCCGACGGCAAGCCGCGCTACGTCCTGGACATCTCCCCGGTGAACAACACGGTCACGGTGGGCCCGGCCGCGTCCCTCGACGTCACCGGCCTCACCGCGATCAAGCCCCGCTGGTGCGGTACGCCCCCGGCGGGCCCGGCGACGTACACCGCGCAGCTGCGCGCCCACGGCGGCGAGACCGAGGTCTTCGCGGAGGTCGTGGACGGCGAGGTGAAGGTCACCTTCACCGAGCCGGTCCGCGGCGTCGCTCCGGGCCAGGCGATCGTCCTGTACGACGGCACCCGCGTCGTCGGCTCGGCCACCATCGCCTCGACGGTCCGGGCGACGGCGGCCGTCTAGCGCCGTACCCCTGTACGACGAGCGCCCCGGGCGCGGCCGTGAAGGCCGTACCCGGGGCGCTGTGGTTCGCGGCGTCGTGCGCCGGTCAGCCCTTGTCGTAGTAGCCGAAGACGTCGACGACGAGGTCGGCGTCCTGGCCGCTGCGGTTCCAGAAGTCGACGATGCCGTTGACGCCGGTGCTCGCCTGGACCAGGTTCGGCACGGTCTTGCCGGCCGTCCAGTTCAGGGTCGAGGAGTTCGGCGGGGTCGGCCAGATCGCCGTGTCGTTCTCGTACTGCCACAGGGCGTTGGGGTCCGGGAAGACCTTCAGGTGCCCGGCGCTCTTGGTGTTGGTGACCGTGGTGTTCAGCACCATGCCGGTGAGCGCGGGGTCGCCCGGCCCGTACGCCGAGTAGATGTAGCCGTCGCCGTGCAGCGGACCCCTGCCCCACTCGCGGGTGTCGAGGTCCCGGGTCGGGCGTACCGGGACGTAGGCGCTCGGGCTCTGGGGGCTGTAGTAGCCCACGACGTCGACGATCACGTCGGCCGGGGCCGCGCTGCCGTTGCGGACCATGATCTTGCCGTCGGCACCGACCGGCACGATCACCGAGTTGGCGATGGTCTGGCCGCTGCTGAAGTTCACGTTGGACGTGTTCGGCGTGATCTGGCCGCTCGGGAACACCGTCAGGTGGCCGGCGTTCCACGGGTTGGTGACGGTCACGTTGAGCGCCACGGCCTTGACGCCGGCCGGGACGCCGCGGGTGCCGGCGATCTGGACGCCGAACTGGCCGCGCCCGGGGACCATGGCCTTCGCGGTGCCGAGGCCCTCGCGGGTGTCGACGAAGCGGACCGGGTCCATCGGCGTGTAGCCGTTGGCCGCGGACCGGGTGAAGTAGCCGGTGACGTCCGCGATCAGGTCGACGCCCTGACCGCCGTGGTTGTACAGGTTCACGTAGCCGTTCTTGCCGACCGGCACGATCACCAGGTTCGGCACCGAGTCGCCGGCCGCGTAGTTCACGTTCGACGTGGTCGGACGCTCGGTGCCGTCGGCGTAGGCACGGACGTGGCCGGCGGTCTTGGTGTTGGTGACCGTGAGGTTGAGGACCACCGCGGTGACGCCGGCCGGGATGCCGTTGTTCTCGGCGATCTTCACGCGGGCCTCGCCCCACGCCGGGACCTGCGCGGCCTGCGCGGCGCCCGTGCCGTCCCGGGTGTCCAGCATGCGGCTCGGGCCGTGCGGGGTGAACTCGGAGCCCGGGGTGACGACCGCCAGCTCGTTGGTCGCCGAGGTGCCGCCGGCGGTGTCCGTCACGGTGACCTTGACCGTGTAGCTGCCGACCTCGGCGTAGGTGTGCTGCGAGACCTTGGCCTCGGTGCCGTTCGCGTACTCGGTGCTGGTCGTGCCGTCGCCCCAGGCGATCACGACCGTGAGCGGCGTGGCCACGTTGCTGGTGATCTCGGACTTCAGCTCGATCGCGTGGGCGGTGAGGCCCTTGCCGCTGAGGCCGACCTTGAGCTCGGCGCCGGCCGTGGCGCCGCCTTCCTGCGGAGCGCCCGCCGCCTTGTTCCTGGCGGCCGGCAGGGTCTGCCGCGCCGAACGGTCGGCAGGGCTGCTGAAGGTGAACTCGTTCGCGGCGGCCTTGCGCAGGTCCTTGGACGAGGTCACACCGTGGACACCGTCGGTGGACGGTCCCGCGGCCTGGGCCATGCCCCCCGGCATGATCCCGGCGCCGGCCGCGATCACGATCGCGGCAGCGGAAAACATGAGTCGGCGACTACGCACCGGCCCCCCCCATTGTCGTGTCGAACATTCGAGTGGATCTCGAACGTGTGCTCACCCTACAGAGTCGCGGTCCCCATAAAAAGGGGTTTATGAGGGTGAACGGCCATATTTCGCATGTGAGTGCCGGAGCTTCCGATTCCATGCTCGATTTCCGGTTTGGAGGGTCGGATTCCGGTTTATGCGGTGTTTATGCGTCCGTTTCGTACGACCGCTCACACGACCGTCAGGACGATCTTTCCCGTCGTCCGGTTGCGCTCGCCGATCTCGTGCGCCTTCGCCGCGTCCGACAGCGGCAGCACCGTGTCGATCTCGGCCTTCAGCAGCCCCCGCTCCACCAGCGCCGCGATCTCCTTCATGCCCTGGTGGTCCGGCTCCACGATCAGCCAGTCGGTGCGGAAGCCCGCCGCGTCCGCAGGGACGTCGTCCAGGCCGAGCAGGGACACCAGGTGGCCGCCGGGCCGCAGGACCTTCAGCGAGCGCCGCCCGTAGTCGCCGCCGATGCCGTCCAGGACGACGTCCACGCCGGAGAGGGCCTCCGAGAAGTCCTGCTCCCGGTAGTCGATCAGCTCGTCCGCGCCCAGGGAGCGCAGCAGCTCGTGCTTGCCCGCGCTCGCGGTGCCGATCACGTACGCACCGCGCGCCTTGGCGATCTGGACGGCCAGGTGGCCGACCCCGCCCGCCGCCGCGTGCACCAGCACCCGCTGACCCGGCCGTACGTCCGCCGTGTCCACCAGCGCCTGCCAGGCCGTGAGCGCCGCCAGCGGCAGGGCCGCGGCCGCCACGTGGTCGATGTCCGCCGGCTTGCGGGCGAAGTGCCGGGCGGGCCCGGTGACGTACTCGGCGTACCCGCTCGCCTGGTGCGGGAAGCGCGGCATGCCGAAGACCTCGTCGCCCGGCTCGAACAGCGTCACGCCCCCGCCGACGGCCTCCACCACGCCCGAGACGTCCCAGCCCACCACCGGGACCTCCTGCCACGGGATGAAGGCGCCGCTGGCCCGGGTCTTCCAGTCCACCGGGTTCACGCCGGCCGCGTGCACCCGTACCAGGATCTCGGTCAGACCCGGCTCCGGGCGCTCGATCTCGCGCTCGACGAGCACCTCGGGACCGCCCCACCGGCTGACGACGACGGCACGCATATCGGGATCTCCTCTTGATCGACGTTGACTCACGTACGCCGCCGGACCTGACCGGCGGGCTGTGACCAGCATCGACGTGGACGCCACCGCACGGCGATGGCCAGACGGCCACCATGTGACAGAATCTGGCCATGCCCTCCAGCCGGTCCGTCCACCGCGTCGCCGTCCTCGCCCTCGAAGGCGTGCCCCCGTTCGAGCTCGGGATCCCCTCCCGGGTCTTCGGCAACGCCCTCGACGACGAGGGCCGCCCGCTGTACGAGGTCACCGTCTGCACGGCCGACGGGCAACCCGTGACCAGCGACGCGGGGTTCCAGGTGGCCGTCACCGCGGGCCCCGAGGCGCTCGACGGCGCCGACACGGTGATCATCCCGCCCACCCACGCCATGGCCGAGCTGGCCCAGGGCGCCCCGCTCCCGCCGGACCTCGCCGCCGCGATCGCCCGGATCCGGCCGGGCACCCGGCTGGTGTCCATCTGCACCGGGTCGTACGTGCTCGCCGCGGCCGGGATGCTCGACGGCCGCCCCGCCACCACCCACTGGCAGAGCGCCCTGGAGTTCCGCCGCGCCTTCCCCCGCGTGCAGCTCGACGAGGACGTCCTGTTCGTCGACGACGGCGACATCCTCACCTCCGCGGGCGTGGCCGCCGGCGTCGACCTCTGTCTCTACCTCGTACGCCAGGACCACGGCAGCGCCGCCGCCAACCGCGTCGCCCGGCTGTGCGTCGTGCCGCCCTGGCGCGACGGCGGCCAGGCGCAGTACATCGACCGCCCGGTGCCCGAACCCACCGTCGCCACCACCACCGCCACCCGCGCCTGGGCCCAGGAGCGCCTCGACCAGCCGATCTCGCTGGGCGAGCTCGCCGCGCACGCCCGGATGAGCCTGCGGACCTTCACCCGCCGCTTCCGTGACGAGGTCGGCATGACCCCGGTCCAGTGGCTGACCGCGCAACGCCTGGAGCTGGCCCGCCAGTTGCTGGAGACCACCGATCTGTCCGTGGACCTGGTCGCGCACCGCGCCGGGTTCGGCTCCGCGAACTCGCTGCGCCAGCACATGCGGGCGGCCATCGGCGTGTCACCGGTCGCCTATCGCCGCACCTTTCAGCCAGGTCGACCCAACTCTCTTCTTGTGACGCATAGTTGAGCAACCGTCAGCCCTGTGTTCATACTGCACACGACCACCTCTCACCCAGGGGGAAACCGTGCGCAGAACAGCGAACAGGGCGGGTGCGGCGGTCATCGCCGCCGCGGCCGCCGCGGCACTGCTGGCGGGGCTGACCACCCCGGCCGGCGCCGCCCCGCCCCGCCCGTTACCGGCCGGCGGGCAGACCGCCGGGCAGACCGCCGGGCAGACCACGGGCCAGGCCGCCGGCCAGGATGCGGGCCAGGGACCGGCCCGCATCACCCTCGTCACCGGGGACCGGGTGACGACCGACGCCGCGGGCCGGCCCGTCGGCATCGAACGCGCCAGGGGCCGCGAACACGTCCCGTTCGTCACCGAGCGGCACGGCGACCGCATCAGCGTCGTCCCGCTCGACGCCCAGCGCCTGATCGCCGAGGGCCGCCTCGACGCCCGCCTCTTCGACCTCACGGAGCTGCGGCGCCCCGAGCACCTCCGGCGCGGCGACGACCTCCGGCTGATCATCGGCTACGAGAGCGCCGCCCCGGCCGCGCAGGCCGGCCCGTCCGCCCGGGCCGGCGTACGCGCCACCCCGGGCCTGCGGGTCTCCCGTACGTACGACACCCTGGCCGCCGACGCCGTCAGCGCGGCCCCGCGCGACGCGGCCGCCGTCTGGGAAGCCCTCACCGACCTCACCCCGTCCGCCGCGGGAGGCCCGGGCCGGCGCACCACCGCCCCCGGCATCGCCACCGTCTGGCTGGACGGCGTCCGCACCGCCCGGCTGGACCGCAGCACCCGGCAGATCGGCGCCGACCGGGCCTGGGCCGCCGGGTACGACGGCACCGGCGTGAAGATCGCGGTCCTCGACACCGGGATCGACGCCACCCACGCCGACCTGGCCAGCAAGGTCGCTGCCGCCCAGAACTTCTCCACCGACGCCGACACCCTCGACCACGTCGGCCACGGCACGCACGTCGCGTCCATCGCCGCGGGCAGCGGCGCCCGCTCCGGCGGCGCGTTCAAGGGCGTCGCACCCGGCGCCACGCTCCTCAGCGGCAAGGTGCTCAACCAGGCCGGCGGCGGCTACGAGTCCGGCATCCTCGCCGGTATGGAATGGGCCGCCGCCCAGGGCGCCGACATCGTCAACCTCAGCCTCGGCGGTCCCGACACCCCGCAGACCGACCCGCTCGAAGCGGCCGTGAACAGGCTCTCCGCCGAGCGCGGCATCCTCTTCGCCGTCTCCGCCGGCAACAGCGGAGCCCGGGGCGCGGGCACCATCTCCTCGCCCGGCAGCGCCGACGCCGCCCTCACCGTCGGGGCCGTCGACGACGCCGACGTCCTCGCCCCCTTCTCCAGCCGCGGCCCGCGCACCGGCGACGGCGCGGTCAAGCCCGACGTCACCGCCCCCGGCGTGGACACCACCGCGGCCGCCGCCCCCGGCAGCGTCATCGACCGCGAGGTCGGCCAGAACCCGCCCGGGTACCTGACCATCTCCGGCACCTCCATGGCCGCCCCGCACGCCGCCGGCGCCGCCGCGCTGCTCAAGCAGCGGCACCCGCGGTGGACGGGCGCCGACCTCAAGGGGGTCCTCACCGGTTCCGCCCGCGCCGGCTCCCACTCGCCGTTCCAGCAGGGCAGCGGCCGCATCGCCGTGGACCGGGCGCTCGGCCAGAGCGTCGTGGCCGAGCCGGTGTCGGCGGTGTTCGGCGTCCAGCCGTGGCCGCACCACGACGACACCCCGCAGACCCGGCAGGTCACCTACCGCAACCTGGGCGACACCCCCGTCACCCTCGACCTCGCCGTCGAGGGCACCGCGCCCGGCGGCTCGCCCGCCCCGGCCGGCTTCTTCGGGCTCGACGCCGCGCGGGTGACCGTACCGGCGGGCGGCAGCGCGAGCGTCGGGCTCACCGTGGACACCCGGATCGGCGGCACCGAGGACGGCACCTACCACGCGTACGTCGTCGCGACCGGCGGCGGGCAGAGCGTGCGGACGGCCGTCGTCGCCGACCGTGAGCCCGAGTCGTACGACCTGACGATCCGCCACCTCGGCCGCGACGGGGCCCCGCCCGCCGCCTACCGGACCACCGTCCAGGGCACCGAGGGCGCCGCCACCGGCCGCCGCTTCCAGCCCTACGACGCCTCCGGCACCGTCACCGTGCGCGTCCCGCGCGGCGGCTACCTGCTCAACGCCAACCTTGCCGCGGACCCCGCCGACCAGAACAAGGGCGTCGACTGGATCGCCCAGCCCCGCCTGGAGATCACCGGCGACACCACGGTGACCGTGGACGCGCGCACCACGCGGCCGGTGGACATCACCGTCCCCTCGGCCACCGCCGTCCAGGGCTTCGCCGTCCCCAGCTACACCCTGCGCACCGCAGGCCTGCGCCAGGGCTTCTCCTGGCTCCTGGACTCCTACGCCGCCCTGCGCACCCGGCACCTGGGCCCCGACGCCGCTCCCGGCACGCTCACCCAGCAGTGGGACGCCCACTGGTCGGACGGCCCGGATGAGGAGTACCACGTGGCCCTCGGCGGCCCCGTGGACCGCCTCGGCACCGGCTACACCCGCCACCTGCGCCCGCGCGACCTGGCCACCGTGGCCGTGGAGCAGGGCAGTTCGGCCGCCGGCCAGCAGGGCATCCTGACGGTCCTGGGCTGGCTGCCCTCCGAGGACGGCGCCAGCGGGTCCTGGGCGCCGCGGCCGCTGCCCACGACGGCGACGCTGCGGCTGTCCACCGTGGACCGGGCGCGCTGGGAGATGACCTTCGAGCAGGCCGACGGCGTGGACGAGAACGGCTTCCCGCGGATCCGCAGCCTCTACGCCCTGGACGCCCCGCGCAGCTTCGAGGGCGGCCGCCACTACCGCGAGCGGTTCAACACGGCCGTCTTCGGTCCGCGGTCCGACGGCGCCCTCGGTCTCTACCGGACCGGGAACACGATCACGGGCGCCGGTCTGCCGCTGCTGGCCGACGGCGAGGGCCACATCGGCGAGCTGTACGGCGTCACCGGTGACACCGTCCTCTACCGCAACGGTGTCGTGGCCGCGCGCACCGACCGCCCGCTGCCGCTCAGCGGCTCCCTGGCCGTCCCGCCGGACCCGGGGACGTCCGCGACGTACCGGCTGACGACACGGATGGACCACGACCCGGCGCTGGGCGGGACCTCCACGCGGATCCTGGCGAGCTGGACCTTCCGCTCGCAGGAGAGCGCGGAGCGCACCCGGCTGCCCGCCTCCACGGTCCGCTTCACACCGCGGACCTCCCTGTCCGGCACCCTTCCGGCGGGCCGCACGGTGCGGGTCCCGGTCACCGTCCAGGGGCCGGCGGCGGACACGGGGGTGCGCTCGCTGAGCGTGTACGCGTCGTACGACGACGGCTACACGTGGCTGCCGCTGACCGTGAAGGACGGCGCGGCGCAGGTGAAGAACCCGGCGCGGGGCGGCGCGGTCTCGCTGCGCGGCGTCGTGACCGACACGGCGGGCAACCGCTCGGAGGTGAGCGTGATCCGCGCGTACCTCACGGACTGAGGGACGGTCCATGACCCCGGAGGTCATCGCCTCCGGGGCCACGGCCCGGCAGGATCGTTTCCGCGAAGCAGTCCACGTACTCCGAGGAGCACTCGCCATGACCGCGTACGCCGTCGCCCACATCCGCCCCACGCAGCTGAACGAGGACATCCTCACGTACATCGAGGCCATCCAGGCGACTCTGGACCCGTTCGGCGGCAGGTTCCTCGTCCACGGTGCCGAGGTCGAGGTCCTCGAAGGGCCCTTCCCCGGCACGGTGGTGATGATCGCCTTCCCCGGCATGGAGGGCGCCCGCGCCTGGTACACCTCCGAGGCCTACCAGGCCATCCTGCCGCTGCGCACCCGCCACATGGAGGGCGAGGTCGTCCTCGTCGAGGGCGTCCCGGCCGGGTACGACGCCGGGAAGACCGCCGCCCGGCTGCGCACCGAGGCCGGCCTCTGACGGACCACCGGTGTCCCCGGCCCGCGCGGGCCGGGGACACCGGCCGGGGTCACGAGCGAGGCTGCCGGCTCCGCGCCGGGGTTCGCCACGGCCGGGCCCGGGCGGGGTGCGAGCATGGTCGGCATGGCTACTCACCTCATCACCGGTGCCGGGTCCGGCATCGGCGCCGCCGTCGCCGACCGCCTCCACGCCCGCGGCGACGACCTCGTCCTGCTGGCCCGGGACGCCGCCCGGGGCAAGGAGCTCACCTCCCGCTACCCCGGTTCGCGCGCGCTCGTCGCCGACCTCGCCGACCCCGACCGGATCTCCTGGGCCTTCTCCCACCAGGCGCTGCCCGACCGCCTCGACTCCCTGCTGCACGTCGCCGGGATCGTCGACCTCGGTCCCGTCGGCGAACTGCGCCCCAGGACCTGGCACCAGCAGCTCAACGTGAACCTGATCGCGCCCGCCGAGATCACCCGGCTGCTGCTGCCCTCGCTGCGCGCCGCCCAGGGCCAGGTCGTCTTCGTCAACTCCGGCGCCGGCCTGACCGCCCACGCCGAGTGGGGCGCGTACGCCGCCTCCAAGCACGGTCTCAAGGCCCTCGCCGACTCCCTGCGGGCGGAGGAGAAGCCGAACGGGATCCGCGTGACCTCCGTCTACCCCGGCCGTACCGCCACCCCCATGCAGGCCAAGGTGCACTCCCAGGAGGGCAAGGAGTACGACCCCGCCGCCTGGATCGACCCCGCCTCCGTCGCCGCGACCGTCCTGATGGCCGTCGACCTGCCGCGCGACGCCGAGGTCAACGACCTGACCGTGCGGCCGGGCCGATGACCGCGACCGGAGTCGGCTCCCTGCCCGGCGGCGACGCCCGGGAGGCCGCGAAGGTCGTCACCGGCACCTTCGAGGACTTCCCCTACCTGCCCGAGCTGCCCGCCCGCGGCCCCGGCGCCGACATGATCGGCCGCTCGCTCGGCCTGCTCGTCGACATGTACGCGCACGTGGAGCCCAGCGGCTGGCGGATCAGCGACCGGCCGGGCCGCGACACCAAGCGGGCCCGCTCCTGGCTCGGGGAGGACCTCGACGCGCTGGAGGAGTTCACCCAGGGGTACGAGGGGAAGCTGAAGGTCCAGGCCGTCGGCCCGTGGACGCTGGCCGCCGCCCTGGAGCTGCGCGGCGGCGAGGCGCTGCTCCAGGACCCCGGCGCCTGCCGGGACCTGGCCGGATCGCTCGCCGAGGGACTGCGCGCGCACCTGGCCGACGTGCGCAAACGGATCCCCGGCGCCGAGGTCGTGCTCCAGTTCGACGAGCCGTCGCTGACCGCCGTCCTCAGCGGACGGGTGCGGACCGCCAGCGGCTACCGCACCTACCGGGCCGTGGACCGCCAGGTCGTGGAGGCCGCCCTGCGCGAGCTGTTCGCCGTCCACGACGGGGACGTGATCGTGCACTCCTGCGCGCCCGCCGTCCCCTTCGCCCTGCTGCGCCGGGCCGGCGCCACGGGAGTGTCGTTCGATTTCTCGCTGCTCACGGAGCGCGAGGACGACGCCCTGGGCGAGGCCGTCGAGGGGGGTACGAAGCTCTTCACCGGAGTGGTGGCGGGCACCGACGGTCCGTTGTCGGACCCGGCCGGTAGCGTCATGGGTGTCAGGAAGCTCTGGCGCAGGCTGGGGCTGGCCCCGGGGGCTCTGGAAGAGTCCGTCGTGGTCACCCCGTCGTGCGGACTGGCGGGCGCTTCGCCCGGCTACGCCCGCGCGGTGCAGGCGCACTGCGTCAGGGCGGCGAAGTCGCTCGCCGACAACCCTGAGTGACGGACCGGACGGGCCACGGGAGGACACGGCATGGCAGCCGAACAGCAGGACACGGCAGTACCGACGGCGGCGCGTGAGCAGCACGCCCTGCTCGCCGAGCAGGTCGAGGAGCACCGCTTCCGGTACTACGTCAACGACCAGCCGGTCGTCAGCGACGCCGAGTTCGACCAGCTGCTGCGCTCGCTGGAGGCGCTGGAGGAGCAGTACCCGGAGCTGCGCACGCCCGATTCGCCCACCCAGAAGGTCGCCGGGGCGTACGAGACGGACTTCGCCTCCGTCGAGCACCGCGAGCGCATGATGTCGCTCGACAACGCCTTCGACGACGAGGAGCTGGCGGCCTGGGCCGAGCGGGTGGCCCGGGACACCGGCACCGCCGCGTACCACTACCTGTGCGAGCTCAAGGTGGACGGCCTCGCCGTCAACCTCACCTACGAGCACGGCCGCCTCACCCGCGCCGCCACCCGCGGCGACGGGCGCACCGGCGAGGACATCACGCCCAACGTGCGCACCATCGCCGAGATCCCCGACCGGCTGGCGGGGCCGGACGTCCCCGCGCTCGTGGAGATCCGCGGCGAGGTCTTCTTCCCGATGGAGAAGTTCGAGGAGCTCAACGCCCGCCTCGTCGAGGCGGGCGACAAGCCCTTCGCCAACCCGCGCAACGCGGCCGCCGGTTCGCTGCGCCAGAAGGACCCGAAGGTCACCGCCACCCGCCCGCTGCACATGGTGGTGCACGGCATCGGCGCCCGCGAGGGCCTGGAGACCGACCGCCTCTCGCAGGCCTACGAGCTGCTGCGCCAGTGGGGCCTGCCCACCGCCCAGCACAACAAGGTGGTCTCCACGCTCGACGAAGTCCGCCGGTTCATCAGCCACTTCGGTGACCAGCGGCACTCCGTCGAGCACGAGATCGACGGCGTGGTCGTCAAACTGGACGAGATCCCGCTGCAGGGCCGGCTCGGCTCCACCGCGCGCGCCCCGCGCTGGGCCATCGCCTGGAAGTACGCGCCGGAGGAGGTCAACACCAAGCTCGTCGACATCAAGGTCGGCGTCGGGCGCACCGGTCGGGTCACCCCGTACGCGCAGGTGGAGCCGGTGAAGGTGGCCGGTTCCGAGGTGGAGTTCGCCACCCTGCACAACCAGGAGGTGGTCAAGGCCAAGGGCGTGCTCATCGGCGACACCGTGGTGCTGCGCAAGGCGGGCGACGTCATCCCCGAGATCCTCGGCCCGGTCGTGGACCTGCGCGACGGCAGCGAGCGGGAGTTCGTGATGCCCGCCGAGTGCCCCGAGTGCGGGACCCCGCTGCGGGCGATGAAGGAGGGCGACATCGACCTGCGCTGCCCCAACGGCCAGACCTGCCCGGCGCAGTTGCGCGAGCGGCTGTTCTACCTGGCCGGCCGGCAGTGCCTGGACATCGAGAACTTCGGCGCGGTGGCCGCGGCCGCGCTCACCAACCCGCTGGAGCCCGCCCGGCCGCCGATGCTCGACGAGGGCGACCTGTTCTCGCTGACCGTCGAGCAGCTGCTGCCCATCAAGGCGTACGTCCGCGACGCCGACAGCGGCCTGCCCAAGCGCGACCCGAAGACCGGCGAGGAGAAGGTCGTCACCGTCTTCGCCAACCAGGACGGCGAGCCGAAGAAGAACACGCTGTCCATGCTCGCGAACATCGAGGCCGCCAAGGACCGCCCGCTCGCCCGCGTCATCAACGGTCTGTCGATCCGTCATGTCGGCCCGGTGGCCGCGGAGGCGCTGGCCCGCGAGTTCCGGTCCATCGAGCGCATCGAGCAGGCGAGCGAGGAGGAACTCACCGCCACCGAGGGCGTCGGCGCGATCATCGCCGCCTCGCTCAAGGAGTGGTTCGCCGTCGAGTGGCACCAGGAGATCCTCCGCAAGTGGCGCGCGGCCGGGGTCCGGATGGAGGAGGAGGGTTCCGGCGAGGAGGCCGGTCCGCGCCCGCTGGAGGGGCTGACCGTGGTCGTCACCGGCACTTTGCAGAACCACACCCGGGACGGAGCCAAGGACGCCCTGCAGAGCCGCGGCGCGAAGGTCACCGGCTCCGTGTCCAAGAAGACCTCCTTCGTCGTGGTCGGCGACAACCCCGGTTCCAAGTACGACAAGGCCATGCAGCTGAAGCTGGCCATCCTCGACGACGCCGGATTCGAGGTGCTGCTGGAGCAGGGCCCGGACGCGGCGCGCGCGGCCGCCCTTCCGGTGGAGGGCGCGGCCGAGGGGGAGCCGAAGGCGCCCGCGGGGGAGTAACGAAGGCGAACGGATGCGTGGCGTGCGGCCGTACGGGCGGGCGCACGCCCGGCGCGGCATCCGGTCGCAAAGGGCCGGCCGGGGGCTAGCCGCAGGGCGGTGAGCTGTCGGATCATCGGACGGGTGACAGGGGGGTCCCGGTCCGAACTCACCCGTTCGGCGGATACCGTACTGATGACGATGGCTGGGGCACATTCGGGCAACCGCCGCCGACCGCTGCCCCTGGGAGCCTCCTGCGGCCTACTGTTGAGGGGTGCGCCTGTCGTGCACGGCTGCGTGATGCGCTTCGGAGTCGTGGTGGCATGACATCGGGGCCATCGCGTGACATCGGCATCGCCGGCTGTGAGAGGGACGGGCATGAAACCCACCGAAAGCGCCGACCCGTCACCTGATGTCGGCGGGGACGTTCCGTCGTCGCGGACGGGCCGGTTCGGGATTCTGGGCACCAGAGCTCCGCAGGCGCACCCGCTCGACACCGGCACGGGGGCGCAGGGAGCGGGACCGCGCCCCGTGCTGCCCCTGGTCGTCGTCGGCCTGTCCGTCCTCGTCCTCGCCTTCGGTCTCGTCCGTGCGCTGAGCGAGCGTCAGGCCCTGTTCCCCGGCGGCAGCGTGGGCTGGGCGCTGGCCCTGCTCACCGGCATCATCGTCGGCCACCTCGTCGCGCTCGGCCGCGACCGCTGGTGGGGCGGCACCGGCTCGGGCGCCGCCCTCACCCTCGGGGTTCTGCTCCTGTACGGCTGGCTGCCCGCCGGCCTGGTCTCGCTGGCGGTGGTCTCCCTGGTCGGGGCCGCCCGCCGGCACCGCTGGCGACAGGGGCTGCTGCACGGCTCCGTCGACATCCTCGGCATCGGGGCGGCGGCGCTGCTGCTCGCCGCGCTCGGCGAGAGCCCCTCGGTGGAGACCCCCTGGAGGCCGACCGGCTGGACGCTGGAGGCGGCCCCCCAGGTCGCGCTGGTGGCGGTCACGTACCTGGCGGTCACCCGGGTGCTGCTGTGGCTGGCGCTGTCCCCGCGGGGCGGCGGCCTGCCGACGGTGGCCCGCACGGCCCTGCTGCGGCAGGGCCTGGTCGCCGTCGCCCTGCTGGGCATCGCCCCCCTGATCTGCGTCGTCGCCGTCACCGTGCCCGTCCTGCTGCCGCTGTTCGCCGTCCCCCTCATCGCCCTCGACTCCACGCTGTGGATCGCCCGGGCGCGGGCCGAGGAACAGCTGCGCGACCCGCTGACCGGGCTGCCGAACCGGCAGTGGCTGCTGGAGCGGGCGTGGACCGCGCTGGACGAGGCTGAACGTTTGGGCACCCGGTCAGCTCTTGTGCTGATCGACCTGGACCGGTTCCGCGCCGTCAACGACACGCTGGGCCATCTGGCGGGCGACCGCCTGCTGCTCCAGATCGCCGACCGGCTGCGCCAGGCCCTGCCCGAGGACGCCGAGGCCGCCCGGCTCGGCGGCGACGAGTTCGCCGTCCTGCTGCCCGTCGCCGACTCGCAGACCAGTGCCCAGCGGGTGGCCCGCAACCTGGTGGCCGAGCTCAGCTCGCCCCTCGACCTCGACGGCCTGACCCTGGTCCTGGAGGCCAGCGCGGGCCTGGCGGTCTTCCCCGATCACGCCCTGGACGCGGAGGGCCTGCTGCGGCGGGCCGATGTCGCCATGTACCAGGCGAAGCGGGACCGCACGGGCGTCGAGGTCTACGAGTCCAAGCGCGACAGCAACACCCCCGACCGGCTGGGGCTCCTCGGCGACCTGCGGCGGGCGCTGGACGCGGGCGAGGTCGAGCTCCACTACCAGCCGAAGGTGCGCTTCGACGGACACGTGGCGGGACTGGAGGCCCTGGTCCGCTGGGTCCACCCGGAGCGGGGGCGGGTCTCGCCGGACGAGTTCATCGCGATCGCCGAGACCTCGGGCCTGATGCCGCACCTGACCGAGTACGTCCTGGAGACCGCCCTGGCGCAGGTCGCCCGGTGGCGCGCGCAGGGGCTGAAGGTGCCGGTCGCCGTGAACGTCTCGCCGCGCGACGTGCACACCCCCGGGTTCGCGGGCGCGGTCGCCGCGCGGCTGGCCCGGCACGGGGTCCCGGCGAGCGGCCTGCAGCTGGAGATAACGGAACACGTGCTGCTGGAGGACCCGCAGCGGGCGGCCGACACCATGGCGGGCCTGACGGGCCACGGCGTGAAGATGTCGCTGGACGACTTCGGCACGGGCTACTCCTCCCTGGTCCACCTGCGGCGGCTGCCGGTCAGCGAGCTGAAGATCGACCGCTCGTTCGTGGCCCGGCTGGCGGTGGACGCGCAGGACGCGGAGATCGTCCGCTGCACCGTCGACCTGGCCCACTCCCTCGGCCTGCTGGTCGTCGCCGAGGGCGTGGAGGACGACGAGACCTGGGAGCGCCTGCGGGACCTGGGCTGCGACGCCGTCCAGGGCTGGCTGGTCGCCGCCGCGATGCCGCCGCAGGAGGCCACCGCCTGGCTCCTGGCCCGCGGCGAACGCGGCTGGCGCCGCCCGGCAGACCTGGCGGCAGCCGAAGCCGACGCCCCGGTGACGTAGGGCCCCTCCCCGGGGCCCCTCCCCGGGGCTCCGCCCCGTACCCCGTGCGCTCGAATGCCGCGCGGGCTTTTCGAGCGGAGCCCCGACGGGGCCCGGGGTGTTATCCGTTTCGTGGTGCGTGGGGCCAGCCCCATAGGATTGGGCCCGAAACTACACACTCACCACCCCCAGAGGATCGCTGCATGCCTGGCATCACGCGCGAGGAGGTCGCCCACCTCGCTCG
The DNA here is from genome assembly GCF_044748145.1 of Streptomyces sp. NPDC090022. Taxonomy (NCBI): domain Bacteria; kingdom Bacillati; phylum Actinomycetota; class Actinomycetes; order Kitasatosporales; family Streptomycetaceae; genus Streptomyces; species Streptomyces sp. NPDC090022. Next base: position 149,691 of record NZ_JBIVFN010000013.1, read on the forward strand.
GCTGGCGCGTCTGGAACTCGCCGACGAAGAGCTCGTGCACTTCGCCGGACAGCTCGACGACATCATCGGCGCGGTCGCCCGCGTCGCCGAGGTCGCCGACCAAGACGTCCCGCCGACCTCCCACCCGCTGCCGCTGACCAACGTCATGCGCGCGGACGAGGTCCGACCGTCGCTCACCCCCGAGCAGGCGCTCTCCGGCGCCCCGGCACAGGAGCAGCAGCGTTTCAAGGTGCCGCAGATCCTGGGGGAGGACTAATCACCATGAGCAACATCATCAAGCTCACCGCCGCCGAGATCGCCGAGAAGATCGCCTCCGGCGAGCTCACGGCCGTCGAGGTCACCGAAGCCCACCTGGCCCGCATCGACGCCGTGGACGAGAAGGTCCACGCCTTCCTGCACGTGGACCGCGAGGGCGCGCTCGCCCAGGCCCGCGCCGTGGACGCCAAGCGTGCCGCCGGCGAGAAGCTCGGCCCGCTGGCCGGCGTACCGCTCGCGCTGAAGGACATCTTCACCACCAAGGGCATCCCCACCACCGTCGGATCGAAGATCCTCGAGGGCTGGATCCCGCCGTACGACGCCACCCTGACGCGCAAGCTCAAGGAAGCCGACGTCGTCATCCTCGGCAAGACCAACATGGACGAGTTCGCCATGGGGTCCTCCACCGAGAACAGCGCCTACGGCCCCACCGGCAACCCCTGGGACCTCACCCGGATCCCCGGCGGCTCCGGCGGCGGTTCCTCCGCGGCCCTCGCCGCGTACGAGGCCCCGCTCGCCATCGGCACGGACACCGGCGGTTCCATCCGCCAGCCCGCCGCCGTCACCGCGACCGTCGGTGTCAAGCCCACCTACGGCGGTGTCTCCCGCTACGGCATGGTGGCCTTCTCCTCCAGCCTCGACCAGGGCGGCCCGTGCGCCCGTACGGTCCTGGACGCGGCCCTGCTGCACGAGGTCATCGGCGGCCACGACCCGCTGGACTCCACCTCCATCGACGCCCCGGTCCCGCCGGTCGTCGAGGCCGCCCGCAACGGCTCGGTCGCCGGCATGCGCGTCGGCGTGGTCAAGCAGTTCCGCGGCGAGGGCTACCAGGCCGGCGTCGTGCAGCGCTTCGACGAGTCCGTCGAGCTCCTCAAGGAGCTGGGCGCCGAGATCGTCGAGCTGGACTGCCCGTCCTTCGACCTGGCGCTCGCCGCGTACTACCTGATCGCGCCGTCCGAGTGCTCCTCGAACCTGGCCCGCTTCGACGCCATGCGCTACGGCCTGCGGGTCGGCGACGACGGCACCAAGTCCGCCGAGGACGTCACCGCCCTGACCCGTGAGGCCGGCTTCGGCGACGAGGTCAAGCGCCGCATCATCCTCGGCACGTACGCGCTCAGCTCCGGCTACTACGACGCGTACTACGGCTCCGCCCAGAAGGTCCGCACGCTCATCACGAAGGACTTCGAGAAGGCCTTCGAGCAGGTCGACGTCATCGTCTCCCCGACGACGCCCACCACCGCCTTCCCGATCGGCGAGCGCGCCGACGACCCGATGGCGATGTACCTCGCGGACCTGTGCACCATCCCGACCAACCTGGCCGGCAACTCCGCCATGTCGCTGCCCTGCGGCCTGGCCCCGGAGGACGGCCTGCCGGTCGGTCTGCAGATCATCGCCCCCGCGATGAAGGACGACCGCCTGTACAAGGTCGGCGCCGCCGTCGAGGCCGCCTTCGTCGCCCGCTGGGGTCACCCGCTGCTCGAGGAGGCACCGTCGCTGTGAGTGCACTGTCCAAGGCCAAGGGCTTCAAGAAGTCCAAGTCCGGTACCTACCTGTCGATCGGCACCACCGCGTTCGGTGCCATCAGCGTGATCAAGCAGGCCCGCAAGGCCCGCACGGAGCACGACACGCTGCAGCTGGTCGACGCCGTTGTGTCCGCCGCCGCCATCGTCACCGGCCTCGCGATCCTGTACCGCGAGCTGAAGCGCCTGGGCGACGACGACGTCCTGCTGGGCTGAGAGGGAAAGTTTCACCGTGACCGTCACTGAACTCCTGTCGTACGACGCGGCTCTCGCGACGTACGACCCCGTCATGGGCCTCGAGGTCCATGTCGAGCTCGGTACCCGGACCAAGATGTTCTGCGGCTGCTCCACCGAGCTGGGCGCCGAGCCCAACTCGCAGACCTGCCCCACCTGTCTCGGTCTGCCCGGCTCGCTCCCGGTCGTCAACGCGATCGGCGTCGAGTCGGCCGTCAAGATCGGTCTCGCGCTGAACTGCGAGATCGCCGAGTGGTGCCGCTTCGCCCGGAAGAACTACTTCTATCCGGACATGCCGAAGAACTTCCAGACCTCCCAGTACGACGAGCCGATCGCCTTCAACGGCTACCTGGACGTCCAGCTGGAGGACGGCGAGGTCTTCCGCGTCGAGATCGAGCGCGCCCACATGGAGGAGGACACCGGCAAGTCGACCCACGTCGGCGGCGCCACCGGCCGTATCCACGGCGCGTCCCACTCCCTGCTGGACTACAACCGCGCCGGCATCCCGCTCATCGAGATCGTCACCAAGCCGATCGAGGGCGCGGGCGAGCGGGCCCCCGAGGTCGCCAAGGCGTACGTCGCCGAGCTGCGCGAGGTCATCAAGGCCCTCGGTGTGTCCGAGGCCCGGATGGACAAGGGCCAGATGCGCTGCGACGTGAACCTGTCGCTGCGCCCGCACGGCACGAAGACGTTCGGCACCCGCAGCGAGACCAAGAACGTCAACTCGCTGCGTTCCGTCGAGCGTGCCGCCCGCTTCGAGATCCAGCGCCACGCGGCCGTCCTGCAGTCCGGCGGCACGATCGTGCAGGAGACCCGTCACTTCCACGAGGACGACGGCTCCACCACCTCCGGCCGCATCAAGGACAACGCCGAGGACTACCGGTACTTCCCGGAGCCCGACCTGGTCCCCGTCGCCCCCGCGCGCGCGTGGGTCGAGGAGCTGCGCGCCGGCCTGCCCGAGATGCCGCGCGTGCGCCGCAACCGCCTGCGCGAGGAGTGGGGCGTCAGCGAGCACGACATGCAGTCGATCCTCAACGCGGGCGCCGTCGACCTCATCGTCGCCACGATCGAGGAGGGCGCCGACACGGCGGCCGCCCGCAAGTGGTGGATGGGCGAGCTGGCGCGCAGCGCCAACGAGCAGGGCAAGGGCCTGGACGAGCTGGGCATCACCCCGGCGCAGGTCGCCCGGGTCGCGGCCCTGGTCGCGGAGGGCTCGCTCAACGACAAGCTGGCGCGCCAGGTCCTGGAGGGCGTCCTCGCGGGCGAGGGCACCCCGGACGAGGTCGTCGACCAGCGCGGTCTGAAGGTCGTCTCGGACGAGGGCGCGCTGGGCGCGGCCGTGGACGAGGCCATCGCGGGCAACGCCGCCATCGCGGACAAGATCCGCGGCGGCAAGGTGGCCGCGGTCGGCGCGCTGGTCGGCGCGGTCATGAAGACCACGCGCGGCCAGGCCGACGCGGCCCGCGTCAAGGAGCTCATCCTGGAGAAGCTGGGCGTCTCGGAGTAACGCCGGCGGCTCCTGCTCGCGGCCCCGCACCGCCCGACGGGTGGTGCGGGGCCGCTGTGCTGCCCAGGAGCCCGAACCGGCCTGAATTCACCTGTACTTCTGGCCGGAAAGAGCCAGCAAGGCTCTATAGTTAGGCAAGCCATACCTAAGTTGAGGAGTGCAGAAGCGCATGAGACCCGACTCCACCGACCTCGCTTCCCCGCGGGCGGACGTCTTCACCGAGACCGTCGAAGGTTTCGGCACCCTCCGCTTCACCCCCGTCGACCCCGCCACGGACTCCGCCGTGCTGCACGCCTGGGTCGTCGAGGAGCGGGCGGAGTTCTGGGGCATGAACGGCGCCAGCCGTGAACTGGTCCAGGAGATCTACGAGGACGTGGACCGCCGCGACACCCACCACGCCTTCATGGTGCGGCTCGACGACGAGCCGGTGGCGCTCTTCCAGACGTACCAGCCGGCCGAGGACCGCGTCAGCGAGTGCTACGAGGTCCGGGACGGCGACATCGGTGTCCACCTGATGCTGGCCCCGATCGCCGGGCGGCCGCGTCCGGGGTTCAGCCGCACCCTGGCCGGGTCCCTGATCCGCTTCACCTTCCGCGACCCGGCCGTCCTGCGCGCCGTCGGTGAGCCCGACGCCCGCAACGACAAGGCCCTCGCCATGCTGAACCGCCTCGGCTTCGTCGTGCAGGGGGAGATCACCCTGCCCGAGATCGACCTGCCGGAGGTGTACCTGCCCGAGAAGCGGGCGGTGCTCGCCTTCCTCGACCGCCCCGCCGTCCTGCCGCCCCCGGAACACCTGCAAGCCGCCTGACGGCGCCCCGCGCCCGTCCGTACGACACGGGCGCACACGCGACGGACCCGTCCGGCCGGAACCTCCGGCCGGACGGGTCCGTCGTCGTGTTCAGCGGCTCGCGGCCGCGGTCCCCGGGGCGTCGAGGAAGGCCAGGCGGGCGCGCTTGGCCGGCAGCTGGACCTCGGGCAGGTCGATCTCGGGGAGGACGACCTCCGGGCCGAGGACGAACCCGGAGCGCTCCAGCCGGGCGATGGCCTTGGCGTTGGCGGCGTCCGGTTCGGCGACCACCCGGCGGGTGCCCGGCAGGGAGAAGACGTAGCCGATGAACACCTCCATCAGCGCGCCGCTGAAGCCGGGCCGCGGCTCGCCCTCGCAGGGCGCGATGAACAGATGGGCGCCGATGTCGCCGGGGCGGACCTCGTAGACCTCGCAGACCCGGTCCTCGGCGCAGTCGTACGTCTGGAAGAGCGCCGCCGGTGCGCCGTCGAGCCGTACCAGGTAGGCGTGGTGGGTGGTGCGGCGGTCCACGTCCTCGTAGATCTCCTGGACCAGTTCACGGCTCGCGCCGTTCATCCCCCAGAAGCGGGCCCGCTCCTGGCTGACCCAGCCGTGCAGCAGGGGCGCGTCGACCGCCGGGTCGAGGGGGGTGAGGGTGACGGTGCCGAAGCCGTCGACGTCCCGGGTGTGGACCGGCGTACCGGCGGACACGGGGGCGGTCATATCGACTCCCTGGTGAGCTCGGTCCAGTCGGTGACCACGGGGACGAGGTCGCCCCGCGTCCAGAGCGGGAGCTGGTCGTGGTGGTGCGGGGTGCCGGTCACGCCGTCCACGCCGAGCGGGACGACCCACAGGCTGTCCTCGCGGCGGGCCAGGTCCCAGACGTACCGGGCGGCAGAGCCGCGGGCGCAGAGGTCGGTGACCCCGGGCACGGAGGAGGAGGCGTTCACGCAGTCGTGGTCGCCCGCCAGCCCCGGCCAGGTGGCGTCGGGGTCGGGGACCGCCTGCCAGGGGGCCAGCCGGTGGAGCGCCGCCCACGGGGTGTCGTGCGCCTCTCCGGCGACGTCCTCCAGGGCCGTCCGCAGATGGGCCGCGCGGTCCAGGCCGGGCAGCAGCGCGGTGGTGAGCAGGCCTTCGATGGCGTAGCCGACGCGCGGCAGCAGGTGGAGCCAGGGGTGGAACACCTCGGGGCCGGTGGGCGCGTCGCCGAGCGCCGCGAAGGCCGGGTCGGCGGCCAGGCGGCGGGCGAGCGCGGTGCGCAGGGCGGCGAACGCGGCGGCGTCGGTGCTGTCCGCGTCCATGCGGCGGTCCCAGGCCAGCAGCCGGGTGCGCAGTGCGGAGGCGGCGGGGGAGAGGCCGTCGAGGGTGGCCAGGAGGGCCAGGACCGGCTCGGCGGAGGCCAGATGGGTGTCGGTGTGGACCTCGGCCATCCGCCCGGGCGTCCAGTCCGCGGAGCCGCTGAGCAGCGCGCGGATCCGGTCGGCGCGGTGCGGGGGCGCGAACTCCACGCCCAGCGGGGAGGCGATGCCGCGGGCGTTGGCCATGACGGCGAAGCCCTGTACCGGCTCCGTGGGGGTCGGCGCCCAGCCCCGCCAGGCGTACCGCTCCTCCCAGGCGGGCACCGGGCGCAGCCGGTTGGCGCGGTCGCGTTCGGGTACGGCGCCCGCGACCCGGTGCAGCAGGCCGCCCTCGGTGTCGGCGGCGTGGACGACGTTGACCGGCTCGGCCCAGCCGTCGACGGCCCGGTCGATGTCGGCGACCGTACGGGCGCGCAGCAGGGCGGGCAGGACGGCGAAACCGAGTTCGGAGCGGACCCGGGGCGGGTAGCGGAGGCTGATGGTCCGCTCAGGGGTGTCGATGATGACCGGACCGCGGTCGGTCTCCAGGACCTCGACGGTGACGTCGTCGGCGCCGGCGACCGCGATGGTCTCGGTGTGGCGGCGGACCGGGTGCCAGTGGCCGTCGGGACCGAGGGCGGTGGTCCCGCCCTTCCCGTCCTTCCCGCCCTTCCCGTCCTTCTCTGCCGTGGCCTCGTCCGTGGCCTCGTCCGTGGCCTCGTCCCGGCGGATCCGCTCGACGTACAGGTCCTGGTAGTCGGCCATCGCGTTGGTGATGGCCCAGGCGGCGGTGCCGGTGTGGCCGAAGTGCGCCAGGCCCGGGACGCCGGGGACGGCGAGGCCGACGACGTCGTACTCGGGGCAGGCCAGCCGGATCTGCTGGTACACGCCCGGGTCCTCGATGAACCGGTGCGGGTCGCCCGCGATGATCGCCGCACCGGAGGCCGTCCGGTCGCCGGGGACCAGCCAGCCGTTGCTGCCGGAGGTGCCCGGGCCATCGGTGGCGAAGAGGGTGATGGCCTCGTCGCCGAGGGCGTCGGCGACCCGGTCGCGCCACAGCTTCGTGGGGAAGCCGGCGAAGAGGATGTGGGTCGAGAGCCAGATGCCCAGCGGCACCCAGGGCTCCCAGGGGGTGGGGACGAGCCCCGCGGCGGCGAAGCGCGCGTCGCGCGCTTCGCCGGCGGCGAGCCCGTCGTTGACCCCGTCGACGTACGCCCGGACCCAGGCCGCGGTGTCGGCGTCGAGCGCCTCGAAGCAGCGGCGGGCGGTGTCGTCGAGGCGGACCTGGCGGGCGAAGCGGTCCCATGCCACGGCGTCGGGGCCGAGGAAGGCGGCGGTGGAGCCCTGCGAGCGGTGCCGCTCCACCTCCAACTGCCAGGCCCGGTCCCGGGCGGTGGTCCGGCCCTGGGCGTACGAGAGCGGCAGGTGGCCGGATGCGCGAAGATGGGGGACACCCCAGGCGTCCCGGTAGACCTCGTGCTCCGCGGTACGCGCATCGTTGACTGTGCTGGTCACACTGCTCCCCAGGTGCATTAGGTTAGGCTGGCCTAACTATAGAGGTTGATGGGAAAGGGGTGGACATGGCCGCGGTCAAGGGCTGGGAAGGCGTGGTCCTCAAACTGCTGCGGGGCAAGGACTTCACGTTCACGGTGACGGGTGCGCAGGACGTGACGGAGAACTACCGTCGCGTGCACCTGGAGGACGGTGGCCTGCTGGCGGCGGCGGGGGACTCGCTGCACCCGACGATGTGGGTGCGCCTGTGGTTCGAGGACGACGGCAAGCCGCACCAGCGCGCCTACACCCTCGTCGACCCGGACCCGGCCGCCGGCACCTTCTCCCTGGAGTTCGCGCTGCACGACGGGGTCGCGAGCGACTGGGCGCGGGGCGCCGAGGCGGGCGACACGATCGAGGCCACCGTCCAGGGGACGGGCTTCACGGCGCCCGCGCCGACGCCCGAGCGGCTGCTGGTGATCGGTGACCCGGCGTCGCTGCCGGCCATCAACTCGCTGCTGGACGCCTACCCCGAGACCCCGGCGACGATCTGGTTCGAGACCCAGCACGACGCGGACGCCGACCTTCCGCTGCGCACCGACGGCGCGCGCCACGACATCCGCCGCGTCGGCCGCGCCGGCGGCGGCGCGGCCCTGGTCGAGCAGGTCAAGGCCCAGCTGCCGGCCCTGGTCACGGACCCGGCGTCGGCGTACGTCTGGCTGGCCTGCGACGCGGCGACGACGCGCACGCTGACGTCGTACCTGCGCAAGGACCTGGCCCTGCCCAAGCAGCGGGTGAACGCGCTGGGGTACTGGCGCGCGGCCTAGACGCCAGGGAGTTCCGGTGGGGCCGCCCCGTCCCGGGAGCGGCCCCACCGGAACGCCTCCTCAGGCACCCACCACGCCGTCGATGCCCTCGCGCAGGAAGTCGGCGTGGCCGTTGTGGCGGGCGTACTCGTGGATCAGGTGCAGCATCACCAGGCGCAGCGAGACCTCCGCCTCCCACTTCGGGACGTACGCCGTCACCTCCAGGGACGGGGCCCGCTCCTCGATGCGGCGGGCGCGGGCGACCTCCGCCTCCCAGGCCGGGAAGGCCTGCGCGCGGGTCGATTCCGAAGCGTCGTACGCAGCCTGGAAGTCCGAGCTGTCGGACCAGAGGTGCGGCAGGTCCTCGCCGCCGACGACCCGGCGGAACCAGTGGCGTTCGACCTCGGCCATGTGCCGGACCAGGCCCAGCAGGGACAGCGTCGACGGCGGCATCGACCGGCGCCGCAGTTGTTCGTCCGTCAGTCCCTCGCACTTCATGGCGAGCGTGGCGCGGTGGTAGTCGAGGTACCCGCGCAGGGTCGCTCGCTCGTCGCCGGTCAGCGGTGGTCCGATGCGTCCGTCCATGGGCCGATCCTGCCTCACCCGACCCGGCTGACCCAGACCGGGAACGGCCCGCGGCGGCGGCGCGGCCCGCGGCCGTCGCCGTCCCCGTCCCCGCTCCCATCCCTGCCCCCGGCCCCGAGGAAGGCCTCGACGATCGGCCCCAGCTCGTCCGTGGCCGCGTACGCCCCGCTGAACGGCAGCGCCTCCGCGCCCACCGAGCGGGTCGAGCAGCGCAGCTGGCCGGCCTGTTCGTCGTGCCACACGTAGAACGTCGCGGGGCCCTCGAAGCCCTGCTCCCGCACCCGGGCCCGTACCGCGTCCGCCGTGCGCTCGAAGGCGGTCACCACCTCGCGGACGGACCGCGACCCCCGGTCCGCCAGATCCGCGCTCAGCCACCAGGTGTTGGCGGCCTCGGCCAACCGGTCGGCGGGATCCAGTACGACCGGCGCGTCCCCGATCTCCGCTATCCAGGCCAGCAGCACCCTCCGTGTCCCCTTACCGGCCCGCGGACCAGATGTACGGCGTCGTGACGCCCAGGACCTCGAAGCCCAGCCGCTCCAGGATCGGCCGGCTGTTGTCGGAGGCGTCCACCTGGAGGTACGGGATGCCCCGGGCGGCCGCCTCGCGCGCGCGGTGCGAGATCAGCGACCGGTAGATGCCCTTGCCCCGCCACTCCTCGACGGTGCCACCGCCCCACAGGCCCGCGAACGAGCTGCCCGCGCGCATCTCCATCCGGGCCGCGCTCACCGGGCGGTCGCCCGCCATCGCCACGACGGCCGTGATCGTCTCGGGGGCCTCGGTCAGTCGGGTCAGCAGCTGGGCCCGGATGCGCGGCCGCGTCACCTCGAACGCCTGGCGGTGGACCTCCATCATCAGGTCCACGCCCGCCTCGTCCGTGACCGGAACCAGCGTGATCCCCTCCGGTACGACCGGCTCCGCCGCCACCTCCGCCACCCGCGCCACCATCAGGGTCTCCGGCGGCTCCGGGACGAACCCGGCCGCCGTCAGCCGGGCGGCGAGGTCAGCCGGACCGTCGTGGTCGTACAGCTTCCACTCGAAGTCCTCGGCCCCCGCCCCCGCGAAGTGCGCCACCTGCGCCGCGATCTCGGCGTCCGCCGTGTCCGCCGTCAGCCGCGACCAGAGCACACCGTTCCAGCCGTCGGCGGGCGCGGTCTGCCGTACGACGTCCCCCACCCGTTCGACCAGGGCCCCCGGTGCGTCCGCGACGGCCCCGCGGCGCTCCTGGGCGTCGTACACGTCCCGTACGTTCACTGCATCTGTCATTGCCGCAGCTCAGCAGGCGTCGTGCGGCGCCGCAACTGCATTAATCTGCCGCCGTATGAACGAGAACGTGACCACCGCCGGCGCTCCCGCCGCGAGCGACGGCGTGTACGTCGGCAAGGCCGGTCCCGAGGCCGCCGTCGACCGCGGCTGGCTGCTCGGCCACTTCAAGGAGCCGGACGATCCCCGGCACAGCGAGGACGTCGAGATCAAGTGGGGGGTCCACCCCAAGGGGGAGCGGCGCGCGCAGTGGGTGCGCGGCGAGGACCGCACCGCGCTGCTGGTGCTGATCAGCGGCCGCTTCCGGATGGAGTTCCCGGGCCGCGACGTCGTCCTCGCCGAACAGGGCGACTACGTGATCTGGGGACGCGGAGTGGACCACTCCTGGGAGGCGGAGGAGGAGACCGTGGTCCTCACGGTCCGCTGGCCCTCCGTCCCGGGCTACCGCGTCGAGTGAGGGACGAAAGTCCCCGAGGGGCCCGAAACCCTGTGACAGTGCCCACGAAACGGGCCAACGATCACGAAACGCTGCAAGGGTGACCCTGTGGACCATCCCGGGGCGACCCCCTCAGGCGACGGTCAAGCGTTCATGCGTTCTTTGCGTCGGGCCGTATCCCGGTGAAGATCCGAACCACCAGGGAGCTCGTCCGTTGGCAGCAATCGCACGGTGGTGCCTGCGGCACCGTCTCGTCGCCGTCCTGATCTGGCTGCTCGCCCTCGGCGCGACCGCCGCCGCGGCCGCCACGGCCGGCACCGCGTTCTCCAACGACTACGAGGTCCCCGGCACCGAGTCCGGCCGGGCGCACGCGCTCCTGCGCGAGGGCTTCCCCGGGCAGGGCGGCGACAGCGGCACCGTCGTGTGGCGCACCCCCGCCCACGAGAGCGCCCGCACCCCCGCGGTGGAGCAGCGCATGAGCCGGGCCCTGGACACCATCGCCGGACTTCCCGGCGTCGCCTCGGTCGTCAGCCCCTACGGCCCTGAGGGCGCCGCCCAGATCAGCGGCGACGGACGCACCGCGTACGCCGTCGTCACCTTCGACCGGCCGGCCGACGCCGTGCCCAAGGAGCAGGCCCGGGCGGTCGTCGACGCCGCCAAGAACGCCGCCACCGAGCAGGGCGGCCTCCAGGTCGAACTCGGCGGGCGCGCCATCGGCCTCACCGAGGCGCCCGGCGCCCACCTCGCCGAGGCCATCGGCGTGGTCGTGGCCGCCGTCGTCCTCTTCCTCGCCTTCGGCTCGCTCGCCGCGAGCCTGCTGCCGATCGCCACCGCCCTGGTCAGCGTGGGCACCGCCTACGCCGGCATCACCCTGCTCGGCCACGCCATGCCGGTCGCCGACTTCGCGCCCATGCTCGGCACGCTCATCGGCCTCGGCGTGGGCATCGACTACGCGCTGTTCATCGTCACCCGGCACCGCACCGGCCTCAAACAGGGCCTGACGGTCGAGGACGCCGCCGGGAACGCCGTCGCCACCACCGGCCGCGCCGTCGTCTTCGCCGGCGCGACGGTCTGCATCGCCCTGCTCGGCATGCTGGTGCTGCGGCTGGACTTCCTGGACGGCGTGGCGCTGGCCGCCTGCCTCACCGTGGTCCTCACGGTCGCCGCCTCGGTGACCCTGCTCCCCGCCCTCCTGTCCTTCATCGGCATGCGCGCCCTCTCCCGCCGCGAGCGCCGCAGGCTGGAGGAGGAGGGCCCGCTGCCCGAGCGGCCCACCGGGTTCGCCGCCCGCTGGTCCGCCTTCGTCGAACGCCACCCCAAGCTGCTCGGCGTCCTCGCCACCCTCGTCATGGTGGTCCTCGCCCTGCCCACCCTCGCCCTCCACCTGGGCACCTCCGACCAGGGCAACAACCCCGCGCACTCCACCACGCGCAAGGCCTACGACCTGCTCGCCGCCGACACCACCCGCGACGGTGGCTCCGGCGCGGGCTTCGGGCCCGGCACCAACGGCCCGCTCACGCTCGTCGCCCGCCTCCAGGGCCCGGGCGACCGGGCCGCCCTGGACCGGCTCGGCGAGCGCCTGCGCGACACCGACGGGGTCGCCGGCGCCTCACCCGCCACCGTCAACCGCGCCGGCGACACCGCCGTCCTGACCGTGGTCCCCGAGACCTCCCCGCAGTCCCGGGCCACCAGCGAACTCGTCGACCGGCTGCGCCACGACGTCATCCCGCGCGCCGAGCAGGGCAGCACGATGCGGGTCCACGTCGGCGGGGCGACCGCCGGCTACGACGACTTCGCCGAGGTGATTATCGGCAAGCTGCCGCTCTTCGTCGGCGTCGTCATCACCCTCGGCTGCGTGCTCCTGCTGCTCGCCTTCCGCTCGCTGGGCATCCCGGTCAAGGCCGCCGTCATGAACGTCGCCGCCGTCGCCGCCTCCTTCGGTGTCGTCGTCGCGATCTTCCAGTGGGGCTGGGGCGCCGAGCTTCTGGGCCTGGGCAGCGCGGGTCCGATCGAACCCTTCCTCCCGGTGATCATGGTGTCCGTGCTCTTCGGACTGTCCATGGACTACCAGGTCTTCCTGGTCAGCCGGATGTACGAGGAGTGGCTGGAGACCGGCGACAACCGGCGGGCCGTACGCGTCGGGCTCGCCGAGACCAGCCGCGTGATCAACTCGGCCGCGGTCATCATGATCTCCGTCTTCCTCGCCTTCGTGCTCAGCGGCGACCGGATCATCGCGATGTTCGGCATCGCGCTCGCCGTCGCCGTCGCCCTCGACGCCTTCGTCCTGCGCACCCTCCTCGTCCCGGCCCTCATGCACATGCTGGGCGGCGCCAACTGGTGGCTGCCCGGCTGGCTGGAGCGCCGGCTGCCCAGGATCAGCATCGAACCGCCCGGCCGCGACGCCCACCCGGCGCTGCCCGCACCCCGGCCGGCCGCCCAGGACACCGAACCGGCCGCCCTCTCCCGCTAGCCGATCCCCCGCGGGGCCGACCGCACGGTTCGGCGGCCCGGTTTCTCAGAGAGCTCTCATGCGGGCCGCCTACCGTGCCCCGCATGAACCTCACGAAGACCGACAGCCCCGCCGACCAGCCGGCCGACGCGGAGTCCCGTACCGAGCCGGCGACGGACGCCGAGGCCGCGGCCCCGGCCGTATCCGAGAAGCCGGCCGGCGAGGACGGCCAGGACACCAGGGCCGAACTCGACGACGCGGACGAGCTGGAGGAGCTCGACGAACTCGACGAGACCGAGCAGACCCCCACCGGAGTCGGCGCCGCCGCCTGCGCCGTCTTCGCGGCCGGCCTCGGTCTCCTCGCCCTCAGCGGCAGCTGGGTCTCCCGGGTCCTCGCCGAACGCCAGACCCTCGTCGGACAGATCCACGCGTCGGAGGCCGCCAGCACCGAGGCCAAGATCGAGGCGCTGTACGGAGACGCCTGGCACCTCACCGCCCTGGTCAACGGTGTCGTCTCCGCGCTCGCCCTGCTGCTCGCCGTCTTCGTGCTGCTGAGCCCCGCCTTCGGCGCCCCCGGCCGGGTCCACCCCACCTGGGTCAAGGCCGTCGCCTGGGCCGGTATCGGCTTCGGCGTCCTGGGCCTGCTGGTCTTCGGCGTCATCTACGCCCTCCCCCTGCCGAGCGCTCCCTAGGACCCTGAGGACCCCTTAGGTTCCCAGGCCTTCCGCCCCGGCCGCCTTAGTCCGCAATGGGGACACCCGCCACCGGACTAAGGCCCCCTGCCCCGCCGGGATGCGGCATGAGCCCGATGCGCCGGCACCCTCTGGGACGCGAATCTTGGATCACACCGAACGAGGTGCCCGAGAGAACCGACCAGGGAGAACGACATGTTCGAGCACGAGATCGCCTCCAGCCGCCGCGCCGACCTGCTCCGCGAGGCCGCCGAATACCGTCTGGTCCGCCAGGCCAAGCGGGCCCGCCGCTCGCGCGGCAACGAGAGCGAGGGGCGGGTGAGGCGGAGCAGGAGCCGCTTCCTCCCCACCGCGTGAGGACGGCCGTGTCGATAAGGGGCGGCGGCGCCCCGGATCCGTGTGCGATGCTCGGCGGCGTGGAGAGCAGATCTGTCAGCCCGGTGTTCGTCGGCCGAGCCGACGAACTGGCGATACTCACCGACGCCCTGGGCCGCGCCGCCGGCCAGGAGCCTCAGGCCCTCCTCATCGGCGGCGAGGCCGGGGTCGGCAAGACCCGCCTCACCGAGGAGTTCCTCGGCGAGGCCACCCGGCGCGGAGCCGTCGTCGCCGTCGGCGGCTGTGTGGAGATAGGGGCGGAGGGACTTCCCTTCGCCCCGTTTTCCACTGCCCTGCGCGCGCTGCGCCGCGGGCTCCCCGAGGAACTGGCCGCCGCGGCCGCGGGCCAGGAGGACGAACTGGCCCGGATCCTCCCCGAACTCGGCGAGACCCCCCGGGGCCCGCACGACGAGGAGAGCACGGCCCGGCTCTTCGAACTGACCGCCCGGCTGCTGGAGCGGCTCGCCGCCGACCGCACCGTGGTCCTCGTCCTGGAGGACCTGCACTGGGCGGACACCTCCACCCGCCACCTGCTCGCCTACCTCGTGCGCACCCTGGGCAGCGGGCGCCTCGTCATCGTCGCCACCTACCGCGCGGACGACATCCACCGGCGCCACCCGCTGCGCCCCCTCCTCGCCGAACTGGACCGGCTGCGCACCGTCCAGCGGATCGAGCTGGCCCGCTTCAACCGGGCCGAGGTCCGCCGCCAGCTGGCCGGGATCCTCGCCTCCCAGCCCGAGGAGTCCCTGGTCGACTCGGTCTTCGACCGCTCCGACGGCAACGCCTTCTTCGTCGAGGAACTCGTCGCGGCCCTGGACCGGGGCTGCCGCACCGGGCTCACCGAATCCCTGCGCGACCTGCTGCTCGTCCGCGTCGAGGTGCTGTCCGAAGCCGCCCAGCGGGTGGTGCGCGTCGTCGCCGAGGGCGGCTCCACCGTCGAGTACCCGCTGCTCCTGGCCGTCTGCCGGCTCACCGAGGACGAGCTGATCGAGGCCCTGCGCGCCGCCGTCGGCGCCAACATCCTGCTCGCCAGCCCCGACGGCGACGGCTACCGCTTCCGGCACTCGCTGGTCCGCGAGGCCGTCAGCGACGACCTGCTGCCCGGCGAGCGCGCCCGCGTCAACCGCCGCTACGCCGAGGCCCTGGAGGCCGACGACTCGCTGGTGCGCGCCGAGGAGCGGGTCATCCGGCTGGCCAGCTACTGGTACTGGGCCAACGACCCTGCCAAGGCCCTGCCCGCCGTCCTCGACGCCTCGGTGGCCGCCCGCCGCCGGCACGCCTACTCCGAACAGCTGCGCCTGCTGGAACGGGCGATGGAACTGTGGGACGGCGCGCCGCAGGAGGTGCGCCAGGCGCTGCGCCCCGTGGACTACACCGAGGTGTATCCGCCGTGCGGCTGCGCCCCGGCGACCACCCCGCTGGTGCGGCTGGACCTGCTGGCCGAGGCCACCGTCGCCGCCCGCTTCGGCGGGGAGCGCGAACGCGCCCTGAAGTTCACCAAACTGGCGCTGCGCCTGCTGGAGGACGACCACGACCCGCTGCGCGCCGCCTGGTTCTGGACCGAGCGCTCCCGGCTGGTCTCCAGCCTGGCCCGCGGCGACGGCTGGCAGGAACTGGGCACCGCCCAGGAACTGGTCCGGGGGCTGCCCCCGTCCCACGTGCACGCCGAGGTCCTCATGCGCGTCGCGGGCTGGGGCATGCTGCACAACCCCGGCCCCGACAACCTGGCGGCGGCCGAACGCGCCGTCGAGTACGCGCGGATGGTCGGCGCGGAGGAGGTCGAACTCAACGCCCGGGTCACGGTGGGCAGCCTGCTCACCGACGCCGGTGATCCCCAGGCGGGCCTGGCCGCCATGTTCGAGGTCAAGAACCGGGCCGCCGAGCGCGGATACGCGATGCTCGCGGGTCGTGCGCATATCAATCTCACCTCTCAGCTGGAAAGCATGGGCCGGTCCCGGGAAGCGGTGGAACTGGCCGAACAGGGGGTACAACTGGTCAGCAAGTCACGGCTGCTGGACACCGAGGCGTGGATCAGCGGCAACATGGCGGAGAGCCTGTACAGCCTCGGCCGCTGGGACGAGGCCGCCGACGCGGCCCGGCGCACCCTGCGCGTCGGCCAGAGCGCGGCCCCCCGCGGCTCCGCCTCCGCGCGCCTGGCCTACCTGGCCCTGGCCCGCGGTGAACTGACCGAGGCGGCTGCCCGGCTCGCCGCCGCCCACGAGCACTTCGGCACCCACGACACCCAGCCCCAGCACCGCATCCCGCTCTACCGCCTGGGCGTCGGCGTGGCGGCCGGCGAGGGCCGCATCGCCGACGTACGGGCCGAGACCGCCGCCGCGATCGCCGACGGATTCCCCCTCGGCCACCACCGCTACGCCTGGCCGCTGCTGCTGGCCGCCGCCACCGCGGAGGCCGACTCCCGGGGCCTGCCGGCCGCGGACGCCGGCCGGGAGGCCGCCGTGAGCGCGCTGCGCTCCGCCGCCCGCACCCTGGCGACGCCGGTACCGGTGTGGGAGGCCCACGCCGAATACGTCCACGCCGAACTCCGGCGGGCCGAGGGCAAGGACACCGTCGACGACTGGAGCGCCGTCGAGGCCGCCATCCGCCCGCTGGAGCGCCCCTACCTGCTGGCCCGTGCCCGCCACCGGCTCGCCGAAGCCCTGCTGGCCGCCGGCGCCGACCGGGACGGGGCCGTGGCGCAGCTGCGCCACGCCCACGAGGCCGCCTGCCGACTGGGCTCGCGCCGGCTGCGCGAGGACCTGGAGCTGCTCGCCCGGCGGGCCCGTCTGCCGCTCGGCGAGGACGCCACCCTGCCGGTCGAGGCCGAGACGCACACCGACCCCGTGGAGGAGCTGGGCCTGACCAGCCGGGAACGGGACGTCCTGCGCCTGGTCGCCGCCGGGTTCAGCAACCGCCGGATAGCCGAGGAGCTCTTCATCTCACCGAAGACCGCCAGCGTGCATGTCTCGAACATCCTGGCCAAGCTCGGCGTCGCGGGCCGCGGCGAGGCGGCCGCCCTCGCCCACCGCCTCCGCCTCTTCGCCCCGACCGCCTAGCCCGCGCCTAGCCCCGCGGGAAAGGCGGAGCCGGGGGAGAGGAGAGAGGGGAGAGCGGAGACGGGGTCAGGTCACCGTCAGTGTCAGGATCCGGTCGTCGCCCGCCTCCGGGCTGCCGCGCCGGTCCGTCTCGCTGGTGACGAGCAGCAGCTTGTCCCCGCCGAGGGAGATCACCGTGCGCAGCCGCCCGTACCTGCCGTCCAGGAAGGCCTCCGGCTGCGCCACCGGTCTCGTCCCGTCCAGCGGGATCCGCCACAGCCGTTGGCCCCTGAGCCCGGCCATCCACACCGAGCCCGCGGCCCAGGCGATCCCGCTGGGGGAGGCCTCCTCGGTCTTCCACTGGGCCACCGGGTCCTTGTACCCGGCGCGGCCCGCCGTGCCCTCGGCGGCCGGCCAGCCGTAGTTGCCGCCGGGCTCGATCAGGTTGAGCTCGTCCCAGGTGTTCTGCCCGAACTCCGCCGCCCACAGCCGTTTGTCCTTGTCCCAGGCGAGCCCCTGCACATTGCGGTGCCCCCAGGAGTAGACGACCGAGTCGGCCTCCGGATTGCCGTGCACCGGCTTCCCGTCCGGGGTCATCCGCAGGATCTTGCCGCCCAGCGACGCCCTGTCCTGCGCCAGGCCCGTGTCCCCGGTCTCACCGGTCCCCACGTACAGCATCTTGTCCGGGCCGAAGGCGATCCGGCCGCCGTTGTGCACCAGGCCCTTGGGGATGCCGCGGAAGACCGTGTCGGGCGCCCCCAGCTGCTGTCCGGGCGGTCTCTGCTCGTCGTACCGCATCCGGGCGATGCGGTTGTCGGACTCCGTCGTGAAGTAGGCGTACACCAGCTTGTCCGAGGCGTACGACGGCGAGAGCGCGAGGCCCAGCAGGCCGCCCTCGCCGCCCGGCGCCACCCCGGGGACCTCACCGATCGGCGTCACCGCGCCCGTCGCCGCGTCGACCCTGCTGATCGTCCCCCGGTCCCGGGAGGCCACCAGCAGGTCCCCCTGGGGCAGCGGGGCCACACCCCACGGCGACTCCAGCCCCTTGGCGATCTCCCCGGTCACCGTGACCGAGCCCTTCGCCGGCGGGGGCGGCGCCCCCGGTGGTGTGCTCGGCCCCCGTGCGGGGCTCGTACCGGCCGTGCCGGTCGCCGTGGCCGGGGCGCCCGCCCCGCTCCCCGACGAGCATCCGGTCGCGAGCAGCGCCCCGCACCCCACCAGTGCCACCGCCGTCAGCCGCATCGGTCCGTACCGCATGGTCCCGCTCCCTTCGGTCCCGCGAACACCGCCTCACACCCGACTCAACAGACCTGGCCGCCCACGAAGTTCCGCCGCTCGTACACCCGATCGAGTGGTGTGAGCGGGCCGGGACCGGGGAACGGCCCTCAGTCCCAGGCTCCCACCGCCACCGGCAGGGCCGCGATCTCGGCCAGGTCGGCCGCGGTGAGCAGCACGGCCGCGGCCTCCGCGTTCTCCGCGGCCAGCGCCGCCCGCTCGGCTCCCGGCACCGGCACCACCTGCGGCCCCTGGGCCAGCACCCAGGCCAGCGCCACCTGGGCCGCCGTCACCCCGTCGCCGTGACGTTTCGCCACCCGACGCAGGCCCGCCACCAGCACCTGGTTGGACGCCATCGCCTCGGCGGTGAACCGCGGGTGCCGGGCCCGCGCGTCGCTCTCCTCGAACCCCTGGCCCGGCGTGAGCGTCCCGGTCAGGAAGCCGCTGCCCAGTGGCATCGCCGCCAGGAACCCCACGCCGCGCGCCGCGCACCACGGCAGCAGCTGCCACGCCGCCTGCGGCGACCACACCGACAGCTCCGCCTGCACCGCGCTCACCGGGAACACCTGCTGCGCCCGCTCCAGGTGCCGCAGCGTCACCCCGTACGCCCGGTCCCCGCGCCGCCCCGCACCGGGCCCGGCGCCCGCGCCCACCGCGCAGAACCCCAGCGCCCGCACCTTCCCCGCGCCCACCAGCTCCGCCATCGCGCCCCAGGTCTCCTCGACCGGCACCTCCGGATCCACCCGGTGCAGCTGGTAGAGGTCGATCACATCGGTCTGCAGCCGCCGCAGCGACGCGTCGCAGGCCCGCCGCACATGGCTCGGCCGCCCGTTGGCCACCACGTGCTGGTCGCCCACCATCAGCCCGACCTTGGTCGACACGAACGCCTGCGCGCGCCGCCCCCGCAGGGCCCGGCCGACCAGCAGCTCGTTGGTGAACGGCCCGTACATGTCGGCCGTGTCCAGCAGGTTCGCCCCCAGGTCCAGCGCCGTGTGCACGGTCCGCAGCGACTCCGTGCCCTGCCGCCGGGAGGCCGCGTACGCCCAGCTCATCGGCATGCAGCCGAGCCCGATCGCGCCCACTGTCAGCGCCGACGCCCCGATTGACCTGCGCTCCACGCCCGCGTCCCCCTCCGTCTCCCGGACCCAAACTAACGGCTTGATCGCGATGCCTTCGCATAGCCTCGTGATCATGACCTCAACGACCGCGGACGTCTGGCTTCCCTTTCCGGCCCGGGAGATCGACGGCCTGCCCGCTTCCTTCCAGTACCGACAGTGGGACGGCGAGGAGCAGTTCCCGGCGGACCCCGCCGACTGCGTCTTCTACGTCACCCCCTACATGAAGCCGCCGGAGGTGGTCCTGCGCCCGCTGCCCCTCATGCCGAAGCTGCGCGTGCTGCAGACCCTGACCGCCGGCACGGACCACGTGCTGGGCGGCATCGAGGACCTGCCCCCCGGCGTACGGCTGTGCAACGCCCGCGGCGTCCACGACGCGAGCACGGCCGAACTGGCCCTCACCCTCACCCTCGCCTCCCTGCGCGGCGTCCCCGGCATGGTGCGCGGCCAGGACCGCGAGGAGTGGCACTTCGGGTTCTACGAGGCGCTCGCCGACAAGGCCGTGCTGATCGTCGGGTACGGCGCCGTCGGCGCGGCCGTCGAGGACCGGCTCGCGCCCTTCGAGTGCGCGCGGATCACGCGCGTCGCGCGCTCGGCGCGCACCACCGCGCGCGGGCCCGTACACGCCCTCGCCGACCTGCCCGGGCTGCTCCCCGAGGCGGACGTGGTGATCCTGTCGACGCCGCTGACCGACGCGACCCGGGGGCTGGCCGACGCCGCTTTCCTCGCCCGCATGAAGGACGGCGCCCTGCTGGTGAACATCGCGCGCGGTCCGGTGGTGGACACCGGGGCCCTGCTGGCGGAGCTGGAGTCGGGGCGGCTGCGCGCGGCGCTCGACGTCACCGACCCCGAGCCGCTGCCCGCCGGGCACCCGCTGTGGCACGCCCCGCATGTCCTGATCACGCCGCACGTCGGCGGCAGCAGCTCGGCGTTCGAGCCCCGGGCCAAGCGTCTGCTGGCCCGCCAGCTCACCCGGTTCGCGGCGGGGGAGCCGGTCGAACACACCGTAATGATCACGGAATGAGTCCGAATGTGCACGCTCCGGATCCGTTCGCGTGCGTACTGTGTCCACAACCCCCCGCATGGTAACGGAGAGTAGACAGTCTATATCCCTGAGTGACGAAAGTGGTGTATCGTCCGGAACAGGGGGATGCGCCACGAACGGTCTGGCGCTGGGGAGTGATCGGACACTTTGGGGGGCGACGGGCGATGCACGGCCAATGGACGAAGGATCCGACGCGGCGGAGCCGCCGCGGGCGACGCTCCGGCGCGCCGAAACCGGCCACCGAGGGGGGCCGGTGAGCGCCCCCGGGGCGCTCCTGGCCCAGCCGCCGGTCCAGAGCGGCGGCAAGGGTCTGGCGGCGCAGCTGACGCTCGCGCTGATCTGCGGCGGCTATGCCGTCGGCGCCGCCTTCGGCTGGGGTTCCGAGCAAGTCGCCCTGATCATGGGCGACTTCGGGCTGTGCGCCGCCGGCCTGCTGGCGGCCGTCTCCTGCTACCACTACGCGCGGACCAACGACAGCCGTGAGCGCCCCGCCTGGCTGCTGTTCGCGTTCTCCTCGCTCATGGGCGCCGGCGGCAACGCGGTCTGGGGCTGGTACGAGGTCGTCCTGGGCCGCCCGGTCCCCGAGCCGTCCGTCGCCGACTTCGCCTTCCTCTGCTTCGCGCCGCCCGCCATCGTCGGCCTGCTCGTCCTCGCCAAGCGCCCGGTCACCCGGGCCGGCTGGGTCTGCCTGGCCCTGGACTCCTGGCTCATCGGCGGCTCGCTGCTGACCCTGTCCTGGAGCCTGGCGCTCGCGCACACCGCGCAGACCGCCCAGTCCGGCGCCCCGGGCAGCGTCCCGCGCGCCGCGCTCTCGCTCGCCTACCCGCTCCTGGACATCGCGCTCGTCTCGATGGTCCTCGTGCTGCACTTCCGGCGCTCCGCCGGGAACCGCTCCGCGGTGAACACCGCCATCGCCGCCCTCGCGCTCACCGTCCTCAGCGACGCGCTGTTCACCTCGCCCCTGCTGCGCGCCAGCTACCAGTCCGGGCAGCTGCTCGACGCCGGCTGGTTCGCCGGCTCGCTGCTGCTCGCGTACGCGCCCTGGGGGGCCCGCCGGTTCCACCACGTGCCGCAGGGCGCCGGGCGCCCGCGCGGGGCCCGCCCGGTCAGCCGGCCGATCACCGGCTCGCTGCCCGCGCTCACGCCCTACCTGGCCGCGGCCGTGTGCACGCTGGGCATCCTCTACAACGTGGTGGACGGCCGGAAGGTCGACCGGGTCGTCGTCTTCACCGGGTGCACGGTCGTGCTCGCCCTCGTGGTCCGTCAGGGCATCATGCTGCTCGACAACATCGCCCTCACCCAGGAACTGGCCCAGCAGGAGAACCACTTCCGCTCCCTGGTCCAGGGCTCCAGCGACGTCATCATGATCGCCGCGCCCAGCGGGACGCTGCGCTACGTCAGCCCCGCCGCCGCCGGGGTCTACGGCCGCGAGGCGGAGGAGCTCGTCGGCTCCCAGCTCTCCGCCCTGATCCACCCCGACGACCTCGGCCGGGTCGTCCACGAGGTCCGGCGCTTCCTGGCCGCGCCGCCCGCCGAGGAACCCACCACCCGCATCGAGTGCCGCTTCAAGTCCGGCAGCGGCGAGTGGCTCAACGTGGAATCCACCGTCAACCGGCACCACGGCGGGCTCATCCTCAACAGCCGGGACGTCACCGAGCGGGTCCGTCTCCAGGCCCAGCTCCAGCACAGCGCCGAGCACGATCCGCTGACCGACCTGCCCAACCGGGCCCTGTTCACCCGGCGTGTACGCCAGGCGCTGACCGGCCGCCGGGCCGGCGACCACAGCACCGCGGTGCTCTTCATCGACCTCGACGGCTTCAAGGCCGTCAACGACACCATCGGCCACCAGGCCGGCGACGAGCTGCTCGTCGAGGCCGCCCGGCGCCTGCAGGACTCGGTACGGGCCGGGGACACCGCCGCCCGCCTCGGCGGCGACGAGTTCGCCGCTCTGATCCAGGGCGACGGCAGCCGTGACCGCAGCGCCCGCGAGTACCAGGTCCACGAGATCGCCGACCGGCTGCGCACCACCCTCTCCCAGCCGTACCGCATCGCGGGCAGCGAGGTCCGGGTGGCCGCCAGCATCGGTGTGGCCTTCGCCGACCCCGGCATCACCCCTTCGGACCTGATGCGCAACGCGGATCTCGCGATGTACCGGGCCAAGGCGGGCGGCAAGGACCGCGTCGAGCTGTACGCGCCCCAGATGCAGGCCGAGGTCGTCCGCAAGGCCGAGCTCGCGGGCCGGCTGCGCAGCGCGCTCCACGACGGCGAGTTCGCCCTGCTCCACCAGCCCGTCGTCTCGCTGGCCACCGGCGAGATCACGGCGGTGGCGGCCCAGGCCCGCTGGCGCTCCACCCAGGGGATCCTCTTCACCCCGGCCGAGTTCCTGCGCGTCGCCGAGCACAACGAGGGCCCCGACGGCCCCGTCGCGCCCGCCGGTCCCGCCGCCGGCGCCGGAGGGCGCACGGCGGAGCTCGGCCGCTGGCTGCTGGAGGAGGCCGTGACGCAGGCCGCCGAGCGGCACCGGGCCGGGCACGACATCCCGGTGTCCGTCCGTATGACCGCCGAGCGGCTGCTGGACCGGGCCATGCCCCACGGCTCCCTCGAGGCCCTCCTGACCCGCCACGGGCTGCCCTCGGGCGCCCTGGTCCTGGAGCTGGCCGTCTCCGACCCCAGAGTGCCCTTCGACGACCTGGAGCGCCGACTGGCGGCCCTGCGGCGGCTCGGGGTACGGATCGCCCTGGACGGATTCGGCAGCGGCTACGCGGCGATCAGCGCCCTGCGCCGGCTCCCCGTGGACGTGCTCAAGCTCGACCGGGGCCTGGTCGAGGGCGTGGTCGAATCGACCCGGCTGCACAAGATCACGGCTGGATTGTTGCGTATTGCAAATGATCTGGGCATGCAGTCGGTCGCCGACGGCGTGGACCTGCCCGAACAGGTGACGGCCCTGCGCGCCATGGGGTGCAGCCATGGCCAGGGAATGGCGTTTTCCGGCCCCCTGGACGAATACCGGCTGCGCCGCGCCCTGGGCAGGAGTACGTTTCCAGTACCGGGCGGGGCGGCCCAGCCTGCCTTGGCCGGCGGTTCCCTGGGGGGCTCCCTGGCCATCCGGAGGGGCTCACATAATGAGACGCCCGTCCCACCCACTTGACATCAACCTCCCGGCAGAGGGAGGGTCAGTGCCATGCGCACCCGAATTCTCGTACTTGGAAAGCGCGTCGGCTGAAGCTGGGACCCAGATGTCCCCGCTCAACACACCCGACGCGCTCCCCTCGCTTGCCTGCCGGCACGAGGGGTTTTTTGTTGCACTGGCACACGTCGCATACGTGGCACACGTCGATTCCCCGTAAAACCCTCAGCTTCGAGAAGAGAATGCCGATGACCGAGCAGGCCACCGGGGCCCACCATCCGCAGCCGCGGGCCCGTACCGGCGGACAGCAGTCCCCCGCAGTTGAGCACGTCACGGGTGCGCAGTCCCTCATCCGCTCTCTCGAAGAGGTGGGGTGCGACACCGTCTTCGGCATCCCGGGCGGCGCCATCCTCCCCGCGTACGACCCGATGATGGACTCGAAGAAGGTCCGTCACATCCTGGTCCGCCACGAGCAGGGGGCCGGCCACGCCGCCACCGGCTACGCGCAGGCCACCGGCAAGGTCGGTGTCTGCATGGCCACCTCCGGCCCGGGCGCCACCAACCTGGTCACCCCGATCGCCGACGCGCACATGGACTCCGTCCCGCTCGTCGCGATCACCGGCCAGGTCTCCTCCAAGGCGATCGGCACCGACGCCTTCCAGGAGGCGGACATCGTCGGCATCACCATGCCGATCACCAAGCACAACTTCCTGGTCACCAGGGCCGAGGACATCCCCAGGACGATCGCCGAGGCGTTCCACATCGCCTCGACCGGCCGCCCCGGCCCGGTCCTTGTCGACATCGCCAAGGACGCCCTCCAGGCCCGGACCACCTTCAGCTGGCCGCCCAGCCAGGACCTCCCCGGTTACCGGCCGGTCACCAAGCCGCACGCCAAGCAGATCCGCGAGGCCGCCAAGCTCATCTGCCAGGCCAAGCGTCCGGTCCTGTACGTCGGCGGCGGCGTGATGAAGTCCGGCGCCACCGCCGAGCTGAAGGTCCTCGCCGAGCTCACCGGCGTCCCGGTCACCACCACGCTGATGGCGCTGGGCTCCTTCCCCGACAGCCACCCGCTGCACGTCGGCATGCCGGGCATGCACGGTGCCGTCACCGCCGTCACCGCCCTGCAGAAGTCCGACCTGCTGATCGCCCTGGGCACCCGCTTCGACGACCGCGTCACCGGCAAGCTCGACAGCTTCGCCCCGTTCGCCAAGGTCATCCACGCGGACATCGACCCCGCCGAGATCGGCAAGAACCGTGCGGTCGACGTCCCGATCGTCGGTGACGCCCGCGAGGTGATCGCCGACCTGATCCAGGCCGTTCAGGCCGAGCACACCGAGGGCAACACCGGCGACTACACCGCCTGGTGGAACGACCTCAACCGCTGGCGCGACACCTACCCGCTGGGCTACGACCTGCCCGACGACGGCATGCTCTCGCCGCAGCAGGTCATCGAGCGCATCGGCCAGCTGGCGCCGCAGGGCACCATCTTCGCGGCCGGCGTCGGCCAGCACCAGATGTGGGCCTCGCACTTCGTCAACTACGAGGAGCCCCGCACCTGGCTGAACTCCGGTGGCGCCGGAACCATGGGCTACGCGGTCCCCGCCGCGATGGGCGCCAAGGTCGGCGAGCCGGACCGTACGGTCTGGGCGATCGACGGCGACGGCTGCTTCCAGATGACCAATCAGGAACTGGTCACCTGCGCACTGAACAACATCCCGATCAAGGTCGCGATCATCAACAACGGTGCGCTGGGCATGGTCCGCCAGTGGCAGACCCTCTTCTACAACCAGCGGTACTCCAACACCGTCCTGCACGCCGACGAGACCGGCCACGACACGGTCGGCTCCCAGCTGGGCGAGTCCAGCGCCCCCCGCAAGGGCACCCGCGTCCCGGACTTCGTCAAGCTCTCCGAGGCCATGGGCTGTGTGGCGCTGCGCTGCGAGGACCCGGCCGACCTGGACAAGGTCATCGCCGAGGCCAACGCGATCAACGACCGCACGGTGGTCGTCGACTTCATCGTCCACGAGGACGCCATGGTGTGGCCGATGGTCGCCGCCGGCACCTCCAACGACGAGGTCATGGCAGCCCGGGGCGTCCGTCCCGACTTCGGCGACAACGAAGACGACTGAGCCGAGAGCCGAAAGAGAGAGAACGACTCACATGTCCAAGCACACGCTCTCGGTCCTGGTCGAGAACACCCCCGGCATCCTCGCCCGGATCGCCGCGCTGTTCTCCCGCCGCGGCTTCAACATCGACTCCCTCGCGGTCGGTGTCACCGAGCACCCCGACATCTCCCGCATCACGATCGTGGTCAACGTCGAGGACCTCCCGCTGGAGCAGGTGACCAAGCAGCTCAACAAGCTGGTCAACGTCCTCAAGATCGTCGAGCTGGAGCCCTCCTCCGCGATCGAGCGCGAGCTCGTCCTGGTGAAGGTCCGCGCCGACAACGAGACCCGCTCGCAGATCGTCGAGATCGTCCAGCTGTTCCGCGCCAAGACCGTCGACGTCTCCCCGGAGGCCGTCACCATCGAGGCCACCGGCGGCGCCGACAAGCTCGGCGCGATGCTCAAGATGCTGGAGCCCTTCGGCATCAAGGAACTCGTGCAGTCCGGCACGATCGCCATAGGGCGTGGCGGCCGGTCCATCACGGACCGCAGCCTGCGGGCCCTGGACCGCAGCGCCTGACCCGCTCGCATCGCGAGACCTGAAACCCTTCCTCACGTTCCCCGCCGTACGGTGGGAGCAACACCAGCGCACCAAGGAGATATCCCAGTGGCCGAGCTGTTCTACGAGAACGACGCCGACCTGTCCATCATCCAGGGCCGCAAGGTCGCGGTCATCGGCTACGGCAGCCAGGGCCACGCCCACGCGCTGTCGCTGCGTGACTCCGGCGTCGACGTCCGTGTCGGCCTCCAGGAGGGCTCGAAGTCCAAGGCCAAGGCCGAGGAGCAGGGTCTGCGCGTCGTTTCCGTGGCCGAGGCCGCGGCCGAGGCCGACGTCATCATGATCCTGACGCCGGACCCGATCCAGGCGAAGGTCTACGAGGAGTCCATCAAGGACAACCTCAAGGACGGCGACGCGCTGTTCTTCGGCCACGGCTTCAACGTCCGCTACGGCTTCATCAAGCCCCCGGCCAACGTGGACGTCGCCCTCGTCGCCCCCAAGGGCCCGGGCCACCTGGTCCGCCGTCAGTACGAGGAGGGCCGCGGCGTGCCCTGCATCGCCGCCGTCGAGCAGGACTACACCGGCGAGGCCTTCAAGCTGGCGCTCTCCTACGCGGCCGGCATCGGCGGCACCCGCGCCGGCGTCATCAAGACCACCTTCACCGAGGAGACCGAGACCGACCTGTTCGGTGAGCAGGCCGTCCTCTGCGGTGGTGCCTCCGCTCTGGTCAAGGCCGGTTTCGAGACCCTGACCGAGGCCGGCTACCAGCCGGAGATCGCGTACTTCGAGTGCCTGCACGAGCTGAAGCTCATCGTGGACCTCATGTACGAGGGCGGCCTGGAGAAGATGCGCTGGTCGGTCTCCGAGACCGCCGAGTGGGGCGACTACGTCACCGGCCCCCGCATCATCACCGACGCCACCAAGGCCGAGATGAAGAAGGTCCTCGCCGAGATCCAGGACGGCACCTTCGCCAAGACCTGGATGGCCGAGTACCAGGCCGGTCTGCCGAAGTACAACGAGTACAAGAAGGCCGACGAGGAGCACCTGCTGGAGACCACCGGCAAGAAGCTGCGCAAGCTGATGAGCTGGGTGGACAGCGAGGAGAACTGATCCTCGGCGGCGGGGCCGGCACGTACGCGTCCCGGCCCCGCCGCACACCGGCTCCGGCCGGAATACGGCCCTTCCGTAGTGCAGCTTGTCCACCCCGGCCAACCCCGGACGGGTGATCCTTCCGGACAGGCGGAAAACCCGCCCCCCGCCGCCACTACACTGCTCAACACATACGCGTCAGGCCCACAGTGTCGTGCGTCTTCCACGCGGTTACCCCCTCCACCGCCTGCGGCCTCGGGACGGCCGTCCGCACTGGACTTGTGAGGACCCACGTGAGCTCGAAACCTGTCGTACTCATCGCCGAAGAGCTGTCGCCCGCGACCGTCGAGGCGCTCGGCCCCGACTTCGAGATCCGGCACTGCAACGGCGCGGACCGCGCGGAGCTGCTCCCCGCGATCGTGGACGTGGACGCCATCCTGGTGCGCTCCGCCACCAAGGTCGACGCCGAGGCGATCGCCGCCGCCAAGAAGCTCAGGGTCATCGCCCGCGCGGGCGTCGGCCTGGACAACGTCGACGTCTCCGCCGCCACCAAGGCCGGCGTGATGGTCGTGAACGCCCCGACCTCCAACATCGTCACCGCCGCCGAGCTCGCCTGCGGTCTGCTGATCGCCACCGCCCGCAACATCCCGCAGGCCAACACCGCCCTGAAGAACGGTGAGTGGAAGCGGAACAAGTACACGGGTGTCGAGCTCAGCGAGAAGACCCTCGGTGTCGTCGGCCTCGGCCGCATCGGTGTGCTGGTCGCCCAGCGCATGTCCGCCTTCGGCATGAAGGTCGTCGCCTACGACCCCTACGTGCAGCCCGCGCGCGCCGCCCAGATGGGCGTCAAGATGCTGACGCTGGACGAGCTGCTGGAGGCCGCCGACTTCATCACCGTGCACCTGCCCAAGACGCCCGAGAC
This sequence comes from Streptomyces sp. NPDC090022, assembly GCF_044748145.1. Lineage (NCBI taxonomy): Bacteria > Bacillati > Actinomycetota > Actinomycetes > Kitasatosporales > Streptomycetaceae > Streptomyces > Streptomyces sp. NPDC090022. The sequence continues at coordinate 177,697 of NZ_JBIVFN010000013.1, forward strand.
CCTCGGTCTCATCGGCGACGAGGCCCTGCACAAGGTGAAGCCCTCCGTCCGGATCGTCAACGCCGCCCGCGGCGGGATCGTGGACGAGGCCGCGCTGTACTCGGCGATCAAGGAGGGCCGCGTCGCGGGCGCCGGCCTCGACGTGTACGCGAAGGAGCCCTGCACGGACTCCCCGCTCTTCGAGCTCGACCAGGTCGTCTGCACCCCGCACCTCGGCGCGTCCACGGACGAGGCCCAGGAGAAGGCCGGTGTCTCGGTCGCCACGTCGGTACGCCTCGCCCTCGCCGGTGAACTCGTGCCGGACGCGGTCAACGTCCAGGGCGGCGTCATCGCCGAGGACGTCCGTCCGGGCCTGCCGCTCGCCGAGAAGCTCGGCCGGATCTTCACCGCCCTCGCGGGCGAGGTCGCGGTCCGGCTCGACGTCGAGGTCTGCGGCGAGATCACCCAGCACGACGTCAAGGTGCTCGAACTCTCCGCGCTCAAGGGTGTCTTCGAGGACGTCGTCGACGAGACGGTCTCCTACGTCAACGCCCCGCTGTTCGCGCAGGAGCGCGGCGTCGAGGTCCGCCTGACCACCAGCTCGGAGTCCCCGGACCACCGCAACGTGGTCATCGTGCGCGGCACCCTGTCGGACGGTCAGGAGGTCTCGGTCTCCGGCACCCTCGCCGGTCCGAAGCACCTGCAGAAGATCGTCGGCATCGGCGACTACGACGTGGACCTGGCGCTCGCCGACCACATGATCGTGCTGCGCTACACCGACCGCCCCGGCGTCGTCGGCACCGTCGGCCGCCACCTCGGCGAGGCCGGTCTGAACATCGCGGGCATGCAGGTCGCCCGTGCCGAGGAGGGCGGCGAGGCCGTGGTCGTGCTGACCGTGGACGCGGCCGTCCCGGTCAACGTCCTCGCGGACATCGCCACCGAGATCGGCGCGTCGTCGGCCCGCTCGGTCAACCTGGGCTGAACGGCACGGCCCACCTGAGCGCGGACAGGGCCCGGGGGTCTCCCCGGGCCCTTTCGCTTGCCCTGCGCCACGGCGTCAGACGGTGATCACGACCTTCGCGCGGGCGTGCTCCACCTCGACGTACCGGATGGCCTCGGACGCTTCGGCCAGCGGGTAGGTGCGGTCGACGCGGGGCGTGATGTCGCCGGACGCCCCGTTGACCAGGACGCGCTGTCCCGGCTGCACCCGCCCCAGGTCGCGCAGCCCCATGAGGGCGGTGTTCCCCGCCAGTGGCAGCGCGGCCGCCTGTTCGAACGTCAGCCGGTCGGGTGTGCGCTCCACCAGGTGCTCCGGAGCGCATGGGTCTCCGTAACCTGCGCGTACGACGGCCCGAACTCGGCCCCGGTCGGCCGGAATCGGCCCTACGCCTGACGGTAGGGGAAGGACCCGCGCGCGGGCATCGGGGAAGGACCCTAGGGAGGCTGTCGGGGATGCCGCGCGGTGTTACTGGGCCCGCCAGATGTTGTCGAAGGCGGCGTCCTCGACGGCGCGGCGCCGGCGGACGCCCTCCAGCTCCAGCAGCGCGTCGTGGACGGCGGCCAGGACGGCCGCGACCGTGTCGTCGGTCACCTCCGGCGCGTCCGTGCCCTCCTGCGCGCCGACGCCGAGGGCCGCCGCGAAGGCGGCGAGGACCGGCTCGCCCGTGGCCAGGCGCTCGGCCGCACGGCGACGGCCGGGCGTATCGGACAGCTCCGTACGGCCGCCGCGCAGACCCAGGCCGCGGGAGCGCCGGCGGGCGAGCAGCCCCTCGGACTCGAACGCCGTCCGGTAGGCCGCGGCCAGGCCGTCACCCCGGCGCCACAGCCAGTCCGCGACCGGCTCGTACGGCGGCGCGGCGACGACCGCGGCCGCGGCCGCCTCCAGCAGGGCGTCGGCCGGGGCCGGCCGGTCGCCCGGCGCGATCCGGTCGCCGTCCAGGGAGACCGCCCCGGCGGCCAGGAGGTCGATCAGCTCGGCCCCCGCCAGCGCCAGGGCGAGGTCGCCCCGTTCCACCTGCCGGTCGGACGGTACGTCCAGCGTGATGGTCATCAGGTCCCGCGGTGTGGTCATGACGGCTCCACGTCAGTCGTGTCAGGACATGCCCGGGAACGGCTACGGCCCCCGGGGACCAGCAGATCATCTCCGGCCCGCCCGCGCGCGCCCGACGGCGAGAATTCCCGATTCCGTAAGAACCGGATCCACGGGTCGGCCGGCCGTCAGCCCTGCAGCCGGGCCGCCTTGAGGGCCATGTGGAGCAGCAGCCGGTCCTCGCCCTCGTCCAGGTCGAGACCGGTCAGCTGCTCCACACGGGAGAGCCGGTAGTACAGCGTCTGACGGTGGATGCCCAGGGCCGCCGCCGCGCGCCCCGCCTGCCCCGCGCAGTCCAGGAACACCTCCGCGGTGCGGGCCAGTTCCCGGTGCGCCGGGCCCAGCAGCGCCCGGGTCGCCGGGTCACCGGGGGCGTTCCCCGCGAGCGCCGCCAGCATCCGGTACGCCCCGATCCGCGACCACTGGGCCACCGGTCCGAGCCTGGGCTGCGCCACCGCCGCCCGGGCCGCCGCGACCGCCTGTTCCCAGGCCGTCCCCAGCTCCGCCGGTCCCCGGGAGGGCTCCGCGACACCCGCGGCGGCCCCCTCGGGCAGCAGCCGGGTGGCCGCCGTCAGCGCCGGGCCCAGGGCGTCGGACGAGCGCAGCCGGACGAGCACGGCCAGTGCCCCGCCGCCCTGCGTGCCGGGGTCGGCGTCCTCACCGTGCGGCCCCGCCCGCCAGGGGGCCACGCACACCGCCGCCGCGCCGGGCACCGTCGGGGGCGCGTCCCCCGGCCACGGCGCCACGCACACCATCGCGTGCAGTCCGTCCGCCCCCGGTCCCAGCGCCACCCGCAGCGCGGCCACCGCCATGTCCCGCTGCCAGCCCCGGCCGGCGGTCAGCACGGCCCGGAACTCGCGCGAGAGGTCCGCCCCGGCCTTGGCCTCCTCGGCCAGCAGCACCCCGATGCGGGCGGCCACCTCCATGGCCGCGTCCAGCTGGCCGGGGTCCGGCCCCGGCTCGGCGTCGAGCAGCCACACGTACCCCTGGACGATGCCCCGGAAGCGGGCCGGCAGGCAGATCCGCCCCCGGAAGACCCCCGCGTCGGGGGCGGCCGGGATCCGTACCGGCCCGCTCGCCCGGGCGATGCCGAAGGCCTCGAACCAGGTGCGCACGGCCGGTGTGGACTGGCGGGTCAGGATCGAGCGGGTGCGGACCGGGTCCATCGCGAGGTCGTCGTCGCTGTCGTGGGCGCCGAAGGCGATGAGGCGGAAATCCCGGTTCTCCAGCGTCGCGGGGGCGCCCAGCAGCGCCGAGATCTCGTCCACCAGGTCCTGGTAATCGCCCTTCACCCGGACATTCTCCCACCCCTCGGCGGTGTCCTCAGACATCTGTATGAGATCGCGGACACGGATGCGTGACAGCTGTCGATGGCCGACGATCGAGGCGATCCTTAGGTTTCACGGTGGTTCTACTTGCGTTCCTTTTACGGCCTCCGCCTTCACTGGCGGTGTCCGGCATTCGCTTTCCGCCACCCGTTGGAGGTGCCCCGTGCTGGGTCCCGCGATCCTCGCCGCGTCCCGCAGCGACAAGATGCGCCGAATCGTCTCTGCCGCTCCGGTGACCAAGCCCGTGGTGAACCGTTTCATCCCCGGCGAGACGGTCGACCAGGTCATCCCGATCGTCATGGACCTCACGGGCAAGGGCCTGGAGGTGACCCTCGACGTGGTGGGCGAGGACATCACGACCGTGGAGCAGTCCCACGCGGCCCGTGACGCCTACCTGGAGCTCATCGCGGAGCTGGCGCACCTGGAGCTGGGCGAGCGGGCCGAGATGTCGGTCAAGCTGTCCATGTTCGGCCAGGCCCTGGAGGGCGGCCACGAGCTGGCGCTCGCCAACGTCCGCCCGGTCGTCGAGGCCGCCGCCGCCATCGGCACCACCGTCACCCTGGACGCCGAGGACCACACCACCCTCGACTCGATGTTCGCGATCCACGAGGAGCTGCGGAAGGACTTCCCGCAGACCGGATGCGTCATCCAGGCCTACCTCTTCCGCACCGAGGCCGACGCCCGCCGCCTGGCCGCCGCCGGCAGCCGCGTCCGCATCGTCAAGGGCGCCTACAAGGAGCCGGCCGAGGTCGCGTACCAGGACAAGGCGGAGATCGACAAGGCGTACGTCCGCATCCTGAAGATCCTCATGGAGGGCGAGGGCTACCCGATGATCGGGTCGCACGACCCGCGTCTGATCGCCATCACCCAGGAGCTGGCCCGCAAGGCCGGGCGCAAGCTGGACGAGTACGAGTTCCAGATGCTGTACGGCATCCGCAGCGAGGAGCACCTGCGGCTGGCCGCCGAAGGCCACCGGATGCGCGTCTACACGGCGTACGGCACGGACTGGTACGGCTATTTCATGCGCCGCCTGGCCGAGAAGCCGGCCAACCTGCTCTTCTTCGTCCGCTCGATGATCACCAAGAACTAGGTCAAGGAGTTACCAGACCCATGGATGCTGTGACCCAGGTCCCCGCGCCGGTCAACGAGCCGGTCCACTCGTACGCCCCCGGCAGCGCGGAGCGCGCGCGCCTCGAAGCCCAGCTCAAGCAGCTGGCCGAGAACCCGATCGACCTCCCGATGACCATCGGCGGCGTCAAGCGGATGGGCGCCGGCGAGCGCTTCGACGTGGTCCAGCCGCACGACCACAAGTCGGTGCTCGGTACGTACGCCAACGCCACCCAGGACGACGCCCGCGACGCGATCGAGGCCGCCCTCGCCGCCGCCCCGGCCTGGCGCGCGACCTCCTTCGACGACCGCGCCGCGATCATCCTGCGCGCCGCCGAGCTGCTCGCCGGCCCGTGGCGCGAGAAGCTGGCCGCCTCCACCATGCTCGGCCAGTCCAAGACCGCCCAGCAGGCCGAGATCGACACCCCGTGCGAGCTCGTCGACTTCTGGCGCTTCAACGTGCACTTCGCCCGGCAGATCCTCGCCGAGCAGCCGGTCGCCAACTCCGCCGGCGTGTGGAACCGCAGCGACCACCGCCCGCTGGAGGGCTTCGTCTACGCGATCACGCCGTTCAACTTCACGGCCATCGCGGGCAACCTGCCCACCGCTCCGGCGCTGATGGGCAACGTGGTCGTCTGGAAGCCGTCCCCGACGCAGACCCACTCCGCGGTCCTCCTGATGGAGCTCCTGGAGGAGGCGGGCCTGCCCAAGGGCGTCATCAACCTGGTCACCGGCGACGGCATCGCCGTCTCCGAGGTCGCCCTGGCCCACCCGGAGCTGGCCGGCATCCACTTCACCGGCTCGACCAAGACCTTCCAGTACCTGTGGAAGACGGTCGGCAACAACATCGAGACGTACAAGTCCTACCCGCGCCTGGTCGGCGAGACCGGCGGCAAGGACTTCGTCGTCGCGCACCCGTCCGCGGACCGCGCGATCCTCAAGACCGCGCTGACCCGCGGCTCCTTCGAGTTCCAGGGCCAGAAGTGCTCGGCGTCCTCGCGCGCCTACATCCCGGCCTCCATCTGGAACGACGGCTTCAAGGAGCAGTTCGCGGCCGAGGTCGACGGCATCACGATGGGCCCCGTCACCGACCTGTCGAACTTCATCGGCGCGGTCATCGACGAGCGCTCCTTCGCCAAGAACAAGGCCGCGATCGACCGCGCGAAGGCCGACCCGACCTGCACCATCGTGGCCGGCGGCACGTACGACGACTCCGAGGGCTACTTCGTGCGCCCGACCGTGATCGTGTGCACGGACCCGGAGAACGAGGTCTTCACGACCGAGTACTTCGGCCCGATCCTGGCCGTGTACGTCTACGAGGACGCCGACTTCGACGCGATGCTGGCCCAGATGGAGTCCGTCTCGGCGTACGCCCTGACCGGCTCGGTCATCGCCGCCGACCGCTACGCGGCCGCGGACGCGATGGAGAAGCTGCGCTTCGCCGCGGGCAACTTCTACATCAACGACAAGTCGACGGGCGCCGTCGTCGGCCAGCAGCCCTTCGGCGGCGGCCGTGCCTCGGGCACCAACGACAAGGCGGGCGCCGCCTCCAACCTGCTGCGCTGGACCTCGACCCGCTCCATCAAGGAGACGCTGGTCCCGCCGACCGAGTACGGCTACCCCCACATGGGCTGACCACGCCCTGCGCATGACCCCGCCCCCGTTCCGGTACCCCCAAGTCCGGAGCGGGGGCGGTCTCCATGTCCGGGCCTTCCCCGAAGTCCCTAGATCTCGGTCAGGACCTGGTCCAGGGACTTGCGGGTCAGGTCCGGGACCTCGCAGTCGTCCGCGGGGTAGCCCACCGGGATGACGGCGAAGGCCTTCTCGTTCTCGGGCCGGTTCAGGACGTGGGAGAGGAAACGCATCGGGCTCGGGGTGTGGGTCAGCGCCGCCAGACCGCTCAGGTGCAGGGCGGTCAGGAGCATGCCCACCGCGATGCCGACCGACTCGTCCACGTAGTAGTGCTTGCGCTTGGTGCCGTCCGGGCCGAGCCAGTACCGCTGCTGGAACACCACGATCAGCGCCGGGGCGTCCGTCAGGTGGGTCTTGACCGCGTCCGTGCCCAGCGGGCGCAGCGCCGCGAGCCACTCGTCGCCGAGCCGGCCGTCGTAGGAGATCTGCTCCTCCTGCTCGGCCGCCGCCCGGATCTGCCGGCGGATGGCGGGGTCCTTGACCAGGACGAACGTCCATGGCTGCTGGTGCGCGCCGGAGGGGGCGGTGGCCGCGCAGGCGATCGCGTCGCGGACGACCTGCTCGGGCACGGGGTCGGGGGAGAAGTGGCGCACGGTGCGGCGTTCGTCCATCCGGGCCCGCAACTCGGCGGCGCGGACCAGGGATTCGCTGCTCGGCATCCGGTCGGGACGGTAGGCGACGGGGCGGTAGGGCTCGCCGTGGGTGGGCGTCCACTGCTCGGTGGTAGGCGACATGGGCCGAGTCTGCCCAGGTGCGGACCGGGCGGCTAGAAATGTGCCAGCCGATTCCTGGCGGGTGGACACTGGTTGTATGACCGATACACGGACACGGACACGGCTCGCGCATACGTCGCAACTGGGCGACCGAGCGCTGGAGGAGATCCGGTCCCTGCTCGACGCCGCCTTCGACGGCGACTTCTCCGACGAGGACTTCGAGCACGGGCTCGGCGGGATGCACGCCCTGGTGCACCAGGACGGGGAGCTGGTCGCCCACGGCAGCGTCGTGCAGCGGCGGGTGGTCCACGGCGGAGCCGCCCTGCGCACGGGGTACGTCGAGGCCGTCGCCGTACGGGAGGGGTACCGGCGCCGGGGGCTGGGGAACGCGGTCATGGGCGGGCTCGAAGGGGTGATCGCGCGGGCCTATGTGCTCGGGGCGCTGTCCGCCTCCGACGAGGGCGCCGCGCTGTACGCCGGCCGCGGCTGGCGGGTGTGGGGCGGGGAGATCGGAGCGCTCTCGCCCGGCGGACCGCTGCGGCTGCCGGAGGAGGAGGGCTCCACGTACGTGTGGACGCCGCCCGGTGGGGTCCGGCCGGACCCCACCGGGCGGCTCGACTTCGACTGGCGGGACGGGGACGTGCTCTGAGTACTACGAGCCCGACACGCTCGGTGCGCCCGTCTCTATGTGGCCCGTGTAGCGGCGCGACCAGGTGCCGTCGACGTCCGCCAGGACCGTGAAGTCGTACCAGCCGTTGTGGTAGGCCACCGCGTTGAAGTAGTCCTCGCGCGTGGAGTTCGCCGGGACCGTGTACGTCCACGGGCCGTCCGTGCGGTAGGCGTTGGAGCGGATGGTGAAGGTGACCGGCGCGCCCGAGGTGTTGGTCATCTTGAACCAGATCGCCGTCTTGCCGGTGCCCGGCTCCACCGCGAAGCGGGCCGCCACCTCGATCGCCTTGCCGGCCTTGGTGGTGTCGCCGATGAAGCGGCGCAGGAAGCGGTTCGGCCCGTGCATGGAGATGTCGTACTTGCCGGAGCCGTGGCCGAGGCCGATGTTGAAGTAGTCGGTGGCCGTGCCGCCCGCGTCCACCGTGTACTGCCAGGCCTCGGTGTTGCGGTGCTGGTGCGGGTGGATGGAGAAGTGCGCCGGACGGGTCGCCTGCGCGCCCTGGTTGGTCATCGAGAACCAGGCCAGGATCTTGCCGGCCGCGCCGAACTCGAAGCGGTCCAGGTTGCCGTTGACCTGGTAGGGCAGGGCCCGCGCCGGGCGGGTGCCCGGCTCCTGCGCCGGCAGGGCGTTGTTCTGCGGCACCGGGTTGGGCAGCGGGGCGCAGGTCGCCTGCCCGATCACCTTGGCGGTGGACGGCAGGTTCGCCGGGACGCCGTACACCGGGTTCCCGAAGTCGAACACGCCGGTCAGGTCGCCGACCACCCTGCGGCGCCAGGCGCTGATGTTCGGGCAGGTGGCCGGGGTGCCCAGGGCCGCCGTCCAGGTCTCCATGAAGCGCAGCACCGAGGTGTGGTCGAAGACCTCCGAGCTCACCCAGCCGCCACGGGTCCAGGGGGACATCACCAGCATGGGCACGCGGAAGCCGAGGCCGATCGGGGTGCCGTCGAGGTACTCGCCGGGCGTCCCGGGCGGGGCGACGGGCGGCGGGACGTGGTCGAAGAAGCCGTCGTTCTCGTCGTAGTTGAGGAAGAGGACCGTGGAGTCGAAGACCTCCGGATTCGCCGCCAGCGCCCGGTAGACCAGGTCCACGAAGTGCGCGCCGTCGCCCGGCGGGGCGTAGGGGTGCTCGGAGAACGCCTCGTTGGCGACGACCCAGGAGACCTGGGGGAGGGTGCCGGCGACGACGTCCGCGCGGATGGCGGCCGCGATGTCGTCGGGGGTGGAGCCGGTGACCTTGGGCACCGAGCCCATGCCCCGGTCCCACAGCGGGTCGCCGGGCCGGGCGTCGGTGAACCGCTTGAAGTAGGCGAGCCCGTTGTCGCCGTAGTTGTCCTGGGCGTTCTGGTAGACCTTCCAGGTCATCCCGGCCCGCTGGAGGGCCTCCGCGTACGTCTCCCAGGTCAGCCCGGACTCGTCGCCGCCGTCCTTGCTGGAGGCGTCGATCTTCCCGCTCCACAGGAAGGTGCGGTTGGGGCCGGTGGCGCTGAGCGTGGAGCAGAAGTACGCGTCGCAGATCGTGTAGTGGTCGGCGAGCCCGTAGTGGAAGGGGATGTCGCCGCGGTCCAGGTAACCGAGGGTGCGGGTGTTGCCGACGCCCAGGACCCAGTTGTCCATCCGGCCCTTGTTCCAGGCGGCGTGCTGCGAGGTCCAGCTGTGCGGCAGGTCGCCGTTGCACTGGGCGAGGGTCTCGCCGTCGACGCCGCCCGCCGGCGGGGTGGCGGAGAGCTTCCAGGGGTACTGGCGGCCGCCCCAGTTGGGCTGGTTGAACATGCCCCAGCCGCCGGGGATGTTGCCCGCGGCGCGGTCGCCGAAGCCGCGGACGCCCTTGAGACGGCCGAAGTAGTGGTCGAAGCTGCGGTTCTCCTGCATCAGGATCACCACGTGCTTCACGTCCGTGATCGTGCCGGTGGCGCTGCGGGCCGCCGCCGACGCGGCCGCCGCCGCCGAGGCCCCGGACAGGGTCGCCCCCGCGACCAGCCCCGCCCCGATGCCGACGAATCCCCTGCGGCTGATGGGAGTCATACCCAGTCCCTCGTGTCACGACGTGCCCCGGCGGCACATCGAGGCAAGGGTGGGGGTCCGGAGCTCAAAGGTCTAGATCCGTGCAGTAATCCCTGGATGAACTTCCGGTTTCCGACGTTGTGCCGTGCTGGAGATTGGTGCGGTTTCGAACCAATGCGCCTTTCGGCGGTCCTGAACGAGCCCTTCCCGGCCCGGGTGCCGGGACGCGCGAGCGGGCCCCGCGACCGCCGTACGAGGGGTGCGGCGTCTCAGATAGTAGGAAGTCCGAGTAATTGCGGAGACATACAGCGCGAGGTGCCCTAGCTTGGTAGAAGCCGAACGTCTCGCTGATCCAGCGAAGGGCGGTCCGGAGCGCGCCCCTGGCAGGCAACCCCTGCGGCGCCCCGCTCCCCGCCCCTTCCGGCGCCTTGAAGGAACCCCTCATCCGTGGCCCCGCCACGCCGTGATCTCAAGGAGTCGATCACCCATGCACACCACCACCCCCTCCGCCTCCCGCCGCCTGCGCCGCTCCGCCGCCGCCGACACCGACCGCAAGAACGCCGCTGCCGCCCTCCAGCGCGCCCTCGACCGCCGGGACAACGGCGGCTCCACCGGCCACTGACCCGACGGCCCCGCACGGCGTGCGCCCTTGACACGTGGTTCCACATGCTGGACATGACGTGTCAGGGGCTGGGACAGGGAGTACGGTGCCGTCATGGCGCACAGCATCAATCTCGCAGTGATCCCCGGTGACGGCATCGGTCAGGAAGTGGTGGCGCAGGGCCTGAAGGTCCTCACCGCGGTCCTGCCGCAGGACGTGAAGCTGGAGACCAAGGAATACGACCTCGGCGCCCAGCGCTGGCACCGCACCGGTGAGACCCTCCCGGACGCGGAGCTGGAAGCCCTGCGGCACCACGACGCGATCCTGCTCGGCGCCATCGGCGACCCGTCGGTCCCGTCCGGGGTCCTGGAGCGCGGGCTGCTGCTGAAGCTGCGCTTCGCCTTCGACCACTTCATCAACCTGCGGCCCTCGAAGCTGTTCCCGAACACCGCCACCCCGCTGGCCGGCCGTCCGGACATCGACTTCGTGGTTGTCCGCGAGGGCACCGAGGGCCCGTACACCGGCAACGGCGGCTCGCTGCGCACCGGCACCCCCGCCGAGGTGGCCACCGAGGTCAGCGTCAACACCGCCTACGGCGTGGAGCGCGTCGTGCGCGACGCGTACGAGCGGGCCGACTCGCGCCCCCGCAAGAAGCTGACGCTGGTCCACAAGAACAACGTCCTCGTGTACGCGGGCCACCTGTGGAAGAACATCTTCGACAAGGTCGGCCAGGAGTACCCCGAGGTCACCACCGACTACCTGCACGTCGACGCCGCGACGATCTTCTTCGTCACCCAGCCCGAGCGCTTCGACGTCATCGTCACGGACAACCTCTTCGGTGACATCCTCACCGACCTGGCCGCCGCCGTCACCGGGGGCATCGGGCTCGCCGCCTCCGGGAACATCAACCCCACCGGGGCGTTCCCGTCCATGTTCGAGCCCGTCCACGGCTCGGCCCCGGACATCGCCGGCACCGGCAAGGCCGACCCGACCGCGACGATCCTCTCCGTCGCCCTCCTGCTGCGCCACCTCGGCTTCGAGGCCGAGGCCGCCCGCATCGAGGACGCGGTCAGCGCCGACCTGGCCGAGCGCGACGGCACCTTCCGCTCCACCGACCGGATCGGCGACGCCCTCGCCGCCCGAGTAGCCGGCTGACCCCGGCCGCTCCACCCGCAAGGAAGCCGCCGGGCAGCACCATCACCCGGCGGCTTTCCCTGTGCGGCCCCGGGTGCCACCATCTCCCCTGGGCCGCTACGCCCCGTTTCTCCGAAGCCACCCCGCGGGCGATAATCGAACGCGAGGCCGCGGAATACGGGGAAGCTCGGACGTCCTAGTACGCCGTGAGCGCGGTCCGCCCTACGAAACGGTGAAGGACAAGCACTCATGACGACGCCCACGATCGAGCTCAAGCCCTCCTCGAACCCGCTGTCCGACGCGGAGCGCGAGGCGATCCTGGCCAGCCCCGGATTCGGCCGCCACTTCACCGACCACATGGTCACGGTCAAGTGGACCGAGGGGCGCGGCTGGCACGACGCGGAGCTGGTCCCGTACGCGCCGCTGTCGATCGACCCGGCCAACATGACCCTGCACTACGCGCAGACGATCTTCGAGGGCCTCAAGGCTTACAAGCAGCCCGACGGCACCGTCGCCACCTTCCGCCCGCAGGCCAACGCCGAGCGGTTCCAGGCCTCCGCCCGCCGCATGGCCATGCCGGAGCTGCCCACCGAGCTGTTCATCGCCGCCTGCGACGCGCTCATCCAGCAGGACCGCGCCTGGGTGCCGGACTCCGGCGAGGCCTCGCTGTACCTGCGGCCGTTCATGTTCGCCAGCGAGGTCGGCCTCGGCGTCCGCCCGGCCAACGAGTTCCTCTTCATGGTCATCGCCTCGCCCGCCGGCGCGTACTTCCCCGGTGGCGTCAAGCCGGTGTCCGTCTGGCTCTCCGAGGAGTACGTCCGCGCCGTCAAGGGCGGCACCGGCGCGGCCAAGACCGGCGGCAACTACGCGGCCTCCCTCGTCGCCCAGGCCCAGGCCGCCGCGCACGGCTGCGACCAGGTGGTCTGGCTGGACGCGGTCGAGCACCGCTGGATCGAGGAGATGGGGGGCATGAACCTGTACTTCGTGTACGGCGACCGCATCGTCACCCCCGAGCTCACCGGCTCGCTGCTGCCGGGCATCACGCGTGACTCGCTCCTCACCATCGCCCGCGACCTCGGCTACACCGCCGAGGAGGGACGCATCTCCACCGAGGACTGGATCCGCGACAACGAGAACGGCACCCTCACCGAGGTGTTCGCCTGCGGCACCGCCGCCGTCATCACCCCGGTCGGCTCGGTCAAGTCCGAGCGCGCCAACTTCACCCAGGGCGATGGCGAGCCCGGCGAGGTCACCATGAAGCTCCGCAAGGCGCTGCTGGACCTCCAGACCGGCCGCACCGCCGACGCGCACGGCTGGATGCACCCGCTCGGCTGAGCCGGCCGCGCGCCGCGCAGCACGGGCGAAGGGCCCGCCTCCCCTCGGGGAGGCGGGCCCTTCGCCGCAGGTGCGTGGCGTGGCTCAGACGGCCGCGGATCCGGGGGCGGCCCCCTCGGGGTCCGCGGCCGCGGGCGCGAGGACGGCCGCCGGGGCGGTCCACGCGGTCAGCAGTGAGTAGAGCACCGCGCCGGCCAGGCCCGACAGGACGAAGGAGCAGTCCACACCGCCGGTCAGGGCCAGCAGCGGCCCCTCGTAGACCGGGGTGGACACGGCGAGCAGGCCGACCAGGGCGCCCGCCGCCCAGGAGACGGTGGCCGCGACGTTCCAGCCGCCGCGGTACCAGTAGGCGCCGCCGACCGAGCGCCGGTTGAACACCTGGAGGGCGTCGGCGTCGTACCGGCCCTGGCAGCGTACGTACCCGATCAGGGTGATCACCGCCCACGGGGTGCCGAGGGCGGTCAGCAGCAGCACGAACGAGGTCATCGCGGCCTGCGCGTTCCACTCGAAGGAGCCGACGAAGACGAAGGCGGTCGCGACGGCCGCGGCCACCAGGGTGGCGGTGGTGCGGGTGGCCCTCGGCACGATCGCGTCCAGGTCCAGGCCCATGGAGTAGAGCATCAGCCCGGCGTTGCCCACCGAGCCGCCCGCGGCGGCCGCCAGCAGCGGCAGCAGGTACCAGTACGGCGCGGCGTCCACCAGGGGGCCGGCGTAGTCGGTGCCGGCGCGGGCGGCCAGAGCGGTGTACGTACCGAAGAGCTGCGGGATCAGCAGGCCGGCGAGCAGCCCCGCGCAGGTGGCCCGGAAGACCTTGCGGGAGCTGTGCCGGCGCGGGGAGATGTAGCGCGTGTAGTCGCCGAGCAGGGTGATGAAGGCGACCGGCCCGCTCAGCCCGGCGGCGACGGCGGCCAGGACCCAGGTCGGCCAGAAGGAGCCCAGCAGGTAGTCGGTGCCGGGCGGCGCGGCGGTGGTGAAGTCGCCGGCGTAGGCGAGGACGCCGACGGCGAGCAGCACGATCATGGCGACGGAGAGCAGCTTGCTCATCCGCAGCAGCAGCCGGTAGCCGAAGACGGCCCCGACGACCGTGCACGCGGCCAGGACGCCGTACATCGCGGCCCGTGTCGGGCCGGTGTCCGGCAGGCCGGTGAGCCGGGAGAGCACGCCCACCATCACGTCGCCGCCGATCCACAGCGTGAGCGCGGTGTACCCGAGGGAGAGGAGCAGGCCGACGACGGAGCCGACGAGGCGGCCGCGGACGCCGAACTGGGCGCCGCTGGAGGTCGACAGGTTGGTCGCCGTACGCAGGGACACCAGTGCGAGCGGCGCGGTGAACGCGATGCCGATCAGGGTGCCGGTGACGATGGCGGTGACCGAGGGCCACAGGCCCAGCCCGAAGGAGGGCGGCAGCCAGCCGAACACGATCACACCGAGGCAGAGGTTCGAGCCCAGCAGGATCGAGACGAGGTCGCGAGGACCGCTGGTCCGTTCCTCCTCGGGGACGGTGTCGACTCCGCGCTGTTCGATGGGCATGGGGGGACTCCCGGTGCAGAGGACGGGCGGACGGCGGGGGGTGTGCGGCAGGCTTTGACGCAGGCTTTGAGTGACACTCAATGTGACCTAAGGCCTGGTGCCCGGTCAATGGTTCCCTGCGGAGAAGTGAAGAGTTAGAGTGATGCTCTAAACGTTGGACCTTGGAGGTGTACGTCGTGCGGCTGACCCCTACGGAGCGCGACCGGCTCCTGCTCTTCGGAGCGGCGGAACTGGCCCGGGCCCGTCGCGCCCGCGGCCTCAGGCTCAATGTCCCGGAGGCCACCGCGCTGATCGCGGACACGGTCTGCGAGGCGGCCCGCGACGGCCGGCGCCTGGCCGAGGCGATCGAGGCGGCCCGCAGTGTGCTGGGCCCCGACGACGTCCTGCCCGGCGTCGCCGACGTGGTCACCGAGGTGCACGTGGAGGCCGTCTTCGACGACGGCTCCCGGCTCGCCGTGGTGTCCTCCCCGATCCGGGGCGCGGCGGGCCTCGGTGACGACGCCCCCGGCGCGGTCGTCCCCGGCCCGGACACCCCGGCCCCTGAACCCGAGGTCCGGCTGACCGTGCGCAACACCGCGACCGTCCCGGTCAGCGTGACCTCGCACTTCCACTTCTTCGAGGCCAACCCGCGCCTGGACTTCGACCGCGCGGCCGCCTACGGCATGCGGCTGTGCGTCCCCGCGGGCTCCTCGGTCCGCTTCGACGCCGGCGGCGAGGCCGAGATCGGCCTGGTCCCCATCGGCGGCGACCGCGTCGCCATCGGCTTCGCCGGACTGGTCGACGGCCCCCTCGACGCCCCGGGGGCCCGGGAGGAAGCCCTGCGCAAGGCCGCGGCCTGCGGCTACCTGGGCGCGGAAGGAGAGCGTCGATGAGCAAGCAGACCCGACACAGCGACCACTGCGCGCCGGGCAGCCGGCACATCGACCCCCACGAGTACGCCTCCGTCTTCGGACCCCGGGCCGGGGACCGGGTCCGCCTCGGCGACTCCGGGCTGACCGTACGGGTCGAGCACGACGCCCAGAAGCCCGGTGACGAGTTCCTCGCCGGCTTCGGCAAGACCGCCCGCGACGGCCTGCACCTCAAGGCCGCCGCCGTCCGCGAGACCTGCGACGTCGTGATCAGCAACGTGCTGGTCATCGACGCCGTCCTCGGTATCCGCAAGGTCTCCATCGGCATCCGTGAGGGCCGCATCCACGCCATCGGCCGGGCCGGCAACCCCGACACCCTCGACGGGGTCGACGTCGTCGTCGGCACGGGTACGTCGATCGTCTCCGGCGAGGGCCTGATCGCCACCGCCGGCGCCGTCGACACCCACGTCCACCTGCTCTCGCCGCGCGTCATGGAGGCCTCGCTCGCCGCGGGCGTCACCACGATCATCGGCCAGGAGTTCGGCCCCGTCTGGGGCGTCGGCGTCAACTCCCCGTGGGCCCTGAAGCACGCCTTCAACGCCTTCGACGCCTGGCCCGTCAACATCGGCTTCCTCGCCCGCGGCTCCTCCTCGGACGCCGCGCCCCTGGTCGAGGCCCTCGCCGAGGGCGGCGCCTCCGGCTTCAAGGTCCACGAGGACATGGGAGCCCACACCCGCGCCCTGGACACCGCCCTGCGGGTGGCCGAGGAGCACGACGTCCAGGTCGCGCTGCATTCGGACGGCCTCAACGAGTGCCTCTCCGTCGAGGACACCCTGCGGGTGCTGGAGGGCCGTACCATCCACGCCTTCCACATCGAGGGCTGCGGCGGCGGACACGTGCCCAACGTGCTCAAGATGGCGGGGGTGCCGAACGTCATCGGCTCCTCCACCAACCCCACCCTGCCCTTCGGCCGGGACGCGGTCGCCGAGCACTACGGCATGATCGTCTCCGTCCACGACCTCAAGCCGGACCTGCCCGGTGACGCCGCCATGGCCCGCGACCGGATCCGCGCCGGGACGATGGGCGCCGAGGACGTGCTGCACGACCTGGGCGCGATCGGCATCACCTCCTCCGACGCCCAGGGCATGGGCCGCGCGGGCGAGACCGTCCGGCGCACCTTCGCCATGGCCGCCAAGATGAAGGCCGAGCTCGGTCCCCTTCTTCCCCGTGACGGGGAGGCCGGCGACGGCGAGGGCGACGACAACGCCCGCGTCCTGCGCTACATGGCCAAGCTGACCATCAACCCGGCCATCGCCCACGGCCTCGCCCACGAGATCGGCTCCATCGAGGTCGGCAAGCTCGCCGACATCGTGCTGTGGCGCCCGCAGTTCTTCGGCGCCAAGCCGCAGCTGGTGCTGAAGTCCGGCTTCCCGGCGTACGGCGTCACCGGCGACCCCAACGCCGCCACCGACACCTGCGAGCCGCTCGTCCTCGGGCCGCAGTTCGGCGCGTACGGGGCGACGGCCGCCGACATCTCCGTCGCCTTCGTCTCCGCCGCGGCCGCGGCCCTCGACTGCGACCGGATGCCGACCCGGCGCCGCCGGGTCGCCGTCCGCGGCACCCGCGGCATCGGCCCCGCGGACCTCCTGCTCAACTCCCGGGTGGGCGCGGTCGATGTGGACGCGCGCAGCGGACTGGTCACGCTCGACGGTGACCCGCTGCGCTCCGAGGCCGCCGAGTCGGTCACCCTCAACCGCCTGTACTTCCTCTGAGCCGCCGGCCCCGCCCGCACACCGGCTCAGCCCTCCTCCAAGGATTCCCGCCATGACCCAGCCGACCACCCCCGCCGCCGACGGATTCTCCATGCCCCCCGAGTGGGCCCCGCACGAGCGCACCTGGATGGCCTGGCCCAGCCCCAACCCGACCTTCACCAACGACCAGGAGCTCGACGAGGCCCGCCGCGCCTGGGCCGCCGTCGCCCGTGCGGTGAGCGCCTACGAGCCCGTCACCCTGGTCGTCTCGCCCGGTGACGCCGAGAGCGCCCGCGCCGTGGTCGGCGACGGCGACCGGCACCCGGTCACCCTCGTCGAGCGCGAGCTCGACGACGCCTGGATGCGCGACATCGGGCCCACCTTCGTCACCGACGGCGCAGGCCGCCTCGCCGCCGTGGACTGGACGTTCAACGGCTGGGGCGCCCAGGAGTGGGCCCGCTGGGAGCACGACTCCAAGATCGCCCGGCATGTCTCCGACCTGGCCGGCACCCGGACGTACAGCACCCCGCTCGTCAACGAGGGCGGCGCCATCCACGTGGACGGCGAGGGCACCGTCCTGCTCACGGACACCGTGCAGCTGGGCCAGGGCCGCAACCCCGGCTGGACCCGCGAGCAGGTCGAGGCCGAGATCCACGCCCACCTCGGCACCACCAAGGCCATCTGGCTGCCGTACGGCCTCGCCGGCGACTACGGCACCTACGGCACCCAGGGGCACGTGGACATCGTCGCCGCCTTCGCCCGCCCCGGCGTGGTGATGGTGCACACCCAGCCCGACCCGGCCCACCCCGACCACGAGCGCTGCACGACCATCGCGGCCATCCTGCGCGCGTCCACCGACGCCCGTGGGCGGCAGCTGGAGGTCGTGGAGATCCCGGCGCCCACCGTGCTGGAGGAGGACGGCGAATGGGTCGACTACTCCTACATCAACCACTTCCTGTGCAACGACGGCGTGGTGCTCTGCTCCTTCGACGACCCGCGCGACGAGGAGGCCGCCGAGATCTTCCGCGGTCTCTTCCCCGACCGCACCGTCACCCTGGTCGACGCACGTACGATTTTCGCCGGGGGTGGCGGTATCCACTGCATCACCCAGCAGCAGCCGAAGGTCTGAGAAGCACCGGAGGCGGAACGGCAAGGAGTGGCCCATGGCGGCGGGTGGAGTACGCGCGCGGAAGAACGCGCCGCCTCGCGAGGACGTCCTCGTCGCCGCCATGGCCACGATCGCCGAGCGCGGCCTGGAAGGCCTGACCATGGCGGGGCTCGGCCGCCAGGTCGGTATGAGCAGCGGCCACCTCCTCTACTACTTCCGCAGCAAGGACGAGCTCCTGCTGCAGACCCTGGAGTGGAGCGAGGCCGCGCTCGGCGACGAGCGCCGCGCCCTGCTCGCCCGGCGCGGCCCGGTGCGCGAGCGCCTGGAGGCGTACGTCGACCTGTACGTCCCCGAGGGGGCCCGCGACCCGCACTGGACCCTGTGGCTGGAGGTCTGGAACCGCTCGCAGAACGCCGGCCCCGAGGAGCGCGACCGCCAGGCCGCCATCGAGGGCGCCTGGCACCGCGACCTGGTCGCGCTGCTCGCCGAGGGCATCTCGCGCGGCGAGTTCCAGCCGGTGGACGCCGACCGCTTCGCCGCGCGCACCCGGGCGCTGCTCGACGGGTTCAGCATCCAGCTGGCGGTCGGGCTGCCCACGGTCTCCCGCCAGGACATCCTCGACCACGTGCGCGCGTACCTCACCGACGCGCTCGCTCCCCGGGCCTCCGGCGGGTCCCCGGACGCCTGACCGAATGGTGAGACCGATGTCCGCGCGCGGCGGGCGCTGTGCCACACTGCGGATGTGCTTGCTCCGTCCATGATTATCGGCAGCAGCGCGCCGGTCCGCAGTGGCCGCTGAACCGTGGAAGAACTTCGCGGCGGCGGCCATCGTGCCCCAGACCCGCGCGCAGACCTCTCGCACCCGCGAGAGGTCTTTTCGTTTCCCGGCACCATTCCGGCCGGGGCGACGGGTGCGCGCGATGATGGGGGCAGTGGCGGCGGCCTCCCCTGGGGCGGGCATCCGGAGCCACTCATCCGACAGGAGTCAGATCAGCATGACGACGACAGAGGCGACCACGCCGACCCGGGGCCCGGGCGACAGCTTCCACGTCTTCGACACCACCCTGCGTGACGGCGCCCAGCGTGAGGGCATCAACCTCACGGTCGCCGACAAGCTGACGATCGCCCGGCACCTGGACGAGTTCGGCGTGGGCTTCATCGAGGGCGGCTGGCCCGGTGCCAACCCCCGCGACACCGAGTTCTTCGCCCGCGCCCGCGAGCTCGACTTCAAGCACGCTCAGCTCGTCGCG
Organism: Streptomyces sp. NPDC090022; assembly: GCF_044748145.1. Taxonomy (NCBI): domain Bacteria; kingdom Bacillati; phylum Actinomycetota; class Actinomycetes; order Kitasatosporales; family Streptomycetaceae; genus Streptomyces; species Streptomyces sp. NPDC090022. The sequence goes on from NZ_JBIVFN010000013.1 coordinate 196,833, forward strand.
TTCGGCGCGACCCGCCGCCCCGGCGGCTCGGCGGCCGAGGACCCGCAGGTCAGAGCCCTGCTGGAGTCCGGCGCGCCGGTCATCACGCTGGTCGCCAAGTCCCACGACCGGCACGTCGAGCTCGCGCTGCGCACGACCCTCGACGAGAACCTCGCCATGGTCCGCGACACCGTCTCCTACCTGCGCGAGCAGGGCCGGCGCGTGTTCGTCGACTGCGAGCACTTCTTCGACGGCTACCGGGCCGACGCCGAGTACGCCAAGTCGGTGGTCCGTACCGCGTACGAGGCCGGCGCGGACGTGGTCATCCTCTGCGACACCAACGGTGGCATGCTCCCGGCGCAGGTCACGGCCGTGGTCGCCACCGTGCTCGCCGACACCGGCGCCCGGCTGGGCATCCACGCCCAGGACGACACCGGCTGCGCGGTCGCCAACACCCTCGCCGCCGTCGACGCCGGGGCCACGCACGTGCAGTGCACCGCCAATGGCTACGGCGAGCGGGTCGGCAACGCCAACCTGTTCCCGGTGGTCGCCGCGCTGGAGATCAAATACGGCCGACGGGTCCTGCCCGAGGGCGCGCTGGCCGAGATGACCCGCATCTCGCACGCCATCGCCGAGGTCGTCAACCTCACCCCGTCCACGCACCAGCCCTACGTCGGTGTCTCGGCCTTCGCGCACAAGGCCGGCCTGCACGCCTCCGCGATCAAGGTCGACCCCGACCTCTACCAGCACATCGACCCCGAGCGGGTCGGCAACACCATGCGGATGCTGGTCTCCGACATGGCCGGCCGCGCCTCGATCGAGCTCAAGGGCAAGGAGCTCGGAGTCGACCTCGGCGGGGACCGCGCGCTGGTCTCCCGCGTGGTCGAGCGGGTCAAGGAACGCGAGCTCGCCGGTTACACCTACGAGGCCGCCGACGCCTCCTTCGAGCTGCTGCTGCGCACCGAGGTCGAGGGCCGCGCCCGCAAGTACTTCCGTACGGAGTCCTGGCGCGCGATCGTCGAGGACCGCCCGGACGGTACGCACGCCAACGAGGCCACGGTGAAGCTGTGGGCCAAGGGCGAGCGGATCGTCGCGACGGCCGAGGGCAACGGCCCCGTCAACGCGCTGGACCGCGCGCTGCGGGTCGCCCTGGAGCGGTTCTACCCGCAGCTGGCCAAGTTCGAGCTGGTGGACTACAAGGTCCGCATCCTGGAGGGCAAGCACGGCACGGAGTCCACGACCCGCGTCCTGATCGCCACGACGGACGGCGTGCGCGAGTGGAACACCGTGGGCGTGGCCCCGAACGTGATCGCGGCCTCCTGGCAGGCCCTGGAGGACGCCATCACCTACGGCCTCCTGCACGCGGGGGTCGAACCGGCCGAGTAGGGGTCCCGCGCGCCGACGTCGTCGCAGCTCACCGGCACCGGGTGCCCTTATGTCCCGTTAACACAGGAAAGGCCCGGTTCCGGTAGCGTCGTAGGCATGAGGACCAGGCTGATATCCGTGCTCTCCGGTCTGCTGCTGGCCCTGTCGGCGGGGGCCCTCGCGGCGGCCCCGCAGGCGGCCGCGGCCACCGGCCCCGCCGCCGTCGCGGAGGCCTTCAAGGAGGGCCCGGTCTACGTCGATCCACGCGCCGAGGCGCAGTTGCCCCCGGCGCAGGCGGACGCGCTCGCGCGGAAGATCAAGGACGCGGGCAAGCCGGTGTTCGTCGCCGTGCTGCCCACCGCCACCGAGTTCCCGGCCGACAGCGTGCTGCGCACCGTCCGGACACAGACCGGGATCAGCGGGCTGTACGCGATCCGGCTGGGCGACGGGTTCAACGCGGGCGCCGACCGTTCGGTCATGCCCACCAACGCCGTCCGCAACCTCACCGACGCGGTGAAGGCCGGCGGTCCCGTGGACGCCGTCACCGAGCTGAACAACTTCGTCGACCAGGCCCTGCCGCAGGTCAAGGGCCGGGCACCGGCTTCCTGGGGCGCCACCGGCGCCGGTGACGGCGGTGGCGTGTCCACCGGCGCGCTGGTCGGCCTCGGGGCGGTGGCCCTGATCGGTGGCGGCGGCGCGTACACCCTGGTCCGCAGCAAGCGCCGCAGGAAGGAAGCCGCCGAGCGCGCGGCCATCGAGAAGCTGCGCGTCGTGGTCGACGAGGACATCACGGCCTTCGGCGAGGAGCTCGAACGGCTGGACTTCCACCCCTCGGAGCCCGGCGCGGACGACGCCATGCGCGGGGACTACGAGCGGGCCCTGGACTCCTACGACAAGGCCAAGCAGATCATGGGCGGCGTCCAGCATCCGCAGGAGGTCACCGGCGTCACGCAGGCCCTGGAGGACGGCCGCCACGCGCTGGCCGTGCTCGCCGCCCGCCGGGAGGGCCGGGCGCTGCCCGAGCGCCGGCTGCCCTGCTTCTTCGACCCGCGGCACGGGCCCAGCACCGAGGACGCCGCGTGGGCGCCGGCCGGCGGGGCCGCCCGTACGGTGCCGGTCTGCACGGCGGACGCGGTCCGGCTGCGCGAGGGCGACGAACCGATGGTCCGCACGGTCGAGACGGCTCAGGGGCGGCGGCCCTACTACGACGCGGGCCCGGCGTACGGGCCGTGGGCCGGCGGTTACTTCGGCGGCGGCATCCTGCCCGGCATGCTGGTCGGCACCCTGCTCGGCTCGATGATGGCGAGCCCCGCGTACGCCTCCGACTGGAGCGGCGGGTACGGCGACGGCGGCGGCTTCGAGGGCGGGGAGTACTCCGGCGCCGACTTCGACGGCTCGGACTTCGGCGGCGGCGACTTCTTCGGCGGGGGCGGCGGCTTCGACGGCGGGGGCGGGTTCTAGCCGCCCCCGGCCGGGGCGGTCTCCAGCCGCCCCGGTCGCCGCTACGTCCTCGTGCCGGGTCAGGCCTGCTTGATCGCCGAGATGTCGAAGGTCAGCTTCACCTTGTCGCTGACCATCACACCGCCGGCCTCCAGCGCGGCGTTCCACGTCAGGCCCCAGTCGGAGCGCAGGATCTCGGCCGTGCCCTCGAAGCCGACGCGCTCGCTGCCGTAGACGTCGGTGGCCGCGCCGTTGAACTCCAGGTCGATGGAGAGCGGGCGCGTAACGTCCTTGATGGTGAGCTCACCGGTGATGCGGTACAGGTCGCCGCCGAGCTGCTGCGCCCCGGTGGAGCGGAAGCGCATCAGCGGGAAGGTCTCGGCGTCGAAGAAGTCCGCGCTGCGCAGGTGGGTGTCCCGGTCCGCGATGCCGGTGTCCACGGAGGCGATCGTGACGTCGATCGAGGCCGTGGAGCGGGACGGGTCCGCGCCGTCGAGGTGCAGGCTGCCCTCGTGGCCGGTGAAGGTGCCCCGCACGTTGGTCACCATGGCGTGGCGCACGGTGAAGCCGATGCTGCTGTGGGCGGGGTCGATGACGTAGTCGCCGGTGAGGGCGGCGAGGGCCGGGTCGACGTCCAGGGTGGCGACGGCGGCGGTGTTCTGCTGGGTGCGGCGGGTGAACAGACCCATGACGTGCTCCTCGGTGTGGGGGTGATCCGTTGTTGTTGAAGTTTCAACGAGAATGACGCTAGACCCATTCCGTTCAAATTTCAACCTTCGAGGAGCCGACACGCCGTTTTGTGCGGTGCCCACAACCGCCGTTGGTCCGTACTGGTGATGTCCATGCATCCCATCGGGCTACTGTCCGGGCCGTACAGCGGATAGCTCCCGAGACTGTGCGGAATCAACGGAAGGTTTTTCTTGGTCGGCTTCGTAAGGTCAGTACATGACCGTTGTGGACCAGACTCCGAGCGAGCCGACGGACGCCCGCGGGCGCGTGGCCGAGCTGTACGACCTGCGCGAGCAGGCGCGGCGCGGCCCCAGTGACCGGGCGACCGAGGCGCAGCACGCCAAGGGCAAGCTGACCGCCCGCGAGCGCATCGCCCTGCTGCTGGACGAGGGCTCCTTCCGTGAGGTCGAGCAGCTGCGCCGGCACCGCGCCTCCGGCTTCGGTCTGGAGGCGAAGAAGCCGTACACGGACGGTGTGATCACCGGCTGGGGCACGGTCGAGGGCCGCACGGTCTTCGTGTACGCGCACGACTTCCGGATCTTCGGCGGTGCGCTGGGCGAGGCCCACGCGACGAAGATCCACAAGATCATGGACATGGCCATCGCGGCCGGTGCCCCGCTGGTGTCGTTGAACGACGGTGCGGGCGCCCGGATCCAGGAGGGGGTCAGCGCGCTCGCCGGCTACGGCGGCATCTTCCAGCGCAACACCCGCGCCTCGGGGGTCATCCCGCAGATCTCGGTGATGCTGGGCCCGTGCGCGGGCGGGGCGGCGTACTCCCCGGCGCTGACGGACTTCGTGTTCATGGTGCGGGAGACCTCGCAGATGTTCATCACCGGCCCGGACGTGGTCCGCGCGGTGACCGGCGAGGAGATCACCCAGAACGGGCTCGGCGGCGCCGACGTGCACGCCGAGACCTCCGGCGTCGCGCACTTCGCGTACGACGACGAGGAGACCTGCATCGCCGAGGTCCGCTACCTCATCACGATGCTCCCGTCGAACAACCGCGAGAACCCGCCGCTGCACCCGACCGACGACCCCGCCGACCGGCGCTCCGACGTCCTGCTGGACCTCGTTCCCGCCGACGGCAACCGCCCGTACGACATGCTCAAGGTCATCGAGGAGGTCGTCGACGACGGCGACGTCCTGGAGATCCACGAGCGCTGGGCCCGCAACATCATCTGCGCCCTGGCCCGGATGGACGGCCAGGTCGTGGGCATCGTCGCCAACCAGCCCGGCCACCTCGCCGGCGTCCTGGACATCGAGGCGTCCGAGAAGGCCGCCCGGTTCGTCCAGATGTGCGATGCTTTCAACATCCCCATCATCACGCTGCTGGACGTCCCCGGCTTCCTGCCGGGCGTCAGCCAGGAGCACGGCGGCATCATCCGCCACGGAGCCAAGCTCCTCTACGCCTACTGCAACGCCACGGTCCCGCGGATCTCGCTGATCCTGCGCAAGGCCTACGGCGGCGCGTACATCGTCATGGACTCCCAGTCCATCGGCGCCGACATCACGTACGCGTGGCCGACCAACGAGATCGCGGTCATGGGCGCCGAGGGCGCGGCCAACGTCATCTTCCGCAAGCAGATCTCCGACGCCGAGGACCCCGAGGCCATGCGCGCCCGCATGGTCAAGGAGTACAAGGCCGAGCTGATGCACCCGTACTACGCGGCCGAGCGCGGCCTCGTCGACGACGTCATCGACCCGGCGGACACCCGCGGGACGCTGATCAGCGCCCTCGCGATGCTCCGCAACAAGCACGCCGACCTGCCGTCCCGCAAGCACGGCAACCCGCCGCAGTAAGGGAGAGAAGCCACCGATGAGCACCGACATGCTGCTGCGCGTCGAGAAGGGCAACGCCGAGCCCGAGGAGCTGGCCGCGATCACCGCGATCCTCCTGGCCCGCGCCGCCTCCACCCCGGAGGTCCCGGCCGCCCGCGGGGCCCGTTCCACGGCCGGCTGGCGCCGCCTGGAGCGCACGCCCGGCTTCCGCGCGCCGCACAGCTGGCAGGGCTGAGTCCCGCCACGGCTCTCGACATGAGGCCCCGCACCCGACCCGGGTGCGGGGCCTCACGCATGTCCGGCCGCGGCCGTCCCGGCGATCCCGGAGCGGCGGTCCGGGAGAGACCCCCGCGGCGGTACGGGAAAGGCCCCCGCACGCTGCGCGCGTACGGGGGCCTTGTCCGAGGAGGCGTCGTCGCCTACCGCAGGCGTGCCATGAGGGCGTGTTCGACGAGCGTGATGAGGGCGCTCTTGGCGTCGGCGCGGTGGCGGGCGTCGGTGGTGATGATGGGTGCGTCGGGGCC
>NZ_JBIVFN010000014.1:0-192940 GCF_044748145.1 Streptomyces sp. NPDC090022
CCGACCGTGCACCGTCCCCTCCGGCGCCTCGACCCCACCCGTCGCGTTCCACTCGTGGACCACCCGCTCGAACTCGCCGGGCGTGAGCATCGGCACCGCCGACACCGCGCGCGCGGGCTCGGCGACCATCCCCGCCAGCAGCGCGCGCAGGTGGGCCGCCATGCGGGCGACGGTGTCCGCGTCGAACAGCGCGGGGTCGTAGGCCAGGGCGTACGCCAGCTCCTCACCGGCGTAGGCGACCAGGTTCAGCGGGAAGTTGGTGACGTCCGCGCCCTCCAGGCCGTGCAGGCGGACCGGGTCGCCGTCCTGGCCGGTGTCCCCGTCCACGGGGAAGTTCTCGAACGCCACCAGGCTCTCGAAGAGGTGGGTGCCGCGCTCGACGCCGCTCCAGCCCTGGATCTGCGGCAGCGGCACGTACTCGTACTGGCGGGCCTCCACCTGGGCCTGCTGCACCCGGGCCAGCCACTCCCCCACCGGGGCCGCGCCGTCGATCTCGATGCGCACGGGCAGGGTGTTGATGAGCATGCCGACCATGGAGTCGACACCGGGCAGATCGGCCGGGCGGCCGGAGACGGTCGCGCCGAAGACGACGTCCCGCTCGCCCGAGTAGCGGGCCAGCAGCAGCGCCCAGGCGCCCTGGAGGACGGCGTTGACCGTCAGGCGGCCGGCCCGTGCGAAGTCGTACAGCCGCCGGGAGTCCTCGGCGGACAGCCAGGTCACCAGCCGCTCGGCGGACTGCGCCCGGTGGCTCGCGGCCGGCCGGCGGTCGAAGGGCAGCGCGGTCGGCTCGGTGACCCCGCCCAGCAGGCCGCGCCAGTACGCCTCCGCCTCGGCCAGGTCCTGGCGCTCCAGCCACTCCACGTAGGCGGAGAACGGCCGGCGCGCGGGCAGCACCGGCTGCTGCCCGGCGGCCAGTGCCCGGTAGGCGGTGGCGAGTTCGTCGAGCATCTGGAAGGTGGACCAGCCGTCCAGGAGGACGTGGTGCGAGGTCCGCACCACCCGTACGGAGGTGTCGGAGATCCGTACGAGCGCCAGCCGCGTCATCGGCGCCGCGGCCAGGTCGATGCCCCGGGCGCGGTCCTCGGCCAGGTAGGCGGTGAGCGCGCCCGCCTGCTCCTCGGTGGTCAGCCCGCGCCAGTCCAGGTGGACCACGGGCAGCGGGGTGCGGCGGTGCACGACCAGCAGCGGCCGGTCGACCTGCTCCCAGACCACGGCGCCGCGCAGCACCTCCAGGTGGTCGGTGACGTGCTGCCAGGCGCGCTCCAGCAGCGCGGTGTCGGTGACCCCGTCCAGCAGGAAGGACATCTGCTCGAAGTAGGCGCCGGAGCCGGGCTCGGCCAGGGTGTGGAAGAGCATGCCGCTCTGCATGGGCGTGAGCGGATAGATGTCCTCGATGCCCGTGCCGTCGCCGACGATCCGGTCGACGGCCGCCTGGTCCAGGCGGGCCAGCGGGAAGTCGGACGGGGTCGCACCGCCGCTGCCGGGCCGCAGGCAGTGGGTGATCAGTGCCCGCAGGGCGTCCCGGAAGGCGTCGGCGACCCGCTGGACGGTCGCCTCGTCGAAGACCTCGCCGGAGAAGATCCAGCTGAAGCCGAGGGTGCCGGACTCGACCATGCCGACGACGTCGAGGAGGTACGGGCGGGGCTCGTCCGGTTCGTGGTCCAGGCCGAGGGCGGGCAGCCGGTCGCGGACCAGGCCGTCGTCGGCGGTGGTGCGGTCCCACTGGCCGAGGTAGTTGAAGCTGATCTGCGGCAGCGGGTCGGCGGCCAGCGCGTGGCCCGGGGTGCCGGGCGGCGACAGGAAGCGCAGGGCGTCGTAGCCCAGGCCCCGGCCGGGAACCGCGCGCAGCTGCTCCTTGACCGCCTTGACGGTCTCGTCCCAGCCGCGGCCGCCGGGCAGGGCGAGGGCGACGGGGAAGTGGGTGGTGTACCAGCCGACGGTGCGGGAGAGGTCGAGGTCCTCGAAGAGCTCCTCGCGGCCGTGGCCCTCCAGGCCGAGGACGAGGCGGTCCGTGCCGGTCCAGTCGGCCAGGGTGCGGCCCAGGGCGCTGACGAGCACGTCGTTGATCTGTGTGCGGTAGACCGACGGTACGCGCTGGAGGAGGGCCTCGGTCTCCTCGCGGGTGAGGGCGACGCGGACGGTGCGCTCGTGCGCGGTGACGTTGCGGCCGGCCGGGTGGTCGACGGGCAGGGCGGGGGCGTGACCGGGGTCCACGGCGCGCCAGTGCTCGATCTCGTGGTCGAGGCCGCCGGAGCGGACGTGGTCGGTCAGGCGCCGGGACCACTGCTGGTAGCTGCTGGTCTTCGGCCCGAGGTCGGCGGGCCGGCCGGCGGCGAGCTGCGCGTACGCGGTGGCGAGGTCCTCCAGGAGCACGCGCCAGGAGACGCCGTCCATGACGATGTGGTGCACGGCGAGGAAGAGGCGGGGGGCCTCGCCCTCGGGGAGGCGCAGGAGGACGCCCTTGACGAGGGTTCCGGAGGCCAGGTCCAGGGCGCGCTGGGCCGCGAGCGCGGTGTCGTGCAGGGCCTGCTCGCGCGCGGCGGCGTCCAGGGCGGTGAGGTCGCGCACGGAGAACGGGGCGGCCGGCAGGTCGCCGTACTCCTGGGTCCAGGTGCCGTCGGCGGCGTCACGCCGGTAGCGCAGGCGCAGGGCGTCGTGGTGGGCGATCACCGCGGCCAGGGCCCGCTCCAGCAGGGCGGCGTCGGTGTCCGGCGCGAGTCCGAGCTGGACGGACATGGCGTAGTGGTCGGGGTTGACGGTGTGCTCGGCGAGGAACCACCGCTGGATCGGGGTGAGGTCGGCGGTACCGCCGACCTCGCCGGGTGCCGCGGCGGCGGCCGGGGCGGCGGGCGCGCCGGCGGCACCGGCCAGGGCGGCGACGCTCTGGTGCAGGAAGAGCAGTTTGGAGGTGAGGTGCAGGCCGGCCTGGCGGGCGCGGGAGACGACCTGGATGGAGAGGATCGAATCGCCGCCGAGGTCGAAGAAGTTGTCGTGGATGCCGACCTTCGGCACGCCGAGGACCTCGGCCCAGATGGTGGCCAGGATCTCCTCGGTGGCGTCGCGCGGCGCGGTGTACTCGGTGCCGGGCCGCCCGGCCTCCGGGTCGGGCGCGGGCAGGGCGCGCCGGTCGACCTTGCCGCCCGGGGTCAGCGGCAGCCGCTCCAGGGGGACGAAGACGGCCGGGACCATGTAGTCGGGCAGGCTGCCGGAGAGGTGCGCGCGCAGGCCCGGGGTATCGGTGTCCGGTCCGGCGACGACGTACGCCACGAGGCGGCGCCGGCCGGTGTCCTCCTGCCGGGCGAGGACGACGGCGTCGGTGACGTCGGGGTGGGCGAGCAGGGCGCTCTCGACCTCGCCGAGCTCGATGCGGAAGCCGCGGATCTTGACCTGGTCGTCGGCACGGCCGAGGAACTCCAGGTCGCCGGTGGGCAGCAGGCGGGCCCGGTCGCCGGTGCGGTAGAGCCGGTCGCCCTCGACGAAGGGGCTGGGGACGAACCGCTCGGCGGTCAGGTCCGGCCGCCCGTGGTAGCCGCGGCCGATGCCCGCGCCGCCGATCCAGATCTCGCCGGGCACGCCGACGGGGACGAGGCCGCGGCGGGCGTCGAGGACGTACACGCGGGTGTCGGGCAGCGGGCGGCCGATGGGGACGTACACGCTGTCGCGCAGGGTCTCCTCGGCCGGGACGAAGACGGTGGAGTCGATGGTGGCCTCGGTGCCGCCGTAGGCGTTGACGACGACGGCGTCGTGCCTGATCCGGCGCAGCAGGGCGCGGCAGTCCTCGACGCGCCAGCCCTCGGAGCCGACGGAGATCAGACGCAGCGGAGGGAAGCCGTCGCCGCGCCGGTCGACCTCGGCCAGGACGGCGTTCAGCAGCGAGGGGACGATCTCCAGGCCGGTGGCGCCGGTCCGGGCGATCAGGTCCAGGAGCGCGGAGGGTTCGGTGGTGACGTCCTTGGAGGCGATGACGAGGGCGCCGCCGAAGGGCAGGGAGCGGATGAGGTCGGCGAAGAAGAGGTCCACGGAGAGGCTGGAGACGGACAGGAAGCGCAGCTTCAGCTCGTCCAGCCCGTACCGCTCGTCCCAGGCGGCGCAGATGTGCCGGACGTTGCGGTGCTCGATGGCGACGCCCTTGGGGTTGCCGGTGGAGCCGGAGGTGTAGATGACGTACGCGAGGTCGTCGGCGGTGACCGTGGTGTGCGGGGCGGTGGCGGGCCGGGCGCCGATCTCGGCGGCGTCGGCGTCGAGGTCCACGAGGCGGGCCCCGGAGCCGGCCAGCCGGTCGCGGACGGCGCCGTGGGTGACGACGAGGGGGGCGCCGGAGTCGGCCAGCATGTAGCCGAGCCGGTCGGCGGGGAAGCCGGGGTCGAGCGGTACGTAGGCGGCGCCGGCCTTGAGGATGCCGAGCAGGCCCACGGCCATGGCGGAGCCCCGGGCGACGCTGAGGCCGACGAGGGAGCCGGGGCCGGCGCCGAGCGCGGTCAGGTGGTGGGCGAGCCGGTTGGCCCGCTCGTCGAGTTCGCGGTGGGTGAGGGTGGCGTCCTCGGCGATGACGGCCGGTGCGTCGGGCGTCCGGGCGGCCTGGGCGGCGAGCCGCTCGTGGATGAGGGCGGGGTCGACGGCGGCCAGTTCGGTGGCGTTCCACCGGTGGCGGATCTGCTCCTCCTCGGCGTCCGTCAGCAGCGGCAGCGCGCCGACGGCGGTACCGGGGGCCGCGAGGGCCGCGTCGAGCAGGACGCCGAGGTGGCCGGTGAGGCGGGCGACGGTGGCGGCGTCGAACAGGTCGGTGCTGTATTCGACGAGTCCGGCGAGGCGGCCGTCCCGCTCCTCGAACTCGAAGGTGACGTCGAAGAGGGAGGCGTCGCGCTCCAGCGGGTAGCCGGTGGTGCGGGCGCCGGGCAGGTCCAGGGCGTCGGCCGGGGCGTTCTGCAGGACGACCATGGCCTGGACGAGCGCGGTGCGGCTGGGGTCGCGTTCGGGCTGGACGGCCTCGACGAGCTTGTCGAAGGGGACGTCCTCGTGGGCGAAGGCGTCCAGGACGGTGTCCTTGACCCGGTCGAGCAGGTCGGTGAAGGCGAGGTCCGCCTCGACCTGGGTCCGCAGGACGACGGTGTTGACGAGGAAGCCGACGAGGCCTTCGAGTTCCTGGTGGCCGCGGGCGGCCGAGGAGGTGCCCACCGCGATGTCCTCCTGGTCGGACCAGCGCGCGAGGACGGCCTTGACGGCGGCGGTGAGCACCATGAAGAGGCTGGCGCCCCGGTCGCGGGCGAGGTCCTTGAGGCCGTCGACGGTGCCGGCGGGCAGCTCGAAGGCGTGGACGGCGCCGGCGGAGGTGCGCACGGCGGGGCGGGGCCGGTCGGTGGGCAGTTCCAGCGGGGAGATGCCCGCCAGCCGCTCGCGCCACCAGTCGGTGGTCCGCTCCAGCAGGCCGCCGTCCGCCAGCCGGGCGCGCTGCCAGGCGGCGAAGTCCGGGTACTGGACGGCGACTTCGGGCAGGCGGGCCGGGCGGTTCTGGAGGCGGGCCGCGTACAGCTCGCCCAGTTCGCGGGCGACGACGCCCATGGACCAGCCATCGGTGACGATGTGGTGCATGCCGAGCACGCAGATGTGCTCGTCGGCGGCGAGGCGTACGAGCAGGACGCGCACCAGCGGTCCGGCCGCGAGGTCGTACGGGCGGGCCATCTCCGCCCGTACGACGGCACGCGCCTCGTCCTCGTCCCGGGCGTCGGCGGCCGTCCAGCCGGGCGCGAGGGTGTCGTGGACGATCTGGACGGGGCGGCCGTCGACGGCCCGGAAGGTCGTGCGCAGCGACTCGTGCCGGTCCACCAGGTCGCCGACGGCGGCGCGCAGCGCGCCGGCGTCCAGAGCTCCTGTGATCCGCAGGGGCAGCGCCGAGTGGTAGTCGGCGCTCTCCGGTTCGAAGTCCTCCAGGAACCACAGGCGCTGCTGTCCGAAGGACAGGGGCAGTTCGCCCCCGCGGGGGACCGCGGGAACGAGCGGTCCGGCGGCGGCCGCCCCGGCGGCGCCGGCCCGGCCGGAGAGGCGCTCGGCGAGCGCCTCCCGGAGCCGGTCGGGCAGAGCGGCTATCCGGTCCGCGCGGGAAGACGGCGTGTTCATCGAGGGATCCCCCAAGGGAGTACAGGAGTACTGGTGGTGAGCGGTACGGGCGGCGGTCGGCGGCGGGGCCGCCGGGTCAGCCGGTGGTGGCGGCGGTCAGGCTCTGCGGGCGCATGTCGGTCCAGTGCGTCTCGACGTAGGCCAGGCACTCCTCGCGGGGCCGGTCGGCGAGGACGGTGTGCCAGCCGGCCGGTACGGCGGTGGCGGCGGGCCACAGGGAGTGCTGGCCCTCGTCGTTGACGAGGACGCTGTAGGGGCGGTCGGCCTGCTCGAACGGGTTGGACACGGTGGTGCCTTTCGGTGGGGAGGAACCGGAACGGAAAGCCGGGACAGCGGGGAAGGGGTCAGGAGAGGGCGGCGGCGGCCTCGAGTTCGGCGAGGACGAGTTCCTCGACCGCGCTCGCGCTCTGCGCGACGGTCGGGAAGTCGAAGACCGCCCGCGGTGAGAGCGTGGTGCCGAAGACCGTGTTGATCCGCGAGGTCATGCGCAGGGCGAGGAGGGAATCGCCGCCCAGCGCGAAGAAGTTGTCGTGGACGCCGATCCGGTCGTGGCCCAGCAGCTCCTGCCAGAGCTCGACGAGGACCTCCTCGACGGCGGTGGCCGCGGGCTCGTACGCGGGGCCGGTGTCCGCGCCGCGCACCGGGTCCGGCAGGGCCCGGCGGTCGACCTTGCCGTTCGCGGTGAGCGGCAGGGCGGCGAGCGTGCCGAACGCGGCCGGGACCATGTACGCGGGCAGCGAGGCCGACAGCGCGGCGCGCAGCGCGTCGGTGTCCGGGGCGGCGCCCTCGCCGGCCGCCGGGACCACGTGGGCCACCAGCAGCGTCCGCCCGCCCTCGGTGTACGGGACGACGGCGGCCTCGGCGACCGCCGGGTGGGCGGTGAGCGCGGTCTCGATCTCGCCGGTCTCGATCCGGAAGCCGCGGATCTTGACCTGGCCGTCGGTGCGGCCGAGGAACTCCAGGGTCCCCTCGGGCCGCCAGGCCACGAGGTCGCCGGAGCGGTACATCCGCTCCCCGGGGGCGCCGTACGGGTCGGCGAGGAAACGTTCCGCCGTGAGGCCCGGCCGCCCCAGGTAGCCGCGGGCCAGGCCCGCGCCGGCGATGTACAGCTCGCCGGGCACCCCGACCGGGGCGGGCGCGAGCGCCTCGTCGAGCACGTACACGCGCGTGTTGCCGATCGGCGCGCCCAGCGGGACGGCGCCGGTGGCGCCCGCGCGCAGATCGTGGGCGGTGGTGAAGGTGGTGGCCTCGGTGGGCCCGTAGCCGTTGGTCAGGCGCAGCGCGGGGTGGGCGGCCAGCACCCGGGCGCAGTGCTCCGGCGAGAGCCGGTCGCCGCCCGCGAGCAGCTGGCGCAGCCCGGCGAAGGCGCCCATGGCGTCGTCGGCGACCTGGTGGAACAGGCCGGCGGTGAGCCAGAGGTGGGTGACCTCGTGCTCCTTCAGGAAGCGGCCGAGCTCCTCGGCGGTGGGCAGCCGCGGCGGGTGCACGGCGAGCCGCGCGCCGCCGAGCAGGGCGGCCCAGACCTCGAAGGTGGAGGCGTCGAAGGAGAGCGAGGCGAACTGCGCGACGGTGTCGCCGGGGCCGATGTCGGTGTACGCCGCCCCGTGGACGAGCCGGACGACGGCCCGGTGGCTGGTCAGCACGCCCTTGGGCCGGCCGGTCGAGCCGGAGGTGTAGATGACGTAGGCGAGGTTCTCCGGGGACAGGGTGACCTCGGGGGCCGTCGCCGGGTGCGCGGCGATGCGCTCCCGGTCCCGGTCGAGGTCCACCACGTGGGCCGGGGAGGCGGGCAGCCGCTCGCGCAGGGTCTCCTCGGTGAGCAGCAGCCGTACCCCGGCGTCCTCGATCATGTACGCGAGCCGGTCGGCCGGGTACTCGGGGTCGAGCGGGACGTACGCCGCGCCCGCCTTGAGCACCGCGAGCAGCGCGGTGACGGCGTGCGGGCCGCGTTCCAGGCACAGGCCCACGAGGTGTTCGGGGCCGGCGCCGAGGGAGGTCAGGTGGTGGGCGAGCCGGTTGGCCCGCTCGTCCAGCTCCCGGTACGTGGTCTCCCGGCCGCCGGAGACGAGGGCGACGGCGTCGGGCCGCTCGGCGGCGCGGGCCGCGAACAGCTCGGCGAGCGAGGCCTCGGGCAGCGGGCGGGCGGTGTCGTTCCAGGCCGTCAGGGTCAGTTCGGCCTCGGCCGCGCCGAGCATCGACAGGGTGGCGACCGGCCGGTCCGGGCCGCCGGCGGCGATGTCCGCGAGCAGGGCGTCGAGGTGGGCGCAGATCCGCTCGGCGCTCTCCTCGTCGTACAGCTCGGCGTCGTAGGCCAGGGTGTAGGCCAGCTCGGCGCCGGCGTAGGCGATCAGGTTGAGCGGGAAGTTGGTGGCCTCGGTGCCCTCCAGGCCGCGCAGGCGCAGCCCGTGGGCGGCGGCCGCCTCGTCGTCCATCGGGTAGTTCTCGAAGACGACCAGGCTCTCGAAGAGCGCGGTGCCGCGCTCGACGGCGCTCCAGCCCTGGATCTGCGGCAGCGGCACGTACTCGTACTGGCGGGCCTCCACCTGGGCGGCCTGCACCCGGGCGAGCCACTGTCCGACGGGGGCGGCGGGGTCGACGTCGACGCGGACGGGCAGGGTGTTGATGAGCATGCCGACCATGGAGTCCACACCGGCCAGGTCGGTGGGGCGGCCGGAGACGGTCGCGCCGAAGACGACGTCGCGCGTTCCGGCGTGCCGGGCCAGCAGCAGCGCCCAGGCGCCCTGGAGCACGGTGTTGACGGTGATCCGGTTGCCGCGCGCGAAGTCGAACAGGGCCCTGGAGGTCTGCGGGGAGAGCCGCCGGGCGCGCCGTCCGGTGGAACCGGTGCGGTGGCCGGGCGCGACGCGCCCGGCGGCGGGCAGCGCGGTCGGCGCCTCGAAGCCGGCGAGCAGCTCGCGCCAGTACGCCTCGGCCTCGGCCAGGTCCTGGCGCTCCAGCCACTCCACGTAGGCGGAGAACGGCCGGCGCGGGGGCAGGACGGGCTGCTCCCCGGCCGCCAGCGCCGCGTACGCGGCGTACGTCCGGGTCAGCACGTCGAAGGTGGACCAGCCGTCGAGCAGCACGTGGTGGAAGGCGCAGACGAGCCGGACGGTGGTGTCGGAGAGCCGGATCACGGTCAGCCGCATCAGCGGGGCGGCGCCGAGGTCCAGCGGCCGGGCGCGGTCCTCGGCGAGGAAGCGGCGTACGTCCCGCTCCTGGTCGTCGGCGGTGGCCTCGCGCCAGTCGAGGTGGGTGACGGGGATCGGTGCCTGCCGGTGGACGACCATGAGCGGACGCTCGGTGTCCTGCCAGACCAGGCCGGCGCGCAGGACGTCGGTGTGGTCGGCGACCAGCTGCCAGGCGCGCTCCAGCAGGGCGGGGTCGGCGACCCCGTCGAGCTCGAACGTCATCTGCTCGAAGTAGGCGCCCGCGCCCGGCTCGGAAAGGCTGTGGAAGAGCATGCCGCTCTGCATCGGGGTGAGCGGGTGGATGTCCTCCACGCCCCGGCCGTCGCCGGCGATCCGGTCGACGGCCGCCTGGTCCAGGCGGGCCAGGGGGAAGTCCGAGGGGGTGGCGCCGCCGCTGCCGGGCCGCAGGCAGTGCGCGATCAGGTCGCGCAGGGCCTGGGCGAAGGCGTCGGCGAGCCGCTGGACGGCGGCGGTGCTGTGGGTGCCCGGGGAGTGGATCCAGTCGATGCGCAGCTCGCCGTCGCCGACGGCGGCGACGATGTCGATGAGGTGCGGGCGGGGCTGCTCGGGTGCCTGGTCGGCGCCGAGGGCGCCGAGGCGGGCGCGGACCAGGCCGGTGCGGCTGGTGGTGCCGTCCCACTGGCCCAGGTAGTTGAAGCTGATCTGCGGGTGGAGGTGCCCGGCGGCGGCCAGCGCGGTGTGGGCCGCGCTGCCGGGCTCGCCGAGGTGGCGCAGGGCGCCGTGCCCCAGGCCCCGGCCCGGGACGGCGCGCAGGTCCTCCTTGACGCTCTTGAGCGCGGCGCCCCAGTCGCCGGCCGGGACGTCGAGGGTGACGGGGTGGATGGTGGTGAACCAGCCGACCGTGCGGGAGAGGTCGAGGTCGGCGAAGAGCTCCTCGCGGCCGTGGCCCTCGAGGGCCACGGTGACGGGGCCGGCGGCCCAGTCGCCGAGGATCCGGCCGAGCGCGGTCAGCAGGACGTCGTTGATCTGCGTGCGGTAGGCGGCGGGGACCCGCTGGAGCAGCGCCTCGGTGTCGGCGCGGTCCAGGCTGACGGACACGGTGGCCGCAGCGCCGAAGGTGTGCGGGTCGTGCTCGGCGCCGGGTACGTCGTGGGGCAGGGCCCGGGTGGCGGCGGCAGCCCGCTGCCAGTGGCCGATCTCGTGGTCGAGGCCGCCGGAGCGGACGTGGTCGGTCAGGCGCCGGGACCACTGCTGGTAGCTGCTGGTCTTCGCCCCGAGGTCGGCGGGGCGGCCCTCGGCGAGCTGCCCGTACGCGGTGGCGAGGTCCTCCAGGACCACGCGCCAGGACACGCCGTCCATCACCAGGTGGTGCACGGTCAGGAACAGCCGGGGCGGCCGGGCGGCGCCGAGCCGGAAGAACACGCCCTTGACCAGGTTCCCGGAGGCGAGGTCCAGGGAGCGCTGGGCGGCCGAGGCGGCTTCGTGCAGCGCGTCCTCGCGGGCGTCGTCGCCGAGGGCGGACAGGTCGCGTACGGAGAGCGGGGCGGCCGGGTGGTCGCCGTACTCCTGGGTCCAGGCGCCGGTGGCGGCGTCCCGGGTGAAGCGCATCCGCAGGGCGTCGTGGTGGCCGACGACGGCGGCCAGCGCGCGCTCCAGCAGGGCCGTGTCGGTGTCGGGGGCCAGCTCGACCTGGACGGACATGCCGTAGTGGTCGGTGTCGACGGTGTGCTCGGCGAAGAACCACCGCTGGATCGGGGTGAGTTCGGCGTGGCCGCTGACCTCGGCGGGCGCGTCGGCGCCCGGCTCGGCGACGGGGGTGACGGCGCCGGCCAGGGCCGCGATGCTCTGGTGGACGAAGAGCAGCTTGGAGGTCAGCAGCAGGCCGGCCTGGCGGGCGCGGGAGACGACCTGGATGGACAGGATCGAATCGCCGCCGAGGTCGAAGAAGTTGTCGTGGACGCCGACCCTCGCCACGCCCAGGACCTCGGCCCAGACCGCGGCGAGGACCTCCTCGGTCGCGTCGCGCGGCGCGGTGTGGCCGGCGTCGGGGCCGGCCGCCTGCGGCTGGGGCTCGGGCAGGGCGCGCCGGTCGACCTTGCCGCTGGGGGTCAGCGGCAGCCGCTCCAGCGGGACGAACAGCGCGGGGACCATGTAGTCGGGGAGGCTGCCGGAGAGGTGGGAGCGCAGTTCGCCGGTGGTGGGGGTGCGGTCGGCCACGACGTACGCGACGAGCCGCTTGCGGCCCGACTCGTCCTGGTGGACCACGACGACGGCGTCGCGGACGTCCGGGTGGCCGCCCAGGGCGGTCTCGATCTCGCCGAGCTCGATGCGGAAGCCGCGTACCTTGACCTGGTCGTCGGCGCGGCCGAGGTACTCCAGGCTGCCGTCGGCGCGGCGGCGGGCGACGTCGCCGGAGCGGTACATACGGGCGCCGGGCTCGCCGTACGGGTCGGCGGTGAACCGCTCGGCGGTCAGGCCCGGCCGGCCGTGGTAGCCGCGGGCCAGGTGCGGGCCGGCGATGTACAGCTCGCCGGGCACGCCGGCCGGGACCGGCTGGAGCGCGGCGTCGAGCAGCAGGACGCGGGTGTTGGGCAGCGGGGTGCCGATGGGCGGGATGGCGGAGCCGGTGAGCGGCTCGCTCATCGTGGCGACGACGGTGGCCTCGGTCGGCCCGTACGCGTTGATCATCCGGCGGCCCTCGGACCAGCGGGCGACCAGGTCGCCGGTGCTGGCCTCGCCGCCGACGACCAGGGTGCGCAGCTCCTCCAGGCCCTCGGGGACCAGGGTGGCGACGGCGGAGGGGGCGAGCAGGGCGTGGGTGATGCGGCGCTCGCGCAGGAAGGTCTGCAGGGCCTCGCCGACGACAGGGCCGTGCGGCGGCAGCACCAGGGTGGCGCCGGCGGGCAGGGCCATCAGGATCTCCATGACGGCGCCGTCGAAGGAGGAGGAGGCGAACTGCAGGACGCGGCTGTCCTCGGTGACCGCCAGCCGCTCGGCCTCGGCGGCGGCGAGATTGCCGACGCCGGCGTGCGGGACGAGGACGCCCTTGGGGGTGCCGGTGGACCCGGAGGTGTAGATCACGTACGCCAGGTCGGCCGGGCGCAGGGTGGTGGCGGGGGCGGTGCCGGGCAGGGCGGCCAGCTGCTCCCGCTCGGCCACGAGGTCGACCAGGACGGCGTCGGTGGCGGGCAGTTCGGGCAGCAGCGGGGTCTGGGTGACGACGATCCGGGCGCCGGAGTCCTGGAGCATGAAGGCGAGCCGGTCGGCCGGGTAGTTCGGGTCCAGCGGCAGGTAGGCGGCGCCGGCCTTCATGATGCCGAGCAGGCCCACGACGAGGTCGGTGCCGCGCTCGACGCACAGGCCCACGAAGGTGCCCGGGCCGGCGCCGAGGGCGGCCAGCCGGTGGGCGAGCCGGTTGGCCCGCTCGTCCAGTTCGCGGTAGCCGAGGGTGGTGCGGGTGTCCTCGACGGCGGGCGCGTCGGGGCGGCGGCGGGCCTGGGCCTCGACGAGCTGCGGGAAGGTGCCGGCCGGCACCTCGGTGCGCGGGCCGCTGCCGTCCCGTACGGCCCGGTCGAACTCCTCGTCGGTCAGCATGGGCAGGGTGGCCAGGGACCGGTCGGGGGCGACGGCCGCGGCGAGCAGCAGGGTGTTCAGGTGCCCGGCGAAGCGGGCGACCGTGGCCTCGTCGAAGAGGGCGGTGCTGTACCCGATCCGGGCGGTGAGGCCCCCGGACCCCTCGCCGTCCTCGTGGAACTCCACGGTCAGGTCGAAGGGGGCGGCCTCGCGGTGCACCTCGTAACCGGCGGCGTGGACGCCGGGCAGGGCGACGGGGTCGGCGGGCGCGTTCTGGAGGACGACCATCGCCTGGACGAGCGGGGTGCGGCTGGTGTCGCGCTCGGTGCGGACGGCCTCGACGAGCCGCTCGAAGGGGACGTCCTCGTGGGCGAAGGCCTCCAGGACGGTCTCCTTGACCTGGCCCAGCAGCTGCCCGAAGGTCATGTCCGGCTCGACGTGGGAGCGCAGCACGACGGTGTTGACCAGGAAGCCGATCAGGTGCTCCAGGTCGCCGTGGCCCCGGCCGGAGGTGGCGGTGCCCACCGCGATGTCCTGTTGCCCCGACCAGCGGGCGAGGACGGCCTTGACGGCGGCGGTCAGCGCCATGAAGAGGGTGGCGCCGTGCTCCTGGGCGAGGTGCTTGACGGAGGCGGCGGTGCCGGCGGGCACCGCGAAGGTGTGGACGGCGCCGGCGGAGGAGCGGACGGCCGGACGGGGCCGGTCGGTGGGCAGTTCCAGCGGGGTGATGCCGGCCAGCCGCTCGCGCCACCATCCGAGCTGCTCGCGCAGCAGGCCGCCGTCCTCCAGGCGGCCGCGCTGCCAGGCGGCGAAGTCGGGGTACTGCACGGGCGCGTCGGGCAGGCGCGCGGGACGGCCCTCGACACGGGCGGCGTAGAACTCGCCCAGTTCGCGGGTGGCGACCCCCATCGACCAGCCGTCGGTGACGATGTGGTGCATGCCGAGCACGCACACGTGCTCCTCGGCCGAGAGGCGGACGAGCAGGACCCGGACCAGGGGGCCGGCCTTGAGGTCGTACGGGCGGGCCGTCTCACCGCGTACGAGTTCCCGCAGCCGCTCCTCGCGCAGGTCGGCGGCGGTGTCGGTGAGGTCGGCGGTGCGCCACCGCGGTGCGAGGGCGGGGTGGACCACCTGGACGCCGCGGCCGCCGACCACGCCGAAGGTGGTGCGCAGCGACTCGTGGCGGGCGGTGAGGTCGGTGACGGCGGCGCGCAGGGCGTCGGTGTCGAGGGTGCCGGTCAGGCGCAGGCCGAGGGCGGTGTGGTACTCGGCGCTGCCGGGGTCGAAGTCCTCCAGGAACCAGAGGCGTTGCTGGCCGAACGACATCGGCAGGGCGCCCTCGCGGCGGACGACGGGGATGGCGGCGGCCGCGGTGTCCTCCTCGGGCGCCACGGAGGCGGCGAGGGCGGCGATGGTCGGGGTGTCGAACAGCACGCGCGGGGACAGCTTGACGCCGAGGGCCTGGCGCATCCGGGAGACGGCGCGGACGGAGAGGATGGAGTTGCCGCCGAGGGCGAAGAAGTCGTCGTGGATGCCGACGCGGGAGACGCCGAGGACCTCGGACCAGACGCCGGCGAGGGTCTGCTCGACGGCGCCCCGGGGTGCGTCGTGCGCGTCGCCGGCCCCGTCCTCGCCGTCCTGGCACGGCCGGTCGGTGCCCGGTTCGGGCAGCGCCTTGCGGTCGATCTTGCCGTTGGGGGTCAGCGGGAGGGTGTCGAGGACGACGATCGCCGCGGGGATCATGTGCGCGGGCAGGCCGGCGGCGAGGTGGGCGCGCAGTTCCTCGGCGGTGGGGCGGCGCTCGCCGGCCCGGGAGACGTACGCCCGCAGGTTGGTGTTGTGGGTGAGGACGACCGCCTGGGCGACGTCGGGGTGGAGGGCGAGGGCGCTCTCGATCTCACCGAGTTCGATGCGGAAGCCGCGGACCTTGACCTGGTCGTCGGCGCGGCCGAGGTAGTCCAGGGTGCCGTCGGCGTTCCAGCGGGCGATGTCGCCGGAGCGGTACATGCGCTCGCCGGGCGCCCCGTACGGGTTGGCGACGAACCGTTCCGCCGTGAGGCCGGGGCGGCCGTGGTAGCCGCGCGCCAGGCCGATGCCGGCGATGTACAGCTCGCCGCGCACGCCCACGGGTACGGGCCGCAGGGCCTCGTCGAGGACGTAGACGCGGAAGTTCGCGATGGGGGTGCCGATCGGGGGCACGGTCGCGCCGCTGAGCGGGGCGCTCATGGTCGCGCAGACGGTGCTCTCGGTCGGGCCGTATGCGTTGATCATGCGGCGGCCGGCCGACCAGCGGGCCACCAGGTCGGCCGTGCTGGCCTCGCCTGCGACGATGAGCGTGGCGGCGGCGGGCAGGCCGCGGCCCTCGGGCAGTACGGCGACGGTGGCCGGGGTGAGGGTGGCGTGGGTGACGCCGTGCTCGGCGGCGTAGGCGGCGAGCGGCTCGCCGGGCGCCAGGGTCTCCTTGCTGCCCATGACCAGGGCCGCGCCGGTGAGCAGGCCCATGCAGACCTCCCAGAACGCGGCGTCGAAGCTGGTGGACGCGAACTGCAGGACCCGGCTGTCTGGGGTGACGTCGAAGGCCTCGGCCTGGACGGCGGCCAGGTTGCCGATGCCGGCGTGGGAGACGAGCACGCCCTTGGGGCGGCCGGTGGAGCCGGAGGTGTAGATGGCGTAGGCGAGGTCCTCGGGGGCGAGCGCGACCTCGGGGGCCGTGGCGGGGCGGGCCTCGATCGCGGCGCGTTCCTGGTCGAGGTCCACCACGACGGCGGTGGCGACGGTGCCGGCGGGGCCGGTGGCGGTGGCCGGGATCCTGTCGCGCAGCGCGTGCTGGGTGAGCACGATGCGGGCGCCGGAGTCCTCGAGCATGTACGCGAGCCGGTCGGCCGGGTAGGCGGGGTCGAGCGGCAGGTAGGCGGCGCCGGCCTTCATGATGCCGAGCAGGCCGGCGGCCAGGGCGGCTCCGCGTTCGACGCACAGGCCGATCAACTGGTCGCGGCCGGCGCCGAGTCCGATGAGGTGGTGGGCGATTCTGTTGGCCCGCTCGTCCAGTTCCCGGTAGCTGACCGGGCCCTGTTCGTCGATGACGGCGGTGGCGTCGGGGCGGGCGGCGACGTGGACGGCGTACAGCTCGGGGAAGGTGGCGAGCGGGACCTCGCGGGCGGTGTCGTTCCACGCGCGGACGACCTGCTCGAACTCGCCGTCGGTGAGCATCGGCAGGGCGGCGAGCGTCCGGCCGGGCTCTTCGCCGGCCGCGGCGAGCAGGACGGTGAGGTGGCCGGCGAGCCGGGCGGCGGTGGCCTCGTCGAAGAGGGCGGTGCTGTAGCGGATCCGGACCAGGGCCTGGTCGGTATCGGCCTCGAAGGAGAGGTCGAGCGGGTCGAACGCACGGTGGTGGAGCGGGAGTTCGCTCGGCACGGCGACCGTGGCCTGGACGAAGGGGGTGGTGCTGGTGTCGCTGTGCGGGGCGAGGGTCCGGGCCAGCTCGTCCAGCGGGACGCCGTCGTGGGCGAGGGCGTCGGCCAGGGCGCGGGCGGTGTCGCGCAGCAGGGCGGCGAAGGGGGCGGCGGTGTCGGCGGGGGTGCGCAGGACGAGGGTGTTGCCGGTGCGCGGGGAGGGGGTGCCGAGGGCGAGGTCCTCCTGGCCGGAGTACCGGGCCAGGACGGCGAACGCGGCGGCCGCCAGCACGGCGGTGGCGGGGTCCGCTCCGGCGGTCAGGGCCCGCGCCGCGGCGGCCGGGAGGGCGCACTCGTACGTCGCGGTGCTGGTCGACCGGATGACGGGGCGCGGGCGGTCGGCCGGCAGTTCGAGGGGGGCGATGCCCTCCAGCCGGCCCCGCCAGAACTCCACCTGGCGGGGGAGATCCCGGTTAACCGACGCGTCGGCGCGAGCCACTGTGTACCTCCAGAAAGAGCGGATTCCGGGCAGGGGTGTGCCGTGGTGGCGGCCCGGAATCCGGCACGGGGGATGCGGGGAGAAGAGAAGAACGGGGAGAAGAGGGGGGGCGGCCCGGCGTGTGGTCAGGTCGGGCCGGGCCGCCGGCCCGGGAGGGCGCCGGGGCGGTCAGGGGGTGTCCGCCCCTGATCCGCCGGACACCCCCTAGGCCGCCGCGCGCCGGGCGCTGCGGCCGCCGAGCTGGAGCAGGGCCGCCTCGCCCGTGGCGGGGTCGATCACGAACCGGCCGGTGTAGGGGGCCTCGTCGGCGTCGGTGCGCCGGGCGGTGAAGACGTGTCCGTCGTGGAGGGTCATCTCGGCGGTGAGGCCGGTGCCGTCGGAGAAGCGCAGTCCGGTGCCGCCGTCGTCGGTGCGGACGCGGAAACAGGTGTCCCCGTTGCGGTAGGCGCCGAGCAGTCCGGCGATGGCGTCAGGGCCGGCGGGGGTGGTGACGGGGCGCTGCGGGAGCGTGGGCCGGTAGTCGCCGACGGGCAGGCCGTCGGCGCGCAGGGCGTCCACCACGTCGGCCCACATCGAGGTGCCGGTGGTGGCGTTGGTGGTCAGCGCGACGGCGGTGCCGGAGGCGGGGTGGAACCGCAGGTGGGCGGTGCCGCCGTCGACGGTGCCGTCGTGCCCGAGCCAGTCGCCCTCGAAGTCGCCCTCGAAGTCGCCCTCGAACTGGCCCTGGTACGCGCCCTCATACGCACCCTCGTACGCGCCCGTGGCGTCGCCCGCCGGCGGGGCGTAGTGGGCCAGCCCCAGGCCCCAGCCGTCGGCCATGCCGAAGGCGTCGGCCGCCGGGAGGCGGGTCCGCATCGCGGTGCGGTGCTCCTCGTCCAGCAGGGCGGCGGACTCGGGGTGGGTGCCCAGGTGCAGGCGGGCCAGTGCGACGAGGTCGTCGGCGCTGCCGGCGAGTCCGGCGGCGGGCGCCCAGCTGGCGGGCAGGAACAGGTCCACGGGGTGGGCCGTGCGCTCGCCCGACGAGCCGGGGCGGACCACGTGGCAGTCGGCCCGGGCCCGTCCGGCGGGCGAGGGATCGTGCAGGAACAGCGGGGTGATGCCGAGCGGGCGCAGGAGGAAATTCTCCATCGCGGCCTGCCACTTCATGTCGACGACGGCTTCGACGACCCGTCCCAGAATGTTGTATCCGGAATTCGAGTAGGAGAAGCAGTCGCCGGGCGCGTGCAGTGCCGTGGTGGCCGCGACGCTCGCCGCATAACGGGCCAGGGAGGCCTCGTCGGCATTGTCGAGTTCGTGGTCGGCGACCAGTCCGGCGGTGTGGCCGAGGAGGTCGCGCACGGTGGCGGACGCGATCCGGGGATCGGCTGCCGCGTCGAACTCCGCAAGGTATTCGGCGACGGGGTCGTCGAGTTCCAGATCGCCGTCGCCGACGAGCTGGGCGACCACGGTGGCGGTGAAGGCCTTGGTCACGGATCCGAATGCGAAGGCGGTCCGCGTGGTCACCGCTTCGGCGGTTCCCGACCGCATCACCCCGGTGACCGTGGAAAGGCTTTCCCCCGCCCGGTGGACGGTCAGTTGCGCGCCGGGAACCGAGTGGGCGTGCGCGAGTTCACGCAGCCGCTCCGCCGCTGGGTGCGCTTGCAATCTCTCTCCCCTCATCGAGTCCCTTGGTGCGGGTAGCCGCACCTCGGGGGGTGCGGGTAGCCGCACCCCCTCATCCTCGGCCACGCGGTCAAAAAAGGGCAAGAAGTTTCGATGTGAGGCAAAATCGCAGGTCAGATAGTGTTTATCGACCACGGAAGGGTGGCGCGGACCGTCGTGGGACCGCCCGGCGGACTGGTGACTTCCAGTCGTCCGGTGAGCGCCGCGGCCCGGTCCTCCAGGCCGCGCAGGCCCGTTCCGGCCTGCAAGGACGCGCCTCCCGTCCCGTCGTCGGTGACGGAGACGACCAGGAGGTTGTCGTCGCTCTCCAGACAGACCTGGATGCTCGTGGCCGAGGCGTGCTTGACCGCATTCGCGAGACATTCCGCGATGATGTAATACGCCGTTGATTCCACGTTCACATCGGGCCGCCGGTCGAGGCTGCTGGACACCGTGACGGGTACGTGGAATTTCTCGGTCAAGGCGGTGACGGCCGCGTCCAGTCCGCGGTCGCTGAGAATCGGCGGCTGAATGCCCCGTACCAGGTCGCGTATTTCGTCCAGGGCCCGGCTGATCTCGTCGTGGGTCTCCTCGACCAGCGCGGCGAGAAAGGCCGCGTCATTGCCCTTGCGGCGGCGTGCGTGCGAAAGGCTCATCAGGAGTACGGCGAGCCGGGCCTGGGCGCCGTCGTGCAGATCGCGTTCGAGCCGGCGGTAATCGGCGTCATTGACGCGCAGGGCGGCGATGCGCTGGCGTTCGGCGGCCTCGGCCCGGCGCTGGCTCTCGGCGACGTCGATCCGCCGCAGGATGCGCCGTACCATCCGGGCGCGCAGCCGGCCCATCCAGAACAGCAGGCACAGCAGGACGGCGAAGACCACCAGGGAGCCCGCGCCGACCAGCAGCCGGGTGGTGGCGCCGGCCACCACGATGGTGTTGCCGGGGCCGAAGGCGAGCTGTTCGGCCGGGCCGATGGGCAGCGCGACGACGAAGGAGACGACGGGGACGGCCAGGGCGGCCATGGGCACCAGCCAGATGCTGCCGAGCAGCAGCAGCCCGAGGTAGCCGATGTCGTCCCAGTTGGTCTCGACGGGCCGGCGCGGCTCCTCGCGCAGGGACGCCGTACGGTGCGGCGGGTCACCGGAGCGGGAGGAGGGGTCGCCCTCGACGGAGTGGGCCAGCAGCCGCTCGAGGTCGGCGACGGCGCGCAGCAGCGGGAGGCTGAAGGAGAGGCCCTGGTGCAGCTCGGTCATGTTGGCCGGCACCGCCCGTACGGCCTCCAGCAGGGCGTGGGCCGGCCTGGGCGGCCGGTCCTCGGGCGCCGGGCCGCCCGTCCAGCGCACGACGGCGGCCACGGCGCGCACGGCCTGGGCGAGCGCGGTGGGCAGGCCGACGAGCAGCAGCCAGGACAGGGCGCGCAGGCCCAGGGAGACGACGACGAGCGGGGCCAGCAGGAGACCGACCAGGCTGCCGACGGACAGGTAGATGAGCGCGGCCGCGACGCGGTACGGGGTCGGCAATTTCACGAAGCTACGAACCACTGCATTTCATTCGGTGCCCTCCTGCAGCCTGTCCATGCCCCGGAGATAGTCGAGTACGGCCAGCACTCGCCGGTGATTCTCCCCGGAGTTGGGAATCTGCAGCTTTCCGAGGATCGAGGTGACGTGCTTTTCCACCGCGCGTTCGGAGATCCCGAGGCGATTGAGGATTCCGACGTTCGTGAGTCCGGTCGCCATGAGTTCCAGGACCTGGCGTTCACGGGGCGTCAGGAGATCGGTCGCCCTCTTCTCGCGCGGGCTGCCCACGAATTGCTTGAAGATGTCGGAGTCGAGGACGGTCTCGCCGCGCCGCACCCGTTGCAGGGCGCTGAGGAACTCGTCGAAGTCCCCGACCCGCTGCTTGAGCAGATACCCGGTCCCACCACGGGCGTTGCGCACCAGCTCCTCGGCGTACGTGGGCTCCACGTACTGCGAGAGCAGCAGCACCGCGGTGTCCGCGCAGCCGCGCTGGATCTCGATGGCCGCGCGGATCCCCTCGTCCGTGTACGTGGGCGGCATACGGACGTCGAGAATCACCACGTGCGGCCGCGTGCGCCGGACGACTTCCAGCACATCGGTGGTGTCACCCATCGAGGCGACGACGTCAATTCCCTCGTCTGCCAGCAGCCGCGTAATTCCGGCCCTCAAGAGCGCGGAATCCTCGGCGATCGCGACGCGCATGGAGACTCCTGCTCGTAAGGATCGTGCCAGTTGACGGACCTGAGCCGTCGAATGGTGAACGTGTTGTATGACTTGCGTGTGGGGGGCCTCAGCATAGGGGCGACCCGGCGGAAAACGCTACGCCGCTCCCCCGTGTCGCCCGCCACGCGCAGGTCTACTGGCGCGAAGTGAGCGCCGCCACGCCCGCGTTGCGCAGGCGCCGGCCCGTCGCCGCCTGGCCGACGACGACGCCCACCAGGAGGCAGGCCGCCACCAGTGCGGCCAGCGGTGCCCACGGCACGCTCAGCGGGGGTTCGCCGCCGAGGACGGTGAGGGCTCCCCGGTAGGCGCGGGCGCCCACCGCGACCACGAGGGCCGCCGTCGCCACCCCCGCCACGGTGGTGGTGAGAGTCTCCCACAGCGCCATGCGGCGCAGCTGCCCCGCGCTCACGCCGGCCATGCGCATGCCCGCGATCTCGCGGCCGCGCCGGCTGTACGCCATCACCAGGGTGCCGGCCACGGCGATCAGCGCGTACAGCGAGGCGGGGCCGGTCAGGACGAGCAGGACGAGACGGTTGAGCCGGTCGCCCTCGGTGGCGGTGGCCGCGAACCAGTCGGCGGCCGGCTCGGCCGTGACCCGGTCCGCGCCGATCCGGCGCGTCAGTTCGGCGGCCACCTCCGTGACGGAGGCCCCCGCGGTGGGCGCCAGCAGGACGCTCGCCCGCTCGGGGGCGGCCGCCGCGCCGGCGGCGCCGGCGGGGAGCAGCAGGTGCGGTACGGCCGACCCGCCGTCGAGCACCGCGACGACCTCCGCCGTGACCTGCTCGCCGCCGAAGAGCCCGTACGTGACCTCGCTGCCCGCGCGGTAGCCGTACCAGTCGGCGAACTCCCGGGAGACGGCGACCGTTCCGGCCGTCAGCGGGCCGATCCGCCCGTCGGTGACGGTGATCCGGTGGGTGCGCGCGAGGGCGACCGGGTCGGCGACCGCCGCCTGGTCCTTCCACACCGAGTGCGCTCCGGCGACCGCGACCTCGAGCGGCGCGGGCGCCGAGACGGCGGCCACCCGCGGGTCGGTGCGCAGCCGCTCCAGGTCCCCGGGGGTCAGGGTGGTGCCCCGGACGGGGACGACGACGAGGTCCGCGGCGGTGCGCGCCCGGTCGTCGGCGCGGGTGGCCGCGCCGGCGGTGGACAGGACGGTGAGGAAGACCCCGACGATGGCGACGACGGCCAGTACCGGGCCCACGAGCGAGGCGCTGCGGCGGCGCGAGGTGACGACGGCCTCGGCGGCCAGCCGCCCGGCGACCGGGTCGGCCCAGCGCAGCGGCAGGGTCAACACCCGCAGCAGCGGGGGCAGATAGGCGGGGCCGAGCAGGGTGGCCGCGACGGCCAGCGCCATCGTGCCGAACAGGGCCAGCGGGGTGGCGGCCTCGGCCCCGGCGCCCGGGGCGAGCAGCACCATCACGACGCCCGCCACGAGCATGAGCGCGCCCGTCACGGCGCGCCCGGCGGTCATGGTCCGCGCGTCCAGGTCGGCCTCGCGCAGCGCCTCGGTGGGGCGGACCCGGGCGGCGTGCTGGGAGGCGGTGACCACACCGAGGACGGCGATGACCAGACCACTGGCGGCGGCGCACACCAGCGGCCACAGCAGCGGTCCCGGGCGCAGGTCGACCGGGGAGAGCCCGGTGCCGTTGAGGGCGTCCACCGCGAACGGGGCGGCGAGGGCCGCCGCCGCGCAGCCCACCGCGGCGGCGGGCACGGCCACGGCGAGGGACTCGCCCATCACCAGCAGGCGCACCTGGCGGCCGCCGGCGCCGACCAGCCGGAGCAGGCCCATGTCGCGGCGGCGCAGGGCGATGCTGAACGCGCAGGTGCCGGCGATGACGAAGACGGTCACGAAGGCGGAGACCACGCCGGCCATCGCCAGGACGCTCTGCACCCCGCCCAGGTCCAGGTCACCGGTGGACAGGGTGCGGGCCGTGCCGGTGCCGTCGGTGAGCGTCACCGAGGGCCTGTCGCCGGCCGGGGCGGGAACCGCCCAGGTGGCGGCCAGGGCGACGGCCGAGACACCGATCAGCGCCACGCCGAGCGCGAGGGCGACGAACATGCCGACGAACAGCGCGCCGTAGTGGCGCACCGCCTGTACCGAGATGCGCCACATCACCGCTCCCACACGCTGAGCTGGTGGGCGACGGCCTCGGCGGTGGGGTGGTCGAGCCGGCCGACGATCCGCCCGTCGGAGAGGAAGACCACCCGGTCCGCGCAGGCGGCGGCCGCCGGGTCGTGCGTGACCATCACGACCGTACGGCCGGCCCGGTCGACGGTGTCGCGCAGCAGCTCCATGATCTGCCGTCCGGTCCCGCGGTCCAGGGAGCCGGTGGGCTCGTCGGCGAAGACGATCTCCGGCTCGGCCACCAGGGTCCGCGCGATCGCGACCCGCTGCTGCTGGCCGCCCGACAGCTGCGAGGGCCTGCGGTCCGCCTTGTCGGCCAGGCCCACCTGGGCGAGGGCCTCCATCACCTGGGCCCGCCGCACCCGGCGGCCGCCCTGCAGGCGCAGCGGCAGCGCGACGTTCTCGTACGCGGTGAGCATGGGCAGCAGGTTGAACTGCTGGAAGACGAAGCCGATCCGGTCGCGCCGGATCCGCGTCAGGGCGCGCTCGTCGCAGGCGGCGAGGTCGGTGTCACCGAGGAAGACCGAGCCGTTGTCGGGCTTGTCGAGGCCGGCGGCGACGTGCAGCAGGGTGGTCTTGCCGGAGCCCGAGGGGCCCATCACCGCGGTCAGGGCCCGCTGCGGGAAGCCCACGCTGACCCCGTGCAGCACCGGGACGGGACCGGTGGCACCGGGGTAGCTCCGGGTGACGGCGGTCAGGTGGACGGCGGGCAGCAAGGTGTCCGTGAGCAGTGACATGACCCCAGTTCAGCAGGGTGTGCCCGGGGTGCGCAGTGGGTCTGCGGGGAGATGTGGGGGGAGGGTTTTCCCTACCGTCGGCCCGGCCCGGACACCCCGTAGAGTCGGTGACAGACCATGACCATGATCCGACACGACCTCCGGGAGGACACCACCATGACGGTCGCCGTCTGGGAGGCCCTGCGGCGGCACCCCGCGCGTTTCCCGTTCACCGCCTGGCCGCTGCGTGCCTGGGCCTTCCTGCTCAGCGGCACGGTCCTGGGCTGTCTGGTGCTGATGGTCTTCGTCGTGCTGCTCTTCGTCGGCCTCGGGCTGTCGGTGTTCGGCATCGGGCTGGTGGTGCTGATGGGCGCCGCCGTGTACGGGATCCCGGTCGCCGCCCTGGAGCGGCGGCGGCTGCGCCTGGTGGAGCCGGATCCGCTGCTCGACCCGCACGGCTCGCTGCCCGGCACGGGGGCCCTGCCGTGGCTGCGGACCCGGCTGCGGGAGCGCGCGACGTGGCGCGAGCTGGCGTACACGCTGATCTTCGGGGTGGTGTTCACCGCCACCGGGATCGGTTTCACCGCGCTGCTCGGCCTGTCGCTGATCCTGGTGGCGACGCCCGTGATCGTGTGGGCGATCGCCCCCGACACGGTGATGCTCATCCCCGGGCAGCCGATCTCGGATCCGGTGGCGGCCCTCCCGGGCACGGCGGCCGGGCTGGTCGGGCTGCTGCTGTCGGCGTACGCGGGCGCGGCGCTGGCCGGGGCGCAGGTGCGCATCGCCCAGCTGCTGCTGTCGGCCCGCGAGGAGGACCTCAGCAGCCGGGTCATCGAACTCACCCGGTCCCGGGCGCGGCTGATCGACGCCTTCGAGGCCGAGCGGCGCCGGATCGAGCGGGACCTGCACGACGGCGCGCAACAGCAGCTCGTGGCCCTGTCGATGACCCTGGGCCTGGCCGAACTGGAGCTGCGCGGACAGGATTCGCCCGCCTCCCCGTACCTGGCACGGGCCCGCTCCGAGGCACGCCAGGCGCTGGAGCAGCTGCGGGGCCTGGTACGGGGCCTGCACCCGCAGGTGCTCACCGACCACGGGCTGGCGGCCGCCGTCGCCGAACTGGCGCTGCGCAACCCCCTCCCCGTGACCGTCGACATCGACCTGCCGCACCGGCTGCCCTCGTCGGTGGAGACGATGGCGTACTTCACCATCACCGAGGCGCTCACCAACGCGTCCAAGCACAGCGGCGCCGACGAGGTCGCGGTCGTCGGCCGGCTCAAGGGCGACAAGCTCGTCCTGCTGATCACCGACGACGGCCGGGGCGGCGCCGACCCGGCCGCCGGGACCGGTTTGCAAGGATTGGCGGACCGTGTGGCCATATTGAAAGGCAGGCTCATCGTGACCAGTCCGACCGGCGGACCCACCCAGCTGCGCGTGGAGGTCCCGTGCTCCGTGTAGTACTCGCCGAGGACGCCGTCCTGTTGCGCGCCGGGCTGGTCGAGCTGCTGTCCCGGGTGGGACACGAGGTGGTCGCCGCCGTCGGCGACGCCGAGGAGCTGGCCCGGGCCGTGGACGCGGACCGGCCGGACGTGGTCATCACCGACGTGCGGATGCCGCCGGACTTCCGCGACGAGGGGCTCAAGGCGGCGCTCGCGCTGCGGGCCCGGCACCCGGGCCTGCCGGTGCTGGTGCTCTCGCAGTACGTCGCGACCGCGTACGCCACGCAGTTGTTCAGCGGGATGTCCCCGGCCGAGGGGGGCGGTGGCCTGGGCTATCTGCTCAAGGACCGGGTCGGTGAGGTGTCGGAGTTCCTGGACGCGCTGGACCGGGTCGCGGACGGCCAGACCGTCATCGATCCGGAGGTCGTACGGGTGCTGCTCCAGCAGCAGACCGCCGACCGGCCGCTGGCGCGCCTGACGCCGCGCGAGCGGGAGGTGCTGGCCCTGATGGCGGAGGGTCTGAACAACCAGTCGATCGCCCAGCGGCTGACGGTCACGGAGGCCTCGGTGGTCAAGCACTCCGGCAACATCTTCATGAAGCTGGACCTGGACCCGACGGAGGGCAACCGCCGCGTCCTGGCGGTCCTGACCCACCTCCGCGGCGCCCACCCCCCGGACCACCGGGCCTGAGGCGGCGGCCCGTGCCCGGCGCGTCAGTCGGACTGCCGGGGCGGTACGGTCACCCGGTCGTCGGCGCGCGGTGTGAGCAGCCGGGTCAGCAGTTGCGCCGAGGCCTCCCACGACCAGCTGCGCTCCACCCACAGCCGGCCGGCCTCGCCGGTCGCCGCCCGGTCGGGGGAGAGCAGCTGGTCCGCGATCGCGCCGGCCACGGCCGCCACGTCGCGGCCGTCGACGACCGTACCGGTCACTCCGTCGAGGACGGTGTCCGGCGCGCCCCCGGAGTCGCCGACGACCACGGGCAGTCCGCTGGCCGCGGCCTCCAGGAAGACGATGCCGAGGCCCTCCGCCTCCAGCCCGGCCCTACGGGTCCGGCACGGCATCGCGAACACGTCGGCGGCCGCGTAGTAGCGGGCCGTCGACGCGTGGTCCCGGCCGCCCGCGAAGACCACGTGGCCGTCGGCGTGCCGCGCGGCCAGCTTGCGCAGCCGTTCCTCGTCCGGCCCCTGACCCACGATCACCAGGACGGCGTCCGGCACCGTGCGCCGGATCAGCGGCAGCGCCCGGATCAGCGTGTCCTGGCCCTTGCGGGGCACCAGCCGCGACACGCACAGCACCACCCGCCGGCCCGCGATGCCGTGGGCGTCGCGCACGTCGCGTGCGCAGCTGGAGGCGGGCCGGAACGCGGCCGCGTCCACGCCGGGGACCAGCCGCACCAGTTCGGCGCGCGGCCCGAGGGCGGGGGCGATGCGCCGCCGCGTGTACTCGCCGAGGTAGGTGACCACGTCGACGTGGTCACCGATCCGGCGCATCAGCCGGCGGGCCCCGGGCGTGCGGGCCCACCAGATCTCGTGGCCGTGGGTGGTGGCGACCATGCGGCGGATGCCGCCGCGCCGCAGCGCCGGCGCCATCGCGGCCAGCGGCGCGGCGGCCCCGAACCAGACCCGGTCGCAGCCGTGGGCGCGGGCGATCTCCAGGGTGCGGCGGGTGACGCGGGAGGTCGGCAGCAGCATGCGGCTGGGGTCGCGTATCACCGGGAACGGCAGGGTCGCGTCGTACGCGGCGGCGCCGGGCTCGCTGGAGGTGTAGACGACGACGTCGTGGTCGGGGACGCGGGTCGCCATCGCGTGGACGAAGGTCTCGATGCCGCCCTGGCGGGGCGGGAAGTCGTTGGTCACGATCAACGTGGTGCTCATGGCGGTCGTCGCTGCCTCGGGTTCGAAGGGCGGGAAAGCGGGGAGGGCGGGAGAGGTCAGGTGCGGAAGAGGTCAGGTCGTGAAGAGGTCAGGTCGTGAAGAGGTAGTTGCGGCAGTCGTCGCTGATCCGCGCGACGGCCGTCCACCGGCCGCCGTCCCGGCGGTGGGCCCGGTAGCCGTACCGGCCCAGGTGCCGCAGCAGGTCGTCCGGGCGGGCGCCGTACTTCGCCAGGTGCCGGCCCTCGATCTCCAGCAGGAGGGTGGGCCGGTGGCGCCGCAGGGTCCGCGATCCGCCTGCCAGCACGGCGAGTTCGGCGCCCTCGACGTCGGCCTTGACGAAGTCGACCCGGCGCAGCCGCTGCTCGGCGGCGAGCTGGTCGAGGGTGCGCAGCGGGACCGGCACGGGGCGGGCGCTGCGGAACTCCGCGTTGGGGCCGGGTCCGTCGGCCCCCTCGGTCAGGTAGGCCCGGCCGTGCACCGGCAGGCCGCGCCGCCGGGGCAGGCTCAGCGTCCCGTGTCCGGAACCGGCCCCGAGCGCGGTGCGGTGGACGGTGACGTTGCCGGAGCCGAGCAGCCGGGACACGGTCCGCAGCCAGCGGGCGGGGCCGGGCAGCGGCTCCACGCTGTGCACGTGACCGGGCGGGCCCGCGAGCGCCGAGAGCACCCAGGTGTACAGGCCGTACTCGGCGCCGATGTCCACGCAGACCGCCCCGGGCCGTACCAGCTCGCCGAGCCCGGCGACCTCGCTCTCCACGAACGGCAGCCGGGGCGCGCCCCAGCGCAGGGCGGCGGCGACGGCGGCCGTCCGCCGGGACCGGCCGCGCGTACGGGGATCCCGGCGGCCGGTGCGCGGTTCCTGGCGGCCCTCGTGCCACCCGGTGTCCCGGGCCGCGGTGGCGCCCGGCCGCCACGGGCTCATCGGGCACCTCCGGCCGGCAGCAGGGGGGCGCGGTCGCCGGATCCGGCGGCGCCGGCGCGTCCGGATCCCGTATGTCCGGAGCCCGCGCGTACGGGGTCGGTGCGTCCGGATCCCGCACGCACGGAGCCGGTACGTCGCAAGGCCGCCCGCAGGGAACCGCCTCGGGCGCCCGCCGGGGCCCGCCGGCGCTCGTCGGCGCAGGCCAGCCGGGCCCAGAGCACCAGCAGGACGGGCAGGGCGAGGTAGCCGAACCGGCCGGCGGGCGCCAGCAGGAAGGCCAGGCTCAGGCCGGCGGCGAGCCGGTCGGCCGCCGCGACGAGGTCGCGGGGCGGGCGTACGACGAGGGAGACGGCGACGGCCAGGCCGCCGGCCAGCAGCAGCGCGACCGCCGCGTACCACCCGGCCGGGCCGAGGTCGGCGAGCAGCCGGCCCGGGAGCGGACTGCTCGCGGGGGTCGGGAACGGGCCGCGCCCGGTGGGGAAGGCCAGCACCTGCTCGGCCATGGCCCGGGGCGAGAGCACCGCGCTGGGCAGGACCGCCGCCGCCGTGCCGGCGAGCGCGACGAGCGCGCACCGGACGGCGGCCCGGCGGCCGGCGCCGTACCGGAGCAGGGCGAAGGCGACCGCGACGGCGGGGGCGGCCGTCCACTTCAGGGAGCAGGCGGCGGCCAGCGCGAGGCCCGCCGCGACCGGACGGTGCCGCGCGGCCAGGGCCAGGGCCAGGCAGAGCAGCCCGACGAGCGGCAGGTCCACCCCGCTGACGACCAGCGGCAGCGCCACCGCGGGCGAGGCGATCACCACACCGACCGCGAAGCCGTACGGGAACTCCCCCGCGCTGGTGCTCCGGGGCGTCGTGCCGCGCAGCACCCGGCGCCCGCCCCACAGGCAGGCCAGGAACGCGGCCGCGCACCAGAGCCGGGCGTCACCCAGCAGCCGCGGCAGCGCTCCGTCCGTACCGGACAGCGCGCGCGGCAGCCCGAACAGGGCCATCCCGGGCAGGTACGGGGTGACGTCGACGACCGTGCGCGGTTCGGCGAGGTACGGCGTGGCCTGCTGGAGCAGCAGACTGCCGGAACGCTCGATGACGGCGACCTCGCTCTGCGCGCCGCCGGTCAGGACGAGGGAGAGGAAGGGCACCGCGACGGCCCCGGCGACGGCGAAGGCGAGAGCGGCGGTCCGGGCCCACGGCCGCGACCACGCGAGGCCGGCGACGGCCGCCGAGCACAGGTATCCGGCGGCGGCGCAGGTCCCCCAGAACCGATGCGTGTCCAAGGTGGAGACCAGCGGGAAGGCGGCGGCCCAGCCGGCGGCGACCAGCCACCCGACGCACCACAACAGCCCGCGGTTTCCCGCCCGGTGGGCCCGATCTACCTGATGAGTAAGCACTCATCCATTGCAACGGGACGCCCCCGTCCCGGTCATGACGGCCAGGTCGAGACCTGATGGTCGGGTTTCCCCTACCCCGCGATCACCGCTGCTGTCGCGGTCACCGCGATCAGCCTTCCAGGGAGGCCCAGATACGGCCGGCCACGCCCGACGCGGGGGCCCGGCCGCGGCGGCAGCCCTCCAGGTGGGGGCGGAACTTCGCGGCCAGCATGCGGCCGAACGTCTCCGCCCGCCGCTCCTCGTGGAGATCCACGTGCGTCCGGGCGGCGACGTGGGCGACGGCTTCGGCCAGGCTCCACCGGTCCCCGAGCATGCGCGCCGCCACCGCCGCGCCGACGGCGCTGCCGTGCTGCGCGCAGCCACCCTCCTTGCGGTGCCACAGCTCGTGGCCGAAGATCACCATCTGGTGCAGCGGTGTGGTGTTCTCCTCCACCGCGACGACCTCGAAGTCGCCCATGTCGAGCCACAGTCCGGTGACCGTGTCCGGGGGGAACGGTTCGAGCATCAGGCGCACCTCGCGCCCGTCGCTGTCCGTCAGGTACGTGCAGATCGCCTGCATCAGGGCGACCGCCGTGTCCGGCAACGGCCGGGCCACCCCCGTGAACAGCTCGTCCCGGTGTCGCTTCATCTCGCGGGACATCCCCACCGCGTCTGCCCTCTCCTGCCGTTCGTCCCGCCCCGTCGGGCCATTCTACGGGGCGGGCAGCGCCCGGGAGATGCGCACCATGAGGTCGCCGTACTCGGCCTCGGCCGAGCGCAGCGCGTGGGCGGCGCGCCGGCTCTCCTCCTCACCGGCGGGTGCGGTGCGGGCGCGGGCGTCGGCCGCCGCGGCCAGCATGGCGGCGAAGCCGGCCGCCACGGCGTCGGGCCGGCGCATTCCGCTGTGCACCGCCTCGCGGTAGGCCCGTTCGCGTATCCCGTCGGCGCAGTAGGGGCGCAGCTGGAGGATCCAGTCCTGCACGTTCGTCATGCGGTCGACCAGACGCTGGTCGGGCCCGGAGTACCAGGGCGTGGTCAGCGTCAGCGCACTCGGGCCGGCGGAGGCGGGCGGACGGACCACCCGCTGGAGCCGGGCGAGGGCGAGGAAGGTCCGTACGGGGTGGACGATCCGCTGGTCGAGCCAGGGGCCGAGGACGGGGAGGAGGAATCCGGCCGCGACGACCAGGGTCCAGACGGAGATGAAGGCGCCGACCCGTTCGTTGAGCACGTCCCAGTCCCGCCCCGTCCAACGGGCCACGACCACGGACAGTTTGACCACGCCGAAGGTGAGGCTCGCCAGGAATCCGGCGACCAGGACGTACAGTCCGGCCCGCAGCCAGCCGTTCTCCTCCGACGGCGCGTCCGCGGGCCCGGAGTTCCCGGAACTCCCGGCTTCCCCGGTGCTTCCGGTGCTTCCGGCGCTTCCGGCGCTTCCGGCGCTTCCGGTGCTTCCGGTGCTTCCCGTGCTTCCCGTGCTCCCGCGAATGGCGAGGGCCCAGTTCCAGCACACCGCCGTGGCGGCGGCCGCGGCCACGGTGTGCGCGAGCAGATAAAGCAGGAGCATCTCGCGGATGAAGGGGGTGGTGGCGTAGTAGGTGTCGAAGTCGCGCGGCCTCTCGTCGGGCACCTCGCCGAGGAGGAAGCAGCCGATGACCGCCGCGATCACGGCCCCGTGCGCCAGGATCCAGCCGCGCACCCGCCGCCGGGTCCCCGCCCGGCCCCTGGCGTGTCCGCGCCAGTTCTCCATCAGCACCAGGCAGGCACAGGCGTGCGCGCACAGGAGGCAGTGGACCAGCAGGGCCGAGAAGTTGCTGATGCCGGTGAGCCGGTTGACCACCGTGATGGTGGGCGGGGCGGAGAAGAAGAAGCCCGCGCAGTGCAGCAGGATCAGGCTGTTCACGGTCCGGACCAGCGGGCTGCGCCACCCCCTCACCAGGGCGGGGAGCTTCACCAGGAGTACGACACCCAGCGCGGCGGCGGGCACGTAGAAGTTGACCCCCACCGCACACTCCCCCGCGCCTGCACCACCGATGATCCGGACGGTGACCGTAACATCCGCTAGCCGACGCGGCCGTACAGGTTGGGGGTGTAGGCGCTGAAGGACGAGACGCGGACGTGCTTGCCGGGGCGCGGGGCCTCCAGGTACTGGTCGCCGCCGAGGTAGACGGCCACGTGGTGGACGCCCGAGGCGCGGCCGTTGCTGGACCAGAAGACGAGGTCGCCGCGGCGGAGTTCGGACCGGGAGATGGGGGTGGTGGCCCGGTACTGGTCGTCCGCGACCCGGGGGAGGGTGATCCCCGCGTTCCGGTACGCCGCCTTCACCAGGCCGGAACAGTCCCAGCCGTGGGGGCCGTTGCCGCCCCACACGTACGGGTCGCCGAGGTGGGTCATCGCGAACGAGACGGCCGCCTCCGTGCCGTACCGCACCGGGGTGCCCGAGCCGGAGCCGCTGCCCTGGCCGGAGCCGCTGCCCCGGTCGCCGTTCGCCGGGGGGACGGGCTGCGCCGACGTGCCGGTGTGGCGCTCGTACTTCTCCTTGTGGCTGGTCCACCACCACTGACCGGCGCGCTCGTACCAGTACACGCGGTCGACCGCGTCCCACCCCGGCCGGCCCCGGAACACCGGCTCGGAGGTGCGGGGCCCCGACGGGACCGTGGTCGGGGACTGCGGCTGGGGGTTCTGGACGCTCTTCGCCAGGTACTTGCTGTAGTGCGAGGTCCAGCGCCACCAGCCGGTCTCGTCCTTGTACCAGTATGTGGAGCCGTCCCAGCCGGCCTTGCTGGGCGCCGGCTCGGCGGACGCCGCACCGGCGCCCGTGCCCGCCAGTACGGCCGCGCCGACCGCCGCCACCACCGCACCGCGCAGCGTGCAGCGGGTGCGGTCGCCGGTGGCGGCGATCGCGGCGGCGGCGTGTGCGCAGCCGGCGCAGTCGCAGTGGCCGGGCCTCTCCTCGGTGAACTCGGGTGCTCGCATGGCTCCGTCCTTTCCGGAGTGGGGGTGTTGAGGGGAGAACGGTGGTTCAGGGGGTGTCGGCGGCGGGGCCGCGCGCGGTGTAGAAGGCCACGGTCAAGTCCTTGACGAGGGCCTTGCGTTCGTAGTCGTCCAGGCTCACGAGGCCGCGGGCGGACATCCGTCGGACGGTGTCGTCCACGGCGTCGATGACGGAGGTGAGCACCGCGTCCCGGTTGCGGGCGTCGATCGCCGCGACACGGCGGCGCTGCATGGCTCCGGCCACCTCCGGTGCGTACTCGACGCGCACCGGGCGGGCGGAGAACACCTCGACGCCCACGGCCCGGCACTCGGCGGCCAGCAGCCGGGTCAGCTCGTCGCCGAGGGCGTCCGTGTCGCGCAGCGTGGCCGGGCCCTCCGGGGCGTCCGGACCGTCCGGGCCGAAGGAGTCGGCGGGCAGCCGCGACAGCACCCGCGCGGCCACCGATTCCACCTGCTCCCGCAGGTAGCGGACGTGGTCGTCGACGGCGAGCAGGGCCCGCGAGGTGTCCCGCACCCGCCAGACGACCAGTACCACCGCCCGCAGCGCGGTGCCCTCGGCGTCCACGACCGGCAGGGGTTCACTGCGCCAGTGGCGCAGCCGTACGTCGATCCGGGTGAGGCGGCGGAACGGGAAGGTCCACACGAGGCCGGTCCGCCGGACGGTGCCCCGGTACCGCCCGAACCGGGTCAGCGCGGCGGCCTGGCCGGCCCGGACCCGCCGCAGCCCGGCCAGGGCGAGCAGCGCGGCCGTGAGGCAGCCGGCCAGGCCCGCGGTGGGCCACGCGTCCGCGGTGAGGGCGGGGCGGGGCACCCCGTACCGGAGCACCAGCCGGGCCGCGACGGCCCCCGCGAGGGCCACCACGAGCAGGGCCCACCAGCCGGAACAGGCCCGCGCCGGCCGCTCGGTGAGCTCGCGGTCGAGGACCGGTGGCAGCGTCCGGCGCTCCGCCCGGTCCCCGCTCCGGTCCCGGGTCCCGTCCTCGGCCCCCCGTATCCGCGGCGGCGCCGGTACGGCCGGCTGCTCGGCGGTCTCGGCCTCCGTCTCGTCGCGGTACAGCGGTCCGAGGATCACAGGAGCCTTGTACGGCTTCACCGACGCCCCGGGTACCAGGGCTCCGCCGGTCCGGATCCCGGTACGGTTCGACGTTTCCGGCACGGCCACCCCACAGTTCGGCGAAAGATCATCAACGCAAAACGATCTTCGCGGAACCGGACAAGTCGGCCGCACGGCAAACGTCCTGAACCCGCGGGACTTCCGTCCCGATCCCAGCCACCCCGGCGAAGGGATCCTCGGTCAGGGCCCCGGGCTGTGCCCGCCGCCGTGCCCGCCGGCGTGCCCGCCGCCGTGCCCGCCGGTGTGGGAATCGCCCGACTCGACCGTGCCGCCGAGGCGGTCGCGCAGGGGGGCCAGGGCTTCGGCGGAGGCCGCGGTGACGATCCAGCGGTCGCCGACGAGGTAGCTGCCGCCGTAGTTCCGGGCCTCGGCCAGCCAGGCGCGCCGGCCCTCCTCGGCCGTGAAGGTGAGCATGCGGTAGGCGTCCTTGCCCGTCCCGCAGGCGCCCTCGCGCAGTTCCTCGGCGTCGACCGTGATCTCGGCCGTGCAGCCGACGGCCGCGGCGATCTCCTGCACGGTGACGGTACGGCCCCCGGACTCCCGGCCCGCCGCCGCGTGGCCCTGCGGGTGCCCCGGCGCGGGGGACGCGGCGGGATCGGTCTCGTGGTCCGCCGCCCCGTGCGCGGGACCGGAGCCCTGCCCGTGCCCGGCGCAGCCGCCGCACAGCAGGGCGGCGGCCAGCACGGCGACGGCGGGCAGGCAGTGGCGGGCACCGATACGGGGCGGGTGGGACACGTTTCCCTCGCAGGGGTCGCAGAGTTCGCAGGGTTCGCAGGACCAGGGAGTGGGGGGTCCGGGGTCCGGGGGCCGGCGTACGGGATCAGCCGGCCGCCTTGGCCTTCTTTCCGGCGTCCGTCACCGCGAACCACAGCCCCTGTTTGTTGTGTCCGCTGGTCTGGCCCGGCGCGGTGTCACCGGTGAACGAATAGACCGGCCAGCAGTCGATCGTCAATTGTTCCGTCCCGTCCGGCCGCTTCACCGTACCGATCCATTCCGCCGGGATTCCCGACACCTTCGACTTGTCCACCGGAGCGGCCGGCTTCCACGTATCCGTGCAGGAATCGACGCAGCCGATTCTCATCGGCCAGGCACTGTCCTTGTCGAAAC
This sequence comes from Streptomyces sp. NPDC090022, assembly GCF_044748145.1. NCBI lineage: Bacteria > Bacillati > Actinomycetota > Actinomycetes > Kitasatosporales > Streptomycetaceae > Streptomyces > Streptomyces sp. NPDC090022. The sequence continues at coordinate 34,255 of NZ_JBIVFN010000014.1, forward strand.
GGTAGAGCGTACGCCCCTGACCGTCCGCGAGAATCCTGCCGAGTTTCTCGTCGTTCATCACGACGAGTCCGGCGCCGCCCTTCCCCGGCATGCCGGGCATGCCCGCCATGCCGCCGTGGCCGCCGCCCGTGCCCGGTGCGGCCCCGCCCTGCCGGTCGACGGCCTTCCCGCCGTCGGCCGCCAGCGCGTGCCAGGTGCCGCCCACCCCCTCGCCCTTCGCCTCGCCCGGCCGGGTGTCCTTGGCATAGCGGTAGACGGGCCAGCCGGCCAGCGTCAGCTGCTTGCTGCCGTCGGTGCGGACGACCTCGCCGAGCAGGCCCGCGTCGATGCCCTCCCCGACCCTGGCGTCATCGGCCGGCACCGGGGGCCAGGCCGCGGCGCAGTCGCCGTCGCAGGCCGACTTGGGCGGCTGGGCGGTGTCCTTGTCGAAGCGGTAGAGGGTGGCACCGGCGCCGTCGGTGACCACACTGCCGACGGCCGGTATGTCCCGTACGGCCAGCTGCCCGGCCGAACCGCCCTTCCCGGCGGCGGCACCGGACCCGTACCCCGCTCCCGACCCGTATCCGGACCCCGACCCGGACCCCGAGCCGGCGGACGGATCCGCGCCGTATCCGCCCGCGCCGTAGGGCGACGCCCCGTATCCGTTCCCCAGCGCCTTGGCCCCACCGGCAGGCTGCGCGGAATTCACATTGCGGGTGCCACCGCCGTCGCTCCCGCAGCCGGCCGCCAGCAGCATGACGGCGACGACCGAGCCGACGGCCACCCCTCGACGCTTCTTGTTCACGGTCACTCCTTCGTTGTCGGCCCGGCGCCTCGACGCCCTCGCCCTCTTCATTCCTCACCCCTATTCATAGGGCCTGCCCGGGCCATCGAATTCGAATTCCCGGGAATTTGTCAGATCGCGCCAAAGCAGGAACTCCGCATGAACTCGGGACGGCTGCGACCGCTCACCGGCCGCTCACCGGGCGTTCATTCCTGGATGCGCAGGGCGAGCGCGGGACAGCGGCGGACCGCGCGCAGCGCCTTCGGCCGCAGCCGTCCGGGCACCGGCATGACCCCCTGGGCCGGGAAGCCGTCGGCATCCAGCCGGACGACGTCGGGCAGCAGGTCCACGCACAGTCCGTGGCCCTTGCACAACGTCCAGTCCACGACGAGCCGTTCGGGGTTCTCGTCGGCCGGCAGCGGCAGGGCGCCCAGCACCCGGCGGCCGCAGCCGCTGCCGAGTGCGTGATCGCGGAACTCCTCCGGGAACACCGCGAGCGCGGAGGCCACGAAGGCGGACGTACCGTCGGGGTGGCTGCACGCGCCGCGGCCGCGCACCGCCCGCATGCGCGCCTGGACCCCCTCGAGCGCCGCCCGGCCGCCCCCGCCGACCAGGTTCTCCACGGCGTCGGCGAGCGAGGGCAGACCGCGCACGCACGGCCCGCACTGGCCCGCCGACTCGTCGGCCATCCAGCGGGTCACCCGGGCCACTTCACCGGCCGGACAGGTGTCCTCGGGCAGCGGCAGGACGGCGCCGGCGCCCAGCACCGCGTCGAACCCGGACAGCGACTGCCGGGAGAGCGCGGCCGAGCGGGCCGCCCCGGGCTCCAGCCAGCGGCCGTGGTAGCCACCGACCAGGACGCCCTGGCCGGGCCCGGAGCCGCACAGGTCCAGCACGTACGGCAGCGAGGTGCCGGTGGGCACCTCGACCACCGTGGCCCCGCCGACCGTCAGCAGCAGGGTGCCGGGCTCGGCGGGCAGTCCCACGGCCCGGTACTCCGCCCCGCCGAGCCGCGCGGCGACGGCGAGCTGGGCGTACGTCTCGGTGTTGGACAGCAGGGTGGGCACCCCGCCCAGGCCCCGCTCGCTGGTACGGACCTTCTGCCCGGAGGGCAGCGTGGGCCCGCCGTCCAGCCCGCGCACCATGGCGGTCCCCTCGCCGGTGACGAAGCGCTCGGGCAGCAGGGTGACCCGTACCCGGCGGCCGGCGGGGCCGCGTTCGGCGACGGCGGCGCGCACCGACTGCTCCACGTCCTGCCGGGTCACACCGACGACGACGTCCTCGGCGCCGAGCGCGCCGGCCGCCAGCAGGGCGCCGTCGAGGACCAGGTGCGGGACGTGCAGGAGCAGGGCGGTGTCCTTGAGGCAACTGGGTTCACCCTCGCTGCCGTTGACGACGACGGCGGTACGGCCGCCCTCCCGCGCCCGGGCGGAGCGGGTGACCGCCCGCAGCTTGCGGGCGAAGGGGAAGCCGGCCCCGCCGCGGCCGCGCAGGTCGATGTACTCGGTGAGTTCGACGAGTTCGTCGACGTGGTAGGCGGGCACCTGGCCGTGTACGGCGAGGTGCCCGGCCCGGTCGAGCCGGGGGGCGGTGTCGAGGCCGGCGAGCAGCCGGGGCTGCCCCACGCAGCCGAGGGCCGGGCGCGGTACGGGGTTCACAGCCGCCCCCGGATCCCGTCGAGGGGTTCACCGCCCCGGTCCGGGGCCGGCTGGAGCCCACTGGGGACGAACACCGCACCGTACGGCGGCTGTCCGGGCCGGGGCGGCGGCACCGGGCGGGCGGCGGCGGCCGGTCCGGTGAGCCGGGCCACGAGCTGCTCGGTGGGCGCCTGGGCGGGCTGGCGCACGAAGGGGCGGGGGGCACGCGGCGGCTCCGCGGGCGCCGAGCGGGGTACGGACGGGGCCGGCGCACCGGCCGGCCTGGCGGGCGTCGCGAGCAGCCGCGCCCTCAGCCGTACGACGAGCACGCCGGCGACGGCGACCACGCACAGGGCGTACGCCACGGTCACCCAGGCGCTGGCGGCGCGGCCGGCCTTCAGCCCGTGCACCAGGGACGCGCCCCACGCGGGGTAGGCGCCCATGTGCAGGGCCCGCCACCACAGGGAGCGGCCCTTGGTGGCGAACGCGCTGCGCACGGCGCCGGAGACCGCGACGGAGACGAACAGGTAACCGGCCAAGGTTCCGAGCCCGATGAGCAGGGGCTGCTCGCGGTCGGCGAAGGGGAGGACCGCGGCCGCGGCGGAGGTCCGGCTCTCCGCGATCTTGACCCAGACGTGCAGGGCGAGGAAGCCCAGTCCCGCCACGGCGAGGCCGCGGTGCGCCCCTTGGGCGACGATGCGGTGGCCCGAGGTCAGCAGGGTGCGGTCGGTGGCGGCCAGGCCCCACAGCACGGCGGAGGTCAGAGAGACGAGCGAGAGGACGCCCGCGCCGTAGTCCAGGAACTCCCACAGGTTCGTCAGGGCACCGGCCCGGGCGGCCACGATCAGCGCGACCAGGGCGGCGAGGGCGGCGACGCACAGGGCCGCGGGGTGCGGACCGCCGCCGGCGGAGAGCAGGGGCGGCCGCCGTACGGCCCGCCGTCCCGCGGCCGCTGCCGCGGCCGCGCCGGCGTGGCGTCTGGTGCGGCGGGCCCGGTGCGAGCGGGGCGTGCGGGTATGGGGCAGGGGCATCGAGTTCTCCCATACGCCCGGGTCCGCGAGCACTCCACCTCGCGCTCGGCGCCCGGGGTAGTCGTCGTAACTGCTCGGCAGCGGGCGGTAGTTGTTCGCGCCGCCGACCGGGAGCGGGGGCCGGAGTGTTGAAGCATTGTGGAGCTTCGCAACCCCTCCACAGGATTTATCGAATCGTGACAAGTTCTTGCGGCCACGGCATCATCACCTCCAACACCCCCGGAAGATGCCCTTCCAGAGGTGCGGTTGTGACAGGACGGACGTCTTGTCCTCCGCCACGGGTCCCGGCGGCGCGTCGGCGCGGCGTAGCGGGACTGCAAGTGGATGGCACGCTCCTGGAGGGAGTACGAGGTGCACGACTCCCCCGTCGGCACTGGCGCCGGTGGGGCGGCTGACCCGCCTCCACAGGCCTGTCGCCCTCCCGCGGAGCGGGCCATACCCCGGCATGAACGAGGTAACAATGTGCGAACTTCTGAACCGCATCTGGGCCCGCCCCCGCGGCGAATGGACCCGGGTCCTGCGCAGGGAACTGCCCGCGCTGGCCGAGGGAATGGTGGAAGAGCTCCGCGAGTCCATACCCGGCTTCGCGGAGCTGATCGAGGACACCGGCGACGAGGTGGTCCGGGAGGCGGTGGAGGCGGCCCTGCTCGCGGCCCTCGGATACGACGAGTCCGCGGCGCGGGGGCAGCAGCCGGGCCCGGACGCCACCGCTGACCACGCGGCGGCCGCCGCCCCCGGGTCCGGCCGCCCCGACGCGGGCCCCCGCCGCGCGGCGGAGACCGGCCGCGCCCGGGACCGGGCCGCCGGCCAGGACCGCCGCTCCGGCCGTGAGCGGGACCTTCCCGACCACGGGCAGGACCGCCCCGGCCATGAGCGGGACCGTCCCGACCACGAGCAGAGCCGTCCCGACCACGAGCGGGACCGTCCCGACCACGAGCAGAGCCGTCCCGACCACGGGCAGGGCCTTCCCGACCACGGGCAGGACCGTCCCGACCACGGGCAGGACCGTCCCGACCACGGGCAGGACCGCCCCGGCCACGACCACGACCACGACCGGCACACCGGCCGGGTGCTGGACCGGGACCCGGGCCGGGTGCTGGACCGGGACCACGAACGCAAGCACGGCCGCGACCGCGCGCCGGGCCTGATCCCGCGCCAGCGGCCCCGGATCGCCCCCGTGACCACCCTCCCCACGGCGGCGTTCGGCGGCAGCGGCCCCGAGTCCGCCCGGCGCGAGCTGTTCACCGTCCTTACGGGTGACATGACCATGCCTGACCAGGCGCTCGCCGAACTCGCCGCCGCGGCCGGCTGGCCGCTCCCGGCCGCGCTCCGGGCCATCGCCCTGGCCACCCCGGGCGAGACCCAGCAGCTGGCCTCCGTCCTGGACGACGGCCTCGTCGGCATGGTCGGCGGCCAGCCGTGCCTGCTGGTCCCCAGCCCCGACCCGGATGCCCGCACCGCGCTGGAGGCCGCACTGCGCGGGCGGTTCGCCGCCGTCGGCCACACCGTCGCCCTGCGCGACACGGCCTCCTCCCTGCGCTGGGCCCTGCGGCTGCTGACCCTGACCCCGGCCCGCTCCGCCCCCGACGCACGGGCCGTCTTCGTCGACGACCACCTCTCGACCCTGATGCTGCTCCAGGACGAGCCGCTGGCCCACGCGCTGGCCGCGCGCTGGCTGCGGCCGCTGGCGAACCTGACCCCGCGCCAGAGCGAGCGGCTCGAAGTGACCCTGCTGGCCTGGCTGGAGGGCGGCGGCGCGCCCGAGGCCGCCAAGGCGCTGAGCGTGCACCCGCAGACCGTGCGCTACCGGATGCGGCAACTGGAGAAGCTCTTCGGCCCCGGGCTGCGCGACCCGCGCACCCGCTTCGAACTGGAGATGGCCCTGCGCAGCCGCCGCCTCATGGCACAGGTACGGCGCCAGCACTCACGGGTGGGCCGCCGGGCGCGCGCCATGACGGCCGACTTCCGCCCGCTGGGCGTCGGCCGCATGGCCCGCGTCAACGGCCTGTGACCCGACCCCGACCCGCAGTTCCGGCTCCGGCCCCTCGTCCGCCCGCACGGCGGCCGAGGGGCCGCAGTCGTTCCCGTACCGGCATCCGGCCGCCGCAGCCGCCCGCCCGCCCGCCACCCGTGTTCCCGGGGCGCCGTCGGCACGGGCCCGCGACAGTCACCGGAAGCGGGTCCCGTACGACGGCATCCGGCCCGTACCCGCAGAGCCGGACCTCACGCGGGAAGCCGGCCGGTACGGCGGAACCCGACCCGCGCGACCGCCGGCCGATGCCCTGCGCCGGGCCCGGCACCGTACGCCGGACCGGGACTCCGTACGCCAGGCCGGAGCTCCGCACGCCGGCCCCGGACTCCGTACCCCGCACCGGGGAACGCGAAGGGTGCCGGCCCGCAATCTGCTCTGCGGGCCGGCACCGTTCTCGGGGCGGCGCGGGGGGAGGTGGGAGGACGCGCGCCGCCCCGAGGTCTCAGCGGCAGGCGCGCCCGCCGTTGATGCAGCGCACCGCGTCGCCCATCAGCCGGTCCGACATGACGTTGATGAAGTCGCCGTGATCGGTGACGGGCTTGTGCAGCTGCTCGGGGAAGCTGTCCACCGCGAACCGCGCGCCGGGCGGCACGCCGTAGGTGATCCGCTGCACGAGCTGCGGCACCGCCTTGAAGCCGGCCGGGCAGGCGCCGTTACGGCCCGCGAAGGCCACGTGCGTACGGTGGTTGGCGCTGTCGATGTTCTTGCCGTCCCAGCAGCTCTGGAAGGTGAACGTACGCACCACGTCGCTGCCCTTGGGGCAGACCGGGTACTTGTCCTTCAGCTGCCGGTTCTCGAAGCCGGTGCAGCTCCAGGAGGCGTTGGCGTTGCCGGGGCCGTTCGTGAACGCCTTGGCGTCACCCGTGATGATCCGCAGGAACCGGGGCATGGCCGCGACCCGGGAGACGGGGCTGCCCTTGAACTCGATCGTCACCTGCTTCGGTTTCAGGATGGTGCCCACGTTGGCGTCCAGGCCGCCGCCGGGCGCGTTGGCGTCCCGCTCGGCCCTCCCGTCGCGCAGCCGCAGCACCGGCCAGTAGTACGTGGACTGGTCGCCGTTGGTGCACGTGGTTCCGGAGGCGGCCAGGCTGTTGTTGGTGGAGAAGGCGTCGGTGGTCTTGTTGCCGACGTAGTCGTGCATGTGGTGGGCGCCGTTGCTGACGCCGGGCGCGACGATGACGTTGTCGGGGTTGAAGTGCTTGTTCTCGTTGCGGCCGCAGTTGACGGAGAACGAGCCGGTGGACGCCCCGGGACCGCGGGCGGGGGTACGGACGTTGGGGCGGACCGTGCCGATGGCGACGAAGTCGCTGCGGGCCGGGCCACCGCGGTTCTGCCCGGCGGCCGCGGCGGCCGCGGCGCCACTCTGCCCCTTGGCCGCGTCGGCGGACACGTCGGCCGGGTCGGCGGCCGGGGCCTGTTTCATCGCGCAGCCGCTGAGCGCGTCCAGCCCGGCGGGACGGGCGGCGGCTTTTCCGATGGTGTCCGACAACTTGCCTATGGTTCCGGTTCGTTGGCTCTTCAGCCGGCCGAGCAGGGCATTGCCCTGCGCCTGCCCCGTGGCCAGCTGCCGGTAGGCGTCGGCGATCTGGGTGTCCAGCTCGGCGAGGTTCTTGTCGACCTCGGGACGGACCTGGCCGGGCACGTCCTTCAACTGGTCGCCCACGTCGGGGCAGTCGATGGTCGCGGTCACGGGCGCTCTGCGGGAGTCCTGCCCCGCGGAGGCCTGCTGGGCCAGGATCACGACTCCGCCACCGCCCAGGACCAGGGCGGACACCAGGGCGACGGCCTTGTACGACGGCCGGAGTCGGCGTGTGCGGCCCTCTTGCCTCATGCGATCACTTCACTTCGTCGGTCGGGGAACGGAGGGGTTCGGTGGTGCGGTGTCCGCGAGGCCGTCGAAGTCGACCAGACCGGTGGCCTCGAGAACCGAGATGTGGTCCAGGACGGTGGCGTTGGCCTCCGTGGCCAGGGCCCGGACCATGGAGTTGCGGGTCTGGGCGCGGATCTGGGCCACCAGGGCGAAGACCTTGCCGTGGGCGCGCCGCAGCAGCTGGACGAACAACCGCTCGTACTCGGCGCCCTGCGCCCGGTCCATCTGGTCGAGCCAGCCCTGCTGCTGGTCGGTGGGCCGGGCGGGCAGGTCGATGCCGAGGGCCCCGCCCACCTCCAGGGAGCGCCGGTCCAGGTCGGAGTGGCCCTCGATGAGGTGCTCGCCGACGGTCCGTACGGAGGGCCGGGTACCGCGCTGCAGGGCCTGGCGGCCGGCGGGCAGCTCCCACAGGCCGGCGAGCCGTACCTTGCGGACGAAGTCCCGGTCCTGGGGGGTGAGGGGTCCGAAGGCCGTGCTCAGGGTTCCGGCGCCGTCGTCGTCGGCGGCCGGAGCGGTGGCGGCCGTGGCGGAGCCGCCGCCGAAGTTCTGCACGGGGATCAGCAACGCGATCAGCGTGAACGCGAGGGCGCCGATGACGACGGCCGTGCCCACCACGTGTCTCGAAGCGACCGACATGCCGCCGACGGCCGACCTGCGCAATGACAGCACTGTGCCTCCTTGCTACGTGCCGGGTGCTCCTGCACCTGCGGGTGGCAAGGGACGTTAGTGGCGGTTGTGGTACCCGGATCGAAGGACCATCACGAACGGACAAACATCCGGGCGAGGCCCCGAAACGCTGCTACGGTGCGCCCGGCCGCCGCGCCCGGTGCCCGTCGCCGGGCCGTAATCCGTTCGAGGCCGGCGCGCGTTCTTGCGAGACTCCGTACAGGAGTCCGGGCCGGAAGAAGAGCCGGGGCCCGGCCCGGAGGACAAGTACGTGACGATGAACCAGATCGCGACGGCGGCGGACGCGGGCCGGCCACGGCGCGAGGTCCGCGCCCGGTACGACGACGAGACCATCACCGTGTACCAGGCGTACGCCGCGCGGATCGCCGTACCGGCCCTGGCCGCGGGGACCTTCGTGGATCCCTTCAAGCGCGCCCGTATGACGTGGATCAAGCCGTCGTTCCTGTGGATGATGTACCGCGCCGGGTGGGGCCGAAAGCCCGACCAGGAGCGGATCCTCGCCATCGACATCACGCGCCGCGGCTTCGAGGAGGCGCTGTCTCAGGCGGTCCTGAGCCACTTCGACCGGTCGCGGTACGCGACGCGGGAGGAGTGGAGCGCGGCCGTACGCTCCAGCCCGGTCCGCGTCCAGTGGGACCCCGAGCGGGACCTGTCGTTGAACCCGCTGCCGTACCGCGCGATCCAGATCGGGCTGTCGGGGACGGCCGTCGACCGGTACGTGGAGGACTGGATCACCGGGATCCGGGACGTGACGACGACCGCGCACGAGATCCACGCGGCGGTCCGCTCCGGAGACCTGTCCACGGCGGCGTCCCTGCTCCCCCGCGAACGGCCCTACCCACTGCCCGCGCCGCTCGCCCAACAGGTCGCCGAACCGGTCGCCGAACCCATCGCCGAACAGGTAACCGATCAGGTCGCCGGTCCTTAGCGCTCCGTCAGGCCCGGGATGCCGATGGCCCGTTCGCGCATCTCCACCTTGCGGATCTTGCCGGTGACCGTCATCGGGAACTCGCGGGCCCACCCGGCCGACGGTGGACCCCCGGCGGGGTTGCGACGGCCCCACCATGATCCTCGTCCGGCGGACCGGCCACTCCCCCCCCCCGGACGGAGGAGGGCCGCAGCCGAGGAAGTCCGTCGCGCGCGGCCCGCACGCCCCCGCGGCCCCGCGGCCCCGCGAGGCTCAGCCCAGCAGGGCGTACACGGTGGAGGCCTTCGCGGCCGGGGCCTCGTCGCCCTCAGCCGTCAGGGTGACGTCCGCGAAGGCCATGCGGCGCCCGAGTTTGGTGACGGTCACCTCGATCAGGACGTCCGAGCCGGTCACCGGCCGCTGGAAGCTCGTGGACTGCTGGACCGTGGTCATCGGGCCGTACGCGCCGCGGGCCGCCGAGATGGCGATCACCGTGGCGGTGTCGGCGGCCGCCATCATCGCCTGCCCGGACAGGCCGCCGCCGTCCCGGGCGAGCGTGTCGGACCAGGGCAGGCGCAGCACGGCGTGGCGTTCGCCGGTCTCCTGGACGGTCAGGCCCAGGGCCAGGACCCACGGGGCGAAGTTGTCGGCGAGGATCTTGTCGGCGTCTGCGGGAGTCAGCGTCACACGCGCGATTGTGACCCCCGGACAGGCCGCCGACAACACCGCCGACAACACCCCGGCGCCCGGCTCCCTCGCTCAGAGCGTCGCGGCGAGTTCGGTGCCCTGGCGGATCGCCCGCTTCGCGTCCAGTTCCGCGGCCACGTCCGCGCCGCCGATCAGGTGGGCCTCGACGCCGGCGGCGCGCAACGCGTCGTACAGGTCGCGGCGCGGCTCCTGGCCGGTGCAGAGCACGACCGTGTCGGCAGGGATCAGCCGCTGCTCGCCGTCGACGGTGATGTGCAGGCCCTCGTCGTCGATGCGGTCGTACGTCGCGCCGGCGACGCTGACCACGCCGCGGTGCTTGAGCTCGGCGCGGTGGATCCAGCCGGTGGTGACGCCGAGGCCGGCGCCGACCTTGGTGGTCTTGCGCTGGAGCAGGTGGACCTGGCGGGGCGGCGCCGGGCGCTCGGGGGCCGCCAGCCCGCCGGGGCCGGCGTAGGAGGTGTCGACGCCCCAGTGACGGAAGTAGACCTCCGGGTCCTGGGCGGCGCCCTCACCGCTGTCGGTGAGGTACTCGGCGACGTCGAAGCCGATGCCGCCGGCGCCGAGGACCGCGACGCGCTCGCCGACGGGGGCGCCGTCGCGCAGGACGTCGAGGTAGCTGACCACCCGCTCGTGGCCGACGCCGTCGATGTCCGGGATGCGCGGGGTGACGCCGGTGGCGACGACGACCTCGTCGTAGCCGGCGAGGGCGGCGACGTCGGCGCGGGTGTTCAGGCGGACCTCGATGCCGCACTCCTCCAGGCGGCTGCCGAAGTAGCGGATGGTCTCGTCGAACTCCTCCTTGCCCGGGATGCGGCGCGCGATGTCGAGCTGGCCGCCGATGTGCCCGGCGGCCTCGAACACGGTGACGGTGTGGCCGCGTTCGGCGGCCGAGACCGCGCAGGCCAGGCCGGCGGGGCCGGCGCCGACGACGGCGACGGTCTTCTTCAGCCGGGTGGGGGCGAGGACGAGCTCGGTCTCGTGGCAGGCCCGCGGGTTGACCAGGCAGGAGGTGATCCGGCCGCTGAAGGTGTGGTCGAGGCAGGCCTGGTTGCAGCCGATGCAGGTGTTGATGGACCCGGGGCGGCCGGCCTGCGCCTTGGCGACGAAGTCGGCGTCGGCGAGGAAGGGGCGGGCCATCGACACCAGGTCCGCGCGGCCCTCGGCGAGCACCTGCTCGGCGGTCTCGGGGGTGTTGATGCGGTTGCTGGTGACGAGCGGTACGGAGACCGCGCCCATCAGCCGCTGGGTGACCCAGGTGTAGGCGCCGCGCGGGACGGAGGTGGCGATGGTGGGGATACGGGCCTCGTGCCAGCCGATGCCCGTGTTGATGATGGTCGCGCCGGCCGCTTCGATCTCCTTGGCGAGGTGGACGACCTCGTCGAGGGTGGAGCCGCCCGGGACCAGGTCCAGCATGGAGAGCCGGTAGATCAGGATGAAGTCCTCGCCGACGGCCTCGCGGGTGCGGCGGACGATCTCCAGCGGGAACCGGACCCGGTTCTCGTAGCTGCCGCCCCAGCGGTCCTCGCGCCGGTTGGTGGCGGCGGCGATGAACTCGTTGATCAGGTAGCCCTCGGAGCCCATGATCTCGACACCGTCGTAGCCGGCGAGCCGGGCCAGGCGGGCGGCGCGGACGAAGTCCTCGACGGTCTCCTCGACCTCGTCGTCGGTCAGCGCGTGCGGGACGAAGGGACTGATGGGGGCCTGGAGGGCGCTGGGGGCGACGAGGTCCTTGTGGTAGGCGTACCGGCCGAAGTGCAGGATCTGCATGGCGATCTTGCCGCCGGCGGCGTGCACGGCGTCGGTGATCAGCCGGTGCTCCTCGGCCTCCGCCTCGGTGGTGAGCCGGGAGCCGCCCTCGAGGGGACGGCCCCGGTCGTTGGGGGCGATACCGCCGGTGACGATGAGCCCGACCCCGCCGCGCGCCCGCTCGGCGTAGAAGGCGGCGAGCCGCTCGAAGCCGCGCTCGTGCTCCTCCAGCCCGGTGTGCATCGACCCCATGATCACGCGGTTGGGCAGGGTGGTGAAGCCGAGGTCCAGGGGGCTCAGCAGGTGCGGGTACTGGCTCATGGGGGCTCCTCGTCACACAGGTGGGGTCCCCCCTGTTGTAGCGAGCGCGGACCCCTTTTGCAACTAAGTGCATAATCGAGTGGGAGGCCCTGCGGCCCCTTCCCGCACCGCCACCGGCCCGACGCGCCCGCCCTGTGACACACCTCATGCGCTCACCTCCCCCCGCCCGCGGCCGGGCTTCGCGATCTTCCCCCGCCCGGGCCGCACCCGGTGGCAGGATGGGCGGCGGAGCGAAGTCCGAGCCGGGGGGCCACGTTGCGCGAGTTCATCTATGTGTCGGACGCCAAGCTCAGCCAGTTCGTGCCACAGGGGGCCCGTGCACCCCGGGCGAGGGCCCTGCGGCTGACCACCCCCGTCGGCGGCGTCGACCTCGACGCCCCCGCCCCGGACGGGGAGCAGTCCCGGCTGCGGCAGCTGGACCGCGTGGACAAGCACCTGGAGAAGTCCGCCCGCTGGTTCGAGGAACCGGGGCTGCGGGCCGGGCAGTGGGTGCAGTTCGAGGTGCTGCTGCGCTGCGTCGCCCTCAACGGCCCCTACCGGCACATGGTGCTGTTCGCCGACCCCGCCCCGGGCGAGGAGCCGGACCACGCCGGCGACTGCCGGCTGCTGATGCACGGCTCGGCCCACCACCTCCTCGGGCGGTTACCCGTACCGATCGACGGGCCGCTGCTGGAGGACATCGAGGGCGGCGCCAGCCTCGGCACGACCTTCGTCACCCGGGCGGGCGAGGCCGTTCACGCCCTGGCACTGCAGCCCGGCGCCCGGGCCGACGAGACCGACCCGGCCGCGCCGTCGCCCGCGCACGGACACGCGGGGCCCGCCCTGCCGGGCGCGGGCGTCCGCGCCCTGCTGAACGCCCTCGATGCCGCGCCGGAGCTGGTCGGCACCGCCTCCTGGATGCGCGGCTACGCACGCGTGACCCGCAGTTTCGGTCCGGAGGCCACCGGAACCCGGTGCCTGGTGGCCACCCCGCTGACGGTGGAGTTCGTCCATGAAGCGCCCTGACGTGACGCGCCCCGATCACGACGCCCCCACCCCCGCCCCGTCCGGCACGGAGCCCGACCCGCGGGTGCGGTTCGTCCGTGACGCGCTGACCGAGGAGTTCGGCGGCCTCGTCGAGATGGGCGACGCGCCCGTGGACGGCCCGGACGCCCGCCAGATCCTCTTCCTCTCCCGCGCCCTCGCCGCGAAGGCCGTACGCCTCGTCACCGGATGCACGGCGGCCGAAGCCGCCGACAGCGTGATCGACGGCCGGGACGACCACGGCATCGACGCGGTGGCCTTCTCGCTCACGTCCCCGGACATCTGGCTGATCCAGTCCAAGTGGAGCAACGGCGGCAACGCCCGCCTGCGCACCCAGGACGTCCACAGGCTGGTCGCCGGGCTGCGGCACCTCGCCGAGCTCCAGTACGACCGCTTCAACCACCGCTTCCAGCGCCTGGCCGACCGGGTGGACGAGGTCCTGGCGTCCCCGCACTGCAGGATCCACCTGGTCGCCGCCGTCATGGGGGACGGGCACCTGTCCGCACAGGCGGAGTCCCAGCTGTACCGGGAGGTGGCGGACTTCAACTTCGTCGACGCCCGCGTGGTCGACGTACGGCTGCTCGGCATCGCCGATTTCCATTCGGCCGCCCGGTACGCATCGGCCCCCCGGCCCCTCTCCGTCACCGCGACCCTGAGCGACGGCTGGTACGCGACATCGCTCCCCTACCGCGCCTACGTGGGCACGGTGGCAGCCGACGAACTCGCCCTGTGGTACCAGCGGCACGGCGAACGGCTCTACGAGGGGAACCTGCGGCAGAGCCTGGGGCTGACCAAGGTCAACCAGGGCCTGGTGTCGAGCCTGACCAAGGACCCCCAGGACTTCTGGTACTTCAACAACGGCATCACCGTGCTGTGCGACGCGGTGCGGGTCGACTACTTCGCGCGCCGCGCCGAGGGTCAGCCCGCGCGTCTCGAACTGTCCGGCGCCCGTGTCGCGAACGGCGCGCAGACGCTCACCTCGGTCTTCCGGGCCTACGAGGAGGCGCCTGACGCGGCGGCCCAGGCCCGGGTGCTGCTGCGGGTCATCTGTGTCGAGGACGCACCCGGCGCGCTCGCCGCCCACATCACGCTGGCCACCAACACCCAGAACCACATGGAGGCTCGCGACTTCATCGCCCTGGACGACCAACAGGCACAGATCCGGGACGAGTTCGCCCGCGAACTCGGCAAGGAGTACGTCTACAAGCGCGGCGCGCTCGGCCCCGCGCCGGCGGCGGGCTGCTCAGTGGTCGAGGCGGCCACGGCCCTCGCCTGCGCCCACCCGGACAGCTCGCTCGTGGCCAGGCTGCACGGCGACAGCGAATTCCTGTGGCGGCGGGCCCCGGCAGGCGCGTACACCCAGCTCTTCTCGCCCGGACCGCCGGCCCGGCAGATCTGGCGTTCCGTCCTGCTGCTGCGCGCGGTCAGCCAGGCGATGCACGAGATGTCGGACAGCCTGCCGCCGCGAGCCCGGGCGGTATGCGACAGCGGGCGCCTGCTCGTGGCACACATCGTCTTCCAGACCGTGGGCCTGGACGGCATCGACGAGCCGGACGGCGACTGGGAGTCCCGGCTGGACTCGGCACTGGAGCGCAGCGGCCAGGTGCTCTCCCTGCTGATCGCTCTCGTGGACCGCCTCTACGGCCCCCACATCTTCCTGGCCAGCATGTTCACCGACGAGCTCAAGTGCCGTGAACTCACGCAGGCCGTCCTGCGCGCGCTCGCGTCACAGGCCGACGCGGTGGAACTCGCAGCAGGTGCGCCGCGCCGGCCCCGGCGGCCGAACAGCGTCAAGCTGCTGGTGGAGCACGGCCGGATCCCGGACGGGGCCCGGCTGGTGTACCGGCCCGCTACGGCGCCGGAGGAAGCGGAGGTCGGCACCTGGCTGAGTTCGGATCCCGCCCGGTTCCTCGCCACCTGGGTCAACGACGCCCGCCGCCCCCTGGTCTGGGAAGCGGACGGGAAGCGGTACTCGCCGTCCGGTCTGGTCGTGCACATCTGGGCGGAGGCCGGGTGGCGCACGGCGCCGGTGGCGGTGCAGGGGACCAGCCGCTGGATCCTGCCGGGCGAGGGCTCGCTCGACGAGCTCGCGCGCGCGGTCCTCGGCGACGGCCCGGCGGGTGACGGCACCGATGCTGCCTGACGCCCGGGTCGTGGACGACCGCTACGAACTGCGCACCCCGCTGGGCGAAGGGGCCATGGGCCAGGTCTGGCACGGCTACGACCGCGAGCTGGAGCGGGCCGTCGCGATCAAGGTCATCAATCCGTACCGGCTCGCGGCCGGTGACCGCGGTCGGCAGCTGGACGTGCTGACCGAACGGTTCCGGCGGGAGGCCCGGCTCATCGCCCGCTTCCCGCATCCCGGCATCCCGGTCCTCTACGACGCCAGGCTCGGCCGGGAGGCCGGCGCCCTGTACCTGGTCATGGAGCTGATCCTGGGCGAGGACCTCGACCAGGTCCTGCGGCGCCGTACGCGGCTGCCGGCGCACGAGGCGGTGTCCATCGGCGTCCAGATCTGCGACGTCCTCGACCACCTGCACGCCGAACCTGTGATCCACCGCGATCTGAAGCCCGCGAACATCATGCTCACCGGCCATGGCAGGGTGAAACTGCTCGACTTCGGTACGGCGGCGGTGTTCGGCACCGGCCACGCCCGGCTCACCACCGATGGACAGGTGCTGGGCACCGTGGGCTACATGGCACCGGAGCAGTTCGACTCCGACCTGCCCCTCACCCCCCGCAGCGATCTCTACGCACTGGGCTGTGTGCTGTACCACCTGCTGGCCGGCGAGCCGCCCTTCACCGGTCCTTCGGGCAACGTGATGTACGACCATCGCTTCCGGGCACCCGTTCCGCTGCGGAAGGTGTGCCCCGACGTCGCGCCGGATCTCGAGGCCCTCGTCCTGGAGACGCTGGCCAAACGGCCCGGCGACCGTCCGTCGTCCGCACGGACGGTGAACGAACGGCTGCGCCGGCTCGCCGCGGAGACCGGGCCGGGGGCGGCCGGATCCCCGCGGACCGCGCAGCCGGCTCCGCGGCCCGCCACCCCCGACCCCACCCCCGACCCCGCCTCCGCTCCCGCTCCCGCTCCCGCTCCCGCCGTAGCGTCCGCGCTGTCCGTCCAGGTCCGCCTGGTGCAGGCAGCCGCTCTCTTCGACGACGGCCGGTACGGCGCCGCCCTACCCGCCTACCGGGCCCTGGCCGAGGAACTGACGGCCGTGGAACCCCCGCAGCCGGACGCCGCGGCCGACTGCCGGGTGCGGGCCGCGTACTGCTGCCAACGCCTGGGCGACACGGACCGGGCGCTGCACGAGTTCCGGGCGCTGGCGGCGGAGCTGTCGGCCTCCCGTCCTCCCGAGGACCCCCTGCTGCTCACGGCCATGCGGCACGTCGGCCTGCTGCTCGCGGAAGCGGGTCAGCCCGGACCGGCCCTGGAGGCGCTGGCGAACGTCTATCCGACGCTCGTGGCCGTCCTCGGCAAGGACGCGGCGGAGACGGCGCAGGTGCGCGCCGCGCTCAACCGGATCCGGACCGGCGGCTGAAGCAGCGGCCGACGTCACACCCCAGGCCGGGCCAGGCGCAGGGTGAGGATCTGGAACGGGCGCAGGGTCAGGGGCACCCGGGTGGGCCGGGGTGACGTGTCGGTGGCGGTCGGGGGGCCGGCGGGCGGGAGCGGGCCCACCGCGGGGGGCGGGCCGGTGGGGGTGGGTTCCAGCGGGCGTTCCAGCAGGTCGCACTCGACCGCCGAGGTGACGGCGAAGCCCGGGGTCAGGGTCGCGCGGGCGCGGCCGCCGCGGGACTCGTACAGCCGGACGATCACGTCGCCGCCGCGGTCCTCGGCCAGTTTGACCGCCTCGACGACCACCGCGTCCTCGTCCACCGTGACCAGCGGCTCGACCGGTCCGGCGCCCCGGACGGTGCGCTCGGGCAGGTTCAGCCAGTGGCCCTCGCGGACCGCGTCGCCGATGTCCGCGCCCGGGGCCAGCGCGTACCGCAGCGTGTGCGTGCCCTGGTCGGTCTCCGGGTCGGGGTAGCGCGGGGCACGCAGCAGGGAGAGCCGGACCGTGGTGGTCTGGCCGCCGTCGGCGCGCATGTCGCGGGTGACGTCGTGGCCATACGTGGAGTCGTTGACCAGGGCGATCCCCCAGCCCGGCTCGGCCACCCGGATCCAGCGGTGGGCGCAGATCTCGAACTTGGCCGCCTCCCACGAGGTGTTGGTGTGCGTGGCCCGGTGGACGTGCCCGAACTGCGTCTCGGACGTGGAGCGTTCGGCCTTCACGTCCAGCGGGAAGGCGGCCTTGAGCAGCTTCTCGCTCTCGTGCCAGTCAACTTGCGTGACGATGTCGAGCGTCCGCGCGCCGGCCCGCAGGGTCAGGGACTGGACGGCCCTGGAGGCGCCGAAGGAGCGGGTGACGGTGACCGTGGCCGCCTCCGCGCCGGCCTCGGTGACCTCCATCGCGTCGAGGTCCACCAGGTCGGTGACGTTGTGGCGGTAGAAGGCGTCGATGTCCCAGGCGTCCCACATGTTGGGGAAGTCGGGGTGGATCTGGAGCAGGTTCGCGGCCGCGCCCGGCGCGACCGCCTCGCGGCCGGCCGCCAGGTCGTACGCGGAGACCACCAGCCCCCGGCCGTCGATCTCCACCAGCAGCCGGCCGTTGGCCAGCACGTGTCCGCCGCCGTGCCGCTCCTCCACCGTCACGGGCGTCGTCCCGGCACCGTCCCGGCGGGCCGCGCCCGCGCCGCCCGCCGGGACACCGCGCCGGGCGTGCGGGGCGCAGTTGAAGACCAGCTCGGTCCCGCCCTGCCCGGCGAGCGCGATCTGGGCGGCGAGGGTGATCGCGGTGAGCTCCTCGCGTACGGTCGCGTACGTCGCCCGCGCCTCGCGGTGCACCCAGGCGATGGACGAGCCGGGCAGGATGTCGTGGAACTGGTGCAGCAGCACCGTCTTCCAGATCCGCTCCAGGTCCTCGTACGGGTACGCGTACCCCGCCACCCGGACGGCCGCCGTCGCCGCCCACAGCTCCGCCTCCCGCAGCAGCGACTCGCTGCGCCGGTTGCCCTGCTTGGTCTTCGCCTGCGAGGTGTACGTGCCGCGGTGCAGCTCCAGGTAGAGCTCGCCGGCCCAGACCGGCGCGTCCGGGTACTCGGCCTGCGCCCGTGCGAAGAACGCCGACGGCCGTTCGATGTCCACCCGCGGCGAGCCCTCCAGGTCCCGCTGGCGCCGGGCCCGCGCCAGGTGTTCGCGGGTGGGGCCGCCACCGCCGTCGCCCCAGCCGAAGGGCGCCAGCGAGGACGAGGCCCGGCCCTTCTCGCGGTAGCCGCGGGCGGCGTGGGCGAGCTGGGCCCCGCCGAGGTCGCCGTTGTAGGTGTCGACGGGCGGGAAGTGGGTGAACACCCGGGTCCCGTCGATGCCCTCCCACCAGAAGGTGTGGTGGGGGAAGGCGTTCACCTGCGACCAGGAGATCTTCTGCGTCAGGAACCACCGGGACCCGGACAGCTTCACGATCTGCGGCATCGCGGCCGTGTAGCCGAAGGAGTCGGGCAGCCAGACCTCCTGCGTGTCGATGCCGAACTCGTCCCGGAAGAACTTCTTCCCGTACAGGAACTGCCGGGCCATCGCCTCGCCGCCGACCATGTTCGTGTCGGACTCCACCCACATCCCGCCGACCGGCACGAACTGCCCGTCGGCGACCTTCTTCTTGATCCGTTCGAAGAGCTCCGGCCGGTAGGTCTTCATCCAGTCCAGCTGCTGCGCCTGGGACATCGCGAAGACGAACTCGGGGTGCTCGTCCATCAGGGCGAGCACGTTCGACGTGGTCCGCGCCACCTTGCGGACCGTCTCGCGCAGCGGCCACAGCCACGCCGAGTCGATGTGCGCGTGGCCGACCGCGCTGATCCGGTGCGCGGAGCCGGCGGCGGGGGCGGCCAGCACCCCGGCGAGCCGCTCCCGGGCGGCGGCCGCGGTGCCCGGGACGTCGCCCAGGTCGAGCGCGTCCAGCGCCCGCTCGCTCGCGCGCAGGATCTCGTGGCGCCGGGCGTCCTCCACCGGCAGCTGCGTCATCAGCTCGTACAGCACCTCCAGGTCCTGGACGAGCTCCCAGACGCCGGTCTCGAACACGGCCAGGTCCATCCGGGCCAGCCGGTACAGCGGCTCCGTCCCGCTGGTGCGCCGGTCGCCCTCGTACGTCGGCCGGTGGTCGACCAGGACCGGGTTGGAGGCGGCCTCGACGTACCACTCGACGCGCTCGCCGCCCTCGGCCCGGTCGGCCACGCGCACCCAGGCGCTGTACGGGTTGAGGGCCTTGATCTCGCTGCCGTCGGCCCGGTGGACCAGGCCCTCGCACTGGAAGCCCGGCATCATCGCGTCGAAGCCGAGGTCGAGGACGGCCTCGACGGTGCGCCCCGCCCAGGCGGCGGGGACGGCGCCGGTGACCCGGAACCAGGTGGTGCCCCACGCCGGGCCCCAGGTCTCGCCGACCGCGCACGGCTCGTACGGCGCGGCCAGGCCCTCGGCCACGGGCACGGGTTCGCCCGGGACCTGCCAGCGCTCGACGGTCAGCGGGACGCGGGTCCCGTGGACGGCGGGCTTGATGCGCTCGGCCAGGACGCGGCGCAGGCGGTGCTCGGTGATGCTGCGGTCGTCATGCATGGCGGCTGCTCCAGGGAGGCGAGGAGTCCGGAGAGGGGCAGGTGGCAGTGCGGGTGGCGGGGCAGGGGAAGGGCAGGGGGCGGGGCAGGGGGGCTCGGGCGGCTCAGATCTTGACGGCTCCCTCCCCGACGCCCTTGAAGAAGAACCGCTGGAGGAGGAGGAAGAGCAGCATCATCGGCAGCAGCGCGGACATGGCGCCGGCCGCGATCAGCCGCTGGTCGTTGACGGTGGTCGCGCCCGCCAGGGTCTTCAGTCCGAGTTGCAGCGTGTAGTGGTCGCTGTCCGTCAGCACCAGCAGCGGCCACAGGAAGTCGTCCCAGGCGCCCATGAAGCTGGTGATGCATACGACGGCCAGCGCGCCCCTGGCTCCGGGCAGGAAGACCCGGGTGAACCGGGTCCACTCGTTCGCGCCGTCCAGCACGGCGGCCTCCTCGAGCTCCTTCGGCACGGCGAGGAAGGCCGCCCGCATGACCATGATGTTCAGGACGGACACCGCGCCGGGCAGCCACACGCCGATCAGGGTGTCGACCAGACCCATGTCGCGGACGGTCAGGAACATCGAGATCATGACGGACTCGAAGGGGAACATCAGGGTCGCCACGAGCACCGTGAACACGGCCCTGCGGCCCGGCCAGGCGGCGCGCGAGAGGGCGTAGCCGCCCATCGCCGCGAACACCAGGTTCGAGGTGACGGCGAGCGCGGCCACCGTGAGCGTGTTGCCGGCGTAGGTCAGCAGCGGGAAGGACTCCGCGACGCGGACGTAGTTGTCGAGGGTGGGGTGCGCCGGGAGGATCCCGTCGTAGACGTTCTCGCCGCGGCCGCGCAGGGAGGTCAGGAACTGCCATACGAGGGGGCCGAGCATGACGACCAGCATGAGCAGCAGAGTCAGGTAGCGGACGGCCGGTCCGATCCGGCGCCGGTGGCTCACGGCTCGTCCCCCTTCGACAGCCGGTGCCCCAGCAGGCTGAAGACCAGCGTGAGCAGGAACAGCAGCAGGGACAGGGCGGCGGCGTAACCGGTCTCGCCCGCGAAGCCGAGGCCGACCTGCCGGATGAGGAACGGCAGGGTACGGGCGCCGCCACCGGGGCCGCCGCTCTCGCCGCCGAGGATGTAGATCTCGGTGAAGACGCGCAGCGCGGAGATCGCCGACAGGGTGCCCACCAGCAGCATCATCGGCTTGACCTGGGGGACGGTGATGCTGAAGAAGCGGCGGACGGGCCCGGCGCCGTCCAGGGCGGCGGCCTCGTACAGGGAGACGGGGACGTTCCCGAGGGCCGCGAGGTAGAAGACCATGTAGTAGCCGAGGCCCTTCCACACGGTGACGATCATCGCGGAGAACAGCAGCATGGTGGAGTCGGTCAGGAAGGGAATCGGCTCCGAGACGATGCGCAGCCGCAGGAAGACGGTGTTGACCAGGCCGTCGCTGCGCAGCACCCACTGCCAGATCAGGCCGACGACGACGGCCGAGGCGATGACCGGGGTGTAGAAGGCGGACCGGAAGAGCCCGATGCCGGGGACCTTCGCCCGCACCAGGACGGCGAGGGCCAGCGGCAGCAGCACCAGTGCCGGGACCACGACCACCAGGTACAGCACGCTGTTGCCGGCGGCGGTCCAGAAGTCGGGGTCGGCCAGCGCCCGGCGGTAGTTCGCCAGTCCCACGAAGCCGCCGCCGCGCAGGATCTGCGCGTCGGTGAGGGAGAGGACGACGGTGTTGACGAACGGCCAGAGGCTGAACAGCGCCACGAGGCCCAGGCCGGGGGCGAGGAACAGGTAGGGGATCCACCATCTGCGGTGCACGAGACCGGTGTCGGCCCCGGGGGGCGTGCGCGCGGTCACGAGCGGCCGGCGCCGGCGTGCAGCAGCCGGTTCGCCTCCTCCTGGGCCTTGTTCACCGCCGTCCGCGCGTCCTGCTCCCCCGTGATGGCCTTCTGCACCTCGCGGACGACGGCGTCGCCGACCTGATTGGTCCACTGCACGGGGGTGTTGGCGTCGAGCTGGGCGCCGCGCAGCTGTTCGGCGCCGATCGCGCGGGCGAGGGTCTCGGCGTCCGTGCCGTCGCCCCGGTCCGAGAAGTACGGGTCGTCCAGGCCCTTGGCGTTCGAGGGGTAGATGGTGGCCTGCTTCGAGAAGGCCACCTGGTTGGGGCCGTTGGTGACCCACTTGGCGAACTCGACGGCGGCGTCCGGATGCCGGGTGTCCTTGCGGATGCCGAGGGACTGGGCGTAGATCCCGATGTGGCCGAGGGTGCCGGTGACGGCGCCGGCGACGTGGGTGTCGGCGTAGATCTGCGGGGCGTTGCGCTTGATGTCCTTGACGAAGCCCGGGGAGCCGGGACCGAAGACGAGTTTGCCGCCGCCGTAGAGCTGGTTGACGTCGTCGGCCTTGAGCAGCGATTCCCTGGGCATGGCGCCGGCGGCGTAGAGTTTCTTCATCCGCTCCACCCACGCCACGGCCGCCTCGGTGCCGAAGGTGAACGCGTCCGCCCGGGCGTTGAGGATCGGGATGCCCATCTTCTGCCAGTCCCCGGGCAGGCGGCCCTTGGGGTCGGCCATGAACGCGGCGTACCGGCCGCCGGAGGTGGCGGCGATCCGCTCGGCGTAGTCGAAGAACTGCTCGACGCTGGTCGGCGGCCGGTTCACGTCCAGGCCGGCCTTCGCGAAGAGCTGCTTGTTGTAGGTGAGGATCTCCGGGGTCACGTACCAGGGGTACGCGTAGACGCTCTCGCCCCTGCCGGGGAGCTTGAACTGCTCCCAGGCGCCCGGGACGTAGTCCCCGGCGGCCCCGGGGTCGAGCCGGGCGACGTCGGCGAGCATGCCGCGGTCGCCGAGCAGCTGGAAGGAGTCGGTGGAGAGGTTGACGACGTCCGGCAGGGCCCCGGCCTGCGCGTCGGCGACGAGCTTCTCGTTGTAGCCGTCGCCGGGGACGTCCTCCCACACGACCTCGACGCCCGGGTGCTCCTTCTCGAACGCGTCGATGACGCCCTGGACGTATCCGGTGAACGTGGGCTTCAGCTGGAGGGTGCGGAAGGTGATCTTTCCCGCCACCTCGCCCGTTCTGCGGGCCTCGGGCACCTCCTGCCCGCTCCCGCCGACCCCGCAGGCCGAACCGGCCAGCAGGGCGCCGGCCACCAGGGTGGCGAGGGCCGTACGGGACACCGTGGAACGAGTCATCGTCAGCCGCCTTGGAGGAGTCCCGGCCCCGCTGCCGGAAGGGCGCGGACCACGGTGTCCGCAAAGCGGGATGCCGTCAATGCGGCGGGCGCTCGCGCTGGCCGACACCGCCTCGGTCACCGGCCGCGGACAGCGGATTGCGCGGCCCGCGGACCCCTCCGACGGCCGTACCGGCGACCTGGGCTGATGCGCTTTAGTCGCAAAGCCCCGCGCGGCGGGCCCGATTCCCGGCGGAACCGGTCCCGCCGCCCGAGGTTGACTTCTTATCGACGGTCCGGGAAGGCGTGCACTAATGCGCTTTAGCTCCCGCAGCCCCTACGGCTACTGCATCGCGTACTGGACCTTCTCCGCGAGCTTCCCGTCCTTGTAGCAGAACCGGAAGACCGTCTCCTTGCCGCCCTTGGGGTCCGCGCTGGAGATGTACCACGAGCAGGTCGCGCCGGCCGGCTCGGCCGGGCCGCCGTCCTTGAGGGCGGACTTGATGAAGGTCTCGCCGGTCGGGAGCTTGCCCCGGACCTCGCTCTCGGCGTCGCCGGTCTTGACGGCCTCGTAGACGGCGGGGTCGACGAGCGTCTTGTCGGCGGCGTCCACGATGGCCCCGACACCGAAGAACAGAGCCACGATGATGCCGACGAGGGCCACCAGCCCCACGCCGCATCCGATCAAGCACCCCTTGCGCTGCGCCACTGCCCGTTCCTCCATGCCCTGCTGTCCTGCGATCTGCTGACGTTCAGACCTTCGCAGGGGGGCGGGGCCCCGCGCTGTCCTCCAAAGTCGTACGCCGTACCGACGATCGTCGCCGGGTACGGGCGGTGCCGCCGGACGGGCCCTACAGGTCCTACAGGTCCTCCAGGGCGCTACAGGTCGGAGGGGTCGGTGTTGGCGCCGCACAGGACGACGGCGACCCGCTCGCCCAGGGGTGCGGGAGCCTCGCGCAGGGCCGCGAGGGCGGTGGCGGCGCCGGCCTCGACCACGATCCGGTGCTCCTCCCACAGCGCGCGACGGGCGGCGGCGATGGCCGGGTCCGGGACCAGGACCGATACCACGTCCTCGTGCCGGGCCGCGGCCAGGGCGTCCGCCGAGACCCGGGTCGCGCCGAGCGAGTCCGAGGCGATCGAGTCGACGGTGACGTCCACGGGCCGGCCGGCCTCCAGGGCCGCGTGCAGGGCCCGGCAGTTCTCGGGCTCGGCCGCGACCACCCGTATGCCGTGCGCGCGGGCGGCGGTGGCCACCCCGGCGAACAGCCCGCCGCCGCCCACCGCGACGACCACGGTGTCCAGGTCCGGCAGGCCGGCGCGGATCTCCTCGAGGAGGGTGCCCGCGCCGGCGGCGACGAGCGGGTGGTCGTACGCGTGGCTGCCGAGCGCCCCGCTGCGCGCGGCGAACTCCTCGCAGGCGGCCTGCGCCTCGGCGTACCGCTCCCCCGCCAGTCGTACGTCGGCCCCGTAGCCGCGCAGCCGGTCGACCTTCACGCGCGGGGCGGTCACGGGGAGGAAGACGGTGGCGGGGATGCCGTGGGCGCGGGCCGCCCAGGCGCAGGCGAGGCCCGCGTTGCCGCCCGAGGCGATGGTGACGCCCGCGTCGGGGAGGGCGCCGGCCGCGCGGTGGGCGGCGAGGAAGTTGGCGGCGCCGCGCGCCTTGAAGGAGCCGGTGTGCTGGAGGAATTCCAGGGCGTACCGGACTCCGTCGGCGGCGGGCGCGAGGGCCACGGGGCGGATGTGTCCGGCGATCCGGCCGGCGGCGGCGCGTACGGCGGCGTGGTCGAGCTGCTGTTCCATCGGAGGACTCCACTTCGCGCATCGGGCGGGACACGCTGGACGGACGGGACGGGACGGGCTGGGCGGACGGGACGGGCTGGGCGGGCGGCGCTCCCGGGCCGGGGCCGGGGCCGGTCAGCGGGCTGGGCGGGCGGCCTCGATGAGCTGGCGCAGGGCGCCGTAGTACACCTCGTGATCGGTCAGCGGCGGCAGTACGGCGGCCGTCTCGCCGCCGAGCACGGGGAACTCGGCCGGGTCGAGGGCGGCCAGGGCCGCGCGCGAGGCGGCGGTGGCGGCGGCCGGGTCGCGGTGGTCGACGAAGGCGGCGCTGCCGAGGGTGAGCAGGTACATCCGCCGGTACGCGGTCATGGCCTCGGCCGGGGTCATTCCGGCGGCGACGCTGTCGGCGAGTGCGGGTTCGACCAGGCGGGCGAGCAGCTGCCGGCCGAGCCAGGGGCGGCCGCCGCGCAGCACCAGCAGTCCGGGGTGGGCGGTGAGCAGCTGGTACAGGCCGGTGAAGCGCCGTTCGGTGGCCTCGGCCCAGTCGGTCCCGGCGGGCACCTCGGGGAGCCGGCCGGCGAGGTGTTCGGTGCACAGGTCCAGCAGCCCCGCGAGGTCTCCGCAGCGGCGCTGGACGGTGGCGTGCGAGACGTCGAGCCGGTCGGCGAGGGCGCGGAAGCTCAGGGCGTCCGGCCCTTCCTCGTCGATGAGGCGCAGGGCGGCCACCGCGATCGCCTCGGGGGTGGCGCGGTCCAGGGCGGCTGATCTCCTCGGCATGAGATACACCGTAACATACGGCGTATCATCCAATCCCTCCTCGCCGCGACCGCACCCATATTGCTGGTCATGGCGGCACAAAACACCCTCCCGCGTTGACAGGGAGTAGCCGGACCGGTGCACTGAGCGAACAACAGCCCGTCGGTACGCCCCCCACGTCAAGGAGTCCTCGTGCCGCTTCGCCTGCGCGCGCTTCCCTGCCTGACCGCGTCCGCCCTGCTCGCCGTGGCGCTGGCCGCCGCTCCCTCGGTCGCGGAGCCCACCGCCACCTCGGACACCCCGCTCGCCCTCACCCCGCCGATGGGCTGGAACAACTGGGCGCACTACATGTGCGACATCGACGAGCGGAAGGTCGTCGCGAACGCCGACGCGCTCGTGTCCACGGGGCTCGCCGCCAAGGGCTACGACACGGTGACCGTCGACGACTGCTGGATGGAGAAGCAGCGCGACGCCGACGGCAACCTGGTCGTCGACCGGACGAAGTTCCCGCACGGCATGGCCTGGCTCGGCGACTACCTGCACGCCAAGGGGCTGAAGTTCGGCATCTACGAGGACGCCGGCTTCCTGACCTGCGAGCGCTATCCCGGCAGCGGCACCCCCGACGGCGGCGGGCAGGACCACTTCGCCCAGGACGCGCGGCTGTTCGCGTCCTGGAAGGTGGACTACGTCAAGATGGACGGCTGCAACATGTGGGTGCCGCCGGGCCGGACGAAGGAACAGGCCTACCGCACCGCGTACGAGGCGGTCGCCCGGGCCCTGCGCGACACCGGCCGGCCCATGGTCCTGTCGGCTTCGGCGCCCGCGTACTTCCAGCAGGGCGAGTGGGGCGGCTCCGACTGGCACAAGGTGCTCGGCTGGGTGGGGCAGACGGGCCAGCTGTGGCGCGAGGGCCGTGACATCAAGGTCTACCAGTCGGCCGCGCCCGCGACCTCGCGCTGGAGCTCGGTGCTCGGCAACTACGGCTACAACCGCTGGCTCACCCGCTACGCGGGCCCCGGCAACTGGAACGACCCCGACTTCCTGATCGCCGGGGCGCCCGGCCTGACCGACGCCGAGTCCCGCAGCCAGGTCGCGCTGTGGGCGATGATGGCTGCTCCGTTCATCCTCTCCTCGGACGTCTCCCGGCTCACGCCCGGCGGTCTCGCCGCCCTGGGCAACACCGACCTGATCGCCCTCGACCAGGACCCGCTGGGCCGCCAGGGCGCGGTGGTCTCCGCCGACGGCGGCTCCGACGTCCTGGTACGGCCGCTGGCGGACGGCGACCGCGCCGTCGCCGTGCTCAACCGGACGTCCGCCGCCCGGGACGTGTCGGTGGCGCTGGCCGACATCGGGCTGCGCACCTGCACCGTGACCGCGAAGAACCTGTGGACCGGCCGCAGCGCCGAGGTCTCCAGCGCGCTGACGGCGACGGTGGCCGCGCACGACACGGTGGTGTGGCGGCTGACCCCGCACGGCTGCGCGGAGCCGGTGGCCACCGGGCAGATCACCGGCGACGGCGTCCGGTGCCTCGACGGCCAGAACACCACCGGCGTGGGCGCGGTGGTGCTCTCGGCGTGCACGGGCGGCGCGGACCAGCGGTGGACCCTGGGCGAGGACTCCTCGGTGCGGCTCGGGGACGAGTGCCTCTCGGCCGGCGAGGGCGGCACGGTCGAGCTCGCCGCGTGCGCGGGCGGGCAGGACGGTCAGCGCTGGACGGCGCTGCGCAACGGCACGCTGATCGAGGACGTGGGCGGGCAGTGCCTGCGGGCCCCGGCGGCCGGCGCCACCGGAGCCGCGGCCCGGGTGAGCCTGGCCGCGTGCGGCGACCACCAGGTGGACCAGCTCTGGGCGCTGCCGGTCTGACGGTCGCGCCGAAC
Organism: Streptomyces sp. NPDC090022; assembly: GCF_044748145.1. Lineage (NCBI taxonomy): Bacteria > Bacillati > Actinomycetota > Actinomycetes > Kitasatosporales > Streptomycetaceae > Streptomyces > Streptomyces sp. NPDC090022. Next base: position 61,189 of record NZ_JBIVFN010000014.1, read on the forward strand.
TCCCGTCCCCGCGCGAAGCGGCAGCCGGGTCCGCCGCGCCGGAAGCCGGGAAAGATCACCCTCCCGTGGGAATCCGGGCACTCGTGAGGGCGACAGTGCCCCGGGCGGTTGGCGCGCGGGGCGGGGCACTCGGTTCACTGACCAGGTGCTGACCAGGGGCGGTCTCCGGAGGGATCCGGCGGCCGCCCCTTGCGATGACCGCGACCGCGGTCACGCGACCACCCGGCCGCGCGGCCGCCCGATCCACAGGAGTGCACCGAGCGATGTCCGAGACCGAGCAGGAGCGTCAGGCCGGGGCCGCGTCGTCCGCCGCCGGCGGATGGGCCCCCGCCGCCACACTGGAGTTGCTGGCCCATCTCGCGGCGGGGGTCGCCGACCTCGCCCTCGACCAGTTACGGCAGTCCGCCGACCGGGCACAGGACGCGATGCGCCGCTCCGATCTGCGCGAGCTGCTCACCGACGGCGTGGTGGAGCTGCGCAAGCGCGGGGAGCTCGCCACGCGGCGGGTCGGCGGCGCCTCCGACAACTACCTGGAGATCATGGCCCGGCGCGCCGCCGAGAAGGCCGGCCGCCCCCGTGCATGACCACGCCGGCTTCAAGGAGCGCATCGACGGCGTGCTGACGGCCCTGGCCGACGAGGAGGAGGCGGCCCTCCTCGCCCTGCACCCCGAACTCCATCCGCTGTCCGAACAGGTGCGGCGCTCCCTGGCGCGCGGCAAACGACTGCGGGCCGCCTTCCTGTACTGGGGGTGGCGGGCGACGGGGCAGCCGGACTGCGAGGGCGCGATCCGGGCGGCCGCCGCGATGGAGCTGGTCCACGCGGCCGCCTGTACGCACGACGACATCATCGACGACAGCCGGATGCGGCACGGCCGGCTCACCGCGCACGCCGCGTTCGCCGCGGCCGGACGGCGCCCGGTCGCCCTCGCGATGATCCTCGGCGATCTGCTGATGGGGTACGCGGGGCACGTCTTCACCACGTGCGGGCTGCCGGGCGGCTACCTCGCCCGGACCGTGCCGCTGTGGTCGACGCTGCTGCGCGAGACCGTGGCGGGCGAGTTCCTGGAGGTGCTGCGCACCGACGCGCCCGCCCGCGAGCCGAGCGTGACGCAGTCGCTGGAGGTGGCCCGCTACAAGACCGCCAAGTACACGGTCGAGCGGCCGCTGCACCTGGGCGCCACCCTCGGCGGCGCCCCCCGCGCCCTGCTGGAGGCCTTCACCGCGTACGGGCTGCCGCTCGGCGAGGCCTTCCAGCTGCGCGACGACCTGCTGGGCACCTTCGGCGAGCCGGACCTGACCGGCAAATCGAACCTGGACGACCTCCGGGACGGCAAACCCACCGCCCTGCTCGCCCTCACCTTGGCGGCGGCGACCGGGGACGAGCGCCGGCTGCTCGGCAAGCTGGTCGGCAATCCCGACCTCGGCGACGAAGAGGCGCGGTCGGTGCGCGAGTTGATGGAGCGCTGCGGGGCGCGCGAGCGCGTCGAGGACATGATCACCCGGCGTATCCACCGGGCCACGGGCGCGCTGGACCTCGTGGCGATGCCGGCCGAGGCGCGTACGGCGCTGCACGAGCTGGCCGGTACGGCGGCCGACCGCGCCCGGTGACGCGGCCAGCCGGGCACCGTGACGCGTTCGGCGGCACCCCGTGACGCGTTCGGCGGCACCCCGTGACGCCGTGGCCGCACGCCGCGCCCCGTGACCGCGGCGGAACGCTCCCGCCGCGACGACGACTTGATCTCGAGAGAACGAGGACCGAAGTGAACCCCACCCCCACCGCCCCGCCGCGCCCCCGCTACGACGACACCGCGCTCGACGCGCTCGCCACCCAGGGCGATCCGCTCGCCGACGAGACCGTGGCCACGATGTTCGCCCGCGGCGAGGTCGGCGACCTCAACACCCTGATGCGGTTCTTCACCACCGCCGGCCACCAGCTGCCCGACCGGATGCCGGCCGCCGCGGCCGCGTACTTCGAGGCCACCTCCGTCCCTCCGTCCTGGGTGGACTGGGACGTGATGGAGCAGGCCCGGCTGTTCTTCATGGACAACGCCGCGCACATCAACACCGGCCTGTCCTTCGCGTCGATGCCCGCCTGCTACGCGATCCCGCGGGTGGCCCGGCTGCTGGCAGCGAGCCACTCCATGGACTACCCCTCGCGGCGGATGGCCAACACCGGCCAGTTCGTGACGTACCTGATGCAGACGAACGCCTTCGAGGACGGCAGCAAGTTCATCCCGGCCGTGCAGAAGGTGCGGCTGCTGCACGCGGCCGTCCGCCACCACCTGCGCGAGGGCGGCCACTGGGACGTCGCCGCGGACGGACTGCCGCTGTCCCAGGAGGACATGATCGGGGGTCAGGTCTGCTTCTCGCTGCTGGTGCTGGACGCCATGCACCGGCTCGGGGTGCACATGAGCGAGGAGGGCGCGGAGGCGTACTTCTACGCGTGGCGGGTGGTCGGAGCGATGCTGGGGTGCGACATGGACTCCGTTCCGCGCGATCTGACGGAGGCGCGCCAGTACACGGACCTGTACCTGATCCGCAATCTCGGGCCGTCGCAGGACGGGGTGCGGCTGAACGCCCAGCTGATGCGGCTGTACGAGGACGTGGTGCCCGGCACCTTCTTCGACCCGATCGTGCCGGCGACCATCCGCTTCCTGGTCGGTGACACGATCGCGGACTGGCTGGAGATCCCGCGCGGCCCCTGGGACGCGGCCGCGAAGGCGGTGCCGGTCGTCCTCGGGCTGCTGGAGACCATCGAGGACAGCAGCCCGCTGGCCGAGTGGGCGATGGACAAGGCCGGCTCGCTGGTCACCGGCTTCGAGCTGGCCTCGCTCACCCGGGGGCGGGTGATGCACCACGCGATCCCGGCGGAACTGAGGACCGACTACGGGGTGAAGCCGCCGCGCACGGGGCGCTGGGTGCCGCCGGCACCGAGCCCGGCGTCCTGACGCGTCATGCTGGAAGGGTGAACGCGGACACGAACGACGTACGGCGGCCCCGGCACCAGCGGGGCCTGGCCGCGCTCGCCGGCCTGGTCGCCGCCTTCGCCGGACTGTGCGCGGCCGAGCCCGCCGCGGCGGCGCTGCGGCCGGAGGCGCGCCCGGTCAGCGCGGTGGGCGCGGTGGTGGTCGACGCGACGCCCGAGGCCGTGAAGCAGTGGGCGATCCGCCAGTTCGGAACCGCCGACAAACTGGTGCTGACGGTGGGGATCGTCGTCCTGCTGGCCGTCGTCGCCGCCGCGGCCGGCCTGCTGGCCCTGCGCCGCCGCGCGGCCGGTGCGGCGGTGGCCCTGGCGTTCGGGGCGGCGGGCGCGGCGGCCGCGGCCACCCGCCCCGGGGCGACCTGGCGCGACGCTCTGCCGTCCCTGGTCGCCGGGGCGGTCGCGGCGGCGGTGCTCTGGCTCCTGTCCACGGCCCTGACCCGGCCCGTCCCCGGGCCCGCCCCCCGGCCCACCGGAAGCGGGGCCGGCGCGCGGGGGGCCTGGGCCGTGGACCGGCGGGGGTTCGGCCGGCTGGCGGCCGGAGCCGTCGCGCTGTCGGCGGCCGCCGGGTTCGCCGGGCGGCGGCTCGGCGCGTACGGCTCGGCGGACGCGACCGCCTCCCGGGCCGGGCTGCGGCTGCCGCCGCCCGCGGTACCGGCCGGCCCGGTACCGCCCGGCGCCGACCTGCGGGTGCCCGGCACCCAGCCGTATCTCACCCCCAACCCCGACTTCTACCGCGTCGACACCGCCCTGGTCGTGCCCCGGATCGACGCCGGCACCTGGCGGCTGCGCATCGAGGGCGACGGGGTCCGCACCCCCCTCACGCTGACGCTTCCGGAGCTGCTCGACCGCCCCCTGGTCGAGCGGGACATCACGCTGACCTGCGTGTCCAACGAGGTCGGGGGGCCGTACGCGGGCAACGCGCGCTGGCTCGGCGTACGCCTGGCGGACCTGCTGCGCGAGGCCGGGGTGCGGCCGCCGTCGCAGGGCGGTCCGGCGGACCAGCTGGTGGCGCGCTCGGTGGACGGGATGACGATCGGCACGCCCGTCGAGACGGTGATGGACGGCCGCGAGGCGCTGCTGGCGGTCGGGATGAACGGTGAACCGCTGCCGTTCGCGCACGGCTTCCCCGTCCGCATGGTGGTGCCGGGCCTGTACGGCTACGTGTCGGCGTGCAAGTGGCTGCGCGAGCTGCGGCTGACGTCCTTCGACGCGTACGACGCGTACTGGGTGCGCCGCGGATGGGCGGCCCAGGCCGTGATCAAGACGCAGGCGCGGATCGACACCCCGCGCGCCTTCTCCTCGCCCCGCGCGGGACGCGTGGCGGTGGCCGGGGTGGCGTGGGCGCAGCACCGGGGCATCGAGCGGGTCGAGGTACGGGTCGACGGCGGCCCCTGGCACGAGGCCCGGCTCGGGGCGGCGGACGGCACCGACACCTGGCGGCAGTGGGTGTGGCCGTGGGAGGCGACCCCGGGCCGCCACACCCTGGAGGTCCGGGCGACGGACGGCACGGGCGCCGTACAGACGGAGCACCGCGCGCCCCCCGCCCCGGACGGGGCGAGCGGCTGGCACGCGGTGACGGTCACGGTCGCGGACGGCTCCTGACCGGCGCCACGGACGGAAGCCGGGCTCCGGGACGGATCCCGGGCGACTCCTTGCCGGGCGCGCGACGGCCGCTCGATGATGGGCCTGCCCGGGTCGCATCGGACGGGTGCACGCGGACGGGAACGGGAACGGGCGGACCGACGGGGGACGACATGCTGGCGAGGGAATTCGGGTATCAGGTCGCGGCGCGGCCCGCGCTGTTACAGACGCCGGGCGCGGCGGCCGCGTTACGGGCGACGTGGCAGGCACGCAAGTCCAAGACGTGGGGGCCGGGCACCACCACCCTCCTGGTTCTCTGTGTCGCGCTCCTCGTGATCACGTTCGCCGCGACGCACCTCCTCATCGGCCTGGCCGTCGCGGTGTTCTTCGCCGGTCTCGGGGTGTGGGCGTCGTCCCGTATGCGCAAGCCGCTGGCCAACGCGGAGGAGGTGCTCCGGACGCAGCCCTGGCAGGTGTGGCCCGCCCGGGTCGTCACCACGGGCGACAAGAACTGGCCGCACGGGCTGCATCTGCTGGCGCCCGACCGGACGGTGGCGGCGGCGTTCGTCTGCCGGATGCCCGAGGACGTGTGGCGGGGCATGACCGACGGCCGGGGCCTGGTGTGGTTCTGCGGCGACCTGCGCTTCCTGTGCGTGGCCGCCGCCCCCGGCGGCAGCCCGGCGTGGGAGGCCTTCCCCGCGGCGCTGCCGGCGCAGCCCGTGGGCGGCGGGACCGGCGGGCTGGAGGACGAACTGGTCCGGGAGGCCGCCCGGGCCGCCGTCTGGAACCTGCTCCAGTAACCGCGCGCCGCCGTGGCGCGCCCCCGGCCATGGGGACGGATCGCACCGGCTCCACCGCGTGCGAAGTCACCTGCGAGGCGAAGGACGTCGAGCGGCACCGCGCTCACGTAGGCGCCTGTCCGTCGGGGCTGCCGTCCGGGGAGCGGTCGCCGGGACCGCTCCCCGGTGGGGCAAGGGCGTTCGTCCGGTGGGTCAGAACCAGGTGAGGGTGAGGGGGAAGGTGGTGGTGGCGGTGGCTCCGGTGGAGTCGGTGACGGTGGTGGTGATCTGGAGGGTGCCGCTGCCCCAGGGTTTGCCGCTGATGCGGCCGGTGGTGGCGTCGATGGTCAGGCCCCAGGGCAGGCCGGTGGCGGTGTGGCGCAGGGGCGGCCTGCCGCCGGTGGCGGTGATCTGGATGGTGCAGGACTGGTTGAACGTGCAGGTCTGCGGGCCCGGGTTGACGACCTTCAGATCACCGGGCGTCGGGGTGGGGGTCGGCGTGGGCGTCGGGGTCGGGGTCGGGGTGCCGGTGCAGCCCGGGGTGGCCTCGGGCGGCAGCGGGACCCGCCAGATCTGGGGGTCGTTCTCCGAGCCGACCAGCAGGGAGGTGCAGTCGGCGTACGTGAGGGTCTCGCCCTGGGACTGGGCCGGCAGGGCGACGTCGGCGAGCTTGGTACCGGAGGTGTCGTACACGGAGGCGGTGTTGGCGCCGAGCGGGCCGCCGCTGCGCAGCGCGTACGAGGCGCCGGAGGGCGAGAAGGCGCCGTCGGTGGCGAAGACGGGGCCCGGCCGGACGGCGGTGAGGGTGTTGACCCGGTCGGGCTGCGGCGGCAGCGGGGCCTCGTACAGCCGGCCCGCCGCGCCGATCAGTTTGCTCGCGACGTACCACTGGCCGGTGACCGGGTCGGCGAGCAGGGACTCGGCGTCGTGCCGGCCGTCGGCGTACGCGAAGCGGTACGAGGTCGGCGTCACGGTGGCGTTGGCGAGGGTGTCGGGTTCGGGGAAGGCGTGGACGGTGATCTCGGCGCGGCCGCTGAGGTTGTCGCCGATGTCGCCGACCAGGACGGTCGCCCGGCCGGTGGCGTCCTGCCCGAGGGCCAGGCCCTCCCAGTCGGTGTTGGCGGCGCCGGAGACGGTGAGGGTGGCCCGCAGCCGCCCGACGGCGGTGGAGCAGTCGACGGCGAAGACCTGGTTGGTGTTGCCGCTGTCGTTGACGGCGTAGAAGACGCCGGGGTGCTTACGGCTCATGGCCAGGCCGCTGAGCTCGGCCAGGCCGCCGGGCAGCGTGCACTTCTTCTCCGGCGCGAGGGCGGCGGCCGTGAGGTCCGCGCCCGCGGCGGCGTGGGCCGGGCCCGGCCGCGGGACCTGCGCGGCGGAGGCGGTGGTCATCAGGGCGACCGCCGGCAGCGTCGCCGCGAGGGCCGCGGTCAGCAGGGCGGCGGCCCAGGGGGGTGTGAGGAGTCGGGGCATACCCCCAAGGTGACGGCTCGTCAGCAGCGAGGCCAGGGGGAGCCGTCCCCTCTTCGAACATGGTTCAATGCCGGGACGGCATGACTACGGCGCCCGGCGGCACGTTCCGGTCGGCGCCCCCGGTCGGCTTCCGGTCGGCGTTCCGGTGGGTGTTCCGGTCGGCGTTCCGGTGGGTGTTCCGGCCAGCGTTCCGGTCAGCGCGCGGGTTCCCGTACGGGAGCGTTGTGCCGGGCGTGGGCGATGAACGCGCGGGCGGCCCGGCTGAGCGGGCGCCGGGCGTGCGCGATGCCCACCGGGCGCAGCAGCGGAGGGGTGAAGGAGCGGATCTCCGCGCGGTGGCCGAAGGCCCTGAGCACCACGTCCCGGTACCAGATGAGCGAACCGCGGCCGTCGGTCACGCCGGTCACCCAGGCGAGGCGCTCGTCGACCTCCAGCGTCGGTACGGGGCGCACGCCGAGGCAGCTGAACATCGCCTCCATCTCGGTGCGGCGGCCCGTACCGGGGGTGGGCAGCACCATCGGCAGCCCGTCGAGCGCGCGGAAGGGCACCGGATCGGGTAAGGCGGAACCGAGGGGTGAAATCAGGACGACTTCACGCTCCTGGATGTGATGCGTGGACAGTTCCTTGTCGATGGGCAGGTCCACGAGCGCCAGCTCCGAGCGGCCTTCGGTGAGTTCCAGCACCACGGCCTCGCGGCTGCCGCACTGGTTGAGCCGCACTTCCACGCCGGGATGTCGCATGGTGAAGTCCGGAACCAGGTCGACGGCCAGGTCGAGGGCGAGGGTGGGGGTGGCGACGACGGCGAGGGTGGCCCGCGCGTTCCTGCCGTGCGCCGCCCCGATGTCGTCGATCGCCTCGACGGCGTCGAGCACGGTACGGGCGAGGCGCACCACGCGGGCGCCCTCGGGGGTGAGATCCACTCCCCTGCCCCGGCGGGCGAGGAGTTCGACGCCCAGGTCACGCTCCATGGCCTGGACGGCCCGGGAGAGGGCGGACTGCGCGACGAAGACCGAGGCCGCCGCGCTCGTGATCGAGCGACAGTCGGCGACGGCGACCAGGTAGCGAAGCTGCGCGAGTGTGGGGGTCATGCCCGGAAGGTAACGGCGGGACCGTTCCGCTGTAAGGGCCGCAAGGTGAACAACCGTCCGCTTCACCGGCAACCTTCATGCCCGGTCGGCTCCGAGGCATACCGCTGCGGCATGACACGGCTTCCGACGCTCCGTACGGCCGGCCGCCCGGCCCCATGTGAACCTCGGGTAACACCGCAGGCCACCGCCGCGGAAGGGGATCCGCCGCGGCCGTCCGGGCGACCTTGGCCGGAGTCCGGGGGGCGATAGAACACGTTCTGCGCCGCCGTTGACACTGAACGGCGGTCACCGCACGATTCATCGCGGCATCAGGGACATTGACCACTGCTCAAGCCCGCTCTCCACGGCGGGCCGCCCGGCCACCCGAGCCCCCGCATCCCGGCGGTGCGGCTCGCGTACCCCCCGCATACCCCCTGCGTACCCCCGCTCCGCGCCGCGCCGCACCCCGTCCCCCCGTGCAGTAGCGCGCCGTGACATGTGACACCGCACCGGATTGCACCGGAAGAGGAGCGCCCGTGACCCCCACGCCCGCCGAGTCCGCCCCCGTCTCCGTCCCCGTCCCCATCTCTGCCCCCGTTCCCTCCCACGTTTCCGCCCCCGCTTCCGCCTCCGACCCCGCCTCCGACCGCGATCTCGTCGTCGCGCTCAGCCCCTTCGAGGAGCCGGGCGCCCGCGTCGTCGCGGCCGCGGCCCGGGCCGGGGCACTCGGCCTGCTCGATCTCGGCCGGGATCCCGCCGCCGCCCGGCAGGCCTTCGCCGAGCTGGCGCGCCGGCTGGGCCGCCCGTACGGGGTGCGCGTCCCGGCGTTCTGCCCGCTCGGGCCCGGGGAGCTGCCCGGGGCCGTGGACACCGTACTGCTGGCCGATCCGGACCGGTACGGCGAGGCGCCCGCCTGGGCGGACGGCGGACGGCGCCGCGTGTGGGCCGAGGTCACCGGGCCACGGGAGGCCCTGGCCGCGGTGGCGGCCGGAGCGGACGGGCTCGTGGCCAAGGGCCACGAGGCCGGCGGCCGGGTGGCCGGGAGCACCACGTTCGTCCTGCTCCAGCAGCTGCTGTCGGACCCGCGCATCGGGGTCCCGGTGCGGGCCCTGGGCGGTATCGGCCCGCACACCGCCGCCGCGGCGGTGGCGGGCGGCGCGGCGGGGGTGGTGCTCGACGTCCAACTGGCCCTGACCACCGAGGGCGAGGCGGAGCTGCCCGCCGACGTGGTGGCCGCGCTGCGGGCCATGGACGGCTCCGAGACCCGGGTGACGGACGGGCACCGCGTCTACACCCGGCCCGGGCTGGCCCGGCCCACCGGGCCCGTCGCCGGGCTGCTGGGCGCGCGGGGCCTGGAGCGGCAGCCGCTGCCCGTGGGCCAGGACGGCGCGGCGGCGGCCCGGCTGGCGCGGCGGTACCGGACCACGGGCGCGGTCGTGCAGGCCGTACGGGCGGCCGTCACCGGGCATCTGGCCGACGCCGTACGGGCCCGGCCGCTGCGACCGCTCCCGACGGACCGTCACCTCCCGCTGGCACAGGGCCCCATGACACGGGTCAGTGACCAGGCGGCGTTCGCGCAGGCCGTCGCGGCGGAGGGCGGCGTGCCGTACCTGGCGCTGGCGGTGATGCCGGGCCCGGACGTCGCGCGGCTCCTCGCGGAGACGGCCGAGCGGCTGGGGGACCGGCCCTGGGGCGTGGGGCTGCTCGGCTTCGCGCCGCCCGAGCTGCGCCGGGAGCAGCTGGCGGCGGTGGCCGGGGTGCGGCCGCCGTACGCGATCATCGCGGGCGGCACCCCGGCGCAGGCGGCGCCGCTGGAGGCGGCCGGGACGCGTACCCATCTGCACGTGCCCTCGCCCGGGCTGCTGGAGCAGTATCTGGCCGAAGGGGCGCGCCGGTTCGTCTTCGAGGGGCTGGAGTGCGGTGGCCATGTCGGGCCGCGCGCCTCCTTCCCGCTCTGGGAGGAGCAGATCGAACGGCTGCTGGGCTGCGGTGACGTGGCCGCGCTGGACGTGCTGTTCGCGGGCGGCATCCATGACGCGCGGTCCGCGGCGATGGCGGCCGCGGCCGCCGGGCCGCTCGCCGGGGCCGGCGCGCGGGTCGGGGTCCTGATGGGGACGGCGTACCTGTTCACGGCGGAGGCGGTGGCCGCCGGGGCGGTCCTGCCCGGGTTCCAGCAGGCCGCACTGGACTGCGAGGAAACGGTTCTTCTGCATACGGCGCCGGGCCATGCCACGCGGTGCGCCGACACCCCGTACGCGGACACGTTCGAGGCCACCCGGCAGCGGCTGGCGCAGTCCGGGACCGCGCCCCGCGAGGTGTGGGAGGAGCTGGAGCGGCTGAACCTCGGCCGGCTGCGCATCGCGAGCAAGGGGCTGCGGCACGGCGAGGACGGCCGGCCGGTGCCGGTGGACGAGGAGGTCCAGCGCACGGACGGGCTGTTCATGATCGGCCAGGCGGCGACGCTGCGCCGGGCCACCACCACGGTCGCCGAACTGCACGCCGAGGTCGGCGAGGGCGCCACGGAGCTGCTGGAGCGGCGGGCCCGGGAACTGGCCGCGCCCACCGCGCCGGCGGCCGCCCACGGGCCGGTCCCCGACCCGCTCGACATCGCCGTCGTCGGCATGGCCTGCGCCTACCCGGGCGCGCCGGACGTCGACCGGTTCTGGGCGCAGGTCGTGGCCGGGACGGACGCGGTGACCGAGGTGCCCGCCGAGCGCTGGGACCCGGAGCTGTACTACGACGCCGACCCGGCGCGGGCCGGTGAGCGCACCCCGTCGCGGTGGGGCGGCTTCCTGGCACCGCTGCCCTTCGACGCCCTCGCGCACGGTATCCCGCCCGCCTCGCTCGCCGGGATCGAACCGGTCCAGCTGCTGGCCCTGGAGATCTCGGCGCGGGCCCTGGACGACGCCGGCTACGGCAAGGGGCGCGACTTCGACCGCTCCCGCACCTCGGTGGTGTTCGGCGCGGAGGCCGGGACCGAGCTGGCCGGCGCGTACGGGCTGCGCGCCCTGCACCCCTCCTACCTCGGCGAGCTGCCGCCCGGGCTCGACGAACAGCTGCCCCGGCTCACCGAGGACTCCTTCCCCGGGATCCTGGCCAACGTGATCGCGGGCCGGGTCGCCAACCGGCTCGACCTGGGCGGCGCGAACTGCACCGTGGACGCGGCCTGCGCGTCCTCGCTGGCCGCCCTGGACCTGGCCTGCCGTCAGCTGCGCGACGGCGACAGCGACATGGTGCTGTGCGGCGGCGCCGACGTGCACAACGGGATCAACGACTACCTGATGTTCGCCTCGGTACGGGCCCTCTCCCCCACCGGGCGCTGCCGGCCCTTCGACGCGAGCGCCGACGGGATCGCGCTCGGCGAGGGCGTGGGCGCGCTGGTCCTCAAGCGGCTGGCGGACGCCGAACGCGACGGCGACCGGGTGTACGCCGTGATCAAGGGGGTCGGCGCATCCAGCGACGGCCGCTCGCTCGGGCTCACCGCGCCCCGGCCGGAGGGCCAGCGCCGGGCGCTGGACCGGGCGTACGAGCGGGCCGGGATCAGCCCCGGCGAGGTAGGTCTCCTGGAGGCGCACGGCACGGGCACGGTGGTGGGCGACTCCACCGAACTGGCCGTTCTGACCGACCTGTTCACCGAGGCCGGGGCACCGGAGGGCAGCTGCGCCCTCGGATCGGTGAAGTCGCAGATCGGCCACACCAAGTGCGCGGCCGGGCTGGCCGGGCTGATCAAGGCGGCGCAGGCGGTGCACACCGGGGTCCGGCCGCCGACCCTGCACGTGGCGGAGCCCAACCCGGCGTGGCGCGACGGTGCCGGTCCGTTCGTCTTCGACACCGACGCCCGGCCGTGGCCGGTGCCGGTGGAGCAGCGGGTGGCGGGCGTCAGCGCGTTCGGCTTCGGCGGCACCAACTACCATGCGGTGCTCGCCGGTTACGGCGGAGCGCCGGAGCCGGCCCACGGGCTGCGGGACTGGCCTGCGGAGCTGTTCTGCTTCCGCGGCACCGACCGGCGGGCGGCGGGCCGGGCGATGGCGCGGCTCGCGGCCCGGCTGGAGGAGAACGACGCCGCCGGGCGGCCGTGGGCGCTGCGGGACCTGGCGGCGGAGGCCGCGGCCGGCGGCTCCGGCCCGGTGCGGGTGGCCGTCGTGGCGGCGGACCTGGACGAGCTGGCGGAACGGCTGGAGCGGGCGCGCGCCTTCACCGCGGGCGACGGGGTGCACGTACGGGCCGAGTCGGCCGACCCCGGGCAGGTCGCCTTCCTCTTCCCCGGCCAGGGCAGTCAGCGGCCGGGCATGCTGGGCGGGCTGTTCATGGCGTTCCCGGCGCTGCGGCAACTGCTGGACGGGGCGCCCGAGGTGGCCGCGGCGCTCTTCCCGCCGTCGGCGTTCACGGCCGGGGCGAAGGCGGAGCAGCGGGCCGCCGTGACCGACACGCGGATCGCGCAGCCGGCGCTGGGGCTGGCCGGGGCGGCGGCGTACCTGCTGCTCTCGGCGGCCGGGGTACGGCCGGACTGCGTGGCCGGGCACTCGTACGGCGAACTGACCGCCCTGTGGGCGGCGGGTGCCTACGACACCGACACCCTGCTGCGGCTGAGCACCCGGCGGGCGGAGGCGATCGTGGCGGCGGCCGGCGACGCCCCCGGGACGATGGCGGCGGTGGCCGCCGCGCCGGAGGAGATCCGGGACCTCGTGACGCGGTCCGGCTGCGCCGTGGCGAACCACAACGGGCCCCGCCAGACGGTGATCTCCGGCCCGGCGCAGGCGGTGGACGCGGCGGTCGCGGCCCTGCGCACGGCCGGATTCGGTGCCGACCGGATCCCGGTGGCGTGCGCCTTCCACAGCGAGGTGGTGGCGGGAGCCTCCGCCGCCCTCGCCGACGAGCTGGCCGGGACGGTGGTTGCCGACGCCTCCGTCCCGGTCTGGTCCAACACGACGGCCCGGCCGTATCCGGCGGACCCGGACGGCGTACGCGAACTGCTGGCCCGTCAGCTGGCCGAACCGGTCCGGTTCGTGGAGCAGATCGAGGCCATGTACGCGGCCGGGGTACGGACGTTCGTGGAGGCGGGCCCCGGGCGCGTGCTGACCTCCCTGGTCGGCCGGATCCTGGGCGAGCGCCCGCACACGGTGGTCCCGCTGGACGTACCCGGCGAACCGGGGCTGGTCCGGCTGCTGAACGCGCTCGCCGAACTGGCGGCGGCGGGCGTGCCGGTCACCCCCGACCCCCTCTTCCGGGGCCGCACGGCCCCGCTCCCGGACCGCGCCCCGCGTCAGCCGGGCTGGCTGGTCGACGGCCACCTGGTACGGACGGCGGACGGCGCCCCGGTGGCGGGCGGCCTGCGCCCGGCGACGCGGGTGGCGCCCGTGGCGGGGGTGATGCCCGTGGCGGGGGTGATGCCCGTGGTGGGGGTGACGCCCGTGGCGGGGGTGACGCCCGTGGCGGGGGCGGCGCCCGTGGCGGGGGCGGCGCCCGTGGCGGGCGTGGCCGGGGGCGGGGTGGCCGGGGGCGGGGTGGCCGGGGGCGGGGTGGTGCCGGCGGGCACCGGCCCGGCGGCCGCGATCGGCTCGGTTCCGGCCGGCCCGGTTCCGCCGCGGGGCGGGGGCGGCGCCGACCGGCGCGAGGAGACGGTCATGGAGTACCTGCGGGGGATGCGCGAACTCATCGCCGCCCAGCGGGACGTACTCCTGGGGTACCTGGGCGCGGACCCGGCGCCCCGGCCGGCCGCACCGCCGGCCCCCGTGTGGTCGGTCCCCCTCGACGCCACGACGACGATGCCGGACTACGGCGCCGGGACGGGTGCCGCTTCCGGTGCCGACGCCGGCATGACGGGTTCCGGCCCTGGCGCGGGCGTGCGGGCACCGGCCGGCGGGGCGGCGGACGCCCCCGTGGCCCGGACGGCGGCGGAGGTCATGGACATCGTCCTCGACATCGTGCACACGCGCACCGGCTACCCCCTGGACATGCTCGAACCCGAGCTGGACCTGGAGGCCGACCTCTCCATCGACTCCATCAAGCGCGTCGAGATCATCGGAGCCCTGGCCGACCGCATCGGCCTGTCCCGCGAGCCCGGGGACTCCGCCGAGTCGGCCGTGGAGGAGCTCGCGCGGATCAAGACGCTGCGCGGGATCGTCGACTGGCTCACCGCCCACCACGCACCCCGGCCGGAACCGGCACCGCAGCCCGCACCGGCACCGGGGCCGGCGCTGGACAGCACGGTGCGGGACACCCGGGACACCGCCTCCCCCGGCGGCGTGGCAGCGCCCGATGACCCGCCGGCGCCCACCACGCCCGTACGGCGGCTGCGCGTCGAGGCCGTGGCACTGGACGCGCCGCGGTCCCGGGACGCCGGGGAGGCGCTCGGCGGGCGGCTGTTCGGGGTGGTCGAGGACGGGCAGGGCGTGGCGCTCGCGCTGACCGGCCTGCTCCGGGCGCACGGCGCCGAGGTCCGTCCGCTCACCGAGGGCGCGCTGGCCGGGACCACCGACACGGACGGCGCCTCCGACGGGCCCGACGCGCCGGACGGGATCGGCGGGCTCGACGGACTCGGCGGACTCGGCGGGCTCGACGGGCTCGGCGGGCTCGACGGGCTCGGCGGGCTCGACGGGCTCATCGATCTGAGCGCCCTGCGGCCCGGACCGCATCCGGTGCTGCCCGACACCTTCCCCGGGCTGAAGCGGGCCCTGACCGGCGGCGTGCGGTGGCTGCTGCTGGTCACCGGCGCGGGCGACAGCGCCGCGGACCCCGTCCCGGGCGCAGGGCTGCACGGCTTCGCGCGCAGCGCCGCCATCGAGTACCCGGGCGCGCTGGTGCGCGCCGTGGACGTGGCCCCCAAGGACCGTACCGAGCGGATCGCGCAGCAGCTGCTGGCCGAGCTCTGCGCGCCGGAGGAACCCGCCTCCGTCGGGTACACCGCGGAGGCCCGCCGCCACGCCCGCCAGGCGGTGCCCGCACCCCTGCTCCCGGCCGGCGGCTCCTTGCCCCTGGACAGCGGCTCCGTCGTCCTGCTCACCGGTGGGGCCCGCGGTATCACCGCCCGCACCGCCCGGGCGCTCGCCCGGGCCACCGGCTGCCATGTCGAGCTGATCGGCCGCACTCCGCTGCCCGCGGCGGACGAGGACGAGTTCCCGCACGCCGGGGACCGGGTCGCCCTCCGGGCCGCGCTCATCGCGAACGGGCTGCGCGCGCCCTCGGCCATCGAGGCCGCGGCGAGCCGGATCCTCGCCGGGCGCGAGGTCCGGGCCACGCTCGCCGCGCTCGAGGGCACCGCCGCCTCCGTCCGCTACCACTGCGCCGACGTCACCGACGAGGCGGCCGTACGGGCGGTCGTCGCGGACGTACGGGCCCGGCACGGGCGGCTGGACGGCATCGTGCACGGCGCCGGCACGCTGCGCGACGCGCTGCTGTGCGACAAGGAACCGGCCGCCTTCACCGAGGTGTTCACCACCAAGGTGGCCGGTGCCCGGCACCTGGCCGCCGCGGCCGCCGAGCACGGCGCGGCTCCCGCGCCCGGGTTCCTGGTCCTCTTCGGCAGTGTCGCGGGCGTGTACGGCAACCGCGGCCAGTGCGACTACGCCGCCGCCAACGACGCGCTGGACGGCCTGGCGCACTCCTGGGCGGAGTCCTTCCCGGGCCGGGTCCTGGCCGTGGACTGGGGCCCGTGGGCGGCGGAGGCGGGCGGGATGGTCACGCCGGAGCTGGAGCGGGCCTACGCACGGCGCGGCATCCCGCTGATCGCGCCGGACGCGGGCACGGAGGCCTTCCTGGCCGAACTCGCGCACCGTCTGGGCGGTGGCGACGGCGACGGCGGCGATGCCCACGGCGACGTCCAGGTGGTCCTCATGGCGGCCGACGACGACACGGACGCAGAGCCGGAGAGGAACGGCCGTGGCTGACCGGCGCCGGGGCCCCCGGCCGACGGACGCCGCGATCGTCGGCATGGGCGCGGTCTTCCCGGGCGCCGCCGATCTGGCCGCGTTCCGCCGGAACCTGTTCGCCGGTACGGATGCCATCACCGAGGTGCCGCCCGGGCGTTGGGACCCGGAGGTGTACTACGACCCGGCCGGCGCCGAGGGTCCGGCGGTCAGCGACCGCTTCTACTGCCGGCGCGGCGGCTTCGTCGACGGGCTCGCCGCCTTCGACCCGACGCGGTTCGGCATCATGCCGTCCGTAGTCGACGGCGCCGAGCCGGACCAGATGCTCGCCCTGCACGCGACGGCCGAGGCGATCGCCGACGCGGGCGGCGAGGACCGGCTGCCCGCCGACCGGTCTCGGATCGGGGTGGTGCTCGGCCGGGGCGGGTTCATGGGGGTGGCGACCGCCCGTCTCGACCAACGGGTGCGGACGGCCCATCAGTTGGCGCAGACCCTGCGCGAGCTGGCGCCGGAGCTGGGTGAGGAGCGGATCGCGTCGGTACGGGCCGCGTTCCAGGAGGCGCTGGGTCCGGAACGGCCGGAGGCGTCGATCGGTCTGGTGCCGAGCTTCACCGCCGCCCGGACCGCGAACCGGCTGGACTTCCGCGGCCCCGCGTACACCCTGGACGCGGCCTGCGCCTCGTCGCTGCTGGCCGTCGACCAGGCGGTGGGGCTGCTGGCGGGCGGCGGGTGCGACGTGGTGGTCGCGGGCGCGGTCCACCACTGCCACATCGCCACGCTGTGGAGCGTGTTCACACAGCTGCGGGCGCTGAGCCCGAGCGAGCGGATCCGGCCGTTCGACCGGCGCGCGGACGGCACGCTGCTGTCGGAGGGGACCGGGGTCGTGGTCCTCAAGCGGCTCGCGGACGCGGAACGGGACGGCGACCGGGTGTACGCGGTGATCCGCGGGACCGGGGTGGCCGGGGACGGCCGGGCGGCGAGCCTGATGAGTCCGCTGGTGGCGGGACAGGTACGGGCACTGGAGCGGGCCTGGCGGACGGCCGGGCTCGACCCTCGGGCCGCGGACGCGCTGGGCCTGCTGGAGGCGCACGGCACGGGCACGCCGGTGGGTGACGCCGCCGAACTGGACACGCTCGCCGCGGTGTTCGGCCCGGCGGACGGCTCCGCCGCGCCGGTGGCCCTGGGCTCGGTGAAGTCGATGCTGGGGCACACGATGCAGGCCTCCGGCATGGCCGGGCTGATCAAGGCGGCGCTGGCCGTGCACGCGGGGGTGCTGCCGCCGACGCTGCACGTGGAGGAGCCGCACGCCGGGCTGGCCCGGACCCGGATGCGCCCGGTGACGTCGGCCGAGCCCTGGCCCCGGGGCGCCGCCCCCCGCCGGGCGGGCGTCAACGCCTTCGGCTTCGGCGGCATCAACGCCCACGTCATCCTGGAGGAACCCCCGACGGCCGCCCGCCCGTCCCCACCGGCCCCGACCCGCCGGTTCCTCCCACCCCCGAGGCCGACGGCCCCCCTGACGGCGAGGGGCGCGACGCCCGCCGGTGCTCCCGGCCCGGACGCGGTTCCGGCCGCGGCCTCGGCTGCTGGCGCGGCCTCGGCTGCGGGCGCGGCCTCGGCTGCGGGCGCGGCTGCCGGCACGGGCCGGGGCCTGGGCACCGACGGGGCGGCCGGGCGTCGGGCGCCCGTGGCCGCGCCCGAGGCCGAGGCCACGGGCAGTGCGGGCGGCCGCGCCGGCCGGGGCCCGGGCCCGGGCTCGGGAGCCGGGGTGCGGGGGGCCGCCGGTGCGCGGGACGACGTATTGCTGCTGGCCGCCGACGACCCGGAGGCCCTGGCGGCGCTGCTCGCCTCCGGCCGGCGTCCGGCCGCGGCCGGGGAGGGCCCGTGCCGGCTGGCCGTACTCGATCCGACACCGCAGCGGCTCGCGCTGGCCGCCAAGGCGGTGGCGCGGGGGCGGGCGTGGCGGGGCCGCGGGAACGTGTGGTTCACACCGCGCGGGCTGCTGGAGCCGGGCGGCGGCGGCCGGGTGGCGCTGCTCTTCCCCGGCCTGGAACCGGAGTTCGCTCCCGTCGTCGACGATGTCGCCGCCCGCCTGGCGCTGGAACCGCCCTCCCTGACGCGCGGCGGCGAGCTGATGGAGCGCGCCCTCGACGCGATCGCGGCGGGCCGCTTCTTCGCCGCGGCCGTGGGCGAACTCGGGGTCCGCGCCGACGTGCTGGCCGGGCACTCCCTCGGCGAGTGGGCGGCGATGGTGGTGGCGGGGATGTATCCGCGCCGGGCGGTGGACACCTTCCTCGGCTCGCTGCGGCCGGACTCGCTCCGCGTGCCGGACCTCGTGTACGCGGCGCTCGGCTGCGGCGCCGGGCGGGCCGAGGCGGCGCTGGCCGGACTGGACGGAGTGGTGGTCAGCCACGACAACTGCCCCCACCAGTCGGTGGTGTGCGGGGCCCCCGACGCGGTCGCGCAGGTCCTGGCGCGGCTGCGGGCCGAGGGGGTGCTGGGCCAGGAACTGCCCTTCCGCTCCGGTTTCCACACCCCGATGTGGGAGCCGTACCTCGGACAGGTCCGCGCCGCCTTCCACCGGCTGCCGCTGCGGCCGCCGACGCTGCCGGTGTGGTCGGCGACGACGGTGTCCCCGTATCCGGAGTCGCCCGAGGCGATCCGTGAGCTGGTCGTACGCCACCTCCTGGAACCGGTCGACTTCCGCCGGCTGACGCTGCGGCTGTACGAGGAGGCGGGCGTACGCGCCTTCGTGTCCGCCGGCCCCGGCAGCCTCACCGGCTTCGTCGAGGACACCCTGCGGGGGCGGGACCACCTGGCGGTGGCCATGTCCATGCCCCGGCGATCGGGCCTCGCGGGCCTGCGGCGTACGGCGGCCGCGCTCTGGACGGAGGGCCTGACCCCCGACTGGTCCCGCCTGACCGACGCGGCGGGCGGCCGAGAGGCGGCCGGCGCCACGTCCGGCGCCACGACCGGCTCCGCCTCCGGCGCCATGGACGGCTCCACGTCCGGCACGCCCGGTACGGAATCCGGCACCGTGTCCGGCGCCACGATCGGCACCGTGTCCGGCACCGCGTCCGGCGCCGCGTCCGGCGCCACGACCGGCGCCACGACCGGCACGCCCGGTACGGAATCCGGCGCCGCGTCCGCCGGCACCACGGCCGGTACGGAATCCGGCACCACGCCCGGCACGCGTCCCGGCGCCGCCTCCGGTGCGGCAGCCGCCGCCCGGACCGCCCCCGCCCCCGTCGCCGGACCCCGGTCGACCGGCGAGGGCCGTGCGCGGTCCGCCGGCCGCGCCGTCGCGTTGGACCTCGGCTCGCCCCTGGTGCGGCTCGGGCCGGCGGCCCGGGAGGTGGGTGGGCTGTCCGGGGTCGGGCGGGCCCCGGCCGGGCCCGGGCCCCGCCGGGCGGCGCCCGCCGGCTCGCCGGTGCTGCTGTCGGCGCTGGACGCCGTCCTGGACGATGCCCGCTCGGCGGTCGACGACGTCGCCGCGGCGGTGGCCGTCGCCGAGGCCCGGCGGGCGGCGGGGCCACCCGCCGACGGCGTACGGCGTCACAGCCTCCGCCTCTCGCTGGCCGCCCTGCCCTCCGTCCGCGACCACTGCGTGTACCTCCAGCCCGACGCGTGGCCCGAGGATTCCGACCGGTTCCCGGTCGTGCCCATGACCACCATGCTGGAGCTGGCCGCCGACGCCGTGCGGCGCGACGCCCCCGGGGCCGTCGTCGTCGGCTACGACGACGTACGGGCGCTGCGCTGGCTGCCCGTCGAGCCGGCGGTCGACATCGAGGTGCGGACCCGGCACGACGGGCCCGGGCGGGTGCGCGTGGAGCTCGGCGACTGCGCGAGCGTGGTCGTCCTCCTCGCCGGCGGGTATCCGCAGGCACCGGCCGGCGGACCACCCGCGCCCCTGCGGGCGGAGGGGGCCGCGCCGGTCAGCGCCGAGGCGCTCTACCGGGACCGGTGGATGTTCCACGGGCCGCGGTTCGCCGGGGTGCACGAGGTGTCGGCGGTCGGCGACGACGGGATCCGCGGGGTGCTGCGGGCGCTCCCGGCGCCCGGCGCGCTGCTCGACGCCGCAGGCCAGTTGTTCGGGCACTGGATGCAACTGCGCCTGCCCGTCGACCGGTTGGTGTTCCCGGCCACCGTGGAACGGGTCAGGTTCCACGGCCCGCCGCCGCCCGCCGGCGCGTTGGTGCGGGCCACCGCCAGGATCCGCGACGTCCGCGCGCTGTCCGTCCGCGGAGATGTCGAACTGCGGTCCCCGGACGGCGCGTTGTGGGCCCGGATCGAGGGCTGGACGTACCGCCGGTTCGCCGCCGACGAGCGGGTGTGGCCCATGAAGTTCACGCCGGAGGTGTGCGGGATCGGCGAACCCCAGCCCGGCGGCTGGTGCGCCGCCCGCCGCCGCTGGAGCGATCCCGCCTCGCAGGAGCTGGTGATGCGCCGCTACCTCGGCGCCGCGGAACGCGCGGCGTACGAGCGGCTGTCGCCGCGCGCCCGCTCGCCCTGG
Organism: Streptomyces sp. NPDC090022; assembly: GCF_044748145.1. Taxonomy (NCBI): domain Bacteria; kingdom Bacillati; phylum Actinomycetota; class Actinomycetes; order Kitasatosporales; family Streptomycetaceae; genus Streptomyces; species Streptomyces sp. NPDC090022. The sequence continues at coordinate 81,444 of NZ_JBIVFN010000014.1, forward strand.
CTGCTCGGCCGGATCGCCGCCAAGGACGCCCTGCGGCAGCTGCTGTGGGACGGCGGCGCCGGGCCGGTGTTCCCCGCCGAGGTGCCGGTCGGCAACGACGCGGAGGGCCGGCCCGTGCCCGGGGGCGACCTCACCCGCGGCGTCCGGCTGTCCCTGGCGCACAAGGACCGGCTCGCCGTGGCCGTCGCCCACCCCACGACGGCCGTCGGCATCGACGTCGAGACCGTCACCGCCGACCCCGACGCCCTCGTACGGATCGCGCTCGGCCCCGGCGAACTGCGCCTGGCCGAGGAGCTGGCCGCCCGCGACGGCACCGGTGGCGCCGGTCTGCCCGCCGCGCTGACCGCCCTGTGGTGCGCCAAGGAGGCCGCCGCGAAGGCGTCCGGCCAGGGCCTGGGCGGCCGGCCGCGCGAGTGGCGTGTGACCGGCGACCCGGCGGGCGGCGGCGGTCTGCTCGTGCGCTCGCCCCGGGGACGGACGCATCCCGTACGGACGACCCTGCTGCCCGCCCCCGAGGGGCAGCCCCCGCTCGACCATGTCGTCGCCTGGCTCGCCGTACCGGCGGACCGGCCCTCCTCCCACCTCATGGAGACCACCCATGGCTACTGACCACGGCCCCGTCCTCGCCGAGATCACCGGCATGCTCGTGGAGATCGTCGGCGACACGTTCCTGATCGCCGAGGAGGTCACCATGGCGACCACGTTCAACGAGGATCTCGCCCTGGAGAGCATCGAGTTCGTCGCCCTCGCCGAGCTGCTGCACCAGCGCTACGGAGCGGAGGTCGACCTCATGGGCTTCCTCGCCGAGAAGGACATGGAGGAGATCCTGGCCATGTCGGTCGGCGATCTCGTCGAGCACATCAGCCGCCTGACCCACGCGTCGCTCGCCTCCCGCCCCGTACCCGCGACCGCGACCGCGAGCGCGAGCGCGCCCGCCCCCGCTCCGGCCGGCTGACGCCATGGCCGAGATCACCGCCAACTCCCTGCGTTTCCACGTCCAGCGGCTTCCCGCGCCGGCGGACGCCGATCCCAGGCGGCCCGTCGTCGTCTTCCTGCACGGGCTGGTCGTGGACAACCTGTCCTCCTTCTACTGTCCGCTGGCCCTGCCCGTCGCCCGGGCCGGTCACGAGGTCGTCCTCTACGACCTGCGCGGCCACGGCCGCTCCGAGCGGACGCCCACCGGCTACGACGCCCGCTCCGCCGTCGCCGACCTCGTCGCGGTGCTCGGCGCGCTCGGTCTCGGCCACCGCCCGGTGCACCTGGTGGGCAACAGCTACGGCGGCACGCTCGCCCTGCACGCCGCGCTCGCCCGGCCCGATCTCGTCGTGGGCCTCACCCTGCTCGAACCACCCCTCAGCGGGGCGTGGGTGGAGAACATGGTGGACACCCTCTCGGCCGCCGCCCTCGGCCTGGAGGACAGCACGGTCCCGGCCGAGCTGACCTCCCTGCGGCTGCGCAAGGCCGCCAACCTCACGGCGATCGCCGACGAACTCCTCAACCGGACCTCGCTGATCGACGACATCGCCGCCAGCCGGACCTTCACGCCCGCCGACTACGCCCGGCTGCACTGCCCGGTGCTGACCGTGTGCGGCGAGCATTCCGAACTGGTCCCGGGTGCACAGGAGTTGGCGAAGAACGCGCCGCGCTGCGCGCTGGAGATCCTGCCGGGCCTGGGCCACGACGTACTGAAGGAGACCAGTGGCGTGCTGCGCGCGGCCGTCCTCGCCCATCTCGACGCGGTGACGGGAGCGCTGGTGCCATGAGGGTGCTGTTCGTGGTCCCGCCGCTGGCGGGGCACGTCAATCCGACCGTCGCCGTGGGCGCCGAACTGGCCGCCCGGGGGCACGAGGTGGCCTGGAGCGGCCCGCCGGAGGTGCTGGCCCGGCTGCTGCCCGGGCACGCCCGGGTACTGGCCTCCGGTGAGGCGGCCGGGGGCGGATACGCGGCGCTGCACGACCGGTGGCGCGATCTGCGCGGGGTCGGCGCGCTGCGGTTCCTGTGGGAGGAGGCGCTGGTTCCGCTCGCCCGGGCGATGGTGCCGGGGGTCACCGAGGCGGTCCGCGTCTTCGCACCCGACGTGATCGTGTGCGACCAGCAGGCGCTGGCCGGTCCGGTCGTGGCGCGGCGGGCCGGCGTCCCCTGGGTGACGTCGGCGAGCACGTCCGCCGAGTTCACGCTGCCGTTCCAGGGGTTCCCGAAGGTCGGGGAGTGGGTGGCCGGGCAGATCGGCGGGCTGCTGCGGGAGCTGGGGTCCCACGGCGCCGACTGGGACCCGCGGTTCTCGGACCGGCTGGTCCTGGTCTTCTCCACGCCCGAACTCGTGGGCTCGGGGCGTGAGTTCCCGGAACACTACGCGTTCGTCGGCCCCGCCTTCGGGGCCCGGCCGGCGGTGCCCGGATTCCCGTGGCAGCGGCTCGACCCGGCCCGGCGGCGCGTGCTGGTCTCGCTGGGCACGCTCAACGGGGAGGCGGGCGGCCGCTTCTACGGGACCGTGCTCGACGCGGCGGAGCGGCTGCGCGACGAGGTGCAGCTGGTGCTGGCCGCGCCGGCCGCCGTGGTCGGCGAGGTGCCCGGCCATGTCCTGCTCCAGGAGCGCGTACCGCAGCTGGAGCTGCTGCCGCACCTGGACGCGGTGCTCTGCCACGGCGGTCACAACACGGTCTGCGAGGCGCTCGCGTACGGGTTGCCGCTGGTGGTCGCCCCGATCCGGGACGACCAGCCGATCGTCGCCCAGCAGGTGGCGGCGGCGGGCGCGGGGATCCGGGTGCGGTTCGGCCGTACCCGGCCGGAGGAGCTGCGCGACGCCCTGACGGCCGTGCTCGACGATCCCGCGCACCGCCGCGCCGCCCGGCGCGTCCAGGCCTCCTTCGCCGCGGCGGGCGGAGCCGCCGCCGCGGCCGACCGGTTGGAGAAGTTCTCGTGACTCCTCCCCCTCGTAAACGAGGGGGCTTCCCCCTTGGGTTCAAAGACCCGCAAGGCGGCCAAGCCCTGACCGCTGCCGAAGCAGGTGCGCAGCGTACTACGCCGCTTCGCGGCTCCGAAACCACGCAAGGAGACGGATGGGGATGACGGTGACGACGAGCTACGTGCCGGGGCGGGCGGTGCGCGCACGGCGCGCCCCGTGGCTGTCGGTGGCCCTGCTGATCGGCCTCGGGGCGGGGACCGTGCGGGCGCGGCAGCGGCTGGCGGCGCTGCCGGTGCTGCCGGCGCCGGCCGCGGGCGCCGGCGGGACGGCCCTGCCGAGGATCGGCGGCTGGCGGCTGCTGACCGCCGACGGGGTGGAGCCCGACCCTGGCACCTTCCTCTCCGCGTACGCGTACGCGGAACAGGAGGGCCTGCGCGTGCTGGACCTGGTCCCGGCGGACCTCGGGGCGGAACGGGCCCTGGGACTGCTGCGGCTGCTGGACCCGGCCGCCTACCGCCGCGACCGGCTGGCGCCGGGGCGTGGCGCGGGGTACGCGGTCCTGGTCGCCGAGGAGGTCCTGGAACGCGCGGGCATCGACCCGGACCACCCATGGCCACCGGACCGGACCCGCCCCTGGGCCGACCCCGCCGACCCGGTGGACCGCACGGTCGGGGGGCCCGGGCTGGGCGTGCGGTGGGGGCGGGGCAAGGTGCGGGAGGTGGTGGTCCGGCGGGCGCTGGAGCGGGCCGCGGCCGAAGCCGCCCGCAGCGGACCCGGGCCGGCGGAACTCATGGCGCTGGTCGCACGGTTGAAGGAGTACGCCTCGGACGCCACCGGGATCGCCGTCGCCCCCGGGCTGCGCTGCGCCGGCGCCCGGGCCGGGGCGCGCGCCGAGGAGCTGCGGGCGCAGGGGCTGCCGGCCGGGCCGCTGGCCGCCGCCCAGCTGGCCGGGCTGTCCCTGCTGACCTGGGCGGCCCTGCGGCAGGGCCGGTGGGGCGTGGCGGCCGCCGCGCTGTACTGGCTCCAGCCGTACGCCGTCCTCGGCGGAGCGGGAGCCGGTGCCCTGCGCCCGGCCGACCTGGGGTCCGCGACCGCCGCCCGGCCGCTGCGCTCGCTGGGCGCCGCCCTGCGCACCCGTGGCCGGGGCGCCGCGCAGCCCGCGGCGGACAAGGCTGCCGCGTACCGCGCCGAACTCGCCGACGGCACCGACCGGTTCCTCGAGCAGCGCCGCAACGACTGCCCGTGGTGCGGCGCACGGCAGCTGGCCGTACGGGTCCGGGTGCCGGATCTCCTCCAGGGCAAGCCGGGCCTGTTCACCCTCGAGCAGTGCGCGGTCTGCGGGCACACCTTCCAGAACCCCCGGCTGTCCCTGGAAGGGCTGGAGTTCTACTACCGCGACTTCTACGACGGACACGGCGGCGACGGCGCCGGGACCGTCTTCGGACGGCTCGGCGACGCCTACCGGGCGCGCGCCGAGATGCTCCGCCCGTACACCGCCGGCCCGGACTCCTGGCTCGACGTCGGCACCGGCCACGGCCACTTCTGCAACGCCGCCCGCGCCGTGTGGCCGGCCGTCCGGTTCGACGGCCTGGACATGGGCGGCAGTGTCCGCGAGGCCGAGCGGCGGGGCTGGATCGGCACCGGATACCAGGGCCAGTTCCCCGAGTTCGCCGACAAGCTGGCCGGCCGGTACGAGGTCGTCAGCATGTACCACTACCTGGAGCACACCCGGGACCCGTTCGCCGAGCTGGACGCGGCGGCCGCCGTCCTCGCCCCGGGCGGGCTGCTCGCGATCGAGCTGCCCGACCCCGAGTCGAGGATGGCGCGGCTGCTCGGGCCGGCCTGGCTGCCCTGGTTCCAGCCGCAGCACCAGCACCTGGTGCCGGCCGCCAACCTGCGCGAGGCGCTGGCCGACCGGGGGTTCACGGTGCTGGCCGAGGAGCACGGCGCGGCCCACCAGGGCAACGACTTCTTCGGCGCGGTCGCCCTCACCCTGACCCGGCTGGCGCCCGACCCGGACAGCCCCTGGGCCGCTCCCGCCCCGCCGGTGCGCCGGGCGGTGCGGCACGCCGTACGGGCCGCCGCACTGCCCTGCTTCGCCGTGGCCGCCGCCTTGGACGTCGTCCGTACGGCCGCCGCCCACCGCGCCGACGGCGGCAACGCCTACCGGATGCTGGCCCGCAAGGACGCCCCGTGAGCGCCCCGGCCGAGCCCGACGCCGCCGGACCCGACGCGGCCGGGCTGCTCGCCCGCCGGGCCACCGCCGACCCGCTGTTCCGGCTCGCCGCGTACGCGCTGGAGGCCGCGCACGGCCGGCCGCCGACGTCCGTGTGGAGCGCTCCGCACGCCTTCCGGCTGGGCTCGCCGGGACTGGTGGCGGCCGCCGGCTGGCCGGTGGCGGCGGCGGCCGCACCGCGCACGGACGGCCTGGTCCGGCTCAGCTCGCTCAGCCATCCCGCGCACAGCTGCGACCTGCCGCTGGCGCTGTCGGGTCCGGCACCCTCCGCACCGGACTGGGCCGCTCGCCCGTACGCGCTGCTGCGGGCGCTGGCGCGGGCCGGGTACGGGCGCGGGGGCACCGATCTGCACGTCCAGAGCTCGCTCACCCCCGCCGCCGGGCTGGCCACCGCCGAGCCCGCCGACTGTGCGGTGGCGCTCGCCGTGGCCGATGCCCACACCGGGACGGAGCCCGACCGCGCCCACCTGGCCCGGCTGCTGGCGGGCGCGCTCCCGGACGGGGACGCGGCCCTGCGCCACGCGGTGCTCTTCGCCCGGCCGGGCCACGCGCTGCTGCCGGCCTCGGAACGGCCCGACCACCCCGACCGCGCCGACCGGCCCGACCGCGCCGACCGGTACGACCGGCCCGACCACCCCGACGGGTACGACCGCCCCGGCCGGCCCGACCGGTACGTGGCCTTCGACCCGGTCGCGGCCGGCTCCCGGCTGGTGCTGCTCGCCGTGCGCGGGGAACCGGTGGCGGCGGAGCTGGCCCGGGCCGTGGCCCGCGCCCGCCGGGCGGGGGCGATCAGCGTGTGGCCGCCCGGCGAACGGCCGGGCCGCAGCGTGCTGGTGCTGCTGCCGCAGGAGCGCGTGGCGGCGGTACGGGTGGCGGTCGCGGAGGACTTCCGCGGCCGGGGCCGGCCCGTACCCCGCTTCCTGAACATCGCCGTGGCCGGAGCGGCCCGGCGGGAGTCATGACACCCGAGGAGGAACACCACCCATGCCACCATCACCGAGAAATCGGACCCGCTGGTCGGCCCTCGCGGCCGCACTGGGGACGCTCGGCCTGCTGGGCGCGTTCACCGTGGCCAGCTCCGAGGCCGCCGAAGGCGGTCCGGAGCGGTCGCGGGCGGTCGCGGGCGCGGCGGCGCTGCCCTCGTACGACAAGGTCGTGGTCGTCGTCTACGAGAACAAGCAGTACGGCGAGATCATCGGCAGCTCCAACGCCCCGTACATCAACGGGCTGGCCAACGCCGGCGCGAGCCTGACCGGCATGAAGGCGCTGACCCACCCCAGCCAGCCGAACTACTTCAACCTCTTCTCCGGCTCCACCCAGGGCATCACGGGCGACGGCTGCTACACCCCGCAGTCGATGACCGCGGCCAACCTCGGCCAGGAGCTGATCGCCGCCGGGAAGACCTTCGCGACGTACAACGAGGACCTGCCGGCGGAGGGGTCGACGGCCTGCACCAACGGGCAGTACGCGCAGAAGCACAACCCCTGGTTCGCGTTCCGCAACGTGCCGCTGAACACGGGCAAGACCTGGGCGCAGTTCCCGCAGGGCAACTTCGCCGCGCTCCCCCACCTGTCGTTCATCGTGCCCAACCAGTGCAACGACATGCACTCGTGCCCGGTGGCGACCGGTGACACGTGGACCCGGAACAACATCGACGCCTACGCGCAGTGGGCGAAGGCCAACAACAGCCTGCTGGTGCTGACCTGGGACGAGGACAACTACCTGGGCTCGAACCAGATCGCGACCGTGTTCTACGGCGCGCACGTCAAGACGGGCCGGTACAGCACACCCGTCAACCACCACCACCTGCTGCGCACGTTCGAGGACCTGTTCGGGACCACGCACGCGGGCAACGCGGCGAACGTGCAGCCGATCTCGGAGGTCTTCAGCACCGGGACGGAGCCGACGCCGACCCCGACGCCGTCGCCGACCGCCGGTGATCTGAAGGTCGTCAACCCGGGCCCGCAGACCTGCAAGTTCAACCAGTCCTGCACCATCCAGATCACCGCCACCGGCGGCAGGCCGCCCCTGCGCCACACCGCCACCGGCCTGCCCTGGGGCCTGACCACCGACGCCACCACCGGCCGCATCAGCGGCAAACCCTGGGGCAGCGGCACCCTCCAGATCACCACCACCGTCACCGACTCCACCGGAGCCACCGCCACCACCACCTTCCCCCTCACCCTCACCTGGTTCTGACCCGGCCCGCACCGGCCCCTATCCCTGGAGAGTCACGTGTACCTGTCGGCCAACCGGGCGGCGGACGCCGCCCAGGGCGTTCCCGCGCCGGGCACGGCGCGGTGGCGCGGGCGCCGGGCCGTGCCCGGCACCGTCCTCGCGCTCGGGATGGTCAGCCTGGTCACCGACATCTCCGCCGAGATGGTCACCGCCGTCCTGCCGCTGTACCTGGTGGCCGGACTCGGCATGACCCCGCTCGCGTTCGGCGCCCTGGACGGACTCCACCAGGGCGCCACCGCGCTCTTCCGGCTGCTCGGCGGCCGGATCGCCGACCGCACCCGGCGCCGCAAGCTGGTGGCGGGCGCCGGCTACGCGCTGTCCGCCGTGTGCAAGGCGGGCCTGCTCGCCGTCAGTACGCCGTGGACGGTGGCGGCGGTGCTGGCCGCCGACCGCACCGGCAAGGGCCTGCGCACGGCGCCGCGGGACGCTCTGATCTCGCTGTCCGTCCCGCCCGGGGAACAGGGGCGGGCCTTCGGCGTGCACCGGGCGATGGACACGGCGGGCGCGCTGCTCGGCCCGCTGGCCGCGTTCGGCGTGCTGTGGGTGGCGGTGGACGGCTACGACGCCGTGTTCACGGTCAGCGCGTGCGTCGCGGTCCTGGGCGTGGTGCTGCTCGCGCTGTTCGTACGGGAGGCTCCCGCGCCCGCCGCCCGGGCGGCGGGCCCGCGGCCCCGCCCGGCCGCCGCGCGCACCCTCGTGCGGATCCCCGGCCTGCGCCGGCTCTGCCTGACCGCCGCCCTGCTGGGACTGTTCACGGTGGGCGACGCCTTCCTGTTCCTGCTGCTCCAGCGGCGCCTGGACCTGCCCGCCGCCCAGTTCCCGCTGCTGCCCGTCGGGGTGGCGGCGGCCTTCCTGCTGTGCGCGGTGCCCGCCGGTCGCCTGGCCGACCGGCTCGGCCGGCACCGGCTCTTCCTCGGCGGGCACCTGCTGCTGATCGGCGTCTGCCTGCTGCTGGTGGTGCCCGTACCGGCCTGGCTGCCCCTCGTCGTCGCCGTGCCGGCCCTGCTGGGCGTGTTCTACGCGGCCACGGACGGGGTCCTGATGGCCGCCGCCGGGCCGCTGCTGCCGGAGGAGCTGCGCACCACGGGCCTGGCGCTGCTCCAGACGTGCCAGGCGCTGGCCCGGTTCGCGGGTTCGGTGCTGTTCGGGGCCGCGTGGACGCTGTGGGGGCCGGACACCGCGCTGGCCGTCGCGGCGGCCGGGCTGCTGACCGCGCTGGTCACGGTCGCGGCCGCGGGGCGCGCCCGGTCGGGAGACCGGCGCAGCCGGTGACCGCGACCGGTCCGGCTCCGGCTCCGGATCCCGCTCCGGCCGTCAATCCGGCCCCGCCCGGCACGCAGCCGCGATAGTGGGCCCGCGGCACACGCCGCCCATCCGGCATGTCCTGGTAAGCCCCGAACCCCCGGCCCCGCACCGCCCCGCACCCGCGTACCACCCCTGTGGAGTCCCCTTGAGCACCCCGCTGACGCTCGACGCGCACACCGCCCTCGTCCTCATCGACCTCCAGGAGGGCATCCTGGCGCTGCCCACCGCCCGTCCCGCCGAGGAGGTGCTGGCCCACGGCGTCGCACTGGCGCGGGCCTTCCGGGCGCACGGGCTGCCCGTCGTACGGGTGAAGGTGGAGTGGTCCCCCGACGGCGGCGACCGGCCGCCCGCCGAGGTGGACCGGCCGGGCCCGGCCGCCGCGCCGCCTGCCGCGTTCTCGGCGTTCCCGGCCGCCCTGACCGACGGCGGCGCCGGCGATCTCGTCGTCACCAAGCGGCACTGGGGGGCGTTCACCGGCACCGAGCTCGATCTGCAGCTGCGCCGGCGCGGGGTCCGCCGTATCGTCCTGGCCGGCATCTCCACCAGCGCCGGGGTGGAGTCCACCGCCCGCAGCGCCTGGGAGCACGGCTACGGTCTGGTGTTCGCCGAGGACGCCACCGCCGATCTCGACGCGGACTCCCACGCCCACACCTTCACCAAGATCTTCCCCCGGCTCGGGCTGGTCCGTTCCAGCGCCGAGGTGATCAAGGCCCTGGGTCCCGTATGAGCGACGTATGGGAGCCGTCAGCAAGGGGCGCGAAGCCGTCAAGTCTGCGTCAGGGGCCGCAGCGGTACGGGCCCCGAGGGGCATAGCGTCACGGCAGGCGCGCATCCGGCCGGTCCCGGCCGCAGCCGCCGTGACCACGTCCGCCCCAGGAGGACCGTATGACCGCGCAGGCCCGCGCCGACGGCGCAGAGCCCTTCGAACCCGGCCCGGCCGGACCGCTCCACGTCCCGGTCCGGCCGGGTCCCGCCGGCTACGTCACCCGTTTCTTCCGCACCCCGCCCGGGGCGCGTACCGCCGTCGGGTTCACCTCCCTCGAAGGACTGCGTGCCACCCTCGGCGACGACCAGCCCTGGATCCGGCTCTCCGTGCCGGCGCTGCGCGCCCTGGCCGCCCCGCTGGGGGTCACCGCGCTCACCGTCGACCCGCAGTTCTCCGCCAAACAGCCCGCCGCCTCCACGGGGGAGGTACGGGGCCCGGCGGCCCCCACGCCCGCGCCGGCACCCGTGCCCGCGTCCGCGCCGGTGCCGGTGCCGGTGCCGGTGCCGCCGCCCGTACCGGCCGCGGTACCGGCCCCCGTACCGGCCGACGCCCCCGCCCCGACGGCCCGCTGAGCGCGAGGAGAACACCATGACCACCACCCTCGACACCCCGGGCACCGCCGGCCCGCTGCCGGCCGCCGACACCGGATGGCTCGGTGTCTGGCCCGCCTCGGCCCGCCCCGCGGCGGACGGGGACGTCAGCGTCGCCGGGGTCTCGCTGGCCGAGGCCGCCGACCGCTTCGGCACCCCGCTCTACCTCCTCGACGAGGAGGAGGTGCGCGGCCGGTGCCGCGCCTACCGCGCCGCCTTCCCCGGGGCGGACGTGCTCTACGCCGCCAAGGCCTTCATCTCGCGGGCGATGGTCCGCTGGATCGAGGAGGAGGGGCTCGGGCTGGACGTGTGCTCCGCCGGCGAGCTGCTGCTGGCCTTCGCCGCCGGTTTCCCGGCCGAGCGGATCGTCCTGCACGGCAACGCCAAGAGCCCGGAGGACCTGAGGACCGCCGTCCGGCTCGGGGTCGGCCGGATCGTCGTCGACAGCGCCTCGGAGATCGCCAGGATCGCCGCCATCGTCCCGGCGGGCAGCCGCCAGCGGGTGCTGGTCCGCGTGGTGCCCGGGATCGCCGCGGGCGGGCACGCCAAGGTACGGACGGGCACGGACGACCAGAAGTTCGGCCTGTCGCTGACCGACGGCTCCGCCCAGCACGCCATCGGCCGGATCCTGGGCCAGCCGGCCCTGGAACTCATGGGCGTGCACTGTCACATCGGATCGCAGATCACCTCCGTCAAGCCGTACGTCGCGGCCGTCCGCCGGATGGTGGGCCTGCTGGCCCGGGTCCACGAGCAGCACGGCGTCGAGCTGCCCGAACTCGATCTCGGCGGCGGCCACGGCATCGCGTACCGGCCCGGCGAGCCGGAACTCGACGTCCCCGCGCTGGCGGCCCGGGTCCGGGCGGAGCTCGCCGAGGGCTGCGCCCGCGCCGGGCTCGCCGTGCCGCGCCTGACCGTCGAGCCGGGCCGGGCGGTGGTCGGCCCGGCCGGGGTCGCGCTGTACCGGGTGCTGGCCGTCAAGCGCACCGGCGAGCGGGTCTTCGTCGCCGTGGACGGCGGGATGAGCGACAACCCGCGGCCCGCGCTGTACGGGGTGCGCTACGCGCCCCGGCTGATCGGCCGGACGTGCGCGGCCGAGCAGGCCGAGGTCACCGTCGTCGGCCGGCACTGCGAGGCGGGCGACGTCCTGGCGGAGTCGGTGTCCCTGCCCTCCGACGTCCGCCCCGGCGACCTGCTCGCCGTCCCGGCGGCGGGCGCCTACCACCTGTCGATGGCCTCCGGCTACAACCTGGTCGGCCGGCCGCCGGTGGTCGCGGTGCGCGACGGGGCGGCGCGCACGCTGGTGCGCCGGGAGTCGCTGGAGGACATGAGCCGGCGCGACGTCGGCCTGTAGGCCGTGTCGCCGAGGGGCCGTGTCGCCGACGTCCCGTCAGGTCCGCCGGCCCGGCCGGGCGTAGGGTCGGCCCATGCCGAACACGCAGCCAGCAGCACAGCCGGCGCCGGCCGGGCCGCGCGGGACGCTCGCGGGCCGGGTCGCCCTCGTGGCGGGGGCGACCCGGGGCGCGGGCCGGGGCATCGCGGTCGAGCTCGGCGCGCGGGGCGCGACCGTGTACGTGACCGGCCGCAGCACCCGGACCCGCCGCTCGGAGTACGACCGTCCGGAGACCATCGAGGACACCGCCGACCTGGTCACGGCGGCCGGCGGGCGGGGCATCGCGGTGGCCGTCGACCACGAGGTGCCCGAGCAGGTGCAGGCGCTGGTGCGGCGCCTCGACGCCGAACAGGGGCGCCTGGACGTCCTGGTGAACGACATCTGGGGCGGTGAGCGGGCCTTCGAGTGGGGCAGCACCGTGTGGGAGCACGATCTGGCCGGCGGGCTGCGGCTGCTGCGGCGCGCGACCGAGACCCACATGATCACCAGCCACTTCGCGCTGCCGGTGCTGCTGCGCCGTACGGGCGGGCTGGTGGTGGAGGTGACCGACGGCACCCGGGCGTACAACGACGGCCACTACCGGGTGTCGTTCTTCTACGACCTCGCCAAGGCGGCCGTCCTGCGGATGGCCTTCGCCCTCGCCCACGAGGTGGGGCCGCACGGGGCGACGGCGGTGGCGCTGACGCCGGGCTGGCTGCGCTCGGAGATGATGCTGGAGAACTACGGGGTGACGGAGGAGAACTGGCGTGACGCCACCCGCGTCTCGCCGCACTTCGCGATCTCCGAGACCCCGTCGTACGTCGGCCGGGCGGTCGCGGCGCTGGCCGCCGACCCCGGCCGCGCGCGCTGGAACGGGGCCTCGCTCTCCAGCGGGCAGCTGGCCCGGGAGTACGGCTTCACCGACCTCGACGGCAGCCGCCCGGACGCCTGGCGCTACCTGGTCGAGGTCCAGGACCGCGACCTCCCGGCGGACACCACCGGCTACCGCTAGGGTTCGGACGGGCCCTGGGGCCCGTCGGCGGTGCGGGCCAGGCCGTCGAGGATGCAGCGCAGGCCGAAGTCCCAGACGAGTTCCGGGTCGTAGGCGCCGGCCGCGGTGCCGACGCGGGTGGCGAGCGGGTAGCGCGTCTCGTCCACGGTCCGCTCCAGGAACGGTGCGCTGGCCGCCCACCACTCGTCGTCGGGCAGCCGGCTGTTGTGCGCGGCGGCGTCGGCGGCGGCCCGGGCCATGGCGTGGACGAAGCCGAGCAGGTGGCTGAGGGCCGCGTCCATCTCCACGTCGAGCAGGCCGATGCCCTCGAACGCGTGGAGTTCGTACTCGTACTTGGCGAAGACACCGGGTCCCAGCGGCGGGCGGGTGACGGCGAGGCCGGCGATCCAGGGGTGCGCGCGCAGCAGGTCGCGGTTGTCCTCGGCCACGGCCGTGACCCGGGCCCGCCAGGGGGCGCCGGCGGGCACCGGGCGGTGTGCCATGTCCGCGTACGCCTGGTCCAGCATCAGGTCGAGCAGCTCGGCCTTGCCCGGGACGTACGTGTAGAGGGTCATCGGTGTCACGCCGAGGCGCTGGGCCAGCGCGCGCATGGTGAGCGCGTCCAGGCCCGCTTCGTCGGCGAGCCCGGTGGCGGCCGTGACGACGGCGTCCACGCTGAGCCCCTGCCGGGGTCCGCGGCGGCGCTCCTGGTCCTGGCCGGGCTCGCGCCACAGGAGTTCCAGGGTGCGGACGGGGTCGCCGGCCCCGCTGGTGTCCTTGGCCATGGGCTGCTCTCTTTCCGGTCTCTTTCCGGTCTCTTCCCGGCAGGGGTGACCGCCCGTCCGTCGGCGGCCGCCATTTCTTCGTACAGCGTATAAAGTACAATGTACAGAGAAAGCCCGAGAGCCACCCCCACCGTGAGGAGTTCCGTGCAGACCACCACCCCCGCCCCCGCCCAGGCCGCCGACAGCCACCAGGTGATCCAGGTCCGGGGGGCGCGTGAGAACAACCTCGCGAACGTCTCGCTGGACATACCCAAGCGGCGGCTCACGGTCTTCACCGGAGTCTCCGGGTCCGGCAAGTCCTCCCTGGTGTTCGGCACCATCGCCGCCGAGTCCCAGCGCCTGATCAACGAGACGTACACGGCCTTCGTCCAGTCCTTCATGCCGAGTCCGGGCCGGCCGGACGTGGACGCCCTGCACAACCTCTCCGCCGCGATCGTGGTGGACCAGGAGCGGATGGGCGCCGGCTCCCGCTCCACCGTGGGCACGGCGACCGACGCGTACACGATGCTGCGGATCCTCTTCAGCCGGCTCGGCACCCCGTACGTCGGCACCTCGGGCGCCTTCAGTTTCAACCTGCCCGAGGGCATGTGCCCGCACTGCGAGGGCCTCGGCCAGGTCTCGGACATCGACGTCGACCAGGTGGTGGACCGCGAACTCTCCCTGAACGAGGGCGCGATCACGGCCCCCGGTTTCGGGGTGGACACCTGGTACTGGCAGGTCATGGCCAACTCCGGCTTCTACGACCCCGGCAAGAGGCTGAAGGACTTCACCGAGCAGGAGTGGGACGACTTCCTGCACAAGCCCGCGGTGAAGGTGAAGGCGGGCACGAGCAACGTGACGTACGAGGGCCTGATCACCAGGATCCGGCGCACGTACCTCGCCAAGGACCGCGAGTCCATGCAGTCCCACATCCGGGCCTTCGTGGACCGGGCCGTGGTGTTCGCCTCCTGCCCCGAGTGCGGGGGCAGCCGGCTGACCCGGGCCGCGCTGTCCTGCCGGATCGACGGGCGGAACATCGCCGAGTGCGCGGCGATGCAGATCAGCGACCTGGCCGCGTTCATCGGCGGGATCGACGATCCGTCCGTCGCCCCGATGCTGGCCGGCCTGCGCGACCTGCTGCACTCGCTGTCGGAGATCGGCCTCGGCTACCTCAGCCTGGACCGGCCCTCCGCCACCCTCTCGGGCGGCGAGGCGCAGCGCGTGAAGATGGTCCGCCACCTCGGCTCCTCGCTCACGGACGTGACGTACGTCTTCGACGAGCCGACCACCGGTCTGCACCCGCACGACATCCAGCGGATGAACGACCTGCTGCTGCGGCTGCGCGACAAGGGCAACACGGTCCTGGTCGTGGAGCACAAGCCGGAGGTCATCGCGATCGCCGACCACGTCGTGGACCTCGGGCCCGGCGCGGGCACGGCGGGCGGGGAGATCTGCTTCAGCGGCAGTGTGGAGGGGCTGCGTGCCTCCGGCACGCTCACCGGGCGCCACCTCGGACACCGGGCGGAGCTGCGGGAGTCGGTGCGCATGCCGCGCGGGCACCTGTCCATCAAGGACGCCGATCTGCACAACCTCCGGAACGTCAGCGTCGAGGTGCCGCTCGGGGTGCTGGCGGTGGTCACGGGCGTGGCGGGTTCGGGCAAGAGCTCACTGATCCACGGTCACCTGGCGGGCCGCGAGGGCGTGGTGGTGGCCGACCAGTCCCCGATCCGGGGGTCGCGCCGGTCGAACCCGGCGACGTACACGGGGCTGCTGAACCCGATCCGGACGGCGTTCGCCAAGGCCAACGGGGTCAAGGCGGCGCTGTTCAGCGCCAATTCGGAAGGGGCGTGCGCGCGCTGCAACGGGCTGGGCCTGGTCTACACGGATCTGGCGATGATGGCCGGGGTGGCGTCGGTGTGCGAGGAGTGCGAGGGCCGGCGCTTCACGCCGGAGGTGCTGACGTACCGGCTGAACGGCAAGAACATCAGCGAGGTGCTGGACATGCCGGTGGCGGAGGCCCACGCCTTCTTCCCCACCGGGCAGGCGCACCGGATCCTGGGGCGGCTCGCGGACGTGGGGCTGGGCTATCTGCGCCTGGGGCAGCCGCTCAACACGCTGTCGGGGGGTGAGCGGCAGCGGCTCAAGCTCGCCATCCACATGGCGGAGGCGTCCTCGACGTACATCCTGGACGAGCCGACGACCGGACTGCACATGGCGGACGTCGACAAGCTGCTCGCCCTGCTGGACCGGTTGGTGGACCAGGGCAATTCGGTGATCGTCATCGAGCACCACCAGGCGGTGATGGCGCACGCCGACTGGCTGATCGACATCGGTCCGGGCGGCGGCCACGACGGCGGCCGGGTCGTCTTCGAGGGAACCCCGGCGGCGCTGGTGGCGCAGGCGGACACGCTGACGGCACGCCACCTGCGGCAGTACGTGGCCTCGTAGGGGGTAGGGTCGGGCGCTGTGAGACGGATCGTGCTGATGGCGCAGGTGTCGATCGACGGATTCATCGAGGCGCCGGGCCGGGACATCTCCTGGCACCGGGTGGACGCGGAGCTGCACGCCCACATGAACGAGGTGACGCGCGACGCGGGGGGCATCCTCAGCGGCCGCGTCACGCACGAACTGATGGCCTCGTACTGGCCGACGGCCGACCAGGACCCCGACGTCAGCCCGGTGGAGGCCGAGTTCGCGGAGATCTGGCGCACCAAGCCCAAGTGGGTGTTCTCCCGGACCCTGCGCGCGGCCGACTGGAACACCACCGTGCTCGGCGAGGTCGATCCCCGGCAGATCGCCGCCCTGAAGGCGGAGCCCGGCGGGGACCTCGCGCTCAGCGGCGCGAACCTGGCGGCCTCCTTCCTCGCCCAGGACCTGGTCGACGCGTACCGGATCTACGTCCATCCGGTCCGCGTCGGCCGGGGCACGCCGCTCTTCCCGGGCACGCCGGTCACCTCCCCGCTGCCGCTGGAGCTCGTCGAGACCCGGACCTTCGGCAACGGCGTGGTGCTCCTGCACCACCGCCGGGCCTGACGTCCGGAGGAACCCACGAAACGGCGGCGGACGAGGACCGATTTTTGAACCTCCGCCCCGGAGTGCTCGTACTTCGGGGTATGACCCGCCCGTCACTGACTCTTGCCGCAACCTTCACCGCCGACCCTCTCCTGCCGCTGCTGCGCGACGCGCTGGAGCACATCGAGGCCCCGCATCGCGTCGAGAGCGCCCCGTACGGTCAGCTCGTCGAGCAACTTGCCTCACCAGCGGGCCTGTTCGCCCGCAACACCGACGGCGTCAACGTCGGCCTGGTGCGGCTCGCCGACTGGACGGACGGCGGCGCCCGCGGCGCGGCGGCCCCCGATCGGGTCGCCGCCTTCGTCGCGGCGGCCCGGGAGTTCGCCGCCGGCCGCGGCACCCCGACCGCGCTCGTGGTCTGCCCCGACCCGCCCGGCGCGCAGGGGCCGGGCCCCGGCGCGCTCGCTCGCCTGCCGGCGCGGCTGCGGGACGTCCCCGGGCTCGCCGTGATCGACGCCGCCGACTGGTTCACGGCGTACGGCTGCTGGAACGTGCACGATCCGCACGGCGCGCAGATCGCCGGCGTCCCCTATACGGACGAGGCGTTCGCCGCGCTGGCGGTGGGCCTGGCCCGGGTCGTCCACTCCACGCTGATCCGGCCCCGGACGGTGATCGCCGTCGACTGCGACTACACGCTGTGGGGCGGCGCGTGCGGGGACGCGGCCCCCGAGGACCTCGATCTCGGCGGCCGCTACCTCGCCGTACGGCACCTGCTGCGGCAGAAGTGCGACGAGGGGTTCGTGCTGGCGCTGTGCGGCCGGGGCGACGAGGCCGGCGTGGAGCGGGTGTTCGCCGAGCGCGGGCGGGAGATGGTGCTGGAGCGCGAGCACTTCGTCGCCAGCCGGGTCAACTGGAAGCCCACGTCGCAGAACATCGCCTCGCTGGCGGAGGAACTGCGGCTGGGCCCGGACAGCTTCGTCCTGCTCGACGACGACCCGTACGTGTGCGCGGAGGTCGCCGAGACCCTGCCGGGCGTGACGGTGCTGCACGTCGGGCCGGAGACCGATCCGCCGGCCGTCCTGCGGCACGCCTGGGAACTGGACCGGTTCTTCGCCACGCCCGAGGACCGCTCGCGCAACGACACCTACCGGGCCGACGCGCTGCGCCGGGAGGCGGCCGACGGCGCGGCGGACACCGCCCGGCTCAACGAGCGGCTGGGCACCGTGGTGGTCGTCCGCCGTGCCGCGCCCTCGGACCTGCCCCGCATCTCGCAACTGCTGGCCCGTACGAACCAGTTCGCCTCGGGCACGGCCGACGGCGCGGACGTCCCCGCGCTGCTGGCGTGGCAGGGCGCCGACGCGTGGGTGGCCACCCTGCGCGACCGGTTCGGCGACTACGGGACGGTCGCGACGGCCGTCACCGCGCGGCTGGGCGAGGAGGTCCACGTGGAGTGCTTCGCGATGAGCTGCCGGGCGATGGACCGCGGGGTCGCCGAGTCGCTGTTCGCGGCGATCGCCGACCGCGCCGGTGTGCCGCGCCTGACGGTCCGCTTCCGGGAGACCGGCCGCAACGGCCCGGCGCTCGGCTTCCTCCGCACCCACGCGTGGCCGGCGGCGGCCACCGCGCACGACGCCGGTCACGACGCCGACGACGCCCGCGGCGAGCGGCTGTTCGTCGTCGGCGCCGCGGCCCTGACGGCGCCCCCGGCAGAACTGAGCGCCGCTGCCCTGGGGTTCGGCGGCCGCGGCGGCTGAGCGGGGGCGGCGGTGAACCCGAGGGGATCCGCGGAATCGTTTGGTCTAGACCTTGACAGGTTCAGACCATTCTCGGTTGAGTGAGGGAGTTGCCACCCCCACCTCGGCGACTCCCCCCCACTCAAGGAGTAGTTACGTGATACGTGCGATGCGCCGGCGCGCCCTCGCCCTGGCCGCGGCCGCGGCGGCCGCCGTCGGTCTGTTCGCCGCCTTCCCCGCCACCTCCTCCGCCGCCGCCCCCTGCGCGGGCGCCTGGTCCTCGTCGGCCGTGTACACGGGCGGGATGACCGCTTCGTACGGCGGGCACAACTGGCAGGCCAAGTGGTGGACCCAGGGCGAGACGCCCGGGACCACCGGGCAGTGGGGCGTCTGGGCGGACCAGGGAAGCTGCGGAGGCGGCGGCGAGGACCCGGGCGATCCGGGCGGTCCGTCCGGATTCGTGGTCAGCGAAGCCCAGTTCGACCAGATGTTCCCGAACCGGAACCCCTTCTACACGTACAACGGCCTGGTCGCGGCGCTCTCCGCGTACCCCGGCTTCGCCAACACCGGCGACGACACCACCAAGCGCCGCGAGGCGGCCGCGTTCCTCGCGAACGTCTCGCACGAGACCGGCGGGCTGGTGCACATCGTCGAGCAGAACACCGCCAACTACCCGCACTACTGCGACCGTAACCAGCCCTACGGCTGCCCGGCCGGCCAGGCGGCCTACTACGGCCGCGGGCCCATCCAGCTCAGCTGGAACTTCAACTACAAGGCCGCCGGCGACGCCCTCGGCCTCGACCTGCTGGGCAACCCCTACCTCGTGGAGCGGGATCCGGCCGTCGCCATGAAGACGGCCCTGTGGTACTGGAACACCCAGAACGGCCCGGGCACCATGACCGCCCACGCGGCCATGGTCAACGGCGCCGGCTTCGGCGAGACCATCCGCTCGATCAACGGCGCCCTGGAGTGCAACGGCGGCAACCCCGCCCAGGTCCAGAGCCGCATAGCCGACTACCAGCGGTTCACCCAGATGCTCGGTGTCTCGCCGGGCGCCAACCTCTCCTGCTGACCGGCCACCGGCACAGCGGCGCGGGAGGCCGTACCGGAGCGGATCCGAGGACGGCCTCCCGCGGTGCGTTCCCTCAGGGGCGGATGCCGTCGCAGCTGATCGGCAGGTGCCGGGGGCCGCGCAGGACCGCGTTCTGGCGGTACGGCGGCGGGTCCTCCAGCAGCTGCGGGTTCTCCAGCCGCCGGGCCAGCTCGCTCAGCGCCAACTGCGCCTCCAGCCGGGCCAGCGGGGCGCCGAAGCAGCTGTGGATACCGCTGCCGAGGCCCAGGTGCTGGATGTCCTTGCGGTACGGGTCGAAGCGGTCGGGGTCCTCGAAGCGGTCCGGGTCACGGTTGCCGGAGGCCAGGACCAGCCACATCGACGAGCCCTTGGGGATGGTGACCCCGCGGACCTCGATGTCGACGAGCGGGGTGCGCTGGGGCAGCAGCTGCACCGGCGGCTCGAACCGCAGCAGTTCCTCCACCAGCGGCACCACGAGCCCCGGCGTCTTGCGCAGCTGCTGGAGCACGTCCGGGTTGCGCAGCAGCGTGAGCATCCCGTTCGTGATCAGGTTGACGGTGGTCTCGTGTCCGGCGATCAGCAGCAGGGCGGCCGTACTGAGCAGCTCCATGGTGCTCATCGCCTCGTCCTTGCCGTGCCCGACGGACAGCTGGGAGAGCATGTCCTCGCCGGGGTTCTTGCGCCGCTCCTCGATCAGCCCGGCCAGGTACATGCCCAGTTCCATCCGGGCGTCGTGGGTCGTGCGCTCCCGCTCGCCGGGGTCGGCGCCCGGATCGGGGTCCAGGCTGGCGGCCAGGGTGTCGGCCCAGACGTGGAAGCGCGCCTCGTCCTCGCGGGGCACCCCGAGCAGCCGGCAGATCATGGTGACGGGGAACGGGTAGGCGAACTGGTCGACCAGGTCGATGCGGCCCGGGTCGCCGAGGTCGTCGATGAGACCGGTGACGATGCCCGCCAGGTCCTCGCGCATCCCCTCGATGCGGCGCGGGGAGTGCGGCGGCCCGAAGGGCCGGTTGGTCATTCGGCGCAGCCGGTCGTGCTCGGGGGGATCGAGCTTGAGGAAGCTCGGCGGCAGGGCCGCCGCCCCCTCGTCCCCGCTCTCGGCCAGCGGATCGCCCGCCGTCGCGGCCAGGTTGCGGGAGTCGGAGCTGAGCCGGGGGTCGTGGAGCAGGCTGTGGATGTCGTAGTAGGTGCTGACGACGTACGGGCCGTCCCCCTCGTGGAAGACCGGGGTCTTGCGCAGCTCCGCGTAGAGCGGGTACGGGTTCGCGCGGTTGGCGTAGTCGAGGATGTCGGTCAGGATGCCTTGCTTCATACCGGGTCCTTCGGGGGAACGCGGGTCAGTGCCCGGCGGGGGTGAAGGTCATCCGGCGGTCGGCCGGCGAGTACCCGCTGAGGGTGACGGTCGGCCCGTGCGTGGGCACGGACGGGTCGGGGAAGTCGGCGGGCATCGGCCGCTGTCCCTCGGAACGCCGGTCGACGGTGGGGTACGGCGGGGGGAAGGGCGCCGTGGACTCGATCTGCTGCTGGTAGAACGACAGCCAGCGGGCGTTGTCGAAGGTGACCGCCCCGATGACACGGCCCTGGTAGCCGTAGACGCCGGTGAAGCGCCGCTCGGCACGCGACCCTTGAATGATCATGATCTCGGTGCCCATCGAGGGCACGCCGACCGACTTGATGTTCACCCCGAACTGGGAGGACCAGAAGGCCGGGACCCAGATGTGCGGGACCCGGTCGGTGCTCTCGCTGAGCATGTTGTGGGCCGCGGTCTCGGCCTGGCAGACGGCGTTGCCCCAGTGCTCCAGGGACAGGAACTGGTAGCCGAACAACGGGTGCGGGGAACGGGCGACGTCGCCGGCCACGAAGATGTCGTCGGTGACGATGCCCCGGATGTCGAAGGCGCGGCAGCCGGCGTCGCAGGCGATGCCGCGCGGCCCCGCGCCGAGCCCGGAGCCGGTGAGCCACTCGGTGTTGCGCTGGGCGCCGAGCGAGACGACGACCACGTCGCACTCCAGCATGGTGCCGTCGGAGAAGTGCGCGGCGCGGACGCGTCCGGTGGCGTCGCCCTCCAGGGCGGTGACCATGACGCCGGTCCGCAGGTCGACGCCGTGCTCCCGCTGGAGTTCGGCGGCGACGGCGCCGATGACCCCGCCGAGCGCGCCGACCAGGGGCCCGTCGCCGCGCTCGGCGACGGTGACCTCCAGTCCGCGTTCACGGCAGGCGGAGGCGATCTCCGAGCCGGTGAACCCGGCGCCGATGACCAGGACCCGGCGGGGTCCGGCGTCCAGCCGGCGGGCCAGGGCCGCGCCGTCGTCGCGGGTGCGCAGCACGAAGACGCCGTCGAGCTCGCCCTCCGCCTGGTTCGGCCACGGCCTGGCGCGCACCCCGGTGGCGATCAGCAGCCGGTCGTAGGGCACCTCGTCGCCGTCGGCGAGCCGGACGCGGCGGGCCGCCATGTCGAGGCCGGTGGCCGCCGCGCCGAGCCGCCAGTCGGCGTCGAGGTCGCGGCGGCGGGGCAGTGCGGTGCGCTCGGCGGTGGTCCTGCCCAGCAGGACCTGCTTGGACAGGGGCGGGCGGTCGTACGGCTCGTAGGGCTCGTCGCCGATCAGGGTGAGGGACCCCTTGAACCCCTTCTCGCGCAGGGTCTCGGCGGCGCGCAGCCCCGCGAGCGAGGCCCCGACGACCACGATGCGGCCCTCGCGCCGGAGCCGTTCCAGGGCAGCGTCAGGCATCCGGGGCCTCCGCGGTGTCCGGGGCCCGGGACGCCAGGTCCAGCTCGTCCACGAGGATGGCCTGCACGGGGCAGGCGGCGGCCGCCTGGGCGACGCGGGCGCGCTGGGCCTCCTCGGCCTGCGGGTCGTAGAGAAGTCCTTCGTCACCGTGCATCGCGAAGACGTCGGGCGCGAGGAAGGCGCACTGGGCGTACCCCTGGCACCGGTTGAGGTCGACGACAAGCCTCAGCAAGACGCGGTCCTTTCGCTCGCCCCCCACACACACTTCTCACCGGCCAGCGTGCGCGGTCCGGGCCCGGGCGGCGCGTCCGGAAGGCCGTTGGGGTGACGGCGGCGGCCGGTGCGTCAGCGGGCGCGGCGCCCCGCCCGCAGGACGTACAGGCTGATGACCAGGGCCCAGGCCGGGAAGACCAGCTCGGACCAGGCGATGGACGAGCCCACCGCCAGCAGGACCAGGCCGACGGCGTAGCCGGCCAGGGCGAGCGGGCGCGGGAAGACGCCGAGCCTGCGCCCGATGGTGGAGGTGGCCAGGACGAAGACGGCCGCCATGCGCATCGCGTACGTCGTCAGCAGCGTGTACGCGAAGTGGCGGCCGAACTGCGAGCTCTGGTCGGCGTCCAGGACGGTCCCGGCGGCCGCGGCGGCACCGAAGAGGCTCGCGACGAAGATCAGTCCGCTGCCCAGGAAGGCGGTGGCGACGAAGCGGTCCTCGGCGGCCCCGGTGTGCTCGCGCAGGGCGCCCATGAACCACAGGAAGGCGATGCCGGCGAAGGGGACGAGCTCCAGGGCCGTGCTCACCGCCCGCCGGTGACCCTCGTCGAGCCGCGCCTCGGCGGCGGCCGCCCCGGGGGGCAGGGCCGTCCGCAGGAGAACGATCACGGCCGCCAGGAGCAGGGCGAAGACGATGCCCGCCAGCCCGGCGGCCCGCGGTGTGCGCAGGATCTGTTCGCGGGAGGTCCCCGGAGCTCGCTGTCTCACCCGTACAGCAAGCCGGGAACCGGCCCCGCGTGCCAGCGGGACCGCGCGCCCGGGTGACGGCGCGGGCCCCGGGGGCGGGGGACGCCGGTGGCGCCGGGGGACGCCGGGGGTCAGGCGAGGGGCTGGGGCTCCGTCGTACCGGCGGCCCGGACGGCCGTCGCGGGCGACGGCTTCGTGGTGGGCCCGGTGCCCGGGGCGGCCGGGGGCTGCGTGCCGGCCGAACCCTCCGGGGTGCAGGTGACCTCGTCGCGCGGGGTGTAGTGGGTACGGTACGTCTCCCGCTTGACCTCCTTGCCGCCCTGGACGAAGAGCCGGTCGACGGAGACGTCGAAGCCCTCCAGCGGGGTCTGCACCTCGCACGTGGGACCGGCGCCGGTGCGCTTGGCCGGCGGTACGACGTTGCTGCGCGGGCTCTGGGTGGCGCGGATCTCGTCGTACTTCTTGGTGCCCAGGAGGGTGATGGTCACCGAGGTGTCGGTGGACTGGGCCTGCACGTAGAGCGCGCTGTCCAGGTCGTTCTTCCAGCGCAGGTCGAGGGTGCCCCAGGCGACGGTGGCCTCGCGGCCCTCCGGGTAGCGCTCGATGTAGAAGGAGTGCGCGCCGTGCTCGACCTGCTTGACGCCGGCGAAGAACGCGGCGTTGTACATGGTCGTGGCGACCGCCGACACGCCGCCGCCGGGCGACTTCGTGTACTGGCCGTCATTGATCATGATGCCGTCGACGAAACCGTTCTCCTTGGTCCGCTCGCCGACCGTCTTGTTGAAGCTCCACGTCTCGCCCGGCCGCACCAGGGAGCCGTTGATCAGTTCCACGGCCCGCGCGATGTTGGTGGTGCGGTAGGGGGCGGCCGGGAAGTTCACGGTGAAGGAGGAGACCTTCTCCTTGATGCCCAGGCGGGCGGCCTCCGCGGCCGTGATGCTCGGCGGGACGGTCGTGACGGCGAGCTCCCCGGTACGGGCGTCGGCGCCGGTCCGGGTCAGCAGCGGCAGCACGGCGTCGCCCAGCGCCTTCTCGGTGACCTTCGCCCCGTTGAGCCCGTCCTCGGCGACGACGGCACGGCCGGCGGCGTCGACGCGGAACGTGGCGTCCCGCGGCCCCTGGGTGAGCGCGTCGATCTGCCGGGCGACGGCGGGGTCGGCCAGCAGGCCCTTGGCGTCCAGCTTCGGCACGAGCCGGCCCTGAGCGTCGGCCTCGACCGTCAGGTGGTCGCCGAGGACGGCCGGGGATATGGAGATCGGCCTGCCGTTGAGGGTGAGGGTGACCGGGCCGGACATGGCGGGCTCGGCGAACTCCTTCAGGGCCCGCTCGGTCTCGCGCGCGTCCACGGCCGGGGTCTTGTGGACCACGGGCAGGGCGACCGGACCGGACTGGGGGCCGAGGTAGGCGGCGCGGACGGTGTCCGCCGTCGCCTCCGTGCGCACGGTGACACCGGTGACGGCGTCGGTGACGTGGGGGCGGCCGTCCTCGAAGGTGATGGCGCCGTCCCGGGCCTGGCGGCCGGCGGCGGCGATCCGGTCGACCTCGGCCGTACTGGTGGGGCCGTCGGTGCGGATCACCGGCTGGACCACGCGCTTCGCGTCCCCTGCGAACAGGCGCCCGATCACGGTGAAGGGGTCGGCTCCGGACGGCGCGGCGCGGTCGACGGTGGCCCCGGTGTCCAGGGAGAGGCCGAACGCGGCGGGGGCGGCCTTCTCGGTGCGGTCGCCTATGCGCAGCTCGATGGGGGCGGTGGCGGCGGGGCCGAGCTCGCGGTCGAGGGTGGCCCTGGCCTCCGTACGGCTCATGCCGCCGATGTCGACGCCGCGCACGCTCGTGCCGTCGGCGACGGTGTCGCCGGTCACGACCAGCCCGGTGACGTAGAGGCCTCCGAAGCCGAGTACGGCGGCCCCGCCCACCACGGGCAGGGCGATCCGCCAGTTGTAGGTCCGGCGGTGTTCGCGTCGCATGTCTCTCCCGGTGGCGCTGGTACGTCAGTGCGATGCCTGGCACCCACCCGAGAACCCGCAAAGGAGGCCAGACCGGACACCATGATTCACCAATTCGGACTAAATGCGCCAAAAATGTGCCGGTTCTCACGACCTGCCCGCCGAGCTCGCGACCGGAGGTCACCGACCGGCCACCGCCCGGGGTGGAGCAGGCCGGGAGAAGGGCCACTTACCCCGGATTGGCCCTGTCGAGGCGCCCTGACCGTGCCACACCGTGACCCCTGTCGGTCTTTGGCTCCCAGAAAGGCTCCGCCGTGTCCGCCGTGTCCGCCGTGTCCGCCAGCCCTCCCCGCCCCGCACGCCGTCTCCCCCGGCGGCTGTTCCAGCTCTACGCCGGACTCGCCCTCTACGGAGCGAGCTCGGCGTTCCTCGTCCGCGCGGGCCTGGGGCTGGACCCGTGGGACGTCTTCCACCAGGGCCTCGCCGAGCGGACGGGCTGGAGCATCGGCACGGTCTCGGTGGCCGTCGGCGCCCTGGTCCTGCTGCTATGGATCCCGCTGCGGCAGCGGCCGGGCCTGGGCACCGTGTCGAACGTGTTCGCCGTCGGCCTGTCCATGGACGCCACCCTCGCGGTGCTGCCGGACGTGCACGGCGCCGTGCCGCAGGCTGCCCTGCTGACGGCGGGCATCGTCCTCAACGGCGCCGCCACCGGCCTCTACATCGCCGCCCGCTTCGGCCCCGGGCCGCGCGACGGCCTCATGACCGGCCTGCACCGCCGTACCGGCCGTTCGCTGCGGCTGGTCCGCACCGGCATCGAGCTCACCGTCCTCGCGGCCGGTTTCCTGCTCGGCGGCACCGTCGGCATCGGCACCCTCGCCTACGCGCTGGCCATCGGCCCGCTGTCCCAGCTGTTCCTGCGGGTCTTCGCCGTGCCCGGGCCGGCGGTCGCGGCGGCCCCGGTGGCCGGCACGGCTGCCGCGGCCGGCGCGGGCAACGCTCCTGGGCCCGACCCGCTCGCCGCCTACTGCGGCCGCACCGTCTGACCGCCCGGCCCGGCTCCCGCGGCGTCCGCCCCGTCGACCCGGTCGAAGAGGATCATCGCGGCGTCGTCCACGAGGCGGGCGTCGGTGTGCCGGAGCAGGTCCTGGTGGAGGCGGTCCAGGAAGTCCCGCGGGCCGCGTTCGGGCCGCGGCTCCAGCTGGGTCATCGCCTCGGGCAGCGCGAAGAAGGCCCGGCCGCTGTCGCGCGCCTCGATGACGCCGTCCGTGTGCAGCAGCAGGCGGTCGCCGGGCAGGAAGGAGTAGCTCTCCGTGCGGCCGCGCGGACCGGTGATGAACTCCTCCAGGCCGAGCGGCGGCAGCGGGGAGGCGGGCATCAGGGCATCCACCCTGCCGTCGCTCCACCGCAGCGGCGGCGGATGGCCTCGGTTGACGACCTCGACGACGGGGGCGTCCGGCACCTGGGCGACCAGGACGGTGACGAACCCCTCCACCAGCGCCTCCGGGTCGATCACGCCCGGTACGGCGGCGTCCCGGCGCAGCGCCGCCTCGCAGCGGTTGACGACGTCGACCAGGTCGTCCTCGTAGTGCACGGCCTCCCGGAACGCGCCGAGCACGGCGGCGGCCGCCCGGACGGCCGGCAGCCCCTTGCCGCGGACGTCACCGACGATCGCCCGGACCCCGTACCGCGTCTGGACGGCCTCGTACAGATCGCCGCCGATCTGGGCCCCCGTCTCGGCGGCCAGGTACATGCCGGCCACCCGTACCGGGCCCAGCCGGGCCGGTACGGGCCGCAGGACCGCCTCCTGGGCCGCCACCGCGATCCGGCGGACCTGGTCGAGTTCGATCTCCCGCCGGGTGCGGGCGGCACTGCTCGTCGCGACGCTGGCCAGCGACACCAGGGTCAGCGCCAGGAAGTTGGTGTACACCTGGTCGCTGCCCCACGCCTCGTTGTACGTCGCGGTGGCCACGCTCACGGCCACCGCCAGGATCACCGCCGCGAGCGTGCCCCGGGGACCCATGGTCACCGCGGCCAGCGCCGGCGTCGCGATCAGGAGCGGGCCGGTGTAGAGGAAGTGGGCGGGCGTGAACTCGATGGCCAGCACCGCGAGCGCGATCACGAAGGGCACGCACTCCGCGAGGACGAAGAGGACCTGGTGATGACCGCCGGCTCCCGGTCGACGAGTCCGGCGGGGGAACACCCGCATGCTCCCAGCCTGCCCCGTCGGCCCTGCTCACCGCCACCTTTCGCCCGGATGGGGCCCGCGCACCGGCCGGGCGGCGTGGCGAGCGGGGCCGGCGGGCGGGAGGCTTGCGTACGGGGCCGGAACACCCGGGCCCCCTGCCCCCTGCCCCCTGCCCCCGAGCTTTGGCCCCGTCCCCCGAGCCCCGGCCCCGTGACCCCGTCCCCGTCCCCCGAGCCCCGAGCCCCCGAGACCTGGAGCGCCGACCCCGGATGAGCAGCAGTCCCGCGCCCCCTCCCGCCGCCGGGGAGCCCCCGGTCCCCCGCGCGGAGTTCGACGCCCTCTTCGCGGCGGTCCGCACCTGGGGCCGCTGGACCCCTGCCGACCGGGGCGCCTGGAACCGGGTCTCCGCCGGCCACGTACGCGGGGCCGCGGCCCTGGTCCGCTCCGGAACCGTGGTGCGCCTCGGGCTGCCCTGGGACACCCGGCCGGGGCCGGACAACGCCAGGCCCGCCCTGCACCTCATGTCCGACCTCGGTGACGTGGAGGCCCCGGAACCGGCCACGTACAAGGACTTCATCGGCGTCGACTACCACGGCAAGGGCGTCAGCCACCTGGACGCGCTGTCGCACGTCGCGTACGAGGGGCTCCTCTACGACGGCCGTCCGGCGCGGGACGCAGTCGGCGCCGGGGGCGCGCGCTTCGGTTCGGTGGCCGAGCTCGGCCCGCTCGTCACCAAGGGCGTGCTGCTCGACCTGCCGGCCGTCCTCGGCGTCGACTGGCTGGAGCCCGGACGGGCGGTGCACGCGGGGGACGTCACCGCGGCGGAGCGGGCGCTGGGGGTGGCGGTCGACGAGGGCTGCGCGGTGCTGCTGCGCTCGGGCCGGTTCCGCCGTCGCCGGGAGCTCGGCCCCTGGGACTCGGGGGCGGCGAGCGCGGGCTTCCACGTGGACGCCGTACCGCTGCTGGCCGAGCGCGGCGTCGCCCTGATCGGCGCGGACGGGGACAGCGACCTGCGGCCCTCGCCGGTCGAGGGCGTCCACTCCCCCGTCCACGCGCTGGCGGTGGCGGCCATGGGGGTGCCGCTGCTGGACAACCTGGAGCTGGAGGCCCTCTCCGCCGCGTGCGCCGCGGCGGGCCGGTACGAGTTCATGATCGTCGTGGCCCCGCTGAACGTACCGGGCGGGACGGGCTCGCCCGTCGATCCCGTCGCGGTGCTCTGACCGCCTCCCGCGTCCCGCCTTCCGCTGCCCGCGCCGCGGTCCGCGCCGCGGTCCGGCCAGGAAAACGATTCCGACAAACCGGGAGGAATATACTCGAAAAGCACTTACTCGAGGCAAGCGCTCCATGCGGCAAAAGGGCTCGGTGAGGAGAAGCGATGCGTATGGGGGTCACGGGAGACGAGATCGGTCCCGTACGCTCCCGTGAGCGGTTCCTGCTGGGCGAACCGGTCGCGGACGGGGTGCGCGGCCCCATCCTGGACTCCTGGCTGCGCTGCCAGTCGCTGGGCCTCTCCCCGGACCAGACCGAGCTCCCCTACCGGGACGACTTCGACCCGGACAGCCGGCTCGTCCGCGCGGCCGGGCCCGTGCTCGACCGGCTGGCGGCCCGGTTCTCGGGCAGCCAGATGAACGTCTGCCTCGCCGACGGCAACGGAACGGTGATCCGGCGCCGCTTCGGCGAGCCGTCGCTGCAGCACAGCCTCCCGCCCATCCAGAGCGTCCCCGGCTTCGTCTTCGCCGAACGCTTCGCGGGCACCAACGGGATCGGGCTCGCCCTGGCCGAACGGCGCCTGGTCCGGGTCTACGGGGCCGAGCACTTCGCCCAGCGCTCCCAGGCGAACGCCTGCTCCGCGACCCCGATCCGTGACCAGCTGAGCGGACACGTCGTCGGCGTCCTGTGCCTGGGCTACCCGCACAGTTACGAGGACCCGGAACTGCCGGCCGTGGTGCGCCGGGCCGCCGAGAGGATCGAGCGGCGGCTGATGGAGCAGCGTTCGGCGCGCGAGCGCGCCCTGCTGCGGACGTACCTGGAGGCCGGCCACCTCACCCGGGCCGGCGGCGACGCCGTGAACGGGCACCTGCTCGCCCTGGACGAGCTCGGCGACAGCGGGCTCGACCGCGGCGACCAGATGATCCTCAAGGAGAAGGCCACCGAACTGCTGTGCTCGACGCAGCGGGCCGCCGTCGAGGTGTCCCTGCCGCACGGGCGCGGCGTCACGCTCGTGAGCAGCCCGCTCGTGAGCCGCTCCGGGGTGGCGGGGGTCGTCGTCGAGGCCGTGCTCACGGGCGAGGCCCCGCCCGTACACCACCTCGCCGTCCCGCCGCACGACGCACCCCGCGCCGGACCCGCCGGCCCCGCCACCGGAGCCCCCGCCGGTCCGCGCGGCACCCCCGGCCGGCCCCCGGCCGCTCCGGCCGCCGGCGCGACGGCGTCGCCCACCGAGGGGCCCGCCGACAGCGAGCCGTCCGGCCCCGGCGCCCCCGGCCGGGGGGTCAGGGGACTGGTCCTGGTGGGCGAGCCGGAGGTCGGCAAGTACGCCGTCGCGGCGCGGCGCCGGCTGGAGCTGCTGGCCGAGGCGAGCACCCGTATCGGCACCACCCTGGACGTGACCCGTACCGCCCAGGAGCTCGCCGAGGTGGCCGTACCGCGGCTGGCCGACTACGTCACCGTCGACGTGCCCGAGGCCGTCCTGCGCGGCGAGGAGTCGGCCGACCCGCACACCGAGCTGCACCGGGCGGTGGTCCACGGCATCCGCGACGACTGCCCCTTCTACCCCGCCGGCCGGCCGGTGGACCTGCTCCCCGGCACCCCCCACATGCGCTGCCTGGACAGCGGCCGGGCGGTCCTGGAGGCCGATCTGCGCCACTCCGTCGGCTGGATCGACCAGGAGCCCGAGCACGCCCGCCGGATCCTCGCCCACGACGTGCACTCCCTCGTCTGCGTCCCGCTGCTCGCCCGGGGCGTCCTGCTCGGCGTCGCCAGCTTCTACCGCTCGCAGGACCCCGCCCCGTTCGGTGACGACGACTGCTGGCTGGCCCAGGAACTCGCGGCCCGCGCCGCCCTCTGCATCGACAACGCCCGCCGCTACACCCGCGAGCACACCCTGGCCCTGACCCTCCAGCACAGCCTGCTCCCGCACGGCCTGCCCGAGCAGGGCGCCGTCGAGGTCGCGCACCGCTACCTGCCCGCCGAGTCCGGCGTGGGCGGCGACTGGTTCGACGTCATCCCCCTCTCCGGCACCCGCGTCGCCCTCCTCGTCGGCGACGTCGTCGGCCACGGCCTGCACGCCGCCGCCACCATGGGCCGGCTGCGCACCGCCGCCCGCAACTTCGCCGAACTCGAACTCGCCCCGGACGAGCTCCTCACCCACCTGGACAACCTCCTGGTGCGCCTGGACCGCGAGGAGGGCGGCGAGAACGCCGCCGGCAGCAGCGGGATCGTCGGCGCCACCTGCCTGTACGCCGTCTACGACCCCACGTCGCAGCTGTGCACCATGGCCCGCGCCGGCCATCCCCCGCCGGCCCTGGTCCACCCCGACGGCAGTGTGACCTTCCCCGACCTGCCCGCCGGACCGCCCCTGGGCCTGGGCGGGCTGCCCTTCGAGACGGCCGAGATCCAGCTCCCCCCGGGCAGCACGCTGGTCCTCTACACCGACGGGCTGATCGAGGACCGCGAGCGCGACCTCGACGTCGCGGTCGACCAGCTGAGCCGGGCCCTGGCCCACCCGGACCGGGCGCCGGAGGACACCTGCCAGGCCGTCATCGACGCCGTGGCGCCCGACCACCCGGCGGACGACGTCGCGCTGCTCGTCGCCCGTACGCTCGCCCTGCCCGCGGACCGGATCGCCACCTGGGACGTGCCCGCCGATCCCTCCCTCGTCTCCGGCATCCGTGCCGCGGCCACCGGCCAGCTGGCCGACTGGGGGCTGGACGAGCTGGCGTTCGCCGCCGAGCTGATGCTCAGCGAGCTGGTCACCAACGCCGTCCGCTACGGAGGCGAGCCCATCCAGGTGCGCCTGATCCACGACCGGAACCTGATCTGCGAGGTCTCCGACGGCAGCAGTACCGCCCCGCACCTGCGGCGGGCGGCCAGCACCGAGGAGGGCGGACGCGGACTGTTCCTCGTCGCGCAGCTCGCGCACGCCTGGGGCACCCGCTACACCCCCCACGGCAAGGTCATCTGGGCCGAATGCGCCGTGGACGCGGCCTGACCGCGTACATATCCGTCATGCCCTGGTATCGACCAGTAGCATCACCGATGTCCCCTGCTGTTCCCTCCCGTTCCACCCGTTTCCCCCGTTTCCCCCGTTCCCCCATTTCCTCCTCTTCCCTCACTGTTCCCCTCGCTCCAGGAAGAACCTCCCCAGGCGGCCCCGGAGAAGTCCGTGCATGACACTCCCGTCCCCCCGACGAGTCCGCTCCCGCGCCCCGGCGGGGCACCCCTCGTCCGGATACGCGGTCTCGGCAAGCGGTTCGGCGGCACCGTCGCCCTGGACGGGGTCGGCCTCGACGTGTACGGCGGCAGCGTCCTCGCCCTGCTGGGCCCCAACGGCGCCGGGAAGTCCACCCTCATCAAGATCCTCGCCGGGGTCCACCACGCCGACGCGGGCGAGGTGACCGTGGCCGGGCACCCGCTCGGCTCGGACGCGGCCCGCCGCGCCCTGTCCTTCATCCACCAGGACCTGGGGCTGGTCGAGTGGATGACGGTCGCCGAGAACATCGCCCTGGGCACCGGATACCCCCGCCGCGGCGGACTGATCTCCTGGCGGCGCACCCGCGAGCGATGCGCCGGGGCGCTGGGGATCGTCGCCGGGCACCTCGACCCCGACGCGCCGGTCGCCGGCCTCGCCCCCGCCGAACGCTCCCTGGTCGCCATCGCGCGCGCCCTCGCCCGCGAGGCCCGGCTGTTCGTCCTCGACGAGCCGACCGCCACCCTCCCGGCCGCGGACTGCGCCCGCCTCTTCGGCGTCCTGCACGCCCTGCGCGACCGCGGGCACGGCATCCTCTACGTCAGCCACCGGCTCGACGAGGTGTACGAGGTGGCCGACACCTTCGCCGTGCTGCGCGACGGACGGCTCGTCGGTCACGGTCCGCTCGCCGGGTACGGTCCGGACCGGCTGGTCCGCGACATCGTGGGCCACGACCCGGCCGGCCGCCCCCCTGCCACCACACCCACCACTCCCAGCGCCCCCACCACCCCCGCCCCTCGGGCCCACCCGCCCGTCCTGAGCCTGGACGGCGTGACGACCGCGCGCACCGGACCCGTCAGCCTGGACCTGCGCGCGGGCGAGATCCTCGCCCTGGTGGGCCTGACCGGCGCCGGCCACGCACACCTGGGCCGGGCCCTGGCCGGTGCGCTGCCGCTGCTGGGCGGGCGGGCGCTGCTCGACGGACGGCCGTACCGGCCGCGCGACGTCGCCGCCGCGGTCGGCCGTGGCGTCGGCCTGGTGGCGGGCAACCGTCAGGAGGAGGGCTGCGCCGCGGACCTGACGGTACGGGAGAACTTCCTCGCCGACCCCCGGGCCACCGGTGGGCCGGGACGGCACTGGCTCGGGCCGCGGCGCGAGCGTGCCGAGGCGGCCGCCCTGATCGAGCGGTTCTCGGTGTTCCCCCGGGACAGCGAGGTGCCGATCGCCACCCTGTCCGGCGGCAACCAGCAGAAGGTCATGGTCGGCCGCATGCTCCGGGGAGATCTGCGCCTGCTGATCCTGGAGGACCCGACGGCGGGCGTGGACGTCGGCGCCAAGGCCTCGGTCCACCGGCTCCTCGACGAGGCGGTGGCCGCGGGTCTGGCGGTCCTGCTCATCTCCACCGACGCCGAGGAGGTGGCCGGCCTCTGCCACCGCGCGCTGGTGTTCGGACGCGGGAGCGTGGTGGCCGAGCTGACGGGCGAAGCGCTGACCGTCACCGAACTGACCCGTACGGCCTCGGCGCTGCCCGCGTTCACCGGGAACACCACGGCCACGGGACCGCCCGGACCCGCCGAACCGGCCGGGGACCCCGGCACGCCCGACCCCACAGGCCCCACAGGCCCCGCCGGACCCGTCGGACCCGTCGGACCCACCGAACCCCCGGAGAGGCCGTGACGCCGCCGCCCTCCTCGCGCCGCTCCGGGCCGGCCCACCCGCACGGGTACGGGCACGGGCACGGCCATTTCCTGGGCCGGTACGGTCTGCTGGCCCTCACCGTCCTGCTGTTCCTCGGCTTCTCCCTCGCCCTGCCCGGCACCTTCCCCACCCGGGACAACCTCTCCTCCATCCTGTCCAACCAGTCGATCCCCGCCGTCCTCGCCCTCGGCGCGACGATCTGCGTCGCGTGCGGCAAGTTCGACCTGTCGATCGGCTACGGACTGGGCCTGGCGCACGTCATGGTGCTGCACCTCATCGTCGAGGAGGGCTGGCCCTGGCCGGCGGCCTGCCTCGTGGTGATCCTCGGCGGGACCCTGGCCGGCGCCGTGAACGGGGTCATCGTCGAGTTCGCCCGGATCGACTCCTTCATCGCCACGCTCGGCACCGGCAGCATGATGTACGCCGTCACGGGCTGGATCACCGACGGCGGCCGGATCGTCCCCGGCCCCGAGGGGCTGCCGGCCGCCTTCACCGGCCTCTACGACACCCGGCTCCTCGGCCTGCCGCTCCCCGCCTACTACGTCCTGGCCCTGGTCGTCGTCCTCTGGGTGGTGCTGGAGCGGCTGCCGTTCGGCCGGTACCTGTACGTCATCGGCTCCAACCCCCGCGCCGCCGCGATCATCGGCATCCCCACGCACCGGATGTGCGTGTACGCGTTCGCGGCGTCGGGCACGGTGGTCGGGTTCGCCGGGGTGCTGCTCGCCGCCCAGCAGCAGATCGGCAACCCCAGCGTCGGCCTGGACTACCTGCTGCCCGCGTTCGTCGGCGCCCTGCTCGGCGCCACCGCGATCAAGCCGGGACGTGCCAACGCCCTGGGCACCCTGGTGGCCGTGGCCGTGCTCGCCGTCGGGCTCGCCGGGATCGGCCAGCTCGGCGCCGACTTCTGGGCGACCCCGCTGTTCAACGGCTCCACCCTGCTCGTCGCGGTCGGGCTGGCCGGCTACTCCGCCCGCCGCCGGCTGCGCCCCGACGACGCCCCCCAGGTCCCCGGTTCCCCGTCCCAGACCCCGGCCCCGGCCCCCGGGCCCCGGTCCTGAGGACCCACCAGCATCAGGAGCACCGTGTACCCCAACCGCACGACCGCCCTCGCGGCCGCAGCCCTGCTGCTGGCGGCGGCCGCCGTCACCGGCTGCGAGAGCGGCCCCCCGGACGGCACCCGCCCCGCCCCCTCGGCCGCCGGCTGCCCGGCCGTCCTCCAGGAGGCCGAGGCGAGCGTGGCGCGGGCCGAGAGCACGGACGCCTCGTGGAACGGCCCCACCACCGGGCCGGCGGCGGTCCCGGGCAAGAGCATCGTCTACGTGGCGCAGACCATGATCAACCCGGGCGTCGCCGGAGTGGCCGAGGGCGTCCGGCAGGCCGCGCGGACGATCGGCTGGGACGTC
Organism: Streptomyces sp. NPDC090022; assembly: GCF_044748145.1. NCBI lineage: Bacteria > Bacillati > Actinomycetota > Actinomycetes > Kitasatosporales > Streptomycetaceae > Streptomyces > Streptomyces sp. NPDC090022. The sequence goes on from NZ_JBIVFN010000014.1 coordinate 115,751, forward strand.
CGGGTGATCGACGGGGAGGGCACCCCGGCCGGCATCCAGGCGGCACTCAGCCAGGCCGTCACGCTGAGGCCCTCGGGCATCGTCATCGGCGGCTTCGACCCGCGTCTGACCTCGCAGCAGGTGGCGCGGGCGGAGGCCGCGGGCATCCCGCTGATCGGCTGGCACGCGGTCAGTTCCCCCGGCCCCAGCTCCAGTCCCCGGCTGTTCACCAATGTCACCACGAAGGTGGAGGAGGTGGCGGAGGTCAGTGCGGACTGGGTGATCGCCCGGTCCGGGGGCGGCGCCGGAGTCGTCGTCTTCACCGACGACTCGATCCCGTTCGCCGGTACGAAGTCGCAGCTGATCGAGCAGCGGCTGGCCGACTGTCCCGGCGTACGGCTGCTGGCGCACGCCAACATCCCGATCCCGGACGCGAGCCGGCGTACTCCTCAGGAGGTCTCCGCGCTGCTGTCCCGCTTCCGGGACCGGTGGACGTACTCCGTCGCCATCAACGACCTCTACTTCGACGACGCGGCCCCGGCCTTCCGCGCCGCCGGCCGGCCGGGTGCCGGACCGCCGCTCAACATCGGAGCCGGCGACGGCGACCCTTCCGCCTTCCGGCGCATCAACAGCGAGCAGTACCAGGCGGCCACCGTGCCCGAGCCCCTCACGCAGCAGGGCTGGCAGATCGTCGACGAGTTCAACCGGGCCTTCGCGGACCGGCCCGCCAGCGGATACGTGGCCCCCGTGCACATCTCCACGGCCGCCAACAGCGCCGGGGCCACGTCCTGGGACCCGCGGGGCTACCGGGAGGCGTACGAGCGGATCTGGCACGGCTGACGACCGGGGACGGCCGTCAGGCGGGGATGTCGATCACGCCGATGGGGTCGGTGGTGGGCCCGGTGACGGCGCCCACCGGTTCGACGGTGACGCCGACGGCGGTGGCGTGGTCGACGGGGCCGTCCAGCAGCGCGATGTGCCACTTCTCCAGGGCGCCGGGGAAGGTGCCGGCCGGGCGGCGCGCGCCCGCGTCGTCGTACCAGAGGGCGTACACCTGGCCCGCGGAGAGCTTCGGCAGGCCGGAGGCGATGAAGGCGGCCCGGTGCGAGCTGCGGGAAAAGATCACGCAGCCGGTGGCCCCGTCGGTGAAGACGGTGGCGCTCATCCGGGCGTCGGGGGCGGCCAGGACCTGCGCGAGCTGGGCCATCGGGTCCATCAGGGCGACGGCGAGGCCGGCCCGGGCCTCCTCGGCCTGCTCGTGCTGCCAGTACGCGATCCCGCCGGTCGCGACGACGAGCGCGAGGCAGGCGGCGAGGGCCCAGCGCAGGGCCCGGACGGTACGGGCGGTACGGGCGGTACGGGCCGCGGGAACGTGCGGCGGCGGCCCGTCGTCGTCCGCCGCCGGGCCCTGCGGGCTGGTGGCGATCCGTTCGAGGACCCGGTCGCGCAGCGCGGCCGGCGGCGCCACGGGGGGCAGCTCGGCCAGGGCGCCGGCGGCCGCGGCCAGGGAGACGGCCTCGCGGCGGCAGCGGTGGCAGTGCGCCAGGTGCCGCGCGAACGCGGCCTCCTCGTCGGGCGGGAGGGCGTGCAGGACGTACGCGGCGAGCGCCGCGTGCGGGTCGGGGGCGGGGGCGGGGGTCATCGGGACGCCTCCAGACAGTCGCGCAGCCGGTGCAGTCCGTCGCGCAGCCGGGACTTCACGGTCCCCTCCGGTGAGTCCAGGGTGCGCGCCGCCTCCCGGTAGGTCATGCCCTCGTAGAAGGCCAGCCGGACGGCCTCCCTCTGCTGCGGGCTCAGCGTGTCGAGGCAGCGGCGCACGCGGGCCTGCTCGTCGCGGTCCAGGGCGGCGTCGGCCACCTCGTCGTACGGCGGGACGCGCTCCAGCCGGGCCGCCTTCTCCTCGCGGTCGGTACGGGCCTGGGCGGCGCGGACCCGGTCCACGGCGCGGCGGTGCGCCAGCAGCAGCACCCACGCGCGCGCGGTGCCGAGCTCCGGCCGGAACCGGTCGGCGGTGCGCCAGACTTCGACCATCACGTCCTGGGTCACCTCCGCGGCCTGGGCCTCGTCCCGCAGGATCCGGCAGACCAGGCCCATGACGGGCGCCGACAGCGCGTCGTAGAGGGGGGTGAACGCCTCCTGGTCGCCGGTGGCGACCTTCAGGAGCAGCGCGTCCAGAGTGCCGTCGCCGGCGCCGGTCCCGGCGTCCGCGTTGTCGGCCGTGTCCTCCATCAGACGTCCCGTGTCCTCGGGTGCACCTGCTCCCGATCCCACCACTGTCGCGGGCCGGGCGCATTCCGGGGACAACGGAAGGGGGAGGGCGGTGGGGCCCCGCGACCGCGGGGCCGCCGCCGCCCGCCTGATCAGCGGTGCTTGTAGGAGCAGTCCCAGTGGCCCTTCACCCAGATCTTGTCCCAGTGTCCGGGGACGTAGATCCACTTCCAGTGTCCGTGGCCGCTGCGGGAGGACCCGCCCCATCCGCTGTCGTGGTTCCGGCCCCGGTCCCCGTCGTCGTTCCCGTTCCGGTTCCGGTCACCGCCGTAGTTCCGGTCGCCGCCGTAGCCGCGGTCACCGTTGCCACGGTCCTTGTAGTCCCGGTCCTTGTAGTCCCGGTCCTTGTAGTCGCGGTCCTTGTAGTCGCGGTCCTTGTAACCGCGGTCCTTGTAGTCCCGGTCCTTGTGGTCCCGGTCCTTGTACCCGTCCCGGACCCACCTCTTCTCCCAGTGGCCCTTGACCCACCGCTTCTCCAGGTGGCCCTTCTTCCAGACGCACTTCTTGCCGTGGTCCTGGGTGGCGGACTCCGCGACGGCCGTCCGGGGAGCGGGAGCGGCGGCGGCCGGGGCGGCCCCGCCGAGTACCGCGCCGCCGGCGAGCGCGCCGGCCGCCGTCATGGCGACCGCCAGGCGCCTGGCTCGGTTGGGAGCGGACATGGATCCCACCTCCTCGCCCTCACCTGCGTGAGAGCTGTGCACGATGTGGCACAAGGGATTCGGCACAGAAAGCGGGATGGATGGGTCGTAACCCGACATTTTTTCGGGTGCGGCCTGCCGGTCAGGAGTCGAAGCGGCGGCGCGAGTCCTCGATGTGCCCGATGTAGCGGTGGGTCCAATCGCACAGACCTTCGATCGTGGCGCGCAGGGCCTGCCCCGGCTCCGTGAGCCGGTACTCGACCCGGGGCGGCACGGTGGGGTACACGGTCCGCTCCAGCAGCCCGTAGCGCTCCAGCATCCGCAGGTTCTGGGTGAGCATCTTGTGGCTGATGCCGTCGACCTCGTCCCGCAGCTCACTGAAGCGCAGGGTCCGCTCACCGAGGGCCTCGATGATGAGGAGCGCCCACTTGTTGGCGACGTCGGAGAAGACCTCGCGCCCGAGGGAGTCGGCGCGCCGGAGATCGGCCTCGTCGACCGAGCCGTCGTACTTCGTGGTCACCATCAGGTTCCCCAGTCACTCAAAAGTGCGTTCTTCCACGTCGGACGCCACTCTCCTACGGTTCTTGAGTAACCACAAGAGAGCGCGGACCGCACGGTCCGTGTCCGCGGGCACCCGTGCCCGGGGAACGAAGCAAGGAGACGGGCTCATGGCCATCACCCTCGTCAACCCCGGCGGGCTGCCGGAGATCGGCGCCTACCAGCAGGTGTCGATCGCGACCGGGTCGAAGCTGGTCTTCCTGGCCGGTCAGGTCGCCTGGGACGCCGACGGGGTCACGGTCGGCGAAGGCGACCTCGCCGCCCAGGTCGAGCAGTGCTACCTCAACGTCGGCACCGCCCTGGCCGGGGCCGGGGCCACCTTCGACGACGTGGCGAAGCTGACGGTGTACGTCGCCGGCTGGACCCCCGACATGATGCCCCAGCTGATGGACGGCATCACCCGGGCGGCCACGAAGCTGGGCGTCACGGCGACGCCGCCGGCCACCCTGCTGGGCGTGGCGGCCCTGGACGTCCCCGAGCACCTCGTCGAGATCGAGGCCACCGCGGTCCTCGACTGACCTGCGGCCGCCGGGCTCAGCCGGTGTGCAGGACCCGGAAGCGCTCAGGGTCCGCCGGGTCCCGGTCGACGACCTGGACCGGCGGCCGGGCCCACTGCCACACGCTCGTGCCCGGCATACGGGAGAACCGGATCGGCCCGCGGGTGCCCTCGACCGCGACGTGCGGCCAGGCGGCGGCGGTACGCGAGCGTTCCACCCCGTGGGAACGCAAGCACTCGGCCAGGACGGCGATCGTGTCGTAGCCCTCGAAGGCGACGAAGGAGGGCGCCGCGCCCAGCCGCTCGCGCAGGGCGGCCGCCACGCGCGTGCCGAGCGGGCCGAGGCGCTCGGGCAGGTAGCGCAGGAACGGGATCCCGGCGCCGTCCCGGCCCAGCGAGCGCGCCCATGCGGCGAACTCCGGCTGCCCGGCCGGCGCGCCCATCGTGATCCCGGCCAGCCGCCGGTCGCCGCGGACGGCCCTGACGAGCGGCACGGCCGGGTCCGGGTGGCCGGCCAGGATCAGCAGGGCGCTCGCGCGCCCGTCGGCGAGTGCGTCGCACACCCCGGCGGGCCCGAGCGCCCGCAGGTCGAGCTCGTCGACCTCGGCGCCGCGCGGCGCGAGGTGATCCCGCAGGATGCGGGTCCCGGCGGCCCAGTAGACACTCGGCTCGGCCGCCACCGCGATACGGCGGTGGCCGGCCCCGAGGAGGAAGTCCGCGTAGATCCGCCAGCCGTGGGACTGGGCCGGGGCCAGCCGCGCGACCCCGGGCGCCGGCCGGTCGGTGAGCGCGTCGAGCACCGCCGACGAGCACAGGAAGGGCATCCCGAGGGCGTCCGCCCGGGCGGCCGCGGCCCGCGCGACGACGCTGTGGTACTCCCCCACCACGGCGGCCACGTCCAGCGCGGCCCACTCCGCCACGGCCGCGGCGGCCCGCTCCGGATCGGCCGCGGTGTCCCGGACCAGCAGCTCCAGCGGCCTCCCCCCGATCCCGCCGGCGTCATTGACGTCGGCCACGGCCCGTTCGAGTCCGGCGAGCAGGTGCCGGCCGGCCTCGTCCCAGCCGGGCGGGGTCAGCGGAACGAGAGCGCCGACCCGGACGGCCGATGACTGCGCATGCATACGGTGGCGTCTCCCGGAACCGCTCCGGCCGCGCCGGCCCGGAACACGAAGTGAACGTCAGTACGACCGAGAGTAGCGGAGCCGGCCTCGGCGAAGGGGCGGCGGCGACTGCCATGGCCGGTCCATGATGTCCGCATGGGTGGGCGGCGATTCAAGCGGACGGTCATCATCCTCGGCGTCGGAGCCGTGGCGGCACTCGGCTCCTACTTCGCCACGCACACGCTGGAAGCGAACGACAAGGTGGCCAGCGTCGTGGCCGCGTTGTTCACCGTCGTCGCGCTCGTGCTGACGATCCTCCAGTACCGACAGCAGAGCGGTGAGTTCCCCTCGCTCCCCGACTCTTCCCGGATCGCGCACGATCTGGCCGCCAGTGTGGCCGGGCAGTTGCGCGGAGAGTGGGAGGTACGCGAGCTCGAGCGCCCCTACCTCCTGCCCGTCGCCTGGGAGAACGCCGAGGGTGACCTGGTGGAGGAATGGGGCCGGTTGGTGTCCACCGCCACAGGGTGGCCGGGCGGACCGCCCGGAGGGCCCGCACAGTGGCCGGCGGCGGCCACCGGCCTGTGCGGCGCGGACGGCGAGATCGGCGACGTCTTCCTCCGGCGCGTGCCCACCCGCCGCCTGGTGGTCCTCGGGGAACCCGGGGCCGGCAAGAGCGTGCTGTTGACACGGCTCCAGTGGGATCTGCTGGGCGAACGCACGGACGACGGACCCGTGCCGGTCGTCTTCCCGCTCGCGTCGTGGGACGTGGGTCGCCAGACGTTCCGGGCGTGGATGACGGAGCAGCTGGTGCGGGACCACGGATCCGCCCTGCTCGCCGCCTCGGCCACCGCGACGGCGTCCGGCCGCCGGGAGATGAGAGCCCGAGCGACGCGAGCCGCACAGAGGTTGATCGCCGGGAATCTGCTCTGGCCCCTGCTGGACGGACTCGATGAGCTGCCGCGTGCGCAGCGGCACCGGGCACTGGCTGCCATCAACGCCGTCCCGCCGTCCCAATGGCCGCTGGTCGTGACGAGCCGGACGGAGGAATACCGGGAGGCGCTCAGGAGCAGCGGAGGGGTGACGGAGCCGCTGCTGGCGGCGGGCGGGATACGGCTGATTCCCCTGAGCCGGCGGATCGCCATGGAGTACCTGCGGCGCGACGCCGGCGCCGCCCACGCGCGGTGGGACGAGGTCGGCTCGGCGCCGACGGGCTCGCCCGTCGCGCAGGGACTGGCGACGCCGCTGGGAGTGTTCCTGGCGAAGACGGTCTTCAACCCCCGCGTCGGTGAGCCGATCGGCGCCGTACCCCACCCGAGGAGCATGCTCGGCCACGCCGGCCGGGAAGACCTCATGGCGTTCCTTTTCCGGTCGTTCCTGCCTGCCGCGTACCGCGACGATCCGGAACGGCCGTGCCGCTGGCCGCGCCAGCGCGCGGAACGGACGCTGAGTCTCCTGGCCGATCACCTCGAACGGACACCGAACGACGACCAACTGCGTTGGTGGCAGCTGCGGAGGCGCTTTCCGCAAGCCCTGGTCCGGTGCCTGGTGGGGGCGGCAGCCGGCCTCGTCTCAGGGGGCATCGTGTTCGTCGGGTCCCTCTTGTTGAACGGAACCGCATTCGCGCTGGACTTCTTCGTCACCGCGCTCGCGAAACCCGGCCCGCAGGAGGTGGGACGCGTCGCGTCGGCCGCTCTCCGCTATGCGGTGGCGGTGTCCGACCTCCTCGCGCTGCCCAAGGCCACGGTGTGGAGTGTGCTGGCGGCGGTGCTCGCCGCGGTCGCCGGCTGGATCACCACCGGACGGCGCGAGGAGGAGGACCTGCCCGCAGTCGGATTCCGCTGGTCCTGGCAGCAACTCAGGTCGGGGGACACGGGAACCGTTCTCCTGGCAGTGGCGGGTGGTGCGGCAGCGACCAGCGGCGTGACGGCCCTGACCTCCGATGATCCCTCCTCCTTGCTCGGCGACTTCGCCGTCATCGCGATCCTCATCGTGCCCCTTCTGGCCGCGCGCGCTCTGGCCGCCCGCCCGGTGGCACCGGACCAAGCCACCGGCCCCGCGGCGCTCCTGACGCTGCACCGCCGGATCCTCCGTGCCACCGCACTGCGGACGGGACTTGCCACAGCCCTCGCCACCGGACTCGTGGTCGGGGTCATCGTGAACACGGTTGAGGGCTATCTGTTCCCCCTCCCCCTCGTGGTGTCCTCGGCCCTCACGTTCGGTGTGCTCGCAGGGCTCATCGCCGGGCTGGCCTCCTCGTCCTGGGCGCCCTATGCCGCGGCCACCGCGCTGCTCGCGCTCAGGGGGCACGCGCCCTGGCACCTTCAGGCGTTCCTGGCCGATGCCCACCGCCGGGGGTGCTGCGCCAGGCCGGTACGGCGTACCAGTTCCGCCACCGTGAACTGCAACGCCATCTGGCGGGGCATCACGGTCGGTAGATCACTTCGACGGCCATCGCCAGGATCGCCGCCCACACCCCGATGCCCAGCAGCCACAGGGCCTCGGTCGCGGCGCCCGCGGCGATCACGGCCGTGCCCCCGGCCCCGAGGGCGAGGACGGCTCGCCGGACACCGCGGTCGGGACCCCAGGAGGACGTCATGCGTCCGAGCATCCCGCCGGACCACCGCCGGGGCGAGGGTGCGGCGGGATTCCTGTCGGTTTCCTGACGACCCGGGATGTCACCCGGGGCCGGGGATCGTCGGGACCAGCAGGTCGCTGTTTGCCGACCGCGACGATGTCGAGCAATGTGGTGGGACTGGAGTCCAGGTCCACCATGTTCCCGGCCTCCTTGGCGGCCGAGGTGCCCGTGTTCATCGCCACGCCCACGTCGGCCTGGGCCAGCGCGGGCGCGTCGTTCGTGCCGTCGCCGGTCATCGCGACCAGCTTGCCGCCGGCCTGCTCCCGCTGGATCAGGGCGAGCTTGTCCTCGCTGCGGACCTGCGGACCTGCCGGCATGGGGCCCCTCGGCCGCCGGTATGCGGATGGGTACGGTCCGCGGTGGCGGGACGGACCGAACCTATCGGTCCACCCCGTCAATTCCCTCTGCTGCCCGTGGAATTGGCGCACCCTTGACACCCGTGGGCAAGAGCGTCAAGGCCGCGACAACGGCACGTCAAGACGCGCGCCGCGACGACCGCGGCGCGTCAGAAGCCCGTCAAAGCGGGGCGGGACACCTTGCCCCGGCGGGTTCCGATGCGCTGGGATGGGTCCATGAACAGCGGTCTGCGCCACGACGACCGGCCACCGCATCAGGTGCCGCCGGCAGCGACCGCTGCCCGCCCGGCCGTCTGACCCCTGCCGCGCGTCGTCCGGTCCGTCCCGCCGCCCGCCCCGGCTCACCGAAGCCGTCACGGCGGCCGCGCACGTGCCTGTTCCCCGTCTCACCACGTCACCGCGTGACGCGAGCCCGCACCCACCCCTGCGCCATTGCCGGGGTGCCAGGGTGCGGAGCGTACGCGTCATGCCCGCATCCAGGAATCCCATATGTCTCCCACCCTGCCCGCCACCCTGTCCGGCCGTACCGTCCTCGTCACCGGAGCCACCTCCGGCATCGGCTTCGAGGCCGCCCGCATGCTCGTCGACAGCGGCGCCACCGTCCTCCTCCACGGCCGTACGCCCGAGGAGGCCCGGGCGGCCGTGGACCGGCTGATCGCCGCGGCCGGTGTCGACGGCGCGCTGCTGCGCCCGTTCGCCGCCGACTTCTCCCGTCTGGAGGAGGTCGAGAACCTCGCCCACGCCGTCGTCCGCGACCACCCGTACCTGCACGCGCTCGTCAACAACGCCGCCATGGCGGCCCCCGAGCGCCACACCCTCACCGCCGACGGCAACGAGATCGCCTTCCAGGTCAACTTCCTGGCCCACTACCTCCTCACGACGATGCTGGAGCCGGCCCTGACGAGCGAGCCCGGGGGCCGGGTCGTCAACGTCTCGTCCTCGCTGCACCGCACCGCGGCGATCCAGTGGAACGACCCGCACCGCACCCGGCGGTACGCCCGCCTCGCCGCGTACGCGCAGTCGCAGCTGGCGCTGACCGTGTTCGCCGCCGACCCGCGCGTGACGGCCGTCTCCGTCGACCCCGGCGTCTGCGAGACCGGCCTGCTCCCGCTGTACGGGCACGAGGGCGCGCCGGCGGCCGAGGGCGCGGCGCACGTGGTACGGCTCTGCGACCCGGCGGTCGAGATCGTCAACGGCGCCTACTACGACCGCTCCGAGCGTGTCTCCCCGGCCGCCGCCGCCACCGAGGACCGCACCGTCAAGCGCCTCACCAAGCTCGCCGACCTCCTCGTCGGCCACACCGCCTGAAGGGACACCGCACCACCATGTCGAAGCGCGCGCGCAAGAAGAGGGCCCGTCGCAAGAAGGGCGCCAACCACGGCAGCAAGCCCGGCCAGTAGTCCCCTCCCCGTCGGCGGGGCGGCCCCCCGTCCGGGGCCGCCCCGCCTTCCGCGTCCCCTCCGTCGCGCCGCGCCGTACCGCGGCGGTCACCCCGCTGCCGGAATCCCGAGTTCGCCGAGCAGGCCGCGCACCCTGTCCAGGATCCGGTCGCGAATCGGGCGGACGGCGGCGGCGCCCCGGCCCGTGGGGTCGTCGAGGGTCCAGTCGAGGTGGCGCTCGCCGGGGAAGTACGGGCAGGCGTCGCCGCAGCCCATGGTGATCACGACGGGTCGGCTCGCACACGCAGACCTCGCCACCGTCCCGGGAGGCGATCATCGACAGCAGTCCCAGCCGGACCGGGTCGCCCAGGGCCTTGAACACCTTCGCCAGGTCGGCGGCCCGGTCCTCGTCCAGCGGCGCGGCCGCGAGCCGGCCACAGCAGTCGTCGGCGTCCTTTCCGAGGACCACGAGCTCTTGTTTCGACGTGCCTCTATGTTGACGTCCTTCGATCCAAGGCGCAAACTTGCATCGAGGACCATCAATGCAACCAGGTCCCGCCCCCACCGGAACGGGGCCTCGCCCCTGGGAGCCATGGCCATGAGCGAACCGTCCACCGATCTGCGCGAATCCGTCCGACGCCGCTACGCCGCAGCAGCCGTGAAAATCACCGAGGGCGGCACCACGTGCTGCGAGCCCCGGACGGCCGGGATCGGATCCGCCTGCTACGCCGCCGACGACCGCGAGGCGCTGCCCGCCGAAGCCGTCGCGGCCTCCCTGGGCTGCGGCAACCCCACCGCCGTCACCGGCCTGAACGAGGGCGAACGCGTCCTGGACCTGGGCTCCGGCGGGGGCATCGACGTCCTGCTCTCGGCCCGCCGCGTCGGCCCCACCGGAAAGGTGTACGGCCTGGACATGACCGAGGAGATGCTCGCCCTGGCCCTCGCCAACGCCGCCCGGGCCGGGGCCGCCGGCGTCGAGTTCCTCAAGGGCGTCATCGAGGCCGTCCCGCTGCCCGCGAACACCATCGACGTCGTGATCTCGAACTGCGTGATCAACCTGTCCACCGACAAGCCCGCGGTCTTCGCCGAGGCCTACCGGGTCCTGCGGCCCGGCGGACGGATCGGCTTCTCCGACGTCGTCGCCGACGACACCCTCACGCCCGGCCTGCGGGCGGAGCGCGGGGACCATGCCGCCTGCATCGCCGGCGCCCTCTCCTTCACGGAATACCGCCACGGGCTCGAGGCGGCCGGCTTCACCGACATCGAGATCACCCCGACCCACCCGATCACCGACGGCCTGCACGCAACAACCATCCGAGCCGTCAAACCCACCGACGTCCCGCACGCGCGATGACCCTGACGCCCCGTCCACCGGTCGTGAGGCAGTCGTAGTCCCACTCGCCACCCCATCGGGAAGGAATGTGGGCAAGTCCAGGCGGGTCGGCCCTATTCGGCGATCTTCCAGAGGGTCAGCGCGGTGACGTAGCCGGGCATGTCCGAGGACGGGGTTCCCTTGGCGGGAGGGAGGATGTCGGTGATGCGCAGCATCGCCAGGTTGTTCTCGCTGGTGACGGTGCACAGCACTGTGTCCTTGGCCAGGGTTCTGCCCAGGTTCAGTTCCTTCTCCGGGATCCTGGCAGGCAGTGTGTCGGTGTCCACAGCGGTCCTGCATGCCTCCGGGGTGCCGGCCGTGCTCCTGCCCATGGGGGTGAGGAAGCGCAGGTCCGCGTCACCCCAGTCCTGATAGGTCATCTCCATGCCGTGGTTCTGGCCGATCTTGCCGTCGGGGGAGATCTTCGGCGCGTCCAGGTCCACGTGCGTCCCGGTGTCGTCGGCCGGTGCGCGCAGCGTGAAGGGCTTGTCCGCGAAGAGGAGCGTGTACGCGGGCTGCGGCGGCGTGGGGGACGGTGGGACCACGGGGGCGGAGGTGCCGGTGCCCGCGCTGCCCTTGCGATCCGACCCGGAGGTGTCGGCTCTGCCTGTGCCGCCGTCCGGGCGCGTGAGCACCCAGATCATGACGATGGCCAGGGTCACGGCGACCGCACCGGCGCCGGCGAGCATCGCCCGGCGGCTCGGCGGGGCGGGCCGGGGAGCGGGCACTGCCGTCGGCGACGGCGTGTGGGCCGGGCCGGGAGGCGGGGTGCTGGGGCGCGGCGGGGCCGAAACGGTGGGCTGCTGGGAAGCGTGCGCCCCGGAGTCCGGTTGTGTGGGGGTCGGCGTGGGCGCGGGCTGCGGAGGGTGTGTGGCAGCCTCCTCCCTGCGTGTGATCCGCTCCGTGATCGGTGCGGGCAACCAACTCCCGAACGCGCGAAGCGGCCGTCCCGCCGCCTGCTCGCAGAGCACGGCGAGGTCGTCCGTCGCGATGCGCGCCGCCGGATCGGCGATGAGGCATCGTTCCAGCAGCGTCCGCAACGGTGCCGGGTAGCCGGTCAGGTCCGGTGGCGTCCGTTCGGTGTTGGCGATCCGTACGGCCAGGGCGGTCGCACCGGCCTCGCCGTACGGATGGTGCCCGGTCGCCGCGACCGCCGCGATCAGGCCGAGGGAGAACACGTCGGTGGCGGGGGTGACGGTCTCGCCCAGCGCCTGTTCGGGCGACATGTACTGCGGGGTGCCGATGACTCCGCCGGTGCGGGTCAGCTGCGTGACGTCTGCCGCCCGCGCGATGCCGAAGTCGATGACGTACGGGCCGGATGAGCCGAGCAGGATGTTGGCGGGCTTCAGGTCGCGGTGGACGACCTCCGCGGCGTGGATGGAACCCAGCGCCCGGGCCGTGCAGCCGACCAGCTGGAAGACCGCCGGCAGCGGCAGCGGACCGTACGAGGTGAGCGCGTCGGCGAGGGAGACACCGGGGACGAAGGCCGAGGCGATCCAGGGCAGGGCCCCGGTGGTGTCGTGGTCGACGACCGGTACCAGGTGGTACCCCTGGACGCGGCGGGCGGCCCGCACCTCCAGCTCGAAGCGGCGCCGGAACTCCGGGTCCTCGCCGTACTCGCGGCGGATCATCTTGAACGCCACGGGCTGTCCGCCTCGCGTGTGCGACAGGTACACGGTGCCCATGCCGCCCTCGCCGAGCCGGGCCAGCAGCCGGTAGCCGGCTGTCTCACGCGGGTCGAGGGGGCCGAGCGGGGTCAGTATGTCGTCGATGCCGTTGGTCACAGCAGCCGACCCTACGTGATGTGATGGTGCGTCAAAGTACCGTGGGGGGAGGCGTTCGCGCAGGCGATCCACCGTGGGGGCCGGCTGCGGTGGCCCGCCGCCGGCCCGCGCGGTCGATGGTGGGCTCACCCTCGGGGTGGGGTATGGAGGTCCGCCTGTTCGCGTAGGGCCTGGAGCAACGCCGCTATGGGCGGCCGGGCGGTGTGGCGGGCGATCGTGGCCACGCCGATGTACCGGGCGGGGGCCGGCGCCTGGAGGGGCACGGCGCTCACGCCGGATACGCCCGGGGTGAGCGCGATGGCAGGGATGAGGGAGACCCCCAGGCCCGCGGCGACGAGCGCGCGGGCGAAGAAGTAGTCGGTGGTGCTGCCGCGTACGTCCGGTGTGAAGCCGGCCCGCTCGGCGTAGCGGCGCAGGTACGCCTCGGTCTTGAGGCAGCCGAGCACCCAGGGCTCGGCTGCCAGTTCCGCGATGTCCAGCGCCGTGCGGTCGGCGAGCCGGTGGCCCTCCGGCAGGACGGCGTGCAGCGGGTCCTCCAGCAGGGCGGTCCACTGCAGGCCGGTGTTCCGCCCCGGCCCGAGGGGCAGCGGGCCGTCGAAGTGGTAGGCGAGGGCGAGGTCGACGGCGCCCTGGCGGACCAGGGGCAGGGTGGTCTCGGGCTCGCCCTCCCGGACGTGGAGCACGGTGCCGGGATGGGCTGCCGTGAAGCGGGTGAGGGCACCGGGCAGCAGGTGCCGGCCACCGGTGCCGAAGGTCGCGACGGTGAGTTGCGTACGGCCCGAACCGAGCTGCTCCACCTGCTGCTTGGCGTGTTCGAGCTCGGCCGCGACGGACTCGGCGGCGCCGACCATGATCCGGCCGGCCTCGGTCAGGGTGACCCCGCGCGTGCTGCGGGCCACGACCTGGGCGCCGAGGCCGCGTTCGAGGACCGCCACGTGCTGGGAGACGGCGGAGGGCGTGAGGTGGAGCGCCGCGGCCGCCCCGCTGAAACTGCCGTGCTCCGCCACCGCCCGCAGCACACGGAGCCGCTGCACATCGATCAACAGTTTTCCTTAAAACGTCTCCAGTAAGCCACCACTTCTGCTGATCACGATAGGTGTCCAGAGTGAGGGCATGCAAAGGATCTGCGTCATCGGCGGAAGCCGGTACTTCGGAAGAGTCCTGGTCGAGCGCCTGCAGACGGCGGGCCACCGGGTCACCGTGATCAACCGCGGCTCCGACGGGCCGCCCGCCGGCGTCGACCACCTCGTCGTCGACCGCGACGACGAGGCGGCGCTCCTCGCGGCCCTCGGGTCCCGCACCTTCGACGTGGTCGTCGACCAGGTCTGCTACACGCCCGTGCAGGCCGCGATCGCCGCCCGGGCCTTCGCCGGCCGCACCCGCCGCTACGTCATGACCTCCACGATCGAGGTCTACGACCCCGCGACCGCCGTCCTGCCGTCCGTACCGGCGGGGACGCCGGTGCCGGAGGAGAACGTGGACCCTGCCACCTGGCCGGTGGCCATGGACCTGCCCTGGCACGACGCGGCGTACCGCGAAGCCCACTACGCCGAGGGCAAGCGTCAGGCGGAGGCGGTCCTGGCCCGCGCCGGCGGCTTCGCATTCGCCGCCGTGCGCAGCGCCCACGTACTGGGCGGCGGCGTACGGGAGTTCACCGGACGGCTGGCCCACTACACCGAGCGCATACGCGCAGGCGAAGCGATCACGGTGCACGAACGGCCGCTGCCCACGGTGTTCATCCACCACGCCGAACTGGCCGACCTGCTGCTGTGGGCGGCCACCGCCGGCGACTTCACCGGCCCGGTCAACGCCTGCTCCGACGGCCTGCTCGACGTACGCGGCCTCGCCGCGGCCGTCGCCGCCGAGATCGGTCGCGACCCCGTCTACCGGGTGGTCGCCACCGGCACCCCGGCGTCGCCGTTCTCCTTCGACCGCCAGTACGCCATGAGCAACACCCGCGCCAAGGGGCTGGGTTACGCCTTCTCCCGCACCGTGGACTGGTTGCCCGGCGCCGTCGCCGAGACCCTCACCGCAGCCACCGCCCCCACCGCCCCCACCGTCTGAGGAGTTCCCGCCCCATGCGCCACCGCGCCCTCGCAGGCACCGCCGTCAGCGCCATCGGACTGGGCGCCATGCCCCTGTCCATCGAGCACCGCCCGGACAGCGACCAGGCCATCGCCACCATCCACGCCGCCCTCGACTCCGGCGTCACCCTCATCGACACGGCCGACTCCTACCACTGGCACGCCGACGAGGCCGGCCACAACGAGCGGCTCGTCGCCCGCGCCCTGGCCCGCTACGGCGGCGACGCCTCCCACGTCCTGATCGCCACCAAGGGCGGCCGCGGCCGCCCCGGTGACGGCAGCTGGACCGTCAACGGCACCCCGGAGCACGTCAAACGCGCCGCCGAAGCCTCCGCCCGGCGGCTGGGCGTCGACGCGATCGGTCTCTACCAGCTCCACAAACCGGACCCCGCCGTCCCCTGGTCGGAATCCGTCGGCGCCCTGCGCGACCTCCTCGACGCCGGCACCATCCGCGCCGCCGGAATCTCCAACGTCACCACCGACCAGATCCGCGAGGCGCACGCCATCCTCGGTGACGCTCTGGCCTCCGTGCAGAACCGGTACTCGCCCGCCGTCCGCGACAGCGAGCCCCAACTGCGCCTGTGCACCGAACTGGGCCTGGCCTTCCTTCCCTGGAGCCCCCTCGGCGGTATCTCCCGCAGCTCCCTCGACGGCCCCTCCGGCCCGGCCTCCACGGGCACCGCGTTCCACCGCGTCGCGGCCGGTCGCGGCGTGAGTGCGCAGCAGGTCGCCCTGGCCTGGCTCCTGGCCCGCTCCCCGGCCGTGATCCCGGTACCGGGAGCCAGCCGCCCAGCCTCCATCACCGACTCGGCCCGGGCCGCGGACCTCGACCTGACGGCCACCGAGCTGTCCCGCCTCGACCGGGAACGGCCTGCCGTCTCCCAGTGGCCGGCGCCCGGCAGCGCCGACTGACGCTCCGAGATCCGGACCGGGTGGCGGGTAGCCGGTCATTCCTCTGCGTCGCGGACCAGGAGCGCGATCTGCACGCGGTTCTCGACCGCCGGCCCCGCGAACAGGTTGCCTGTGTGTGCCTTGACGGTCGCGATGCTGATCTGCAGCCGCTCGGCGATCTCCGGGTTGCCCAGCCCGTCCGCGATGGCCCGGGCGGTGTGGAGTTCCCGTTCGGTCAGCGCGGACAGCTGTTTCCGAGCGGCTCCGCGGGACGAGCGGCGAGCCGTGGCGGACCGCGGCCCGGTGGCTGCGGCGATCACTCGTGCCGTGGCCGCCGGGGCCAGTACGGGGTTCCCGCCCGCGACGGTGCGCACCGCGTCGAGGATCCGCGCCGGCGGGGTGTCCTTCAGGACGAACCCGAGGGCTCCGGCGCGCAGCGCGCCGAGCACCAGGTCGTCGGAGTCGAAGGTGGTCAGCATGAGCACCCGGGGCGGCACCGGCCGGGAGAGGAGTTCCCGCGTCGCGCTGAGACCGTCACGGCCGGGCGTCCGCCGGATGCGCGGCCCCAGCGGCGCGCAGGTGGGCGATCCCCTCCCGCACGACGCGTTCGCGGTCGACATAGAACTCGCGCACCTCCGGATGCATCAGGCACAGCCCCATCGCATTGCGCCGCTCCGGCGGCAGAGTGCTGAAATCCATGAGCAGCCCGGCCCTTTCGACGTTCCAGGCCAGGATGTCGTAGCGGTGGTTCAGGAACATGGCCGGGAGCGGCGACAGGTCGGCGACCAGGCCGGTCAGTGGCGGCGCCGCGGTGGTGGCGGGCTGGTCGGCGCAAGCTGTTCGACCTCTATGTCGAGCACGGCGGCGACTTCATCGACACCGCCGACACCTACACCGACGGCAGCTCCGAAAGCCTCCTCGGCGAGTTCACCCGTGACAACCGCGAAAGCCTGGTCCTCGCGACGGAATACGCGACACATCGCCGTCCCGGCGATCCGAACGCCGGGGGCCCGCACCGCAAGAACCTGTTCGCGTCGGTGGAATCAAGTCTGCGACGGCTGAACACGGACTGCATCGATCTTCTCTACCTGCACGTATGGGATGGCGACCTGCGCGGCTGGTCGCCGCCGGTCGCGCTGCAGATCGAATACAGTCTGATCCAGCGTGCCGGGGACCGCGATCTGATCCCCATGGCGCGGGAGATGGGCCTTGGAGTCGTCCCGTATTCACCGACGGCGGATCCGAGGAGAGTTCCCGCAAGCGCCTCAACCACACCTTGGGCTGGGTCACCGAAAGCAGCCTCGTCGTCGCCGACATGGTGAAGGAGGTTGCCACGGAGCTGGGCCGCACCCCGTCCAGGTCGCTCTGGCGTGGACCTTGCAGAACCCGGACGTGACGGCACCGATCACCGGCGCCCGCACCCCAGCCCAACTGACGGACAATCCGGGCGCCTCGGAGGTCGACTTCACGGCCTCCCGCCTGGCCCGCCTCGACGAGTCCGGCGCGATCGACCTCGGCTACCCGCACACCCATCTCGCCGGCGCCTTCGCCCGTACGCAGACCCGGGGCGACCTGAAGATCGACGCCCGCCGCTGATGCCCGACCGAGCGCCACCTGATCGGCGCGCACCGCGCCAAGGCCCCGGACGCACGAAAGGCCGTCCTCCCATGGATGAGAGAACGGCCTCCGACCTGCGTTTCCGCATGGTCGGGACGACAGGATTTGAACCTGCGACCCCTTGACCCCCAGTCAAGTGCGCTACCAAGCTGCGCCACGTCCCGATGCCCCTCACCTGGGGTTTCCCCCCGGCGGCGGTGCAGAAAGAACATTACCGCACGCCGAGGGGTGCGCACGCATCGGCCGGGGCGGGGTGCAGGATGAGGGGGTGAGTACGGGTGAGGGCAGGGACCGGGACAGCGAGGGGCGGGCGCGCAGTGCCCGGCCGCGGGACGGGCTGGGGCGGCCGCTGCCCTACGGGGCGCCCGGGGTCGAGCGGCAGCCCGAGGGGGTGGTGCGCACGCCCGAGGAGACGGTGGCGCAGGCGCAGCGGCTGCTGGACGCCGGGATGCCCTTCCACGCGCACGAGGTGTTCGAGGACGCCTGGAAGTCCCGGCCGGCGGACGAGGCGGCGCTGTGGCGCGGGCTCGCGCAGCTGGCCGTGGGGCTCACGCACGCCGCGCGCGGCAACGCCGTCGGGGGCGCGCGGCTGCTGCGGCGCGGCGCCCGGTCCGTCGAAGCGGCGGGCGGGACCCACGGGATGGATGTGCCCGCCCTCGTGCGGTGGGCCGGGGAACTGGCCCACCGCGTCGAGCGGGGCGAGGCGGTCGACGCCGCCCGGGAGGCGCCGCGGCTACGCGGCGGCGGGCTGGAGTAGGTCCCAGCGGTTGCCGTAGAGGTCCTCGAACACGGCGACCGAGCCGTACGCCTCGTGGCGCGGCTCCTCCAGGAAGCGGACCCCTTCGGCGGTCATCCGGGCGTGGTCGCGGGCGAAGTCGTCGGTGTGGAGGAAGAAGCCGACCCGGCCGCCGGTCTGGTCGCCGACCCGGGCGCGCTGGGCGTCGTCCTTGGCGCGGGCCAGGAGGAGGGCGGATTCCGTGGCGCCGGGCGGGCGCACGACCACCCAGCGGGAGCCGTCGGGGCGGGCGGTGTCCTCGGCCAGCTCGAAGCCGAGGGCGCGCGTGTAGAAGTCGATGGCCTCGTCGTAGTCGGTGACGACCAGCGCCGTGAGGGCGATGTGGGATGACATGCCCTCATTGTGCGGGCGGTCCCGGTCGGTCCTGCTACGGGGTCACCAGGACGACGTCCAGTCGGCGCGGTCCGTGGACGCCCTCCACCCGGTCGAGTTCGATGTCGCTGGTCGCGGACGGGCCGGAGATCCAGGTCAGCGGGCGCGCCGGGTCGAGCAGCGCCAGCGCCTGCGGTACGGAGTCCACGACCTGGTCGGGTACGCGGACGAGGCAGATGTGGTGGTCGGGGACGAGCGTGATGCGCCGCCGCCCCTGGTCGGGACCGCCGTCCAGGACGAGGGTGCCGGTCTCGGCGACGGCCAGGGCGCACCCGGTGACGACGGTGTCGACCCGGTCCAGTTCGGCGAGGGTCTGGTCGGCCCGGTCGTGGACGAGGACCGGGAAGCGGGTGTGGTCGGGGGCCGGGGAGTGGTCCGTGGTCGGGGATGGGTCGGGGGGCGGGGAGTGCTCGGGGGGCGGGCCGTCGTGCGGGCCGGGCTTCAGGTCGAAGCCCAGGGCCGGGGGCAGCTGGACCGTCCGCGCCCCGGCGAGCAGGCCGGCCACCACCTCGCGGCAGGTGCCACGGGTCGCGCGGTGCACGTGCGCCCGGTACTCGGTGAGGTTCGCGGCCAGCAGCTCCACCCGCTCCTGCGGGGTGCGCGCGGCGTGCACCATGAGGTAGTCGCGGGGGATGTCGAGGTCCGGACCCGGGTCGGGCACGGCCCGGCGGATCCGGGCGAGGATGCGCTCCCTGCTGCTCATCGCGCTCCCCCTCCACCCCGTACGTCGCCGCCGCCCCGTACGTCGCCGCCCCGTACGTCGCCGACGGCGCCGCGCTCCCGGGCCCACCAGTCGCGGAACGGCTCCGCGGGCGGCTCGGGCAGGTCGCGGGTGTCCGTCCAGGCCCGCCCGGGCCCCGGCAGCCGCCGGGGCCGGACGCCCAGCCGCCGGGCACGGGCCAGCAGGCGTTCGCCCGCGCGCAGGGCGCCGGGGTGGTCCAGCAGCCGGCGCGCCGCGCGCATCGCGGCGCGTTCGGCCGCGTGGCCCCGCCCCGGGCGGATCGTCACGCGGATGCCCTCGCGGGTCACCGGTCCGCCCTGGGCGACGCGTTCGCGCAAGGCGACCAGGATCTCGGGGATGTCGATGGCCACGGGGCAGACCTCGTAGCAGGCGCCGCACAGCGTGGAGGCGTACGGCAGCGAGGCGTCGACCGGACTCGCGGTGCCGCGCAGTTGGGGGGTGAGGACCGCGCCGATCGGGCCCGGGTAGACCGATCCGTACGCGTGGCCGCCCGCCCGCTCGTACACGGGGCAGACGTTGAGACAGGCCGAGCAGCGGATGCAGCGCAGCGCCTGGCGGCCGGTGGCGTCGGCGAGGGTGTCGGTGCGGCCGTTGTCGAGGAGGACGAGCTGGAAGGCGGACGGCCCGTCGCCGTCGGCCCCGCTCGACGGCCCCGGCCCGGTCCACATGGTGGTGTACGGGTTCATCCGCTCGGCGGTCGAGGAGCGGGGCAGCGTCTGGAGGAACACCTCCAGGTCGCGCCAGGTGGGGATGGTCTTCTCGATGCCCACGACCGAGATGAGGGTCTCGGGCAGGGTCAGGCACATCCTGCCGTTGCCCTCCGACTCCAGGACGACCATCGTGCCGGTCTCGGCCACCATGAAGTTGGCGCCGGAGACGGCGACCTTGGCGCGCAGGAACTTCTCGCGCAGGTGCAGCCGGGCCGCTTCGGCCAGTTCGGCGGGGGTGTCGCCCAGCCCTTCGGGCGCGGGCCGCCCCCACGCGCCCATCTCGGCGCGGAAGAGGGCGCCGATCTCGGCCCGGTTGCGGTGGATGGCGGGGACCAGGATGTGGGAGGGCCGGTCGTGGCCGAGCTGGACGATGAGTTCGGCGAGGTCGGTCTCGTACGCGGCGATGCCCGCCGCCTCCAGGGCCTCGTTGAGGCCGATCTCCTGGGTGGCCATGGACTTGACCTTCACGACCTCGCGTTCGCCGGTGGCCAGGACGAGGCCGGTCACGATGCGGTTGGCCTCGGCGGCGTCGGCCGCCCAGTGGACGGTGCCGCCGGCCGCGGTGACGGCTTCCTCCAGCTGGAGGAGGTAGCGGTCGAGGTGGCGCAGCGTCTGGTCCTTGATGGCCCGGCCGGCCGCGCGCAGCCGGTCCCAGTCGGCGAGTTCGGCGACGGCGCGGGCCCGTTTGTCGCGGATGGTGTGGGTGGCGTGGCGCAGGTTGGCGCGCAGGGTGGTGTCCCGTACGGCCTCCCGGGCCGCCTCGGGGAACGGCGGGAACGCCGGGAACGCCGGGAACGGCGGCAACGGCGGGGAGGGCTGGAGAGGAGGAGAGGGCGGGAAGGGCGGCATGCCCAGGTCGGTCCGGCTCATCGCAGCGGGTCCTCCTCCGTCGCGGCCAGGATCTCGGCGAGGTGCAGGGCGCGCAGCGGGGCGCCCTCGCGGCGCGCGATGCCGCCGAGGTGGGCGAGGCAGGAGTTGTCGGCGCCGCACAGCACCCGGGCGCCCGTCGCACACGCGTTGCGGATCTTGTCGGCGCCCATCGCGGCGGAGACGTCGGGGTTCTTGACGGCGAAGGTGCCGCCGAACCCGCAGCACTCCTCGGCTCCGGGCAGTTCGCGCAGCCGCAGGCCCTTGACGGCGGCGAGGAGGCGGCGGGGGCGCTCGCCGAGGCCGAGGGCGCGCAGACCGTGACAGGACGGGTGATACGTGACCGTATGCGGGAAATACGCGCCGACGTCGGTCACGCCCAGCACGTCCACCAGGAACTCGGTCAGCTCGTACATCTTCGGTACGAGCTCCTCCGCGAGCCCGGCCAGCTCCGGCCCGCGCCCCTCCTCGGCGGCCTTCCGCCCGATACGCGGGTAGTGCTCGCGGATCATCGCCGCGCACGAGGCGGAGGGCGTGACCACGTACGCGTACCCCTCGAAGGCCTCGGCGGTGCGCCGCAGCAGTGGCTCCGCCTCGCGCCGGTAGCCGGTGTTGTACTGCGGCTGCCCGCAGCAGCTCTGCGCGGCCGGGAAGCCGACGGTGACGCCCAGGCGTTCCAGCAGCCGGACGACGGCGACGCCGGTGGCGGGGTACAGCGCGTCGTTGACGCAGGTGACGAACAGGGCGACACGCATGACCGGCAGGATAGCGGCCGTGCAGAATGGCGCGGTGAAGAAGTTCTCAGTGATCGGTATAGGCGCGGGCGACCCGGAGCACCTGACCCTCCAGGCGGTCCGGGCGATCGGCGCGGCGGACGCGTTCCTCATCCTGGAGAAGGGTGAGGAGAAGGCGGACCTGACCGGGCTGCGGCGCGCCATGCTCGAGGCGCACGCCCGCCCCGGCCACCGGCTGGTGGAGGGCCGCGACCCCGACCGCGACCGTACGCCGGCCGAGTACGCGCCCACCGTGGACGGCTGGCGCAGCGCGCGGGCGGCGCTCTTCGAGCGGTTCATCGAGGAGGACCTGGCCGACGGCGAGACCGGGGCGTTCCTGGTGTGGGGCGACCCGTCGCTGTACGACTCGACGCTGGCGATCCTCGACGAGGTCGCCGCGCGCGGCCGGGTGGCCTTCGAGCACGAGGTGATCCCGGGGATCAGCAGCATCTCGGCGCTGCTGGCCCGGCACCGCACCACCCTCAACCGGGTGGGCCGCCCGGTCCAGATCACCACCGGCCGGCGGCTGGCGGAGGGCTGGCCGGACGACGCGGACGACGTCGTGGTGATGCTGGACGCGCGGCACGCCTTCACCCGCCACCTCGACCAGGACCTGTACATCTACTGGGGCGCCTACGTCGGTACGCCCGACGAGATCCTGGTCCAGGGCGAGCTGGCGGAGGTGTCCGGCCGGATCGAGGAGCTGCGCACCGCGGCCCGGGCCCGCAAGGGCTGGATCATGGACACGTACCTGCTCCGGCGGAACTGACCCCGGCGGGCTCGCACACCGGGGTCGGTTCGGCCGCAGTCGTTTCGGCCGCAGTCGTTTCGGCCGGGGGCGCTTCCGCCCGGCCTCAGGCCGCCGGCGGCAGGTGGTCCGGCAGGACGGCGGCGAGGCGTTCGTACTCCTCGGGCCGGTTGTAGATCTGGCCGCACACCCGGATCCCGCCGCCGCCCGGCCACGGCCAGATCAGTACCCGGATGCGGTGCCGCGCGGCGATCTCCTCCCGCAGGTCGCGCGCGGCCTCGGGGGTCTGCGCGACCCCGGGCGGCAGCCGCAGCGCGCGCATGGCCAGGCCCTCGGTGTGCGGGAGCGGGGCGAGCCCGGGAAGCTGCGCGAGCAGGGCGGCGCCGTACGCGGCGAGGGCGTTGTTGTGGGCGCGGACCTTGGCGGCGTCCAGGCGGGCGAGGAGTTCCAGGCCCTCGGGGGCGGCGAGCCAGCCGGTGTAGTCGGCGGTGGCGCGGTTCTCCACCGAGCGCGGGAAGCCGTGGTGGTCCTCCCAGGAGGGCACCAGGGGCCGGATCCGGTCGCGATACGGAGCGGCGACGGCGAGCACGGCGGTGCCCGAGGGGGCGTACCCCCATTTGTGCAGGTTGCCGAACCAGAAGTCCGCCTGCACCGCGAGCGGGTCGGCGAGCATGCCGGGGGCGTGGGCGCCGTCGACGACGGTGAGCACGCCACGCTCGCGCAGCTCGGCGAGCAGCCGGGGCGAGGCGATCACGCGGGCGGTGGGCGAGCTGATGTGGTCGAGGAGCACGGCCTTGGTACGGGGGGTGAGGCCGGCGAGGACGGCCTCGCGCACCGCGTCCTCGTCGGGCAGGCCGGGGTCGAGGCGCACGGTGACCAGGGGCGCGCGGCGGGCGGCGGCCGCGACGACCGTGCCGTAGCCGTGGTCGGTGACGAGGATCTCGTCGCCGTCGGAGAGCGGGAGGGCGGCCAGGGCGAGGTTGGCACCCTCGGTGGCGTTGGCGACGAACGCCAGCCCCGCCGGGTCGGTGTGCAGCAGGGCGGCCACCCGGCCGCGGGCCCGCTCGATGCGGTCCGGGGCGGCGATGAAGAAGGCGTCGGGGTCGGCGTGCGCCTCGGCGAGCAGGGCCGCCTGGGCCTCCTGGACCGGCAGGGGGACGGCGCCGAAGGACCCGTGGTTGAGGTGGGAGACGGCCGGGTCGAGGCGGAAGAGGGCGGGGCCGCCGGGGAACTCGGCGGGCTGCACGGGCGCGGTCACGGGGCCTCCGGTTGCGGCGGGGTGGCGTGTCGTACGGGATCATCCCCCGCGCGCCCGCGATCCGGTACCCCGTGTCCGCACTCCGGGCGGCCGGGCCCGCCGCCCCGGGGTCAGCAGCAGGAAGGGACCTCCCGGCCGCTGGTCACCGCGTAGTACTGGAGGTCCTGCACCGGCGCCTGTCTGCGCACCGGGTACGGCAGTTCGGCGGCCGCCGTGCCGGTGCCGCCGCGCACCACCCGCGCCGAGCCGGTGCCCGTGCGCAGCGGCAGCAGCGCGGAGTGGAGGCCGGCCGGGGCCTCGTACGAGGAGCGGGCAGTGCCGACGGTGGTACGGACCGTCGCGGGCGCGGTGAGGAGGCTGAGCACCTCCACGGTGTCCCGGGCGGCCGCGCTGCCCCTGCGCAGGGACATCAGCCGCTGCTGGCCGCCGGCCGGGGCGGCCGCGGCGAACTGCGTGCGCGAGGTCAGGTACAGCGTGTCCCGGACGATCCGCGGCCACGTGCCGGTCTTGAACCGGGTCAGGTAGTAGGAGCTGAGGTCGAGGTAGGCGTGCCCGTTGTGCGCCGACGGGGCGAAGTGGCTGCCTTCGGAGTAGTCGTTCCACGTGGTGAGCTGCACCCAGTCGGCGCCGTCCTCGATGGCGCGGGTCCATGTCGCGCGCAGCGTCGCGGTGTTGCCCGCCTCGTCGTAGACGCCCTGGTTGGGGCGGGCGTCCTGGACCGAGACCGGCTGCATCCAGATCTTGCCCAGCGCGTGGGCGCGCCGGACGTCGGCCGTCGCACCCTCCTGTCCGGTGTGGCTGCGGCTGCCCCATTCCGAGAAGCCGTGGCTGATGGGCGCGAACACCTCGGCGTGGGAGGCGAGGTCGAGGAAGAGGGGGACGAAGGCGGTGCGGATGCCGTGCCGCCGTTCCAGGACGTCCAGCGTCCGGGTCCACCAGGCGACGTCCTTGGCCTCCGCCTTGAAGGGGGAGAGCACCAGGCGGCCGTCGTCGAGGCGGTGCGCGGCCGGCTGGGCGCCGAGGGCGGCGACGGCGTCGGCGAGGACCGTCGGGTCGTCGGTCTTCAGGGACGTCATGTCCGGCATCAGCATGATCCTGAAGTCGGGGTCGACCGAACGGGCCGCCTCCATCAGGAGGTTCGCCCGCTCCCAGTGCGTGCCGGAGAGGGAGAGCAGGTCGAGGGTGAAGCCGTCGATGCCGGCGGCGCGGGCGGTGCGCACCTCCTGCCGGAGGTTGGCGCCTTCCCAGTCGCCGCCCTTCGGCGCGACCGGCAGCGGACGGTCGCGCAGCAGGCCGCCGTAGGGCGCGTGCTTGCCGCTCTCGCCGTCCGCCGTGAGGTAGTGGCGGGCGTAGTAGTCGGCCTCGGGGCGGGCGTTGTCGAGGGAGAGCGGGTACGGGGTGAAGTAGTGGGCGAAGACCAGCCTGCCCGGCCCGGCGGCGCGCAGGGCCGCCGGATCCGGCATGTCGAACGGGAGGGCGCCGGCGGGGCGTTCCCGCTCGTCACCGGGGTACGGGTGGCCGGGTGCGGTGGCGGCGGGCGCGGGCCGGCCGCCACCGGCGGCGAAGGGGTCCCCGGCGATCCCGGTGGCGGCGCACACGCCGACCAGGAGCAGCCCCGAGACGAAGGCGGCGAGCCAGGACCGGCGCCCCAGCGGCCGGAAGCGGCGCCGGTGGTTCGTGTGCATCGTCAGGTCCCTCCCCCGCGTCGGCCCGGTCCTGGGTACGGAATCCGGGTCCGCCCAGCAGTAGAGCGGATCCCCGCGGCGCGGACAACCGTTCCCGCCGCCGGGGCGGGGCCACGGGCGGGTCAGGCACCTCGCCGAGCGTCGGTCCCCCGTCGGGGCCGAGGCCGGCGAGGCGGCGGCATGGGCCGGCGGACGGGTGCCGGGGCACGGCAGCGCGGCATCGTCCCTTCCGGTCGACCCCGCGCACCCCGCGTCCCAACGGCCCCTGATTTACAGGGAATCTGCCCTTCCGCTGGCCATCCGTCACACCTGGCGGATAATCATCTGGGCACGGCTTGAATCGAGCCTCGGGCCGTGCACGGGGACACGTATGCATGGGGGGCATCGTGCCGATGGGGAATTCAGGGCATCCGGGGGCCCTTCCGGCGACCTCCGACGAGATGTCGCGGCTGCTCACGGCGGTCCGCCGGGGCCGCGTGCTGACCGTCACCGGACCGGTGCGGGAACAACGCGCCCTGCTGGTACGGGAGATCGCCCGCCGGGTCGCGTCCAACTTCTACGACGGGGTGACCTTCGTCAGCCTGGAGCGCACCACGGGGGTGCGCGAACTGGTGGAGGCGCTGGGCTGCGTACCCGGCATGCCCTTCCTCCCCTGCGGCGGTGCGAACGCCGCGTCCTGGCTCGCCGAACGCGACATGCTGCTCGTCGTGGAGGGCTGCGACCGGCTCGACGCCGCCGCCCTGGGCTGGCTGCGCAAGCTGCTGGCGGTCGCCCCCGGCGTACGGCTGCTGGCGGCCGGCCGGTACCCGCTGATCATGGAGCAGGAGCGGGTCCACCGTCTCTGAGCGCCCGGCGCCGGGCGACCCCGGGGACCCGGCCGGAAGTCGACTTGACGGCGGACGGGTCCGCGCAAAGCGCCCCCGCGCCCTCGGGGGGCGGGTGACCATGGCCGTTTGCGGTACTCCGGGAAAATCGAGACCCAGACGACAGGAGCGCGACCGTGGCCGGCACCACCGGTGAACCGAACCACCCGACCGACCCCTTCGGACCCTCTCCCCTCCAGGACCTGATGTACGGGCACATCCACGGCGCCGCGCTGCGGGCCGTGGCCGTGCACCGGATCGCCGATCACCTCGGCGACGGCCCCCGCACCGCCGACGACCTCGCCGCCCGCACCGGCACCCACGCCCCGTCCCTGCGCCGGATCCTGCGGCTGCTGGCGGTCCGGGGTCTCTTCCACGAGGACGACCGGGGCGCGTTCCGGCTGGACGACAGCGCGCAGGCGCTGCGCACGGACGCGCCGGGATCGCAGCTGGCCGCCGTCCTGATGATCACGGACCCGATGTTCGGGCGGTCCACGGACGGGCTCGCGGAGACCCTCCGTACGGGCGAACCCGCCTTCGAGCTCGCGTACGGCACGTCGTTCTTCGAGCACCTCCTGAAGGCCCCCGAGGACCGGGCCACGTTCGACGCCGGCATGGCCTCGATGTCCGGTCCCGTGGAGGAACTCGTCGCGCAGAGCTACACGTTCCCCGAGGGGGCGCGCGTGATCGACGTGGGCGGGGGCCGCGGCGGCCTGCTGGACGCCGTACTGACCCGGGAGCCCACCCTGACCGGCGTCCTCTTCGACCAGCCCGCGACGGTCGCCGAACACCTCCTGGACCGGCCCGGACTGGCGGGCCGGTGGCACACCGAGGGCGGCGACTTCTTCTCCGCCGTGCCGCCCGGGGGCGACTTCTACGTGCTCAAGCACATCCTGCACGACTGGAGCGACGAGGACGCCCTGCGGATCCTCGGGACGATCCGCCGCGCGGCAGCCCCCGGCAGCCGGCTGCTGGTCGTGGACGCCGTCCTGCCGGAGGGCTCCGCGCCGCACCCGGCGGTGAACGTCGACGTCGTCATGCTGCTGGCCGTCCGCGGACGCGAGCGCACCGCGGCCGAGTTCTCGGACCTGCTGGGCCGGGCGGGCTTCCGCCTGGAGCGGATCCTGCCGACCCCGACCCTGCCCTCGGTCCTGGAGGCCGTCGCGGTCTGAGCCCCTCCCCGCACCGGCACCTCCCCGCACCGGCACCGGCACCGCCGAACACCGGCACGGCCGGACGGTGACCTCCGACCGCCGCTTCAGCCGCGCCGCCCTGGTCGGCCGGGACTTCCCTCGGATCACCCCGGCCCCCATCGCCCAGGCCGAGGCGATCAA
This sequence comes from Streptomyces sp. NPDC090022, assembly GCF_044748145.1. NCBI lineage: Bacteria > Bacillati > Actinomycetota > Actinomycetes > Kitasatosporales > Streptomycetaceae > Streptomyces > Streptomyces sp. NPDC090022. Next base: position 143,056 of record NZ_JBIVFN010000014.1, read on the forward strand.
CCTCGTGGACGCGCCAGCCCTCAACCGGGTGCGCAAGCTGGTCGTCAGGGCCTTCACCACGCCCCGGGTGGAGGCACTGCGGCCCTGGACCCAGGCCGCCGCGGACACCCTGGTGGACCGGATGGCCGCCGCCGGCGGACTGGCCGACGTCATGGCCCATCTCGCCGACGAGCTGCCCCTCATGACGATCTGCCAGCTCATGGACGCACCCCCGGAGGACCGCCCGCAGCTGCGGCGCATCGTGCACGCGGGCGGCCCGCGCATCCTGGACGACCTGGGCGCCCACCTGCGCCTGCCGGCGTCGATGTTCCGCTACGGCCGGGCGACCCTGAGCGAGCGCGGGAACAGCGCCAGCGCCGTCGTCTTCGACGCCCTCGACCGCTTCTTCGAGGACGGCGGCGCCGAGCACGCCGGCCGAGGGCTGATCGCGGGGTCCGGTCCCGGCATCACCGCCGAGGTGGCCCTGGGCAGCTGGGACGACGGCCGGGACGGCCTGCGCGAGGAGGAGCCGGAACGGGCCCAGGACGGACGGGCGTTGTGCGCGCTCAGTCCGGGTCGCGGCTGAGCCGGCGCCAGACGGGGGCCGGGCAGCGGCCCTGGGGGCGGGCGGCGAGGAAGAGGTGGTAGTCCACGCGGCGCGGGGGACGGCCGTACTCGACCCAGTGGTCGCGGCCGGAGACCTTGTCCCAGCCGTCGTTCGGCATCCGGATGTGGTCGGAGCGGCCGTCCTTGTCCTTGGTGGTGATCTGGGCGACCTCGGCATGGTCGTCGTGGGCGGCCAGCACGACGCAGTAGTGGCGCAGCTGCCGGGCGGGGTCCTCCCGCAGCGGGACCATCGCCAGCCAGATCTCCCCCGGGGCCGGCCGGCGGCGGGTCGGAGCGGCGGACGGGCCGCCCCGGGACGCGTCCCACCGGCGTACGGCGGCGACGAAGGCGAACGCCACCAGACCGGCGGCCACGCTCTCGGCCGTCGCCCGGACGTTCCACAGGGGGTGGTCGCCGACCTGGCCGTGCGTCCACCACAGGGCGGCGGCGACGAGGGCGAGCAGGCCGGCGGCCCGGGTCAGGACCAGCCACCACACGAACGCGCGGCGGCGGCTCGCCCAGAGGGCCACGAGCACGGCCACGACGACCGGGAGGGCGTAGGCGGTCAGGTGCTCCCCGAAGCCCTGGAGCCGCTGCGGGGGCGTCTGTTCGGCCAGCAGGTCGGGCAGGGTCAGCGGCACCGACAGCAGGTAGCCGACGGTCGGGAGGACGAAGAGGAACAGCAACAGAAGCGTTCCGCAGCCGCCTCCCGCGCAGGACGTTCCGTCGCGCCGTGCCACAGCAGCCTCCCCCTCGCCCACAGGCCGTGAACGTTAGCGCACGCTCCCCCGCCACGTGGCCGAAAACGCGACCCCGCCCCGGCCGGGCGGAAGCCTGGCCGGGGCGGGGTGACGCGCCGGTGGTACGCGGGGTACGCGCGGCGCGGGTGGTGCGGTGTCGCGCGGGGATCGGCCGCGCGGCGGGGTCAGCCCAGGATCGCGAGCGCCTGGTTGAAGGTCGCGGACGGGCGCATGACCGCCGCGGCCTTGGCCGGGTCGGGCTGGTAGTAGCCGCCGATGTCCGCCGGGTTGCCCTGGACGGCGATCAGCTCGTCGACGATGGTCTGCTCCTGCTCGGCCAGCGTCTTGGCCAGCGGGGCGAAGGCGGTGGCCAGCTCGGCGTCGTCGGTCTGCTTGGCCAGCTCCTGCGCCCAGTACAGGGCGAGGTAGAAGTGGCTGCCGCGGTTGTCGATGCCGCCGAGGCGGCGCGAGGGCGACTTGTCCTCGTTGAGGAAGCTGCCGGTGGCGCGGTCGAGGGTGTCGGCCAGCACCTGGGCGCGGGCGTTGCCCGTGGTGGTGGCGAGGTGCTCGAAGGAGACCGCCAGCGCGAGGAACTCACCGAGGGAGTCCCAGCGCAGGTAGTTCTCCTTGACCAGCTGCTGGACGTGCTTGGGGGCGGAGCCGCCGGCGCCCGTCTCGAAGAGGCCGCCGCCGTTCATCAGCGGGACGACCGAGAGCATCTTGGCGCTGGTGCCCAGCTCCAGGATCGGGAAGAGGTCGGTCAGGTAGTCGCGCAGCACGTTGCCGGTGACGGAGATGGTGTTCTCGCCGCGGCGGATGCGCTCGACGGAGAACTTCGTGGCCTCGACGGGGGCCAGGATCTTGATCTCCAGGCCCTCGGTGTCGTGGTCGGCGAGGTAGGTGTTGACCTTGGCGATCAGCTGGGCGTCGTGGGCGCGGGTCGCGTCGAGCCAGAAGACGGCCGGGTCGCCGGTGGCGCGGGCGCGGGTGACGGCGAGCTTGACCCAGTCCTGGATCGGGGCGTCCTTGGTCTGGCAGGCGCGGAAGATGTCGCCCTCGGCGACCTCCTGCTCCAGGACGACGTTGCCCGCGGCGTCGACGACGCGGACGGTGCCGGCCGCGGCGATCTCGAAGGTCTTGTCGTGGGAGCCGTACTCCTCGGCCTTCTGGGCCATCAGGCCGACGTTCGGCACCGAGCCCATGGTGGCGGGGTCGTACGCGCCGTGGGCGCGGCAGTCCTCGACGACGGCCTGGTAGACGCCGGAGTAGCTGCTGTCCGGGAGGACGGCGAGGGTGTCGGCCTCCTGGCCGTCCGGGCCCCACATGTGGCCGGAGGTGCGGATCATGGCCGGCATGGAGGCGTCGACGATGACGTCCGAGGGGACGTGCAGGTTGGTGATGCCCTTGTCGGAGTCGACCATGGCCAGGGCCGGGCCCTCGGCGAGCTCGGCCTCGAAGGAGGCCTTGATCTCGGCGCCGAGGCCGTGCGGGACGGCGTCCAGGCCGCCGAGGATGGTGCCGAGGCCGTCGTTCGGGGACAGGCCGGCAGCGGCCAGCACCTCGCCGTACTGGGCGAAGGTCTTGGGGAAGAAGGCGCGCACGACGTGGCCGAAGACGATCGGGTCGGAGACCTTCATCATCGTGGCCTTGAGGTGCACGGAGAACAGGACGCCCTCGGCCTTGGCGCGGGCGATCTGCTCGGAGAGGAAGGTGCGCAGGGCGGCGGCGCGCATGACGGAGGCGTCGACGACCTCGCCCGCCAGGACGGGTACGGACGCGCGCAGCACGGTGGTGGTGCCGTCGGCGGCGACGTGCTCGATGCGCAGCGTGCCGGCCTCGGCGATCACCGCGGACTTCTCGGTGGAGCGGAAGTCGTTCTCGCCCATGGTCGCGACGTCGGTCTTGGAGTCGGCGGACCAGGCGCCCATGCGGTGCGGGTGGGCCTTGGCGTAGTTCTTGACCGAGGCGGGGGCGCGGCGGTCGGAGTTGCCCTCGCGCAGGACCGGGTTGACGGCGCTGCCCTTGACCTTGTCGTAGCGGGCGCGGTGCTCGCGCTCCTCGTCGGTCTTCGGGTCGTCCGGGTAGTCCGGGAGGGCGTAGCCCTGGCCCTGGAGCTCGGCGATGGCGGCCTTGAGCTGCGGGATCGAGGCCGAGATGTTCGGCAGCTTGATGATGTTGGCGGCGGGCGTCCTGGCCAGCTCACCGAGCTCGGCGAGGGCGTCGTCGATGCGCTGCTCGGCCTGGAGGGCCTCGGGGAAGCTGGCGATGATGCGGCCGGCCAGCGAGATGTCGCGGGTCTCCACCCGGACGCCGGCGGTCGAGGCGTACGCCTGGACGATCGGCAGGAACGAATAGGTCGCCAGGGCCGGAGCCTCGTCAGTGTGCGTATAGATGATGGTCGAGTCAGTCACCGGGTACTCCGCTCCACGTCCACGTCTGCAACATTGCTTGACATCAAGATATCTCGTGATCGGGTCTCCTTCGACAAGGACCCCTGCCGCCGCTTCGGACGGATCTACGAGAGGCGGGTCACCCGGGGCGCCCGGGAACGGTGCGGGCGCCCCGGAGGGCCTCAGGCCGCCCCGGCGTACTTGGGGTTGGGGCCCCACTTGTTCGGCTCGGTGCGGCCCTCGTCCGCCATGAAGACGAGGATGACGATCCAGCCGATCACCGGGATCAGGCCGATCAGCGCCCACCAGCCCGAACGGTCGGTGTCGTGCAGCCGGCGGAGCGTGACGCCCAGGCCCGGCAGGAAGACCACGGCGAGATAGACGGCCATGGGGATCAGGCCCACCCCGGTCAGACGGCCGAGGACCAGGAGCGCGATCTCGATGATCCCGCTGAACAGGGCGAACAGCCAGTACTCCTGGCGACGGGCCCGGCCGCCGAACAGCGCGTACTTCCTGAGGACGTCGATGTAGTGCTTCATGTGTCCCCCCAATAGGACGGATCCGGGCCCGTCCCAGGTGGAGCAAGCCGCGCCAGAACCTATGCCTGCCCTACTGGCCGGTCAAGTAGTGATTCCCAAGGGTTCCCTGGGGTTCCCACGGGCCACCGCCCGCGCGGCCGTGTCACGACCGTCCACCGAAGCGCCGGCACCAGCGGCAGACCAGCCCCAGCAGACACACCAGCATCAGCACCCAGGAGACGGCGAAGGCCCAGATCAGCACGGGTGACGACCGGGCCACCGCGGGCACGAACAGCCCCGCCGACACCAGCCCCAGCAGCACCGTCGCCAGGGCGAGCCGGTGCCGGCGCACCCCTGCCGCCGGCCCCGACCACGGCCGCGCGCCGCGCCGCATCGTGCGCAGCCGGCGTGCGAGCACCGCGTCCTGGTCCAGCATCCGCTCGATCTCGCCCAGGATCATCAGTTCCCGTCGTGAGAGCTCCCGGTCGTCCATCGCCATCGCCGCCCCGTCGTCACCTCAGGCCGCCACCGTGGCCGCGGCCAGCGCGTCCACCACCGCGGTCAGCGACCCGCGCCGCGCGTACGTCGCGCGCTGGCGCGCGGCGCCGGTGCCGTCCGCGCGCAGCGCCTTGAGCAGGTCCTGTACGAGGCCCAGGTCACCGGCGGCCTCCAGGCCCGGCGCGGCCCGCTCGACCAGCCGGTCCACCAGCCGCCCGGCCGGCAGCTCCTGTCCGTCGACGGGGTCGAGCCCGGCGCCGCGCAGTCCGTGCAGGGCGGCGTACTCGTGTGCCGAGCGCAGTTGCCGGTCCGGCACCCCGGCGACGGGCAGATCCGCCTCGACCTCGGCGAGCAGGGTGGTCGACAGTCCGCGCACCAGGGCCGCCAGCAGCACCACGGTGTCCAGTTCGGCGTTGGCGTCGGCGACCCGGATCTCCAGCGTCGGGACGTGCTCGGAGGGGCGGGCGTACCAGTAGAGCATCCGGCGGTCCAGCAGGATCCGGTCGCGGACGAACCCGTCGAGGAGGTCGTCGTACTCGGGCTCGCGCAGCACCGGGGCCGGCCCGACGGTCGGCCAGCGGGCGAACTCCACGCTCCGCCAGCTCTCGTACCCGCTGTCGCGCCCGCGCGTGAAGGGGGAGTTCCCGGTCAGCGACTGCAGGACGGGCAGCCAGGGCCGCATGGTGTGGGACAGGGCCAGCGCCTCCCCGCGGGTCAGGCTCCCGACGTGGACGTGCGTACCGCAGACCACGCGGTCGAAGCCGGCCACGATCGACGCGAAGCGCCGGGCCATCCGGCGGTACCGGTCGCAGTCGGTGACCGTCAGCGGGCCGGCCGGCGGGAGGACGGGCGTTCCGGTGGCGACGATCTTGCAGTCGGCCCGGTCCGCGGCGGCCGCCGCCGTACGCCGCAGCTGCGCGAGCTGGGCGCGCAGGTCGCCGAGGTCGGCGCCCGGCCGGGTGCAGACCTCGACCTGGGCGGTGTAGAACTCGGCCTGCACCTGGTCCCCCAGGTCCTCGGCCGCGGTCGCGATGACCTCGGGCGCACGGCCGCTCGGGGCTCCGCCGTCCTTGTCGACCAGGAGGAACTCCTCCTCGACCCCCATGGTGAGAACCTTCATCGGCTGCCTCCTCGCCGCTGGTGGGCCGCGTGTACCCACCTTTCGGGTCGCGAAGCACCCGGGCCGCCCGCCCCGGTCGGGAGGATCCCGCACGGGCGCTTCCGTGCATCCATGGTGCGCCCCCGGAGCGCGTTCGGCCCGGCCGCGCGATGCGGCCGTACGAGCGGGGCACCCGCGGGGCCCGCGCGGTCGCCTCAGGCGGTCATTTCAGGGTGTGCCGCGTGCGGGACCACAGGGGGATGAAGAACCAGCACAGCGCGAACCACAGCGCCATGATCCCCACGAGCCATCCCGCGATGCGGTCGTCGAGCACGAAGCGCAGGATGAGCAGCAGGCTGGCGGCCATGGTGAGGAAGAGCAGCACCAGGCCGGCGATGGTCAGCCGCGAGGCCCAGGTCACGGCCGCGGGCTTGAGGCGGCGGCCGAAGACCAGCCGGTGGAAGGAGACCGGGGCCACCAGGACCCCGGTCGTCGCCGCGCCGAGGAGGACCGTGACGACGTACAGGTTCCGGTCGAAGTCGCTGAGCTCGGTGAACCGCGACTGGAAGACCACTGTCAGCAGGAACGCGAACAGGATCTGTACTCCGGTCTGGGCGACCCGCAGTTCCTGGAGCAGCTCGGCCCAGTGCCGGTCGGCCCGCTCGGCCTGCGTCTCGTCGCGCTGCGGATCGGCGGAGGTTCCTCGCGGTTCCCGCTCCGCGGACGGATTGATCTCGCGCATGGCCCGCGCCTGCCCCGATCGGCCGCGTCTACGCATCCGCCGGTCCGCAGGGGGTATCCGCCGTCCGGGGCGCGCCGTGGGCGCGCCGCGTCGGCCGTACGGGAGGAGCTGCGATGGGTTCGTACTGGATCGACACCACCGACGCGCCCGTCCGGCCGCCGCCGGAGGGTGATCTCAGGGCGGACGTGGTCGTGGTCGGTGCCGGGATCGCCGGGCTGTGCGCGGCCCGGGAGCTGGTGCGGGCGGGGCGCGAGGTGGTGGTCCTGGAGGCCGGCCGGGTCGCGGCCGGGGCCAGCGGCCACGCGACGGGGAAGCTGACCTCCCTGCACGGCCTGCGGTACGCGCGGCTGGCGCACGAGCGCGGCCCGGAGGCGGCCGAGCTGTACGCGCGCTCGCAGGAGGAGGCGCTGCGGCGGACGGTGCTGCTCTGCGGTGAGCTGGGCATCGACGCGGAGCTGGAGCGGGTGCCCGCCTTCACGTACGTCATGGACGGCGAGCGGGCTCCGGAGGTCTTCCTGGAGGCGGAGGCGGCCCGGGCGGCGGGGCTGGACGCCCGGTACGTGACGGTGACCGGACTGCCGTACCCGGTCGCGGCGGCGGTCCGGGTGGAGGACCAGCTGCAGTTCCACCCGCGCCGTTTCCTGCTGGGCCTGGCCGAGGACCTGGTGGCGCGCGGCGGCGTCGTGCACGAGGGGACCCGGGTGACGGGGCTGCGGGAGCTGGCCGAGTGCCGGCTGACGCTGGCGGGCGGCGCGGTCGTGCACGCGTCGGACGTGGTGCTGGCCACGCAGTTCCCGCTGGTCTGCCACAGCGGCCTGATGGCGCGGCTGACCGTACGCCGGGAGCTGGTCGTGGCCGCGCCGGTGGCCGCCGGGGACGCTCCGGAGGGCATGTACTTCACGGAGGAGGACGGCGTCCGGTCGGTGCGCAGCGCCCCGTACCCGGACGGGCGGCGGCTGGTGATCGTCACCGGGGAGGCGGTCACGCCGGGGGCCGGGGGCACCGGGCAGCGGCTGGCCCGGCTCGAGGCGTGGGCCCACCGGCACCTGGCGGGTTTCCCGGGCGGGCCGGCGCCATACCGGTGGGCGGCGCAGGACGTGTACTCGGCCGATCACCTCCCGTACATCGGGCACGAGCACCCGGACACCCAGCACGTCTTCGTGGCGACCGGTTTCGGGGGGTGGGGCATGAGCAACGGGGTGGTCGCGGGGCCGCTGCTGGCCGCGCACGTGACGGGCGGGCCGCGGCCGCCGTGGACCGAGCTGTACGACCCGCGGCGGCTGCTGCCGCTGCGGGAGATCGGCGAGGTGGCCCGGTCCCAGGCCACGGTGGCGCGGCACTACATGGCCGGGTTCGGGCCGCCGCCGCGCTGTACGCACATGGGCTGCGAGCTGGGCTTCGACGAGTCCGAGCAGATCTGGGAGTGCCCGTGCCACGGGTCGCGCTTCGCGGCCGACGGCACGGTGCTGCACGGCCCGGCGACCGCACCGCTGGAGAGGAAGGACCTGCCATGACCGGGACCGGGACGGAGACCGAGACCGAGCCGACGAGCGGGACCGGGACGGGTACGTCCGGGCCCGGGCGGCGGCAGCCGCCGCCCGCCGACCCGGCTCCCGAACCGCGCGAGCCCGGGGCCGTACCGCGCGACCCGCGGCCCGCCCCGCCGGGGCCGGGGCCCGCTCCCCCGGCGGAACCGCCGCCCGGCCCGACGGAGCGCCCGCCGGTCCCGGAACCGCCCGACTGACGGGCACCGCCCGGCTGTCCGCGCCCGCGGGTCAGGTGCCGAATTCCTGGGCGCCGAGTTCGCGGACGAGGGTGGCGCAGAAGGCGTCCAGGTCGTCCGGCCTGCGGCTGGTGATCAGGGTGCCCGGGGCCGCGCGGCAGACGTGGACCCGCTCGTCGACCCACGTACCGCCGGCGTTGCGGATGTCGGTGGCCAGGCTCGGCCAGGAGGTCAGGGTGCGCCCGCGCACCACATCGGCCTCGACCAGCGTCCACGGGGCGTGGCAGATGGCCGCGATCGTCCGGCCGGCGTCGAAGAAGTGCCGGGCGAAGGCGACGGCCCGCGCTTCCCTGCGCAGGGCGTCGGGGTTGGCGAGGCCGCCGGGCAGTACCAGGGCGTCGTACTCGTCGGCGGGCGTCTGGCCGACGACGTCGTCCACGGGGTAGGTATCGGCCTTCTCGAGGTGCTGGAAGGCCTGGACCTCGCCGGGCCGGGTCGACACCAGGCGCGGCTCCCAGCCCGCGTTCAGGACGGCCTTCCAGGGCTGCTCCAGTTCCGACTGCTCGACGCCCGCGGGCGCCGTCAGGAATGCCACGCGCATACCGCTCACGTCCTCTCGTCGTCGTGTCGCGCCTGCCCCGAGCACCTCGGGACAAACCGGGATGTTTCCGTACGCATGACCCGGCTCCGGGCGGGTAGCCGCAGCGCATGAGCGACGACGTGCGGTTCGAGCTGCTCAGCGTCCATCTGGAGTCCGACTGCTTCGGCCGGGTGGCCGTGCCCCTGGACGCCGGGGACGACATCCCCTTCGAGCTCCCGGAGGGCGCCCTGCTCACGGTGGCACTCACGTTCCGCCTGGAGCGGGCCGTGGACGGGCTGGTCTTCGTGGACGCACGGGAAGTGGGCAGCTGCGCACTCCCCGTCACCGAGACCCCGCTCGGCAGCTTCCGGGCCGGCGGCCCGTACGAGGTGGTCCTGCCCGCCGAGAAGCTGCCCGCCGGCCGGCTGGCCCGTGGCACGTACACCGTGACCGGAACCTTCCGCGACGGGCACGGCAACGAGCTCGCCAGGGAGACCCACCGCTTCCGCCTCACCCGTCAGGAACGCCCGCTGGCCCACGCCTGCTGAGCGTGGCCGGAAGCGTTCCCCCGCTCCGTCGGGTCCCGGTCACCATCTGTCTGATGGTGCATCAAATGGCCAGAATTGTTGGCCTTTCACGTGTGGTTATGCTCAGGTCCCGTGCGATCGAGGAGTTTTATCGATCGTTTACGGGCACAGTGGGGCGGCCGACAACACCCCCACACGACCGCAGGACCGGAGAACCGATGGACAGAAACCTCGTCATCCCGCCCCCCACGGGTGGCCAGGCGTTCGACGAGACCCAAGTGCCGCTCTACTACAGCCGGAAGACCGCGGACATACTCCACAAGTACGGCCCGGGGCCGCGGGTCCATTTCCACATGGGGCTCTTCGATCCGGGCGTGACGCCGAACACCACCGTCTCCCAGGAGGTGCTCAAGCGTCGCATCGTCGCGTCGCAGGAGGCCATCGTCGAGCACGCCGCGCGCAGTTGGGGCGCGTACGCCACGCCTCCCGGCCGGCTGCTCGACATCGGCTGCGGGGTCGGCGGGGGTTCGCTCTACTGGGCGCAGGTGCACGGCGCGTCCGTCACCGGTCTGACCGTCGCGGCCGACCACGTCCCGGTGATCGAGGACTTCGCCCGTGCGGCCGGGGTCGCCGACCGGGTGACGCCGGTACTGGCGGACGTGCACGAGTTCACCACCGACGTGAAGTACGACGCGGCGTACGCCAACGAGAGTTCCGGCTACATGGACCGCGAGCGGCTCTTCCAGGTGGTGGCCCGCTCCCTGAAGCCCGGGGGCTGGTTCGGAATCCAGGAGCACTTCATCTGCCGGCCCGAGTGGACCGAGTTCATCGACGGCTACTACAAGACGCGTCTGGGCACGTTCACCGAGTACATCACCGCGGCCGAGGCCGCCGGCTTCACCCTGGAGCAGGACGAGGACGTCACCGACCGGGTCGCCGAGTTCTGGGTGCAGTCGATGGCCTGGAACACCGCCGAGCTGGACGGCGTCGAGCACCGCGGCGCCCGCTCGGCCTGGTCCCGGGAGCGGCTGCGGGAGTCCACGATCACGCACGGCAAGCTGTTCCGGATCTGGCGCGACCACGCGCTGGAGACCAAGCTGCTCCTCTTCCGCCTCGGGGGTCGCTGACCGTGCCCCCCGTCTACGCCGAACGGCACCGGCCCTCGCGCATCGGCTGGGAACTCCCGCCGTTCTACTGCCCGTTGGAGCGAGGGCTGATCCACCCGAAGGCCGCGGAGATCGAGGAGCGGGCCGTCGCGTGGATCGACACGTACGGTCTCTACCCGGACGACACCGAGCGCGCCTGGGGACTGGCCACCCACAGCGCCGACTTCACCAGCAGGATCATCCCGTACGGCGACGTGGAGCCGGTGCTGCTGTTCGTCCAGTGGAACTACTGGGCCAACGCCGTCGACGACTGGCAGGACTCCGATTCCGCCGCCACCCGCACCGCGCACATCGCCGACCACAGTGCCCGGCTGGTCCGCGCGATCGAGGCGCCCGGGTCGGGGCTGCTGCCGCCCGGCCCGCTCACCACGGCGCTCGACGACCTGGTGGCCCGTACCCGCGCCGTGCTCACCCCGTTCCAGCTGCGCCGGTTCGCCGAGGGCACCCGGGACTGGCTGTTCGGCGCCGGCTGGCAGACCGCCAACGCCGAGCTCGGGGTCATGCCGTCGCTGAACGAGTTCGCCGCCATGCGGATGTCCGTCAACGGCACCCGTTTCACGCTGACCTGGTGCGATGCGGCGAACGACATCCACGTGCCGGCCGACGTGCTGTACTCGGCGCCCGTCCAGGCCCTCACCGACGCCGCCGGGTTCATCGTCAGCTGCGACAACGACCTGTTCTCGTACAACAAGGAGGACCACCAGGACCCCTGGGAGCAGAACCTGCTGAACGTCGTCGCCGGGCACCACGGCTGCACCCCGCGCGAGGCCCTCGCGCCGGCCGTCGCCCTGCGGGACCGTGCGATGACCCTGTTCGTCCGGCTGCGCGAGCGGCTGGCCGAGGGCGCCGACGAGCCGCTCGCGCGCTACCTCGACTCCCTCGCCCACTACGTCGCCGGCTGCATCGAGTGGCAGAACAGCGCACCGCGGTTCGCCAGTCCCCGCAACCGCAACACCCTCCCGGTGGAGGGCGCCGCGTACGACGTCACCTGGCGCGACGGACCGAGCGACCCGGACGAGGGGCCGCCGCCGGTCCCCGCCATCGCCTGGTGGTGGCGGCAGCTGGAGGACCGGCGGTAGCGGCGGCGCTCAGCCGCGGCCCAGCAGCCGGGCCCACCACGACGGGCGGGCCCGGCGGCGGTGACCCGCGGCGGCGGGTGGGACGGCCGCCGGTGCCGCCGGCGCCGGCGGCACCTGCATCGGCACCTGCGCCGGCGCGGGCACCTGCACCGGCACCTGCGCGGGCACCGGCGAGGAGGCCGTCACGGTGCGGCCCTTCGGGGTGAACACCACCGGGAGCGACACCAGGTGGCGGGACATGAGGGAGGCGGACACGCGCAGTTCCCCCTCCGGCACCGCGAGCTCCAGGTCCGGCACGCGCGACAGGAGCACGTCGATGCCGGTGTCCGCGATGGCCCGGCCGATGTCCTGGCCGGGGCATTCGTGGGGCCCCCCGCTGAAGGCCAGGTGCGAACGGTTGCCGTGCACCGGGACCGTGAGGTCGGGACGGATCTCGGGGTCCACGTTGCCCGCCGCGAGGCCGAGCAGCAGCATGTCGCCGGCCTTGATGCGGTGCCCGCCCAGCTCCGTGTCCCCGGTGGCCCAGCGGCCCAGGATGGTGGTGAGCGGCGGCTCGTCCCACAGCACCTGCTCCAGCGCGTCGGGCAGGGTCATGTGCCCGCCCGACAGGTTCGCGCGGAAGCGCCGGTCGGTGAGCACCATGCGCAAGGTGTTCGCGATCAGGTTGGCGGTCGTCTCGAACGCCGCGATCAGCACCAGCCGCAGGTGCTCGATGATCTCCGCGTCGGTGAGCGTGGTGGAGGACTCCAGCAGCCAGGAGGTGAAGTCCCGGCCCGGTACGACGCGCTTGCGCGCGACCAGCTGCTCCAGCGCCTCGGTGACGTAGGCGTTGCTGGTGACGGCGGTCTCGGTGCCCTTGATCATGTCCCGGGCGGCCTCGACCAGCCGTGGACCGTAGGAGTCCGGCATGCCGACGAGCTGGGTCATCACCAGCATCGGCAGCGGCTCGGCGAAGTCCCTGACCAGATCGGCCCGGCCGGCTTCCACGAACCGGTCGATCAGCTGCCCGGCGAACCGGGTCACGTAGCGGCGGATGCCCCGCCGGTCGAAGCGCTCCAGCGCCTCGGTCACCGCGCCGCGCAGCCGCTCGTGCTCCGTGCCGTCCTGGAAGTTGCACACGGGCTGCCAGGCGGCGACCGGGGTCAGCGGATGGTCCGCCGGGACCTTGCCCTCCTGCATGTCCCGCCAGCGGCGGGGGTCGCGGGAGAAGCGGCTCGGGGTGCGGGCCACGTCGAGGTTCTCGCGGTGGCCCAGGACCAGCCAGGCCGGCAGGTCGCCGGGGACCAGGACGGGGGCCACCGCGCCGTACTCGGCGCGCAGCTTCTCGTACAGGCCCCTGGGGTCGGCGTCGGCCTCGGGGCCGTAGAGGCGGTGTGCCGGACAGCCCGGAGGCGGGACGGATCCGGTCGGGTAGGGGGTGGTCACGAGGCCTCCGGGGTCACGGCGAGGGAGTGCAGGTAGCGCATCAGGGTCATGAGGACGTCACGGCTGGATCCGCGGCTGCGGGCGTCGCAGACCACCAGCGGGACGGACTCGGGCAGGTCGAGGGCGCCCCGGACCTCCTCCAGGGCGTACTGGGGCGCGTCGGGGAAGGAGTTGACGGCGACCACGAAGGGCACGCCGCGCTCCTCCAGCCGGCCGATCACGTCGAAGCTGACCTCCAGGCGCCGGGTGTCCACCAGGACCACGGCGCCCAGCGCGCCCTCGAAGAGGCCGCGCCACAGGAACCAGAAACGTTCCTGGCCGGGGGTGCCGAACAGGTACAGCACCAGCTCCTCGTTGATGCTGATGCGGCCGAAGTCCATGGCCACGGTGGTGGAGCGCTTGCGCTCCACGCCCGCGGTGTCGTCGACGCCGACCCCGGCCTGGGTCATCGTCTCCTCGGTGGTCAGCGGCCGGATCTCGCTCACCGAGCCGACCAGGGTCGTCTTGCCGACCCCGAAGCCGCCGACGATCACCACCTTGACCGCGGCGGTGGCCGTGGCCGGCAGCACGTCCTCGCGCCGCGGCCCCGCCGGGGGGTACCCCGGGGCGGTCGCCGCGGGAGGGTCAGAGCTTTCGAAGTCCATCGATGACTGCCTCAATCAGTGCCAGGTCAGGGAGGTGGGCGGGGGCGACGGGGGGACGGGAGAGCACATGGCCCGCGGAGAGCAGGTCACCGAGCAGTACGGTGACCACGCTCACCGGCAGGCCGAGATACGCGGAGATCTCGGCCACCGACAGCGGCGACTGGCACAGCCGCATGATCGCCGCGTGCTCCGGCTGCATCCCGGGCCTGGGCCCCGACTTGGCGATGATCAGGGTGACCAGGTCGAGGGTGGCGGGCAGTAACGGTCCGCTGCGGCCGCCGGTGATCACGTACAGCCGCTCGGGCGTGCCGTCGTCCCAGTCCCGGCCCGGGTTGCTCACGCGGGCTGCCCCTCGCGGCGCGGCGGGGTGCTGAGGTGCTCTCCGATCCGGGCGACGAGGTCACGCATCCGCTGGCCCATCAGCCCGGCGTCGACGCCCTCGTCGGCCAGGACGGCGAGGAAGGCCCCGGCCCCGGCCGCCATGAGGTAGAAGAAGCCGCCGTCCATCTCGATGACGACGAGCCTCATCCTCCCGTTGCTGTGCGGGAGTTCGGAGGCGACCGCGCCGGCCAGGCTCTGCAGTCCGGCGCAGGCGGCGGCGAGCCGGTCGGCGGTGTCGGTCTCCGCGCCGTACTGCGCCATGCGCAGGCCGTCGGCGGACAGGACGATGACGTGCCGGGTCTGCGGAACGCTCTCGGCCAGGTCCTTCAGCATCCAGTCCATGTTGGTCGGCTGGCTCACGGCTGTTCCCCCTTGCTCGCCGCGGCCGGCGAGGCATCTGTGTTCTGACGTGCTGCGCCGGTACGGCCCACGGCGCTCTGGCTGTCCCCGGTCAGGCCGCCCTGGAAGGCGGCCAGCCACATCCCGGGCTGGACCTCGGGTGCGGGGTCGGGTTCGGTGTGCCGGGCCCGGTCGGCGGTCGCCGCGGCCGCGGCGGTGATCGGGTCGGTCAGGGCGCCGGGCAGGGCCGGCGCCACGGCGCGGGCCTTGCGACGGCGCTGCGGCAGGCCGTTCTCGGTCCGTTCGGTCACGACGGGAACCTCGTCGAGCATGGCCGCGATCCGCGGGTCGGCGCCCTGGTGCACCGGCTCCGGCTCGCGGGTCGCGGCGGGGGCCGGGGCGTACGCCGCGGTGGCGGCCGGGGCGGCGGCGGGCGTACGGGCGGGGCCGGCGGTGGTCGGTCCGGCCGGCCTCGGCAGGGCGGCCCTGGGGCCCGAGGAGGTGCCGATGCCGTGCGCCACGCCGGTCGCGGTCGCGGCGGTGGTGATCAGGTTCTGCGGGATGACCAGGACGGCGCGGACGCCGCCGTAGGCCGAGGAGCGCAGCGAGACGTTGAAGTCGTACGCCTGTGCGAGCCGGCCGACGACGGCCAGGCCCAGGCGCGGGGTCTCACCGAGGTCGTTGAGGTCGATGCCCTGCTGTGCCTGGCGGAGCATGCGCTCGGCGCGGCTGCGGGCCTCCTCGCTCATGCTCACGCCACCGTCCTCGATCTCGACGGCGATGCCCGAGTTCACGTCGACGGCGGTCAGGTGGACCTTGGTCTGCGGCGGCGAGTAGCGGGTGGCGTTGTCCAGCAGCTCGGCCAGCGCGTGGATGAGCGGTTCGACGGCGGGGCCGACGACGGCGACCTGCGAGACCGAGTGCAGTTCGACGCGCTGGTAGTCGATGATCCGCGACATGGCGCCGCGCAGCACGCTGTACAGGGGGACGGCCTTGCTCCACTGGCGGCCGGGCCGGGCACCGCCGAGGACGGCGATGGAGTCGGCGAGGCGGCCGATCAGGGCGGTGCCGTGGTCCAGGCGCAGCAGGTCGCCGAAGACCTCGGGGCTGCTGCCGTGCCGGTCCTCCATCTCCCGCAGTTCCTGGGCCTGCTGGTGCACGATGGCCTGGACGCGGCGGGCGATGTTGACGAAGGCGCGCTGCGCCGAGTCGCGCAGGTCCTCCTCGGCGACGACGGCGTCGAGCACCGAGCGGAGCACCGCCTGGTGGGCGGCCTTGAACTCGGGGGTCAGACCGGGTCCGTAGGAGTCGGAGGCCTCCAGCGAGGCCAGCACCTCCTCGGGGAACTCACCCTTGCGCAGGCGCTCCACGACGTCGGGGAGCAGGGCCCGGGCCAGCAGGACGGTCTCCGCCTCCTGGCGCGTCAGCGCCGCCTCCTGGGCGGTGACCGTGGCCCGCAGGGCCGAGACGGCCCGGCCGCGCCGGGCGGCCTCGGCACACGCGAGCGCCACCGCGACGAACGCCACGGCACCGATCCAGGCGACGGGCGTACGGGCAGGTGCGGACACCAGTGCCACGGCCGCCGCCCCGGCGGCGGCGGTGGCCAGGGCGGGAAGCATCCAAACGACGGGTGAGGTGGGCCCTGGACTTCCGGGCGACGATCCCACTCGAACCATCAGAACCCTCAAACGATCGAAAGCGAATGATCATATGACAACGGCCCGGAAGCTTAGCGGTAACACAGCACGGGTCTTGACAGCAGGTCATCATCTGGACCGGGCAGGCGTGTTGGAGTTGCCGGATCTGGCCGAAACGCGAAGGTGCCCCCGGCTTCCCGGGGGCACCTCCCTGTCCCGCGCGCCCCGCCTGCGAGCACGCCGCGCCCGCTCTCGCACCCGCCGCGCGACGCGGAAGATCGCCTTCAGATCGGCCGATTCCCGTACGGCCCACCGGCCGCCGTCGGGCCGTACAGCCTCCTGGCCGGGGGCGGGCTGTACGGCTCGCCGGGGGCGGGCCGTACGGCCGGCTCACCGGGCGCGGGGCAGCCGTCGGCCGGGGGTCCCGCTCAGGCGGTGACCGGGCCCTCCAGGCATCGCCGCAGCACCTGCGCGTCCACCCCTTCCAGGGTGGGCAGGAAGGTGCGGCGGGGCGAGCCGGGGACGCCCAGCAGCGAGGGGACCACCAGGACGGCGCAGCCGGCCGCCTCGGCGGACGCGGCGCCGTCGGGCGAGTCCTCCACGGCCACGCAGTCCTGCGGCCGCACGCCGAGGCGCTCGGCGGCGGCCCGGTAGGGGTCGGGGTGCGGCTTGGTCCGCGGGGTGTCGTCGGCCGACAGCGTGAACCGGAACGGGACGTGCGCCAGCGCGCCCCCCACCACGCTGTCGACCACGATCCGCGGCGAGGCGCTGACCAGGGCGAACGGGACGCCGTCGCGGGCGAGGGCGGACAGCAGCTCCCGGGCGCCGGGACGCAGCGGCGCCCCGGCCTCCACCCGGGCGAAGAACGCCGAGGTCAGCGCGGCGGCGACGGCCTCGGGCGCACCGCGGCCGGCGACGGTGACGAGGTGGGCCGCGGTGTCCTCCACGGCGCGGCCGACCACCTCCGCGGCGTCGACGGCGGTCAGCCGGTGGCCGAGGTCCGCGGCGATCTCCTCGGTGGTCCGCCACCACAGGCCCTCGGTGTCGACGAGGGTGCCGTCCATGTCGAACAGGACGGCGGCCGGCGCGCTCACCCGGCCGTCCCCGCCACGACGAGGACCGGTCGCTGCGCGAGGCCCACGGCCGCCCGGGCGCCCGGCGTCAGCGCGCCCGCGTCCCGGGAGGCGAGGTCGGCCTTGACCCGCGTACCGCCGGGCAGGTCGAGGTGGACACGGGTGACCGAGCCGAAGAAGGAGGCGGAGACCACGGTCGCCGTGCCGTCGGGGTCGGCGGTCGCGGTGACGTTCTCGGGGCGTACGAGGACCTCGACGTCGGTGGCGTCCGGCACGGGGCCGTCCACGGGCAGCCGGGATCCCAGCGCCTCGACCTCGCCGGATCCGGCGAGCCGGCCGGGGAGGCGGTTCATGGTGCCGACGAACTCGGCAACGAACGGCGTCGCGGGGCGCTCGTACAGCTCGGCGGGGGCCGCGCACTGCTCCAGCCGGCCGGCGTTCAGGACGGCGACGCGGTCCGCCATCGACAGCGCCTCCTCCTGGTCGTGCGTGACGAAGATGGTGGTGATGCCCAGGGAGAGCTGGAGGCGGCGGATCTCGTCGCGCAGGTTCGCCCGGACCTTGGCGTCCAGGGCCGACAGGGGCTCGTCCAGGAGCAGTACGCGCGGGCGCAGGGCGAGCGCGCGGGCCAGCGCGACGCGCTGCTGCTGGCCGCCCGACATCTGGTGCGGGTAGCGGTCGCCGTGGTCCGGCAGGCCCACCAGGTCCAGGAGTTCGGCGGCCCGCTCGCGGCGCTGCGCGGCACCGGCCCCCCGCACGCGCAGGCCGAAGGCCACGTTGTCGCGGGCGTTCAGGTTCGGGAAGAGACTGTACGACTGGAAGACCATCCCGGCGTCGCGGCGGTTGGCCGGGACCCGGGTGATGTCCTCGCCGTCGACCAGGACGTCGCCGGAGTCGGGCTGCTCGAAGCCGGCGAGGACGCGCAGGGCGGTGGTCTTGCCGCAGCCGGAGGGGCCGAGCAGGGCGAGCAGTTCGCCGGGTTCGGCGGTCAGGTCGAGGCCGTCGAGGGCGAGGGTGGAGCCGAACGCCCGGCGCAGGCCGCGGAATTCGACGCGCGCGCCGGTGGTGGCGGACCGCTCCTGCTCGGACGGGGTCGCCGCGGGAAGGGTGGTGGACATCAGGACGGGGACTCCTTGCGGGAGGCGGCGGACGTGCCGGCGGCGGGGGCGGCGGAGGCGGCCCCCGGGGCGGTGCCGGCACGGGAGAGCAGGAGCAGCAGGCCCCAGGTGATCAGCAGGCTGAGGAGGGAGACGGCGACCGACATCCGGGCCTGGGCGCCGGCGATCGAGACGATCCACACGGCGAAGGGCTGGAAGCCCAGCAGCGAGGCGATCGTGAACTCCCCGAGCACCAGGGCCAGGGTGAGGAACGCGGCTCCGGCCAGCGAGGTCCGCAGGTTCGGCAGCAGGACGCGCCGCACGACGTACGGCCAGCTCGCCCCGCAGTTGCGGGCCGCCTCCACCAGGGTGGGGACGTCGATGGCGCGCAGGCCCGCGTCCAGCGAGCGGTACACGAAGGGCAGCGCCAGCACCGTGTACGCGAGGACCAGGACGAGGGGGAAGTTCTCGTCCTGGACCGCGAGGAACGTCTGGTACAGCGGGGTGCGCGAGAGGTGGTCGGGGCCCCAGCGCAGCACCGTGGTGATCCCGGTGACCAGGGCGATGGGCGGCACGACGAGGGGGAGCATGCAGACCACTTCGACGACCGGCCGCAGCCGCGGCGAGCCCAGGTGCACGGCCACCAGCGCGGGCACGGCGAGCAGCAGCGACAGCGCGATGGTGGCGGCGGCCAGGCCCAGCGAGAGCAGCAGGCTCTCGGTGAAGCCGTCGGCGGCGAGCAGTTCGGTGTACGCCGCGAAGGAGACGCCCTGGCCGGGCACGTGCACGGTGAAGACGAACGAGGCGACGAGCGGGAGCAGGAAGTACGCGCCGGCCAGGAGCAGGACGGCGCCCCGCCAGACGCGGGGGCGGCGGCGCGGCCCGGCGGCGGCCGTGCGGGCGGCCGGCGCGGGAGCCGGGGCCGGGGCCGCCGTATCCGTCACCGTGGCCGCGGCCGTGTCCTGGGCCGTGGCCGTGTCCCGGGCCGTGGCCGCAGCCGTGGCCGCAGCCGTGTCCTGGGCCGAGTCCTGCGCCGTCGGGCCGGTCTCCGGGGTGGTCGGGGTCATCGCAGCCATCGGGCGCTCCGTCGCTGGAGAGGCAGGTAGACCGCCATGACCAGGCCGGCGATCAGGATCATGTCGAGCCCGAGGGCGAGTGCCACGTTCTCCTGGCCGGTCAGCACGTTGCCGGAGAGCGCGTCGGCGATCTTCAGCGTGACCAGCGGCACGGAGCCGCCGACCAGCGCGGCGGCCGTGGCGTGGGCGGCGAAGGCCGTACCGAAGAGCAGGACGAAGCCGCCGAGCAGGCTGGGCGCGAGGACGGGGAGCCCCACGTGGCGCCAGAACTGCCCGCCGCTCGCACCGGCGTTCTGCGCGGCCTCGCGCCACTGCGGGCGCAGTCCGTCCAGGGCCGGGACGATCACGAGGACCATCAGCGGCACGAGGAAGTACAGGTAGACGACGGTGAGCCCGGTGAAGGAGTACAGGTTCCAGCCGAGGCTGGTGAGCTCGGCGAGCTGGGTGACGACCCCGGAGATGCCCACGGTGGCGATGAACGCGAACGCGAGCGGGACGCCGCCGAAGTTCGCGAGCACGCCCGAGGCGGTCAGGACCGCGCCCCGCAGGGCCGACGAGCGCGAGGTGACCACGGCCTGCGCGATCAGGACGCCGAGCACGCCGCCGACGAGTGCGGTGAGGGCGGAGAGCTGCACGCTGCCGATGAGCGAGCCGAGGTAGGGGCCCTGGAGCGAGCGCTGGAGGTGCTCGCCGGTCATACGGGTGGCACCGCTCGCGGGGTCGGTGGCGGTGACGGCACCGAAGGCGATCGCGCCGAGCGGGAGTCCGAAGCAGAGCCCCGCGAAGACGAGGAGCGGGAGGGCGGCGAGCCAGGTGCGCGGGCCGCGCCGCCGGCGGCGGGTGCCGCCGGCGGTTCCCCCCGGGTGAGGGGTGGTGGGGGTGGCGGGCATCAGGAGAGGGCCTTGTCCCACTTCTCGGAGAGGGTGGCCTTGGCCTTGTCGAGCTTGGCGGAGGCCGGGAAGGACGGGGTGCCCTGGACCTGCGGGAGCTTGGCGACGGCGGCCTTGTCGACGGTGCCGTCCTGGGTCATGGCCGGCAGCAGGACCGGGCGGGCGTAGCCCTTGAGCCACAGGTTCTGGCCCTCGGCGCTGTAGAGGAACTCCATCCACAGGCGGGCGGCCGCCGGGTTCGGGGCCTCCTTGTTGATGGCCTGCGAGTAGTACTGGGCGTAGACGCCGTCGCTGGGCACGGTGACCTTCCAGTCGACGCCCTTGCCCTTGAACTGGTCGGCGTAGCCGGCGTTGAGGTAGTCCCAGTCGATGGAGATGGGCGTCTCGCCCTTCTCGACGGTGGCCGGGGTGGACTCGACGGGGATGAAGTTGCCGCTCTTGCGCAGCTGCCCGAAGAAGTCGATGCCCGGCTGGATGTCGGCGAAGGAGCCCTTGTTGGCCAGGGCGGCCGCGTACACGCCGCCGAAGGCCGAACCCGACTTGGTGGGGTTGCCGTTGAGGGCGACCTTGCCCTTGTACTCGGGCTTGAGCAGGTCCGCGAAGGTGGTCGGGCAGTTCGCGATCTTCGCCGCGTCGCAGCCGATGGAGACGTAGCCGCCGTAGTCGTTGTACCAGCGGCCGTCCGCGTCCTTCTGGCCGGCCGGGATCTTGTCCCACGCCTCGACCTTGTACGGGGCGAACAGGCCCTCCTCGGCGCCGCTGCGCGCGAAGGCGATGCCGAGGTCCAGGACGTCGGGGGCGCGCTTCTGGCCCTTGCGGGACTTCACCGCGGCGATCTCGTCGGCGCTGGAGGCGTCCGGGTTCTCGCTGTTGACCTTGATCTTGTACTTGGCCTCGAAGGCCTTGATCAGCTCGCCGTAGTTCGCCCAGTCCGGCGGCAGCGCGATGACGTTGAGCTGCCCCTCCTTCTCGGCGGCCGTGACGAGGGCGGACCTGCCCCCGAACTCCGCGGCCGAGGTGGCCGTACCTGCCGGGACGCCACCCTTGGCGTCGCCGCCCTTGGCGGTGGTGTCGGGGGCCGCACCGCACGCGGTGAGGGTGGCGAGGACGGCGGCACCGAGCAGCGCGGCGGCGCCGCGGGCAGGGGATCTGAACACGGTCTCTCCCAGAGACGAAGGGGTTCACTTGTCTGAACAAGTTGCCCCTAGTTCGCCGGGGGTCCCTGTACGGAACATGAACGGCGGATGCCCGGCGGAGCACGGTGCGACGAAGAAGTGGGGATGGCCGGAATCCGGCGTGACAGCGGGAGTGCGATCCGCAACACAGCAGGTCCGGATGGTTGCCCGCGGCTAGAGTCAGGAGTGTTGACTTGATCGTCAGGAGCACTGCGGCAGAGCGGGGAGGCGGACGGATGGGCACGGCCCGGTATCTGGAGATCGCGGAGGCGCTGCGCGCGGCGATCCTGGCCGGGGAGCACCCGGTGGGCGCCGAGCTGCCCTCCGAGAGCGACCTCGCCGCCCGCTGGTCGGCCTCCCGCGGCACCGTGCGCCAGGCCGTGGCCGTGCTCGCCGCCGAGGGGCTGATCGGCTCCCGGCAGGGGGCGCGCCGGATCGTGCTGCGCCAGGAGCGCCGGCACAGCTTCGGCGAGCTCAACAGCTTCGCCCAGTGGGCCCAGGGCATGGGCCACGAGGTCACCAGCCGGTTCCTGGGGCGCACCCGCCGGGCGGCCACCGACGAGGAGGCCGGGAGGCTGGCGCTGGCGCCGGGCACCGAGATCCTCTACGTCCTGCGGCTGCGCTGCCTGGACGGGGAGCCCACCATGGTGGAGCGGACCGCGTACGCGGACTGGGTCGCCCCGGCGGTCGAGGCGCTGCCGGACGACTGCCGCTCGGTCATGGACAGCCTGGCC
Source organism: Streptomyces sp. NPDC090022 (assembly GCF_044748145.1). Taxonomy (NCBI): domain Bacteria; kingdom Bacillati; phylum Actinomycetota; class Actinomycetes; order Kitasatosporales; family Streptomycetaceae; genus Streptomyces; species Streptomyces sp. NPDC090022. The sequence goes on from NZ_JBIVFN010000014.1 coordinate 165,174, forward strand.
AAGGACTCCGGCATCGTCGCGCACTACGGCGAGCACCTCATCGACGTCCTGCCGGCCGGGTCCGAGGACGCGCGCCTGCTCGAACTGCGCCGGGGCAGCCCGCTGTTGCGCCAGCGTCACCTGACCAGTACGCACACCGGCAGGCCGATCGAGTGGACGGACGACCGGTACCGGGCCGGCAGCGTGACCTTCCTTGTGAGCAACTCGGCGGTAACCGCCCCGCTGGAGCGGCACGCGGGCGATCTCTCACGGCCCTGGGCCGCCGGCGGCATCCCCGGATCCGGCGCGGGCGGCGACTGCGGCGGCGGCCCGCCGTCGGCACGCGCGTCGGCCCGACGTCCGCGCGGGGCACCCCGATGATCAAGAAGGCGGGGCACCAGGGGACAATCGTGGCGTGCCGGACACGATCTGTCCGGCGCCCACCCACGACGTCGCACGGCGTCCCGTGACGCGCCGACAGCGTGCCGGGAGCCCCACGACAGAACAGGAGCAGGCGCGTTGAACGAGGAAGCGCGCGATCAGGCCCACCGGTTCCTGCGTCCGGACGAACGGCTGATCGCCGCGTGCGGATACGCACTCGCCCCCGGCGTACCGCAGCCGCCCGAGTCGCTGCTCGCCCCACCCGACCCGGCGGACCTCGGGCGCCGGATCGAGGCCAGACTCCCGGGCGCGCTGCGCCAGTTGCTCACCTCACGCTCGCACGACACGCACCGCTCCCGGGCGGCCGGGCCCGCCGTCGGCGGGACGGCGCACGGCACGGGCATGGAGGGCGGCTGGGAGAGCTCGGCCGGACGCCTCCTCATCGGCCGGGCCGGCGTACGCGGTTCGGTCACCGGGGTGCTCGCCGTCACCGACCGCCGCTGGTTCGGCCTGAGCGACGTCTCGCCGGTCTGGCAGAACACTCCCGCGCTGCGGCAGTACTGGGAGGCACCCCGGCTTGAGGTCGCCGCCCTGCGCGCCAACCCGGCCGGGGCGCACCCCAAGGGCCGGATGGACATCGAGTTCACCGACGGCTCGTGGGTGGCCCTCCTCGCGTCCGTACCGGCCCACGCCCCGGCCTTCGCGGCGGCGGCCGTCCGCTTCCACTGAGGCGGCCCGCCCGGGGCGGGCGGACGTGGCCGCGGCCGAGGGCGGACTCCGGGCCCCGCCCCGCCCCGCAGGCGACGGTGGTCACCAGGGCGCCTCCTGCGGGGAGCCGCCGTCGCCGAGGCGGAGCTCGCGCCCCTCGCCGAGCGGGGCGAAGTAGCGGGCCACGTCCGCCTCGGTGACCTCGGCGAGGGTGGCGGGCGACCAGCGGGGCTCGCGGTCCTTGTCGACGACCTGGGCCCGGATGCCCTCGACGAGGTCGGCGGAGGCCAGCGCCGCGCAGGAGACGCGGTACTCCTGTTCCAGGACCCGCTCCAGGGGGCCGAGATCCCGGGCCCGGCGCAGCGCGGCCAGGGTGACCTTCAGGGCGGTGGGCGACCTGGCGACCAGGGTGTCGGCCGTCTCCTTGGCAGCCGTCAGGCCGGTGGCGAGCAGCCGGTCGACGATCTCCTCGACCGTGTCGGCCGCGTAGCAGGTGTCGATCCAGGCCCGGTGGCCGGCGAGCTCACCGGGCGGCGGCGGGGCGACGTACCGGGCGAGGACCTCGCGTACGGGCGAGAGCGCGAGGTCCGCCGCCAGGGCGCCGAGCCGGTCGGAGGGGACGAAGTGGTCGGCGAGCCCCGCCAGGAGTGCGTCGGCGGGGCCGATGGCCGCGCCCGTCAGGGCCAGGTGGGTGCCCAGCTCGCCGGGGGCCAGCGCCAGCAGGTAGGTGCCGCCGACGTCGGGGACGAAGCCGATGCCGGTCTCCGGCATGGCGACCCTGGACCGTTCGGTGACGATCCGGACGCTGCCGTGGGCCGAGACCCCGACCCCGCCGCCCATCACGATGCCGTCCATGAACGCCACGTACGGCTTGGGGTAGCGGGCGATGCGCGCGTTCAGCCGGTACTCGTCCCGCCAGAAGTCCGCCGAGGCGTGGCCGCCCGCGCGGGCGTCCGCGTGGATGGCGCGGATGTCACCGCCCGCGCACAGGCCCCGCTCACCGGCGCCCGAGATCACCACGGTCTGTACGGAGGGATCCCGCTCCCAGGCGGTCAGCGCCTCCCCGATGCGCAGCACCATGGGGTGGCTGAGGGCATTGAGGGCCTTGGGACGGTTGAGCGTGATGTGTCCGGCCCGGCCCTCGACCGCCAGCAGGACCTCGTCCTGCGCCGCGTCCGTGTCGCGCATGATCTCGTCGGTTCCTTCCAGGAGGGGAACAGTCAGCTGCCGTAGCGCAGGGCGATGGTGTCACCCACGTTGATGATCTTCTCGCGCTGCGCGCCGGCGAAGGCGGAGCCGTCGACGCTGACCTTCCAGGTCGAGCCACCGCTGTTGGAGACGCCGTTGACCGCGGTGATGGTGCCGGTGCCCGATGCGGGGGTCACGCTCGTGACGCAGCCCGCCGGGGTGGCGCCGGTGGTGGCCGCGGCCAGGACGTCGCCGAGGGTGGTGGTCGTACCGGTGGGCGTGAAGGCCACCGAGCAGACCTTGAGGCCGCCGGTGCCGTCGTCGACGGTCAGGGCCAGCTTGGTCGCCGTACCGGCGGTGAAGGTGCTCTGCGCCACCCACTGCGGGGCGCCCGGGGTGACCGGGACCGGCGGGGCGGTGGTGAAGCCGCCGCCGGCGACCGCGCGCAGGGCGTCGATGGAGGCGTAGGACGTCGGCGTGGTGTCGGCCGGCTTGTACTTGAAGCCGCCGGCCGGGTTGAACTGGTTGGCGATCAGGAAGTCGATCGGGGTCCTGCCCGCGGGCGTGCGGAAGTCCCCGGTCTGCGGGTTGATGCCGCAGGCGTTCAGGCCCGCCACGCCCCAGCCGTTGGAGCTGGTGTTGATGCCGTACAGGGAGTTGAAGGCGCCGGTGGTGTTGGCCAGCTTGCCCTTGAGGAAGTTCTTCGCCTGGACGACGTCGGCGTCGGTGCCCGGGACCCCGGAGACGCACAGCGCGGCCATGGCGGCACCCGTCATATCCACGTCGCTCGCGGAGTTGAGGACGGTCGGGTTGCCCTCGGCCTTCTGGTACGTCCAGCCGCCGTCCACGTGCTGGTTGGCGCGGATCCGGGTGACCATGGCGTCGGTCAGCGCCTGCGGGACGCGGTTGCCGCCGGCCTGGGTCTTGGCGCCGCCCAGCGAAAGGGCCGCGAACACGGTGCCGTTGAAGTTCCCGGACGGGCCGAAGTAGCCCGCCTCCGCCGTCTGCCAGTACGAGTAGACGTGGGCGATGAGGTTGCGGGAGGCCGAGACCCGGGCCGGGTCGATGCCGGCGGCGTACGCGTTGAGCGTGCCGCGCTCGTAGTCGGTGACCACGGGGGAAGCCTGCGGCCAGCCCGCCGTCGAGAGCAGGTTGCGGTAGACGGTCCGGGCGTTCTTCGTGGTGTCGCCACCGGGGTGGACGTCGGCGACGGCCGTACCGCTCGCGGCGAAGGCGGTGAACGCCCACTCGTTGGACAGTCCGGCGCCGGCGTACGAACCGTCCGCGGCCTGGAGGGACTTGAGGTAGGCGACGCCGTTGGTCTTGGACGTGGCGATCTGCGCGGGCGACGAGGTCGCGGCGGCGGGCAGCGCGGTGAGGGCGAACGCGGCCAGCGCGGCGGGCACCGCGAGCGCGAGGCGGCGGGAGGTACGGGGACGGGACATGGCCTGCTCCTGGAATCGGCGGACGCCGACCGCTGCCGGCGAACTCCCCCGACGCCGCGCTCCACGCGCGGCCGGGCACACCGGAGGGCCGCCGCCCGGAACGCGTGGTACGGCTTCCTGTACTGCATCGCCGGATGGGCATTCGGGCTCGGAAACGGCCCCTGCCGTCCCACACCGCTGCGCGTCAGCTCCGGCTTCGCACCGGATTCCCCCATGTGGCAGCCCAGGACGCTACCCGAGTGATCAATGGTCCGCCAGCCACCCCGGAGCGGGCTACGGGCGCCGCTGGAGCGCCGCTCCAGTGAGACGCAGAGCACCTTGACGCTGTCTTTATCCGCGTGTTCCACTCCGACTGATAAGCACTCAGCTCCAGGGGAAGCCGGTCTGAATCCGGCGCTGACCCGCAGCCGTGGGCCCGGCATCGTCCGGGCGAGCCGGAATGCCTGGGGCCAGGTTTCAGCGAGAAGCGCCGTCGCGGACTACGGCGTGGTTCGATCGGCTTCCCCGGGGCCCACGGTGCCCGGCGGGAGCCCTTTGCCACGCACGCGTCCGCCCGGCAGACACGAGGGGCCGTGGTGGGGACCGCAGAGCAAGCAGAGCAACGCGTCGGGGGCAAGCGGCTGCTGTCGCTCGTGTCCGCGGCGCTGCTGACGTTCACGGCGGGCGTGGCCTTCCTGAGCGGCAGTACGTCCGCCTCGGCCGACCCGGTCGAGGGCTGCACGGCGACCACCGGCGCGATCGTCGCCGTCGACTTCGGCCCGTTCGGCGGCAAGGTCGAGCGGGGCTGCGACACCACCCCCACCACGGGGTACGACCTGCTGCACGAGGCCGGCTTCACCACCGAGGGCACCGTCCACGACGGCCCCGGCTTCATCTGCCGGATCGGCAACGGCTCCTTCAACTCCGGTACGCAGTACCCCACTCCGGAGAACGAGGACTGCGTCCTCACCCCGCAGGCCTCCGCCTACTGGTCGTACTGGATCGCCTCGCCCGGCCAGCAGAACTGGACGTACAGCCCGCTGGGCGCGATGGCCCGCCAGCCGAAGCCGGGCGACGTGGACGCCTGGGTGTTCGGCGGTACGGACATCGGCGGGACGCGTGGCAAGCCCACGTTCTCCCCCGACGACGTACGCGCCGGGGGCGGCGGCCCCCGCCCCACGCCGACCGGGCCGACCGGCCCGCCCACCGTGCCGCCGGGCACCGTCGACGTGCCCGCCGCCACGCGCTGGCTCACCGGCCGGCTGACCGACGGGCAGCGGATCGTCGACGAGGGCTCCACCACCCCGAACCACCTGCTGACCACCGAGGTCGTCTACGCCCTCGCGAGCGCCGACCGCGAGAGCCCGGCGGCCCGGAGGATCGCGGACTTCCTCGCGACGCCCGAGCAGACGGACGCGTACGCCTACCCGGCGGGCAAGGACGGCATCCCGGACGCGTCCGCCGCCGCGCGGCTCGCGCTCGTCGCCGAGGCCACGGGCAAGGACCCGCGCGCCTTCGGCGGGCACGACCTGCTCGGCGATCTGGTGAAGTACGTCTGCCCGCGCGACATCGGCGACGGCGAGACGGTGGAGGGCTGCCTGACCAAGGGCGACTTCCGCACCACCGGCCAGGCCGACGCCCAGGCGATGGCCGTCATCGCGCTGCTGAACGGCGGGGTGACCCCGCCGGCCGACGCCGTGAACCGGCTGACGCTGCTCCAGTGCGAGGACGGCGGCTTCACCGGCGTCCTCATCCGCGCGGGCGAGTGGTGCGACAGCGACGCGAGCTCCACCGGCCTGATCGCCCTGGCCCTCAAGCGGGCCGGCGGCCACGACACGGTCGTGGAGAAGGCCCGCGCCCATCTGCGCAAGGCCCAGCTGCCCACCGGCGGCTGGCCCGCCGCCGCCTACATGACCACCGGCAGCGCGAGTTCCACCGGCTGGGCGGCGCAGGCGCTGCGCGCCCTCGGCGACACCGCGCACGCCGACGCGGGTCTGTTCTGGCTCTCCAAGCAGCAACTCCCCGAGGGCGGCTTCTCCTTCGAGGAGGGGCTGACCGACTCCCAGGTGTACGCCACCGCCCCGGCGGTCGTCGCGGCCGGCAGGACGGACCTGGTGGCGCTGACCACGCGGAAGACCGCCCCGACGCCCACGCCGACGCCCACGCCCACGCCCACGCCGACCCCCACGCCCACGCCGACCCCCACGCCCACGCCGACGCCCACCCCGACCCCCACGCCGAAGCCGACGCCCACGCCCACCCCGACGTCGACCGGCCCCAAGCCGACCGTCCCGCCGGGTGACGGGCCCGACCTCCAGAAGGCCACCGCGTTCATCACCAGCCCCAAGAACCTGATCCAGGGCCGGTACTACGAGGAGGAAACCCGCAACTTCGCCACGTACGGCCTGACCATCGACGGTGCCTACGCGCTCGCCGCCACCGGCACCGACGACGCCACCCTGCGCAACATCGTCGACTTCCTCGACAAGGGCGGCAAGGACGGCTCGGGCCGGACCGTCCACGACTGGACCCTGATCGGCACCAAGTACGCCGTCGGCGGCGCCATCGGCAAGACCGCGCTGCTCGCCGAGGCCGTCGGCCGCGACCCGCGCAACTTCGGCGGCCAGAACCTCCTCGCCGCCCTGGCCAAGGACACCTGCCGGGCACCGAGCCCGAACGCCAAGGCCGTCCCGTTCTGCGGCGGCAAGGGCGCCTACGGCAACGCCCAGTCCGTCTTCGACCAGTCCCTCGGCGTCATCGCGCAGGTCCGCGCCGGCGAGTCGGCCGCCGCGGCCGAACCGATCGCCTACCTCAAGAGCCTCCAGCGTCCCAACGGCTCCTTCGACAGCATGCTCGTCACCGCGAGCGGGGACGACGTGGACTCCACCGCCATGGCCGCCATGACCCTGGACCTGCTCCCCGACGCGCAGTCGCAGGCGGCCGTGGACAAGGCCGTGGCCTGGGTCGCGGCGCAGCAGTTGCCCGACGGCGGCTTCCCGGGCGCCTCCGGCAACTCCGTCAACTCCGCCGCCCTCGCCATCCAGGGCATGTCCCTGGACGCGGGGAAGTACGAGGCGCAGATCGCCAAGGCCCGTAAGTTCCTGGCGAGCCAGCAGAACGCCGACGGCGGTTTCAACACCGCCAAGGACAAGCAGCCCGGCTCCAACGTCCGCGCCTCCGTACAGGCCCTGGGCGGCACCACCGGCATCTCCTTCGCGACCCTCACCCGCAGCCTCGACGGCACCACGCCGCAGCCGATCCCCACCATCACCGCCACGGAAGGTGCGTCGGGCGGCAACGGCGGCACGGGAACCTCGGGCAGCACCGGTGGCGCACCCGTCATCATCACGCCCGGCGACACCTCGGGCACCACGGCAGGCGCGGGTGGCACCGGCGGCACCGGCGGCACCGGCAGCACCGGCGGCACCGGCGGCACCCATGGCACCGCCTCCCAGGGCGGTTCGGGCGGCAGCCTCGCCTCCACCGGTGTCCAGGTCGGCGCCCTCGCGGCCGCGGCCGCCGTGCTGACGCTGGCCGGCTGGCGGCTCGTCGTCACGGCCCGCGCCCGCCGCAACTCCGCGGAGGGCGGCCGGTGATCGCCCGCCTGACCCGTACCGCCGCCCGCACCGTCGTACGGGCGGCGGCCGCCCTCGGCCTGACGGTGGCCGCGCTCGGCGCGACCACCGGCCCGGCCGCCGCGGCCCCGCAGCCGATGGGCCAGTGCACGACCTCCTCCGGGGTCGTGCTGGCCGTGGACTTCAGCCACTGGGGCGGGCCCGTCTACCGCTCCTGCGGTACGACGCCCACCACGGGGTACGAGCTGCTCAACCAGGGCGGCTGGGCCACCACCGGCACCGGCCACGACGGCCCGGCGTTCATCTGCCGGATCGGCTACAGCGGTCACCAGGGCGGCAAGCAGTACCCGACGCCCCAGCAGGACGACTGCGTGCTGACCCCGCCGGCCTCCGCCTACTGGTCGTACTGGCACGCGGGCCCCGGCCAGAACACCTGGGAGTACAGCCAGCTGGGCGCGATGCTCTACAAGCCGAAGCCCGGCAGCGTCGACCTGTGGATCTTCGGCGCGACGAACGTCGAGGGCACCCAGGGCAAGCCCCGGGTCACCCCGGACCAGCTGCGCGCCAAGAACGACCGGCCCACGGGCGGTCCGGTACCCAAGGACACCCGGACGGCGGCCCCGCTGCCGCCGAACGTCAACACCGGTCCCAAGCCGGAACAGCCCCGGCCGGCCGACCCGGCCCCGAGCACACCACCGGCACCCGCCCCGACCCCGGCCCCGTCCGCGCCGGAGAGCCCCTCGCCCTCCCCGTCCCCGTCGGAGAGCGCCTCGCCCACCCCGTCGGCACCGGCCGCGCTCGCCGCGCCGTCCGCCGGGCCCCCGGTCGTGGACGCGGCGCCCGCCGCGGACGCCGAGCACGACGCGGGCTCGTACCTGCCCGCCGTCGCCACCGGCGCGCTGGTGCTGCTGATCGCCGCCGCCGGGGTGTACGCCGCCAAGCGACGCCGCCGTACGGAGTAGCCGCGTGTCCCGCACCACCACGGCAACGGCCACGCCGCCCGTGTCCGGCTCCGCGCCGGACGCGGGCGGCCGTCGGCTGCCCCGCACCCTGCACCCGGTGGCCTGGTGGATCTGGGCGCTGGCCCTGGCCACCGCCGTCAGCCGCACCAACAACCCGCTGCTGCTCTTCCTCGTCCTCGCGGTCCTCGGTTTCGTCGTCACCATGCGCCGCACCGAGGCCCCCTGGGCGCGCGGTTTCACGTACTACCTCTACCTCGCGCTCACGGTCGTCGCGATCCGCGTGCTCTTCCGGGCGGTCTTCGCCACCGGGATCACCCCGCGCGACCACTTCCTGTTCTCGCTGCCGCACATCCCGACCCCCGACTGGTACGCCGGCATCCAGATCGGCGGCCCGGTCTCCCTGGAGGCGCTGCTGTCCGCCGCCACCGACGGGCTGCGCCTGGCGTGCATGCTGTGCTGCATCGGCGCCGCGAACACCCTGGCCAACCCCAAGCGGGCGCTGCGGGTGCTGCCCGGGGCGCTGTACGAACTCGGCGTCGCCGTCACGGTGTCGATCAGCGTGGCACCCCAACTCGTCCAGAGCGTGCAGCGGGTGGTCAGGGCCCGCCGGCTGCGCGCCGGGCGCACCAAGGGCCTGCGGGCACTGCGCGGGATCGTCGTGCCCGTCCTGGAGGACGCCCTGGAGCGCTCGTTGCGGCTGGCCGCCGCGATGGACTCCCGGGGGTACGGCCGGGCCGGCACCGCCACCCGCGGCTCCCGGCGGCTCACCGGCGCGCTGATGCTGCTGGGCATGTGCGGCCTGTGCGCGGGCGCCTACGGGCTCCTGGACGCGACCGCGCCCACCTTGCTGGGCCTGCCCGCGCTGGCGGCGGGGAGCGTGCTGTGCGTCGCCGGGCTGCGGCTCGGCGGGCGCCGGACCACCCGGACCACGTACCGGCCCGACCCGTGGCGGTTCCCCGAGTGGGCCGTCGCCGGGTGCGGGGTGCTCTCGGCCGTGCTGCTCTTCACCAACATCGGCTTCAACGCGGCCGAGTTGAACCCGTCCATCTATCCGCTCAGCTGGCCGACGCTGCCGCTGGTACCGGCCGCGGCGATCCTGCTCGCCGGCGCGGCCGGGTTCCTGGCCCCGCCGCCGGCCCCGCCCGTCCGGCCCGCACCGCCCGTCCGGCCCGCACCGCCCGTCCCGGCACGGCGCACCGAGGAACCCACGTGATCACCTTCGACCAGGTCAGTGTCCAGTACGACGACGCCGCCGAGCCGGTCCTGCGCGAGGTGGACCTGACGGTCGACGAGGGCGAGTTGTGCCTCGTCATCGGCCACACCGGCGTCGGCAAGTCCACCCTGCTCGGCGCGGTCAACGGGCTCGTCCCGCACTTCACCGGCGGCACCCTCTCCGGCCGGGTCACGGTCGACGGCCGCGACACGGCCACGCATCCGCCGCGCGAGCTCGCCGACGTGGTGGGCGTGGTCGGCCAGGATCCGCTCGACGGTTTCGTCACCGACACCGTCGAGGAGGAACTGGCGTACACGATGGAGCAGTTGGCGGTGCCGCCGGCCGTGATGCGCAAACGCGTCGAGGAGACCCTGGACCTGCTGGGCCTGGCCGACCTGCGCCACCGCGCCCTGCACGAGCTCTCCGGCGGGCAGCAGCAGCGGGTGGCGATCGGCTCCGTCCTCACCGCCCACCCGCGCGTGCTGGTCCTGGACGAGCCGACGTCCGCACTCGACCCGACCGCCGCCGAGGAGGTGCTGGCCGCCGTCACCCGGCTGGTGCACGACCTCGGGGTCACGGTGCTGCTCGCCGAGCACCGGCTGGAGCGGGTCGTGCAGTACGCCGACCGGGTCATCCATCTGCCCGGCGACGGCCGGGTGGTGGCCGGGACACCGGCCGAGGTCTTCGTCACGTCGCCCATCGCGCCGCCCATCGTGGAACTGGGCCGGACCGCCGGCTGGGACCCGCTGCCGCTGTCGATCCGGGACGCCCGGCGCGCGGCCGCCCCCGTACGGAGCCGCCTGGCCGCCACCGCCGCGCCGCCGGTGCGCGGCCGTACGCCGGTCGGCGACGCCCCGGTCCTGCTCGACGCGCGCGGCGTGACCGTGACCTACCACGGCACGCCCGCCGTCCGCGAGGTCGACCTCGCGCTGCGCTCGGGGGAGGTCACCGCGCTGATGGGCCGCAACGGTTCGGGCAAGTCCTCGCTGCTGTGGGCGCTCCAGGGATCCGGCCCGCGCAAGGCCGGCCGCGTGCGGGTGACGGCCGAGGGCGGCGCGGGCGAGCCGGCCGATCCGCGCGAGCTGCCGGCCTCGGCGGCGCGCCGGCTCGTGGGCCTGGTCCCCCAGACCCCCACCGATCTGCTCTACCTGGAGAGCGTCAAGCAGGAACTCGACCAGGCGGACTCCGAGTCGGCCGTCGGCGCCGACGCGCCCGCCGCCCGCGAGATCCTCGACCGGCTGGCCCCGGGCATCGACGGTGCGACCCACCCGCGCGACCTGTCCGAGGGCCAGAAGCTGGCCCTGGTGCTCGCCATCCAGCTGTCCGCCGCCCCCGGGGTCGTGCTCCTCGACGAGCCCACCCGGGGTCTGGACTACCGGGCCAAGGACCAGCTGATCCGGATCGTCGACGACCTCGCCGCGCAGGGGCGGGCCGTGGTGATCTCCACGCACGACGTGGAGTTCGTGGCGCGCGCCGCCGACCGGGTGGTGGTGATGGCCGAGGGTGATGTGGTCGCCGACGGCCCGACCACCGAAGTGATCGTCGCCTCCCCGGTGTTCGCCCCGCAGGTCGCCAAGATCCTGGCCCCGCTGCCCTTCCTGACCGTGGGCCAGGTGGCCGCCGTACTCCCGAACGACGAGGACCGCCAGGACCGCGAGGACCGCGAGGGCGGCGAGGACAGCGAGGACACCCCGTGACGGACCTGCCCCGCGCCGCGACGGCCATCCGGATCACCCCGCGCGCCGGCGTCGTCATCGCGCTCGCGGCCTTCCTCGGACTGGTCGCCTTCTTCTGGCCGTTCGTGGTCGCCCCGGGGAAGTTCGGCTCGAACTACGCGCCGCCGCTGATCTTCGGGGTGCTGCTCGTCCTCGTCCTGTGCGTGGTGTTCTCCGAGATCGCCGAGGGCGGGATCAACTCCAAGGCGCTGGCCATGCTCGGCGTGCTCTCGGCGGTCAACGCCGCCCTGCGCCCGCTGGGGGCGGGCACGGCGGGCATCGAGACGGTCTTCTTCATCCTGGTCCTCGCCGGCCGCGTGTACGGCCCGGGCTTCGGCTTCGCCCTCGGCTGTACGTCGCTGTTCGCCTCCGCGCTCATCACCGGCGGGGTCGGGCCCTGGATGCCGTACCAGATGTTCGGCTGCGCCTTCGTCGGCATGCTCGCCGGGATGCTGCCGAAGGCCACCGGGCGGCGCGAGGTGTTCCTGCTGGCCGGCTACGGCTCGGTCTCCGGCTACCTCTTCGGCTTCCTCCTCAACCTCTCCTTCTGGCCGTTCTCCCTCGACCCGAACAGCTCCATCGCCTACCTGCCGGGCCTGCCCTTCACCGAGCAGTTCCAGCGCTACCTCGCCTTCGACCTCGCCACCTCCCTCGGCTGGGACACCGGCCGGGCCGTGACGAACTTCGTCTGCATCACCCTGGCGGGCCCGGCGGTCCTGACCACCTTCCGGCGCGCCGCCCGCCGGGCCCGCTTCCAGGCCCCGGTGCGCTTCCGGGACGGCGGCCGCATTCCGGCCCCACTACCTCATGTCTCGGCTGCCACAAAGGGACTTGAGAGGAATTAGCAGGCTGCATCAAGGTTCCCGATCCCCTCTGTGCCCCTCGGCGCGGGGATGCGACGATGAGCCCGCCATGACTCCGGGTCGAAGTTACCGCGCGTTCCGGGCCGCGATGTTCGCGGCCACCTGCGTGCTGCTCGCGGCCCTCGGCCACGTCCTCATGTCGGGGACGGCCGTCCCCTGGTGGGCGCTCGCGGCGGCCCTGGCCGGCACGGGTGCGGTGGCGTGGTGCGCGGCCGGTCGTGAACGCGGTCTCCTGGCCGTCACGTCGGCGACCGTCGCCGTCCAGGCCGCCCTGCACGCCGGGTTCTCCCTGGCGCAGGCGGCGGCGCACGGCGGCGGCTCCGGGGCCGCCCCGCTCGCCCGGCGGTGGGTCCAGTACCTGCTGTGCGGCGCGACCGGGACCGGCTCCGCCCGGCCCGCCGAGGGCGGGCACGCCCACCACCACGCCATGGGGACGATGCCGTCCGGCCACCCCATGACGGACCTGGCCGGCGCCGCGGACGCCGTCGGCATGGGTGGCGTGGGCGGCATGAGCGGTACGGCCGGAATGGACGGGCCGCACGCCATGGCCCCGAGCGGCATGCTCGCCGCCCACCTGCTGGCCGCCCTGCTCTGCGGCCTCTGGCTCGCGTACGGCGAACAGGGCGCGTTCCGTGTCCTGCGCGCCGTGGCCGGCTGGCTCCTCGTGCCGCTGCGCCCGCTGCTCCGGCTGCCCGCGCCGCCGGACCTGCCGCGCCGGCGCGCCCGCCGGGACCGCGGGTCGGGGCCGCTGCGCCGGCTGCTGCCCGGTCACACCATCACCTCACGGGGTCCGCCTCCCGGGACCGCTGTCGTCTGACAGCCGGCTCCCCGACGCGCGCCCGTGTTCCCGGCGCGCGCCTCGGGCATCGGCCCTGCCGCCCGGCAGCCGCCGTACCGCTCACCGGCCCGCCCCGCCCGTCGCAGCCGTCACTCCTCTCGCGCCCGCAACACCAACACCACGCAGCGCGATGCGACGCGGCCCCCCGCGTGCGCCGGATTTCCGGATCCCGGATTCCCGTAAGGACACCAGGCGATGACCCCTGCCCTGCTCCTCTCCGCCAGGACGGCCACCCCTGCCGCCGAGGCGCCTGCGCGCCACACCGCCGGCACCGACGAGCCGACGACCCGGCTGGCGCTCGCCGCCCGCGACGGCGACCCCGACGCCGTGGACCGCTTCGTCCGCGCCCTGCACCGTGACGTCTGGCGCTACGTCGCCTACCTCAGCGCCGATCCGCAGTCCGCGGACGACCTCACGCAGGAGACGTTCCTGCGGGCGCTGGGCAGCCTGCACCGCTTCGAGGGCCGCTCCTCGGCTCGCACCTGGCTGCTGTCCATCGCCCGGCGCACGGTCGCGGACAGCCTGCGCCACAAGGCGGCCCGCCCGAGAATCTCCGACCGGGACGACTGGCAGGCCGCCGCCGAGCAGGCCCAGCCCCGCGACCTGCCGGGCTTCGACGACGGCATCGCCCTCGCCGAGCTGCTCACGACGATCCCCGCCGAGCGCCGCGACGTCTTCGTCCTGACCCAGCTCCTGGGCCTGCCCTACGCGGAGGCCGCCGACCTCCTCGGATGCCCGGTCGGGACCATCCGCTCCCGTGTGGCCCGCGCGCGCACCTCCCTGATCGAGCTCGTGGCCGCGGCCGCCTGACGGGCACGGGCAGCGCTCGCAGGTCTCCCGCCGCGGGCGCACGCTGGAGTGGGGGGTGAGTTCGGCGCGGAAGGAGTCCGGTCATGACCTCGCCCACCGCCTACCGCCCGGTACGGGTGTCGGCGTCCCTGGACCTGCCGCTGTCGCGCTGGCTGTGGCTGGTGAAGTGGATCCTGGTGATCCCGCACATCGTGGTGCTCGCCTTCCTGTGGATCGCCTTCGTGGTCGTGAGCGTGGTCGCGTTCTTCGCGATCCTGTTCACCGAGCGCTATCCACGGGCCCTGTTCGACTTCAACCTCGGTGTGCTGCGCTGGAGCTGGCGGGTCTCCTACTACGCGTACGGCACCCTCGGCACCGACCGCTACCCACCGTTCACCCTGGGTGATGTACCGGACTATCCGGCCCGTCTCGACATCGCCTATCCCGAGCGGCTGTCCCGGGGCCTGGTGCTGGTCAAGTGGTGGCTGCTGGCCATCCCGCAGTACCTGGTCGTCGGCATCTTCTGCGGCGGCTGGGACATGGGCCACCACGGCGGACCGGGACTCATCGCACTGCTGGTGCTGTTCGCGGCCATCGCCCTGGCCTTCACCGGCACCTATCCCCGGGACCTGTTCTCGCTGATCACGGGCCTGAACCGGTGGGTGCTGCGGGTCACGGCCTACGCGGCGCTGATGACGGACGACTACCCGCCCTTCCGGCTCGACATGGGCGGCCGCGATCCGGGCGACCCGCTCCCGTGAGTCCCACGCCCCGCGTCCGGCGCCCGACGCCCGCCGCCCGGCCGGTCAGGGTGCGTCGTACCAGGAGAACGCCACGATCCGCCAGCCGTCGTCCGGGGTGCGCACGAACTGGATGGTCTTGGTGCCGCCGCCCTCGAACGGCTCCCCGTCCAGGATCCCGGACTTGCGGTACGTGCCGAAGCGCGAGGCGACGTCCCCGGTGATCTCGGTCCGTTCCGAGGTCTCCCACTCGGCGAACTCGGCCAGCCGCCCGCCCGTGAGCAGGCGTTCGCGGGGCTCGATGAACTCCTCCACCGAGTAGACGGTGAAGTCGGGGCCGGTCTTCACGATCACCCCGCCCGGCACGACCAGCCGCCGGATCCGCCCGACATCGGCGGCCTTCCCGCCCCGGTTGTCGAAGGCGCCGAAGAACTCGGCGGTCAGCACGTCGATCTCGACCTTGGACATGCCGCGACCCTAACACCCGGGCGGAGCCCGTCCGTTCGACTCCGAAGGACACGTTCGACACCGACCCCCACCGGGGTAGACCACCGGGCGTACGGCAGTCCACAGCAGCCCATCGCGATCCGAGCGGATCCCCCGAAGGAAGGCGTCCGATGACGTTACGCGCCCACGACCGGACCCGGAACCGGCACCGGAGCCGGGCCCGCGGCCGCCTCATGGCGGTGACGCCGGCACTGGCACTGGCACTGGCGCTCGCCGCCGCCCTCCCGGCGGCGGCGCCCGCCCATGCCGCGCCGGCCTGCGCGAGCGGCACCGCCACGGCCGCCCCCGTCGAGGTGGCGCGGATACCCGACTGGGTCGAGTCCATCGCCGTCGACCGGCGGGGCCGGATGTTCGCCACCGCCTACTTCTCGGGCCGGGTCTACCGCATCGACGCGCCCGGCCGTGAACCGGTCGCGATCACCGGACCGGTCGGCGCCAACGGCGGGATCGTCGTCCGCGAGGACGGGCGGCTGCTCGTCGGCACCGGGAACGACCTCCTGCACTCGGTGACGGGCGACGCCTTCCCGGTGTCCGAACTGCTGCTGGTGGAACCGGACTCCGGCGAGGTCAGTACGTACGCCTCGGGGCTCGGCGGCATCGACGGCGTCGCCCTCGCCCCCGACGGCACCGTGTACACCACCACCCTGGGCGGGCGGACCATCGGCCGGGTCACACCGGACGGCCGGGTCGACCCCGCCTGGGCGCGGGTCCCGCAGCCGAACGGCATCGCCGTCTCCCCGGACGGCAGCGAGGTGTACGTCGTCCAGACCACCCTCGCCCCCGGGCTGTACCGCATCCCCGTGACCGACCCCGGGCACCCCCGGC
This sequence comes from Streptomyces sp. NPDC090022, assembly GCF_044748145.1. Lineage (NCBI taxonomy): Bacteria > Bacillati > Actinomycetota > Actinomycetes > Kitasatosporales > Streptomycetaceae > Streptomyces > Streptomyces sp. NPDC090022. The sequence goes on from NZ_JBIVFN010000014.1 coordinate 180,881, forward strand.
GGTGGATCTCCACCGGGGGCACCGACACGCTCGCCCTCCCCGACGGCCTCACCCTCGACGCCCTCGGCCGGCCGCTGATCGCCACCCACACGGCCGGCCAGATCTGGCGTGCCGAGGGCTCGGCCCTGTGCACGGTGGCCTCGGGGCTGCCGCTGTCCACGCAGATCACGTTCGGGCGGGGCGAGCAGGGCTTCTCGGCCGGGAAGCTCTACCGCTCGGGCGTCGACGGCCGTATCCAGGAGATCCGGTAGCGCGCCGGGGTCAGTGCAGGTCGGCCGGGGCGCCGGCCTCGTCGTGCAGGAAGCCGCCCGACTGGTGCTGCCACAGCCTCGCGTAGGAGCCGTCCGCCGCGAGCAGTTCCTGGTGCGTGCCCTGCTCGACGATCCTGCCGCGGTCGACGACGACGAGCCGGTCCATCCCGGCGACCGTGCTCAGCCGGTGCGCCACGACCAGGGCCGTCCGCCCCTCCATGAGCCGCCACAGGGCGTCCTGGACGAGGATCTCGCTCTCGGAGTCCAGGGCGCTGGTCGCCTCGTCGAGCAGCAGGACCGGCGCGTCGCGCAGGATCGCCCGGGCCCGGGCGACCCGCTGGCGCTGTCCGCCGGACAGCTTGACCCCGCGCTCGCCGACCATCGTGTCGAAGCCGTCCGGGAGGGCGTCGGCGAACTCCGTGACGTGCGCCGCCTCGGCGGCGCGGCGGACCTCGGCGTCGGTGGCGCCCGGCCGCGCGAACGCGATGTTCTCGCGCAGCGTGCGGTGGAACATCGCCGGGTCCTGCGGCACGTACGCGATCAGGCCGCGAAGCGCACCTCGGCACCTTGGGACCGCAGCGGTTCCGGCACGGCCGGGTCGAGCACGGCCGGCGGGGTCAGCAGCACACGAGAGCGCTCCCTCAGCCCTGATCACGACGGTCTGTTCTTCCTGGAATTCCATTGGACCAGCTCGCCTCGCCGCGGGTTCCCGCCGCCGCATACCTGCCCGCCTCCTCAGCAATCCACGGGAAGCCGGGGTGAAGGAATCACGTGAGATGCGGCGAAACCTCGATGGCGCCGACCGGCCTCGTGCGGAGGGCATCAGCTCGTCACCGTTCACGTTCACGTCTGGGCGCGGGACGGGCACAGTGCCCCGAACGCCTCTTCGACCAGGTCGGGCAGGTCGCGTGCGCCGTCGCTGTCGACCCACGTGGCCAGAGCCGTGGTCACCGCCGCGAGAGCGGCCGCGGCGATGACGCGCCGGGAGAGTTCGCTCCGGCCGGGTTCACGGGCTTCCAGAGCCTGTGCGAACAGCCGCTGTGTCGCGTACTGGTTGTCCCAGGTGCGGGCACGAAGGGCAGGGGTTTCGAGGATGAGCCGCGTACGGGCGAGCAGGGCTTCCCTCCCTGCTTCATACACCTCCTCGAGCCCTTGGAGCAGGGCTTCGCGGAGGGCGGTGAGGTCGGACTCGTGAGGTGGGCGCTCCTGGATGAGCCGGGCGATGAGCGGGTCGTAGTCGTCGGACTCGACCACGGATTCCTTGGTGGGGAAGTACCGGAAGAAGGTCATGTGGGAGACTCCGGCCGCGGCGGCGATCTCCTCGACGGTGGTGTTCTGGTAGCCCCGGGCCAGGAAGAGGCGCAGGGCGTGTTCCTGGATCCGCCGGCGAGTCTGGGCCTTCTTGCGCTCGCGCAGTCCGGGGACCGGTGTCGGTGATGTATTCATGCGACTTGGTGCCTCTACCGCTTCCACTGTTTTCTCGCGCTCATCGCCGGGCGCCGTCCACGAGTATCCGCGACAGCACCCGGTCCATGGCCGCTGATGAAGTGCCGCGCCAGGCCAGGTGTCCGTCGGGCCGTACGAGGAGCGTGTCCTGCTGACCCTTCGGCGCGATGAGTCGGGAGAACCGGCCCGCACCGAGGTGGCGGGCGGCGACCGCTTCCCCATCCGGTTCCGACGGGCCGTCCTCGGGGGTGAGCAGCGCCCAGCGCCCGCCCAGTTCGTCGTGGAGGCGTGTCGCGGTACCGTCCACGCGCGTGCACGTGAGGTCGGGGATGCGGTCTCCGGCCTGGGGGCCGGCCGAGGGGAGGCGCCGGCCGGCACCGAGCGGCCCTCGGCGGTAGGTGAGGGCCAGCTGGGAGGACTTCTCCCAGATCCGGCGCTGGACCACGGACTGGTTCAGCAGGGGGACGAAGACACGGTCGCGCAGGAGGCGGGCCCACGGCGTGCCGCCGAGGACGAGGCCCGTCATGGCGCTGGTGGAGGACAGCACCTCCCGGGCGACTGGTCGTCGTTCCGCCTCGTAGGTGTCGAGCAGCCCGGCACCCGCACGGCCGGCCGCGACCAGGGCCAGCTTCCAGGCCAGGTTCTCGGCGTCGCCCAGGCCCGTGTTCATGCCCTGCCCACCGAACGGGCTGTGGATGTGCGCCGCGTCACCGGCGAGGAGGACGCGGCCCTCGCGGTAGGTCGAGGCCAGGCGCCGGTGGATCCGGAACACCGATTCCCAGTGGACTGCGTCGACGAGCCCGGTCGGCACGCCCGCCTCCGCCGTGAGCAGATCCGCGAGGATGTCCGCCGGCCGAGGGGCGAGGGCGTCCTCCGCATCCGTCGGCGCCGGGGCCATCAGCCGCCAGAGGTCCTCCCCCGGCAGGGGGAACGCCCCGAGCATGGTGTCGCCGCGCAGCCAGACCGCGACGGTGTCCCGGGGCAGCGGCAGGCGGGCGGTCACGTCGGCGAGGAGGAAGCGTTCGACGAGCGGCACACCGGGGAAGGCGATTCCGGCGGCCTTGCGGACACGGCTGTGCGCCCCGTCGCACCCCACCAGCCACCCGGCCCGCACCTCACCGTCCTGGCACCTCAGCAGGACCTCGTCCGCCTCCTGGCGCAGGTCAATGACTTCGCGGTGCCACTCGACCTCCACTCCGAGTCCCGACAGGCGGGACCGCAGACGTGCCTCCACATCGGCCTGGGAGACGAGCAGCCCGGGCCTCGTCACCAGCTTCGTGGGCCGACCCACCGGAAGCCGGGCCAGCAGCCTGCCGTCGACATGGGTCGCCACCTGGCCGATCCGGACGGACCTCTCGGGGATGTCACCGAGTGCGCCCAGCCGGGCGAGCACCTCGGCACCCCGCGGCTGAAGCCCCAGGGCACGCGACGTATCCGCCGGCCCGGTCGCCCGATCCAGCACCCGGACGTCCAGCCCGGCGGCACGCAGTGCGCACGCTGCCGCCAGCCCAGTGGGTCCGGCGCCGACGACGACGACCGTCTCGGACGGCATGACCACCTCCCGCGTAGGCGCTTCAGTAAGAAATGTTAGCCCCTAACGTTTTGGCTGGTCATACCCCGTCGCGTTAAAGCGGCGTAAAGACTGCCGGTCGTCGGCAGTGACCGAGTCTCAACTCGCCGGGCAGGATGGAGACATCAAGGCGCCGCGAGGCTCTGCCTGCCGAAGGCCGGAATCGGACGGCGACGGGTGGCGGCCATGCCGGACGGGGAATCCGAACATGCAGGTTGCCTCCTCCTGGTGTTTCCGGTTGGTCGTCCGCCACCGGTCCGCCGCGCCCATCCGTGTGCGGCTGGTCGTCCGCGCCGCACCTGCACTCACTTTCAAGGGGGGATCCTTCATGGATGCCATCACGACGGGCTTCGGTCTGCTCGTCCTCAGTCTCCTGGTCGTCGCACTCGTCGTGGTGATCGTCCTGACACGGTTGTTCCGCAAGGTGGAGCAGGGCAAGGCCCTGATCGTGTCGAAGATGCGGAAGGTCGACGTCACCTTCACCGGCCAGGTGGTGCTGCCGGTCCTGCACAAGGCCGAGGTCATGGACATCTCGGTGAAGGCCATCGAGATCTCCCGGACCGGCCGCGACGGACTGATCTGCAGGGACAACATCCGCGCGGACATCCGGATCTCGTTCTTCGTCCGCGTGAACAAGACCGCCGAGGACGTCATCAGGGTCGCCCAGGCCATCGGCACGGCACGGGCCAGTGACAAGGAGACGCTGCAGGAACTGTTCAGCGCCAAGTTCTCCGAGGCGCTCAAGACCGTCGGCAAGCAGCTGGACTTCACCGACCTCTACACCAAGCGCGAGGAACTCCGCTTCAAGATCATCGAGATCATCGGCATCGATCTCAACGGCTACAGCCTGGAGGACGCCGCCATCGACTACCTGGAGCAGACCCCGCTCGCCCAGCTCGACGCCGGCAACATCCTCGACGCCCAGGGCATTCGCAAGATCACCGAGCTGACCGCCATCGAGAACGTCCGCACCAACGAGTACCGGCAGCACGAACAGAAGGAGATCACCCGCCAGAACGTCGACGCCCGCGAAGCCATCCTGGAGCTGGAACGCCGGCAGGCCGACGCCGAGATCAAGCAGCGCCGCGAGATCGAGACGGTACGGGCCCGCGAGGAGGCCGAGACCGCACGGGTGGTGGAGGAGGAGCGGCTGCGCGCGCAGACCGCCTTCCTCAAGACGGAGGAACACCTCGGCGTCCAGCGGGAGAACCAGGCCCGCGAAGTGGCCGTCGCCGCGAAGAACCGCGAGCGGGTCATCGCCATCGAGAACGAGCGGATCGAGAAGGACCGGCTGCTGGAGGTCATCGCGCGGGAGCGGGAGACCGAGCTCACCCGGATCGCGGCCGACAAGGAAGTCGAGACCGAAAGGCGGGAGATCGCCGAGGTCGTGCGCGAGCGGGTGGCGGTGGACCGGACGGTCGCCGAGCAGGAGGAGTCCATCAAGCGGCTGCGCGCCGTGGAGGAGGCCGAGCGCACCCGGCAGGCGGTCGTCATCGCTGCCGAGGCCGAAGCACAGGAGAAGCTGGTCAAGGACATCAAGGCGGCGGAGGCCGCCGAGCAGGCGGCCGTCCACCGGGCCGCGGAGGAACTGACCCTCGCCGAGGCCCGCAACAAGGCCGCCGACCTCGACGCGCGGGCCAAGATCCGCCTCGCCGAGGGCGTCCAGGCGGAGGCCGCCGCCGAGGGGCTGGCCGCCGTCGCCGTACGGGAGAAGGAGGCGGACGTCATCGAGAAGGCCGGCCGGGCGGAGGCCGAGGCCACGACGGCCCGGCTGAAGGCGGAAGCGGACGGCGCCCGCGAGATGGCCATGGCCGAAGCGGTCGGCATCGGCGAGAAGCTGAAGGCGGAGGCAGCCGGTCTGACCGAGAAGGCGGCGGCGATGGCCGCCCTGGACGAAGCGTCGCGCACCCACGAGGAGTACCGGCTGCGGCTGGAGGCCGAGAAGGAGGTCCGGCTCGCCGGGCTCGACGCCCAGCGGCGGGTGGCCGAGGCCCAGGCCACGGTGCTCGCCACCGGCCTGGAGAGCGCCGACATCAGCATCGTCGGCGGGGAGTCCGCCTTCTTCGACCGCATCGTCGGAGCGATGTCGATGGGCCGTGCCGTCGACGGGTTCATGGACAACTCACGGACGGCGAAGGCCCTGACCGCCGACTGGCTGGACGGCAGCGGCTCGTTCACCGAGGACCTCACCCGCGCCCTGGGTGCCGTCTCCACCGCCGACGTGCGCAACCTGACCGTCTCCGCCCTCCTCATGAAGCTCATGCCGGCGGAGTCCGGGCAGCTGGACGATCTCATGGCAAGGGCGAAGGACCTCGGACTGGCCGACCTGCCGGTCAGTGAACTCACCGGTAAGGCCACGGCGTCGGCCGTGAACGGCGCCACCAAGGGCTGACCGCCACGGGGGTGCGGTCACCGGCCGGGAAGCCACCGCGCAGGGGGCGGCGGCTTCCCGGCCACATCACGATCTTGTACGCGAGGGAGCAGAACGAATGACGACGGGCACCGACACCGGGACGTACGGCATGCTCAGCGACCGGCTCGTGGCCCAGGCCGCGGAGCTGGCCAAGGCCGCCGCGGCGCTCAACGAGGCCCGGATCGCCGCGTTCGGCTCGTCGGAACTGAGGCTGACCGGCTCCGGACACCTTCCCACGGCCGATAACCGGATCCCCGTAGATCTGGTCGGGGTCGGGAACCTTCTGCTCCTCGGCTACCACGGGTCCGGCGATCAGCGGGGCGAGAAGGCTGTCGGGGACGTCCTCGCCCTGTACGACCGCGACCAGAACCGGCTCCCCGAGGAGGCCGCACCCGGCCTCCTCGACGACCCGGCCTTCCGGCGGGAGTTCGAAACCCTCCACCGCTACTACCACGCCGCCCGGCTGCAGCGACTGCGGCACGTGGGCGGCAAGCTGCTCGCCGTGTTCCAGGTCGGCGAGCAGGCGGAGGACATCCGTGTCCTGCGCTGGTCGCTCACGCCCTCCGGCGGGGCCCGCTTCCTGGATGCCCGGGGCGAACGCGACCACACGGTCCCTTCCCCCGATGACGTCCGCTGGCAGGAGACCACGAGGAACGACCACGTCCTGAGCGGGCATCCCCACGTCTCCGTCGACGGACGGATCCTCGTCTCCACCGTCGGCGGCGCCCTCACCCTCAAGACCGCGAACGCCACCGGGCCGGACGAGGTCCTTCATCACGAACCGGTCGACGAGCCCCTCCAGTCCCTCGCGGACGCGGAGATCTCCTACGCCGTCGTCGGACCGCTGATCCTGCTCCGCGTGCTGCCGTACAAGGAGCAGACCCGGCGTCACCTGGTGTACAACTCCGTCACCGGCGTGGTGGTGCGGCTTGACGGCATCGGACGGTCCTGCCGCCGGCTCCCGGACGACGAGGGAATCGTCTTCCCGGGCGGCTACTGCCTCGCCTCCGGCACGGTCAAGACCTTCGACACGGACACCTCGGACCTGGAGTTCGACCGCCTGGTGCCGTCCCCGAACGGCGAGGACCTGCTGTTCGTCTTCCGGCCCCGCGCCGGCGGCCGCAGCCTGCTCCTCCCCTACAACACGATCCGCAAGGAGATCTCGGCGCCGCTCTCCTGCCACGGCCACGCCCGGTTCGACGACGGCACCCTGGTCGCCCTGCGAGCGGACACCGACCGCCCGGGCCGGGCCCACCCGGTGCAGGTCTGGCACACACCCTTCACCTCCGACGCCCTCCCCGCCGCCGCTGTGGACGGTCCCCTCGGCCGCATCGGGAACGCCGATCTCGTCCGGGCGGTCGCCGACGCCCTGGCCATCGCCCGGCAGGCCACCGACACGCGGACCGCGCCCACCGGCACCGCCGCCGCCCTGTACGAGACGCTGCTAGCCGCCTGCGTGCGTACCGCCGACCGCTTCCCCTGGCTCGCCGAGGCCGCGGACACCGATTCCGGCAGCCCGGACCTCGCCGGCCTGCTGGAGGCCGTACGGACGACCACGACACAGATCCTGGAGGAGTTCGAAACCGTCCGGATCCTGATCGCGCAGGCCGCCGACGCACTCGCCGAGGCCCACCGGTCCGCCACCGGCCTCATCCGCCGGATCCGAGGCGAGTCACCGGCCGGAGCCGACGAGTGGATCGACCGCATCACCGAACTGCGCAATGCACAGGGGCACTTGGTGACCCTCAAGGAGATGCGGTACGCCGACACCGCCGGCATCGACACCCTGGCCGGAGAGGTGGCCGCCGCGCTCGACTCCACCGCGCACCGGGCCGTGGCCCACCTCCGGCGTGAGGACGCCTTCGCCGGCTACGGCACCGAAGCCGACCGGCTCACCACCGAGGCCCGGGCGATCACCAAGGTCGCCGAGGCCGAGCCGCTGCGCCGACAGGTGGAGGGCCACACCGCCGGCCTCCAGCACCTCACCGAGGTCGTGTCCGGCCTGGAGGTCGGTGACGCGACCGTCCGCATCTCCCTCCTGGAGCGCATCGCCGAGGTGACAGCGGGCCTCAACCGGGCCCGAGCCACGCTCGACACCCGCCGGCATGAACTTCTCCGCAAGGAGGACAGCGCCGAGTTCGCGGCCGAGTTCGCGCTCCTCGGCCAGACCGTCACCGGCGCCCTGGCCGCTGCCGACACCCCTGACGACTGTGACGCCCAGCTCGCCCGCCTGCTGCTCCGGCTGGAGAACCTGGAAGCCCGCTTCGCCGAGCACGAGGACTTCCTCGCCCAGGTCTCCGAGAAGCGCACCGAGGTGCACGACGCCTTCGCGGCCCGCCGCCAGAGCCTCCAGGACGCCCGGGCCCGGCGCGCCGAGAGCCTCGCCCAGTCCGCCCACCGCGTGCTGGAGTCCCTGGTCCGCCGGGCCTCCGCCCTCACCGACGAGGACGAGGTCAACACCTACTTCGCCTCGGACCCCTTGGTGGCCGGCCTGCGCCGCAACATCGACCACCTGCGCGGACTCGGCGACGGCGTGCGCGCGGAGGAGCTGACGGGCGGGCTGGCGGCGGCCCGGCAGGAAGCGGGCCGCGCGCTGCGCGACCGCACGGACCTGTTCACGGACGGCGGGGACACGATCCGCCTGGGCCGGCACCTCTTCGCCGTCACCCGACACCCCTCCGAACTCACCCTGGTGCCGGGCCAGGACGGCATGGCGTTCGCGCTGACCGGCACCGACTACCGGCGCCCGGTCACCGATCCCGCGTTCGCGGCCACCCGCGCGTACTGGGACCGGACGGTACCCAGTGAGTCGGCCGAGGTGTACCGTGCCGAACACCTGGCGGCCCGGCTGCTGGCCGAGCACGGCACCGCGGTCCTCACCGAGGCCGGTGACGCACTCGACGTCCTGGTCCGGCGGGCCGCCGAGGCCGCGTACGACGAGGGCTACGAGCGCGGGGTCCACGACCACGACGCCACCGCGATCCTGCGCGTCCTCCTCCGGCTGCGTGAGGGTGCCGGCATGCTGTCCCACCCGGCCGGGGAAAGGGCGGCCGCCGTCCTCTTCTGGGCCCACGGCCTCAGCGAGGACGCACGCGCGTCGCTGCACCGCCGCGCGGCTTCCCTGGGGCGGGCCCGCCGCCTCTTCGGCACCGCTCCGGCGCTCGACGCCCTCCGGGCCGAACTCGCCCACGCCATCGCGGCGTTCGCGCCCGACCCGGCCCGTCCCGAGTCGGCCGCCGCGTACCTCCTCGAAGAGCTGACGTCAGGGCCGAAGGGATTCGCGGTCTCGGCCGCCGCCCGGAAGCTGCTCGGCGCGTTCCGCATCGACGTGGGCACGCCCGGCGCCGCTCCCTACGCCGAGGACCTCGCCGCCCTCCCCGGCCTGGCCGAACGCCGGCAGCTCGTGGAGGGCTGGCTCGGTGCCTACGCGGCGGCGGCCGACAGCCCGGTCGACGAGGGCGACATCGCCGAGGCGACCGCCGTGGAGCTGTGCCCGACCCTGTCCCGCTACGACGTCGAGGGCGACACGACCGCGACTGTGACGGGCCTGCTCGGAACCCACCCGCGCGTACACGAGGGCGCGCTCGGATTGCGCCTGGACGAGTTCCTGGCCCGCACCTCGGAGTTCGCCGCCGTGAGCGTCCCGGGCTTCCGCTCCTACCAGCGACAGCGCACCGCTCTGGTCGAAGCCGAGCAGGCCAGGCTGCGGCTCGACGCGCACCGGCCGCGCGTCATGTCCTCCTTCGTCCGCAACCGCCTGATCGACGAGGTCTACCTCCCCCTCGTCGGCGACAGCCTCGCCAAGCAGCTTGGGGCCGCCGGCAACGCCAAGCGCACCGACTCCCACGGCCTGCTGCTGCTCCTCTCCCCGCCGGGCTACGGCAAGACGACCCTCATGGAATACGTCGCCCAGCGGCTCGGCCTGCTCCTGGTGAAGGTCGACGGCCCGGCCCTCGGCCCGGCCACCACCTCGCTCGACCCGGCCGCCGCTCCGGACGATGCGGCCCGCCGCGAACTGGAGAAGATCGCTTTCGCCCTGGCGGCCGGGAACAACGTCCTCCTCCACCTCGACGACATCCAGCACACCTCCCCGGAACTGCTCCAGAAGTTCATCCCGCTGTGCGACGCCACCCGCACCCTGAACGGGCGCGACCTGCGCGGAAAGCGGTTCGCCGTCTGCATGGCCGGCAACCCGTACACCGGGTCCGGGCAGCGCTTCCAGGTGCCCGACATGCTCGCCAACCGGGCCGACGTGTGGAACCTCGGGGACGTCCTCACCGGAAAGGAGGACGCCTTCGCGTTCAGCTTCGTCGAGAACGCACTCACCTCGAACCCCGTCCTCGCCCCGCTCGCCGGACGCGACCGCGCCGACCTCGAACTCCTCGTCCGGCTCGCCGAGGGCGACCCCGCGGCCCGCGCCGACCGGCTGACCCACGCCTACGCCCCGGCCGAGCTCGAAGAGGTGCTCGCCGTACTGCGCCGGCTCGTGGCCGCGCGGCGCACCGTCCTCGCCGTCAACACCGTCTACATCGCCTCGGCCGCACAGGACGAGGACAGCCGCACCGAGCCCCCGTTCCTGCTCCAGGGCTCCTACCGCTCCATGAACAGGATCGCGGCCCGGCTCTCGCCCGCGATGAACGACGCCGAACTGGCCGCCGTCATCGACGACCACTACACCGCCGAGGCGCAGACCCTCACCACGGGTGCCGAGGCCAATCTCCTCAAACTGGCCGCCCTGCGCGGCACCCTCACCCCACCGCAAGCCGCCCGCTGGTCGGAGATCACCGCCTCGTACGTCCGCGCACGGACGGTCGGCGGCGCAGACCGGGACCCGGTGAACCGGGCCGTGGCCGCTCTCGGCCTCCTCGCCGACCGGCTCGCCGCCGTTGAAAGCGCCATCCGGAAGGACAGGACGGAAGAGACATGGCCAAACGGGTACACGCATCGCTCGGGGACAAGTGGATCCGCTGTCTGATGTGCCAGGGCGACGAGTTCCGCGAGAGGGGTGTGAAGCTCAACAGCTCCGGCTTCGAGTTCTTCAACCTCGCCTGGGCCGACGAGACCGCCACCGGGCTCATCTGCCTGTCGTGCGGATACGTCCACCTCTTCGTCAATCCCGACATCCGGCTGCACCGCGTCCGCCGGTAGGGAGCCGGCGACCCCCGTTCAGGCACCATCCAGGTCGCCGTGGTCGCGGGCGAACGCCTCGAACACCTCGAGCGCCCTCCCCCGGGTATGGAGGAAACGGTCGTCGAGGATGACGGCCAGGTCGTCCAGGGCTGCGCGGAGTACGGCCGCCGACATCCGGACGTCGGGGTGGCGGCCGGCCGAGGCCTGGCCGGCGAGATCCACGGCCTTCCCGATCTGGTGGGCGAGGGAGATGCGGCCGTCTCCGTCATGGAAGTAGTACGACTCGGCGTACTGGAGGAAGTCCACGCAGACCACGGACACGTCAGCGGCCAGGCTGTCGAGGATCGCGGCGCCCGCGTCGGCGTCGACCTGGTCCGTGGTGGGCCGGGTGCGGGCGAGATGTGAGATCCGCAGGGCCAGGGAGCGCCGGCGTGCCAGCGCCGGGTAGATGCCCAGGGTCCAGGCGACGGTCGCACTCAGCAGGGCGAAGCCGACCAGGGACTCCATCGGCGCGACGATCCTGAGCCGGCCCTCCGTGGGAGCGATGTCACCCAGTCCGAGTGTCGAGATGTGGACCAGGGACACGTACAGAGCGTCTTGGAATCCCGCGTGGTCGGAGGGCCTCAGGCCCGGGGTGTATGTGAAGGCCTCGGGCATGTGCGGCCAGTAGATGAGGGCCCATCCGACGACTGCCGCCAGGGACCATGCGACCACGACGACCGCCATCCCGAGGGGGCCGGCCAGCCCTGCGGCACGGCGTCGCCGGGACAGCTTCGACAGGCGCCACACGGTGGTCATGACCAAGCGGCTGCGGCCGCCGTGGCGAGTCGGGTGCCACAAGGTGTGGAACACGTCCCGAAGGACGAGCAGCACCAATGCCGCACCAGCGGCAGCCGCCGACCAGCCCATTCGGCTTCCTCTCCACGGGGCAGGCCCGACCGGGTCGGGTTCGGCCCGGCCGGCGGCGCCACATCTGCCTCCGGGCCGGGCAGGCACGGTCAGCAGTCCTCGGTGTCTTCCCTACCAGCGTGCGCGGTGGGGCGAACGGGGACTCGCCGGGTCCGCGCGTTCGCTCAGCAGAACCTCAGATCCGGATAACGATCGCGTCACTAGACCTGGGCAAACACCGCAAAAATCCAGCCTTTGTGAACGTCGTCACTAAAGGCTGCGTAAAGAACGTGCTAGGAATACGCAACTCCGCTCCGGCCCACCCCTCGCCGGAGGCACGGAACGGCGGCCGTCACCAGGCC